>NZ_JAAITI010000015.1 GCF_013304735.1 Blautia luti
AATGCAGTAGTGGGAGAAGCAAGAATCCCCCTGCTTTAGCTGTGGGGAGTGTCAAACAGGTCTGCGCTATGAGGGCGGAAGAATGGTGGATATGTACCGTACTCTGGACAGTATCCCGGTTCTTGCAAAAGCAGGCGGTATTCTGGTGATGACCGATGAGATCCGTGGAACAGAGGCGGAAAAGAATCCGGAAAGCCTGAATATCCGGGTATTCCCGGGTGCTGACGGAAGCTTCAGATTGTATGAGGATGACAACGAAACCTGTGCTTACGAAAATGGTGCCTGTGTATTTACGGAAATGGATTATAAGGAAAAGGATCAGGGAGTGTTTACCATTCATCCCGCACAGGGAAAAACAGAGCTGATCCCGGCAAAGAGAGCTTATACCGTGGAGTTCTGTAATTTTGCAAAAACAGGAACAGATACTGTGAAGGTTCTGGTTAACGGAGCAGAGACTGAGGCTGCTGTAAAATATGAAGAGAAGCTTCAGAAGATCTGTGTGGAAGTGGAAGCAGACACAGCGGCAGAGGTGCAGATCATTCTCGCTGGCGAAGTGGCAGATAATCAGACAAAAGAGCGTGTCTTTGATTTCCTGAACCAGGCAGAGATCGGTTTTGTACTGAAGGACAGATTATATCAGCTGATCACAGCAGGAAAGAAGCTGCCGGTTCTTTTATCTGAGCTTCAGTCCATGGAGCTGGACAAGGATCTTTATGGAGCACTGATGGAGATACTGACTGCGTAAAATATGAATAAAATCGCGTTTCCAAACCATACTATCATTATTATCAAAAGAAAGGATGATCATAATGATATTAAAGGAAAAAGAGCGCACAGTGATCCAGGATCTTCAGACACAGGAAAAAAGCTGCATTGAAAAATATGGAAAATATGCACAGCAGGCCAGGGATCCGGAGCTTAAAAGCTTATTTCAGACTCTTCAGAAAAAAGAGCAGGAGCATTACGATTCCCTGAGCCAGGTGCTTTCCGGTACAGTTCCACAGGTAAACTGTAATGACAGTGACGGCCGTGATTACCAGCCCAAGGCTGCTTACACATCGGTGATGTCCTCAGAGGATAAGGAACACGATGCTTTTCTTGCAACAGACTGTATCGGAACAGAAAAGCTGATTTCCGGAGAATACAACTCGGATGTTTTTGCTTTTGAAGACAGTGGTGTGCGGAAGCTTCTGGCAGATATCCAGGTGGAAGAGCAGAACCATGCGGAGATGCTTTACAAATATAAGACTGTGAACGGAATGTTCTGATATATAAAAAAGAGGGAGGATTTCAGTAATGGAATTCTTCCTTTTTTTGTTATATAATCAGGAGAACAGCAGGGAGAAATACTTTCCTGCAAAGAGAGGAGAATAAATATGAAGGGAACCAGCTGCGAATACTGTGCAAACTATACATATGATGAAGAGTGCGACGAATATTACTGTGATGTCAATCTGGATGAGGATGAATATTATCGTTTTGTGAGCAGTGATTACAAGGAATGTCCGTATTATCGTTCCGGAGATGAATATAAGGTGGTACGTCATCAGATGTGATACAGAGTAACGGAAAAAATAGAGCAGAAGATAATGTGATAAGACAAATGCAGGTTTTCCACGAAAAGGAATGCGAGTTTTGTGGAAAATCTGCATTTTGATGTTTTGATATGTGCAAAAGGCTTCAAATTTGTAAAAATTAGCGTGTTTACATTTGAAAAAAATATCTTTATAATAAAAATATTGGTCTGACAGGTGGAGCCTTTATACCATCCAGACGATGATAATGCTACAGGATTTTGTCTGAGACAAAATTTCGGGTAAGCGTCTGACAGACTTATAATAGATTTTTTGATTTGACGGAGGATGTGACAGATTGGATATTATAAAGAAATTCGGGGATATGGTGGGAGAGAGATCCATCAGGGATCCGGAAAAAGCACGAAAACTTCTTCTCACTGGATACCGGCTTCAGGAAAAACGTCTGCAGCTTTTTCCTGACAGGAAGCTTCCGGCTTCGGGACAGTATGTAGCCCGTGTAGTCATGCAGAATATTATCAAAGCCCTTGCAAAACCGGACGATACCGCGCTTGTGAGCATTTTTGTACCGGGAGAGCTTCTGACAGCAGCAGGGATCACTCCGTATTCCGTGGAGGCAATGTCCTGCTTCATCGCCGGAACCAGATGTGAGCAGGCATTTCTGGCACAGACGGAATCAGAGGGCTTTCCGGAAACCATGTGCTCCTATCACAGAGTTTTTCTGGGAGCGTCCATGACAGGATTGGTACCGAAGCCCAAATGTACCATCTACACAAACCTTGCCTGCGATGGAAACATGATGACGTTTCCTTATCTGAAACAGAAATATCAGATCCCGGGCTTTTATATTGACGTACCCTATGAAAAAAATCAGGATTCCATCAGCTATGTTGCAGATCAGCTCCGTGAGCTGAAGAAATTCCTGGAGGATGTAGGCGGGAAAAAAATCTCCGAGCAGTCGGTACAGCGTGCAGTTGCCAACAGCAATGAAGCGGCCTCCTATTACAGCAGCCAGCTTGCCCTCAGAAAAGATCACGATCCGGTGACTTCCCTGACAAACGAGCTGTATGCGATCTTTATGTGCCATCTTCTGGCAGGTTCAGAGGAATCCCTGAAATACACAAAAATGCTTCTTGAGGATGTGAAGAAGGCACCAAAGGGGGAAGGTCTTCATATTTTGTGGATGCATATGATGCCGTTTTTGCAGGAGCCGGTAAAGGATGTATTTAATTACAGCCAGAACGTGCATATCCGTGCCTGTGATTTTGTTGCAGACGGTTTTCAGCGGATGCAGGCCTCGGATCCTTATGAGGCCCTTGCGGAAAAAATGGTCAACTGCATTTACAACGGAAGTGTGAAGCAGAGGATCCGGCGTGCCCAGGAGCTGGCGAACCTTACAGAGGCAGACGGCGGGATCCTTTTTGCGCATTGGGGCTGCAAGGGAACCATCGGAGCTTCCAGCCTGATCAAAAATTCTCTGGAAAATGCAGGACTTCCAACCATGGTCCTGGACGGTGACGGCTGCAACCCGGCCAATTCCAGTGACGGCCAGGTATCCACACGGCTTCAGGCATATCTGGAAATGCTGTCAGAAGGTAAGGAGGAAAAACGGTCATGATACATTACGTCTGTAAATATACACCGCTGGAGTTGTTTAAGGGCTTTGGCGAGGAATGTGCGGTTCTTGAGGAAATGCCGGAGAATTTTGAGCTTTCGGACCAGATCGCCCATGCCAATCTCTGCGGCTTCGGAAAATCTGTGATCCAGGCAGTGCTGGAGGGAAAGGTAGAGCAGCTTGTTCTTGTTAACTGCTGTGATTCCATGCGCCGTGTGTACGACATTGTGGAAAGTACCGGTAAATGTAAATTTCTGTACATGCTGGACATGCCTCATGAGGATAACGACTGTGAAAAGGTGAAGCTTGCCCAGGGCATCCACCGTCTGAAGAAAGCTTATGAGAAATTTTCGGGGAAAACCTTCGACAGAAGTGGATTTCTGAATGCTTTTTCCCATGAGACTGTGGATAACCAGCCGTATATCGGTGTTCTGGGTGTCCGTGTCAGCGGTGTCCTGGAAAAAATGATCCGGGATAATATCCGCATGGATGTGGAAAACCTGACCTGTACAGGCGGAAGACGTCTTGCAGTGATCCGTGAGGAACTGGAAAAAATGGAAGACGATGCCATGTTTCTGGCTTATGCGGATGCACTTCTTTCCCAGATGCCCTGCTTCCGTATGAACAACAGCACCCGAAGAAACCGGCTGTATTTGGATCCGAACCTGAAGGGGATCATTTATCATACTATTAAATTCTGCGACTATTACGGATTTGAGTATGCAAGCATCAAGCGTGATATCAAGGTTCCGCTTCTGAAGATCGAGACAGATTTTACAAGCCAGAGTGCAGGACAGCTCCTTACCAGAGTGCAGGCTTTTGCGGAGACCCTGGAAGGCTCTGAGGATATGGACCCATCAAAAGGAATCAGTGAGGAGATAAGGAAAAAAATGGAATCAGGAGTTTATTATGTGGCAGGGATCGACAGCGGTTCCACAAGTACGGATGTTGTGATCCTGGATAAAGACGGAAAAATTAAATCGACCATGATCATTCCCACAGGCGGCGGCGCTATGATGAGTGCAGAGAAGAGCCTGGAGATGGCCGTGGAAAAAGCAGGGATCAGGAAAGAAGATATCGTGCGTATCGTTACTACCGGATATGGACGTGCCTATATTGACAGTGGTGATGACAGTATCACAGAGATTACCTGTCACGCAAAGGGAGCCCATTATCTGAATCCGAATGTGCGTACAGTTATCGACATCGGCGGTCAGGATATCAAGGCGATCAGCATTGACGAGAACGGTGCGGTAAAAAATTTCCTGATGAACGATAAATGTGCAGCAGGAACCGGACGATTCCTGGAAATGATGGCCCGTACTCTTGGACTTTCCCTGGAGGAGATGAGTACCCGTGGTCTGGATTGGAAAGAGAACGTAGTGATCTCAAGCATGTGTACTGTATTTGCAGAGTCCGAGGTAGTTTCCCTGGTTGCCCAGAATAAGGACGTGGCAGATATCATCCATGGTCTGAATGTATCTGTTGCTTCCAAGGTAGGAGCTCTTGCAGCCCGCCTTGGCAAAAAGAATCCGGGGGAATACATGATGACCGGTGGTGTTGCCAGAAATAAAGGTATCATCCAGGCACTGGAGGAGAAGCTGGGTGCGAAGCTTTATATCTGTGATGAGGCACAGCTTTGTGGTGCGCTTGGTGCGGCACTGTTTGCTTATGAGAAGTGTAATGCGGCACGGTGATCAGATCAGACAAGTTGCCTGCGCAGTGAATGCAGAGTGTGAATATCCTTTTGGTCAGGGGCGGCGTGCCCACTCACTGGGCGAACAGCCACAGTTCTTTCGGAAGTACCGGCTGAAGTGGGAGAGATTTGAAAATCCGCACAGCAGAGCCACCTGTTGAACAGGCAGAGCTTCGTTGGTGAGCAGATTTTTGGCTTTTTCCAGACGGAGCAGATTCAGGTCAGCATGAGGGGTGCTGTCAAAAAAATTCCGGTAACAGGAATAAAACTGACTTTTTTCGAGATTAGCCATGGCGCAGAGCTTTTCTGTTGTCCATGGCTTTTCGTAATTTGTAAGCATTTCCAGACGGATTTTTTGGAACAGGCTGCAGAGCTCCGAGTCTGAAGACTTGTTTGTATCTGTACTGCGGAGTTCCCGCGAGGCTGTGATCATCAGCTGGCAGAGCAGGGCATACTCGTAGTCCCGGGAAAAAACTTCTCTGTTCAGATATTCATGCTGCAGCTTCTGGATACAGTGATCGATCTCCTGGCAGTCACTGGGGTAAAAAATTTCGTTGCAGGGAAGTCCGAACCGTTTTGCCAGGTTTTCTCCGCAGGAAAAATGGACATAACTGTTCCGGAATTTTCGCACAGCCTGATAATGCTGGGGATTTCCCGGAATATAAAAGATGCAGGCATTATCCCGGGTGACAGTAAGCTGACCGCCCAGATAAACCTTCATTGGTGTTTTAAATAAAAGAAAAAGAAAATCTCCGCTTCCCTCCGGCCGGAAAATCCTGTCGTAATCGGAGTTGGAACGGTTGTATTCGCAGAAATTTAAGGTGAAATCCATGGAAATGCTGCGCTCCTTTCATTACGTAGATCAGACAATCCGACTGTGGCATTCTAAAGAACTTTCTGTCTGGAAGTATAAAGTAAAGTGACAGAGGGACGTCCGTCTGGTAAGACTGTCTTTACGATAAATCTTACCGGAAAAAAAGTCAACTGTTTCGGAAGATAATCACTGGTATGGATAGAACAGGATGGTAAAATGAAACATAGAAACGGTTGATTTCCGGTCTGTCTGAGGGTGTGTGAGTAAACAGAGGCGTAAGAGCCGGTATACGGCGGAATCGGAAACAGAGCTAAATGAAGTAGCAGCAGAAAATAATAATTTACAGGAGGATTTTTACAATGAAAAAAGCGCAGATCATCGTGGACAAATATTTCCTCACCGGAAAAACAGACAAAAGGATCTATGGTTCCTTTATAGAACATCTCGGACGTGCGGTTTATGAGGGGATTTATCAGGAAGGCAGCCCCCTTTCTGATGAGCAGGGATTTCGGAAGGATACTCTGGAACTGGTAAGGGAGCTTCAGGTACCGATCGTTCGTTATCCGGGCGGAAATTTTGTATCCGGATTCCGTTGGGAGGATAGTGTCGGGCCGAAAACTCAGCGTCCGTCCAGACCGGAGCTGGCCTGGGGTGTCATCGAGACAAACCAGTTTGGACTCAATGAGTTTGTGGACTGGTCCAGAAAAGCCGGCAGCGATGTGATGATGGCAGTAAACCTGGGAACAAGAGGACCGGAGGATGCGAAAAATCTTTTGGAATACTGTAACTTTAAGGGTGGTACCTATTACAGTGATCTCCGTAAGGCTCACGGCTATGAACAGCCGCATGATATCAAATTATGGTGTCTCGGAAACGAGATGGACGGTCCATGGCAGATGGGACATAAAACTGCGGCAGAGTACGGAAGAGTTGCAGCAGAGACTGCCCGCCTGATGAAATTTATGGATCCGGAGGTTGAGACTGTTGCATGCGGAAGCTCCAGTCTGGAAATGCCTACCTTTGGCTCCTGGGAGTATACGGTTCTTGACGAGGCTTACGATCAGGTGGATTATCTTTCCCTGCATCAGTACTATGGAAATGCATCGGGAGACACTGCCGATTTTCTGGCAAGCTCCAAGGGTATGGATGATTTTATCTCAGGAGTGGTTTCCATCTGCGATGCTGTAAAAGCAAAGAAGCATGGAAAAAAACAGATCAATCTTTCCTTCGACGAATGGAACGTATGGTACCACAGCAATGAACAGGATAAAAAGCTGGAAAAATGGGTACAGGCGCCCCATCAGCTGGAGGATGTTTATAACTTTGAGGATGCACTTCTTGTGGGAAGTATGTTGATCACACTTCTCCGTCATGCAGATCGCGTAAAGATCGCCTGCATGGCACAGCTGGTAAATGTTATTGCGCCGATCATGACATCCGATACAGGCGCATGGCGTCAGACGATCTTTTATCCGTATATGTTGACAAGTGTGTTTGGAAGAGGAACCGTCCTTAATACACAGGTTCTCACACCGGTATACGAGAGCAAAACTTATGGCGAAGCGCCATATCTGGATTCTGTGTGTGTCTGGGATGAGGAAAAGGATACGCTGACGATCTTTGCAGTGAATAAGAGTCTGGATGAGGATATGGAAGTTTCCTGTGACTTGAGACAGTTTGAGGGATATAAGATCGTAGAGCATATCGTGCTGAATAACGATAATCTTCAGGCAGTCAATACAGAGACGCAGCCCGAGAATGTAGTTCCTGTAAAAGCCAGTGCAGAATGCTCAAAGCTGGACGGCGGAAAACTGGAAGCAGTTTTTGCAAAACACAGCTGGAATATGATCCGTCTTGCAAGATAAACGTGGGTGAAGTATAGTAAAAGCAGTTACAGAAAATGTAAATCATGCTACATTATGGGAGGTTTTTATGTACACACCTGCAAAGGAACGATACGAAACTATGGAGTACAACCGCTGCGGTGAAAGCGGTCTGATGCTTCCGAAGGTGTCTCTTGGATTATGGCATAATTTCGGAGATACTTCTGATTATGAAAACATGAAGCAGCTGTGCTTTACAGCTTTTGACAATGGTATCACACAGTTTGACCTTGCCAATAATTACGGACCTGCCTATGGAAGTGCGGAACGGAATTTCGGCAAGATCCTGAAAGAAGAACTGATGCCATACCGTGATGAGCTGATCATCACAACAAAGGCAGGCTATGATATGTGGGAGGGCCCTTATGGAAACTGGGGCAGCCGCAAGTATCTTCTGGCGAGCCTTGACCAGAGCCTGAAGCGCATGGGTCTGGAATATGTGGATATTTTTTACCATCACAGAATGGACCCGGAGACTCCGCTTGAGGAGACTATGGGGGCGCTGGCAACAGCGGTTCAGCAGGGCAAGGCCCTTTATGTTGGACTTTCCAATTATGATGGAAAAACCTTAAGCCAGGCGGCAGCGATCCTGAAGGATCTGAAATGTCCCTTTGTGATCAACCAGAACCGGTATTCCATTTTTGACAGAACTGTGGAAGAAAACGGTCTCAAGAGAACCACCGGCATTTTGAAAAAAGGGCTGATCACCTTTAGCCCTCTTGCTCAGGGACAGCTGACAGACCGTTACCTGAACGGGATCCCGGAGGACAGCCGTATCCGCAAAGATGGAAGATTCCTTAAGGAAAGTGTGCTGACGCCGGAGCGTCTGGATCAGATCCGGAGACTGAACGATTTGGCAGCCCAGCGTGGAGAGAAGCTGGCTGATATGGCGCTTGGCTGGCTGCTTCAGCATAAGGAAGTTACCAGTGTTCTGATCGGAGCTTCCAAGCCGCAGCAGATCCTTGATAATGTGAAAGCGATCCACTGTGCACCGTTTACAGCTGAGGAGCTGCGTCTGATCGACGAGATCTCAAAATAAGATTTATATACTTCCTGTTTTACTATGAAAAGTAGTGAAGCAGGGAGTTTTTTATGCCAAAATAATTGTTTAACTGAATTAGGAAAGTTTCCGGGTTACTGTTCACTGGTAATATTCCGCGAGGTGTTTTTTGTGAGCGAAGGTCACAGAAAACCCGAGACATACCGCGCGAATTTATGCGATTAGCATAAATTCTGTGCATCGCGAAGCGTGTTGCTGAGAACGGAGTGAACAGTAAAGTCTCCGGCGGGAGTGCAAAGAGCAATAAGCAGTGGAGGTTTGACAACGGGATAGGTGTGTGCTATATTGAAAAACAGAAAAGAAAAGAGCCAGCGGGAGCTTGTGTGACAGGCTGAGAGGAAGATAGATCTTCGACCGTACCTGATTTGGGTAATGCCAACGGAGGGATTGTGATCTGAGAGCGTGTCTCCGTGGAGTTTGCCATGGGATGCGCTCTTTTCGGATGCAGGAATGGAACTGGAATGGTCTGACAATGTGGGGATGTGAAAGTGACAGAGACTGCATGTGGAGCTTCTGCGAAAGAGCGGGCAGGAAGGGGAGCGCCTTAATGTCTGGCAGGAGAGTGATATTCCGGAGGATTTTTCCGGAAGGATCATGTAAGCGATGGGAATCCGTGTTTTCGGAGTGAGAGGAAGTAAGGGAACTTCGACCGCCAAAATCTAAGGGCAGACTGCAGCAGACGGGAAGCTTTTGCCCGGATCTGACAGGGCTCTGCCTGATATTTCAGGGAGGAAAAACACTATGGAAAAACAAAGGATGCACACGCTTCGTATGGTAATGCTGGCAATGATGGTTGCGATCGGTGTCGTTATTTCACCGATCCTGAGGATTGAGGGAATGTGCCCCACGGCGCATCTTGTCAATATCGTATGCTCGGTTCTGATGGGACCGTGGTATTCCCTTCTCTGTGCGACCATGATCGGCGTGATCCGTATGATGTTCATGGGAATCCCGCCACTTGCACTGACCGGTGCAGTATTTGGCGCATTCCTTTCAGGTGTGTTCTACAGACTTTCCAAAGGCAAGATCATCTGCGCGGTGATCGGTGAGATCTTTGGAACGGGTATCATCGGATCCATGGTTTCTTATCCGGTGATGGCATTCCTGATGGGAAGAGGCGGACTGACAGCATTTTATTATACGCCGATGTTCCTTGCAGCAACCACAATGGGAGGATGTGTTGCCTATATTTTCCTGAAGGCTCTGAGTAAAGCAGGTCTTCTGGTGAAATTCCAGGCAGCTTTGGGTTCAAAAACATATGAGACAAAGAATTTTACAACTGCGAAAGCGAATTAAAGAAGAAAAGCCGCTGATCCATTGCATCACCAATCCGATCTCGATCCATGACTGTGCCAACGTGGTCCTTGCAGTAGGTGCAAGGCCGATCATGGCGGAGCATCCGGCAGAGGTGACAGGTATTACGGCATCGGCTGGTGCGCTGATGCTGAATCTCGGGAATATTACCGATGCCAGGATCGAGTCAATGAAGCGTTCTATGAGAACAGCGATGGAAAATAAGATTCCGGTTCTTCTGGACCTGGTAGGGGTTGCATGCAGTGATCTCAGGCTGGATCTGGCACGGGAGCTTTTAAGGATCGGTCATCCGGCAGTGCTGAAGGGAAATATGTCAGAGCTTCTGGCTGTTTCCGGGCTGCCGTCTCATGCGATCGGAATCGATGCGGGTGTCGAGGATGCTCTGACTGAGGAAAATATTGATGGAGTCAGTGAAGTGCTTAAGGCTTTTTCCAGAAATAATCAGGCAATCGTGCTGGCTACCGGGAAACAGGATTTTGTTACGGATGGTGAACGGGTTGTTTTGGTACAAAATGGCAGTGCGGCGCTGTCCGGGATCACAGGAACCGGCTGTATGGTCGGTGCACTGACTGCGGCGTTTTTGCCGGGGTGCGAAGATAATATTGCGAAAGAAATGACGGATAGTATAGAGGCAGGTGTCTGGTCTGGCGTTGAGACGGAATTAAATGGGAGATCCGGGAATTATCTGGCTGCGGCAGTGCTTGGTACTGCACTTATGGGTATCGCCGGCGAGGAAGCGGAGAAGATTTCCCGCGGTCCGGGAAGCTTTCAGGTAAATCTGCTGGATGAGATCTATGGGCTTTCGGATCGACAGCTGCTGGATCTGTTGAAGATTGAAATGTACTGAAAAAGAGGGGATTAGGATGGATAGAAAAGATTTGGATGTAACGTTGTATCTGGTGACGGATAGTTCTTATCATACGGAGGAGTCTTTGCTCCGTACGGTTGAGGAGGCTTGTAAGGGTGGTGTGACTCTGGTCCAGCTTCGCGAGAAGAATAAGGGTGGACGGGAGTATCTGGATAAGGCTTTTAAGGTGAAGGAGATCACAGATCGTTACAATGTGCCGCTGATCATTGATGATCGTGTGGATGTGGCGCTGGCCTGTGATGCGGCTGGTGTGCATGTTGGAGCTTCTGATATTCCGGTTGCTGTGGCAAGGAAGCTGATGGGACCGGATAAGATCGTGGGGGCTACTGCCAAGACGGTGGAGGCTGCTGTGAAGGCTTATGAGGATGGTGCGGATTATCTTGGTGTGGGGGCGATTTATCCTACTACTACTAAGGTTGTGACGATCCTTACCAAGGTTTCTACGTTGAAGGATATCTGTGAGGCGGTTCCGATTCCGGCGGTTGCGATCGGGGGATTGAATGCCGGGAATATGGATGTGCTTGAGGGCGCAGGCATGAGTGGTATGGCGGTTGTTTCTGCGATCATGAAGGCGGAGGATCCGAAGAAGAATGCGCGGGAGCTGAAGGAGAAGATTGTTGCTTTGATGGGAAAGTGATTTAGGAAATGAATGGAGAGCAGTGGTGGATTTGAGGTTCATTGCTGTTCTTTTTTTGTTGAAATACGGACGCCCGTGAGGCGTGTGCTGCCTGTCGCCGGGGCTTCGTCGGGGGCTGGCTTCTAGGCTGCCGGAATTCTGCTAAAACCGTTTTCCAAAAGTCCGAACTCGCGTCTTGCAGCCGCTCAGACAGCGGACTTTTGAAAAACAACGCAGATTTCCGCCAGCCAAGAATCAGCTCCCCTCCTGCAGAGTCCGGCGACAGGCAGCACACGCCTCACGGGCTGGTTTTTCAAGGCGGCAGGGGAGGGTGGTTACTCCACCGGCAGATCTCTGTGTTCTACGCTGGTGGAGAATACGATCTGTGTTTTGGTGCGGCCGAACTGCTGGAGTTCGTTGATGAAGTGGTCCAGTTCCATGGTGGAGCGGAAGGCTACTTCGATGAGCATGGAGTAATCGCCGGTGACGCAGTTGCATTCGATGACGTTTGGGATGGACTGGATGAAGGGATAGAAGTCTTTTTTTTGGTTGGGTTCTACTTCCAGGTTGATGAATGCTTTTATATGATAACCGAGAAATACCGGGTTGATCTGGGCATGGTAGCCTGTGATCAGCCCGTTTTTTTCGAGGTGTTCGATCCTGGCGGAGACAGCGGGGGAGGAAAGGAAGACTTCCTTTGCGATTTCCTTTACCGGAGTGCGGGCGTTTTTCTGAAGCATTTCGATGATTTTTCGGTCGATGTTGTCGAGTTTGTGTTCCATGTAGAATGTCTCCTTTCAATGAAAAAAATGTTATTTGTAACTGGTACAGAGCTGCGTAGGGAAGTGGATTGAAAATAGGTATTTCTGTATTGATTATACTGCGTGTGTTATCACAACACAAGAAACGACTTAATAAAAATAAGAAAAATAAAAGAAATTCTTAAAAAGATTAATGTAAACTATTGAAAAACACGGATAATCGTGGTTTTCCATTAAAAGTATTTACAAGCTACAAAGAAAGTGTTAGCTTCTTAGGCATCAGAAAAACAGCTGCTGATAAAAATGAAAATAACAGAATGATTTGTAAACAGCGAATATCCGTCGGACTGAAAAAATGAGATCAGAGGGCGGAGCAAATCAGATGTGCACAGGATCAGAAGAAAGAAGAGGGATGATAAAATGACAACAGAAACAAGACTGGAAGCAGATTCGATCGGAACTATGGAAGTGCCTGCAGAGGCTTATTACGGAGTTCAGGCTTTAAGGGCAAAACAGAATTTTCCTATTACAGGTACAAAGCTTCATCCGGTATTTATCAGGAACCTGGCACAGATTAAAAAAGCAGCAGCTATCACTAATAGTAATGCAGGGCTTCTTCCGGAGGATAAGGCAGACGCCATTGTTAGAGCCTGTGATGAAGTGATCGCAGGAAAATTGGCTGAGGAATTTATCGTAGATGCCATTCAGGGTGGTGCCGGAACCAGCGCAAATATGAATATGAATGAGGTGATCGCAAACAGAGCCGGTGAGATCCTCGGATGTCCGAAGGGTAGCTATAAAATGGTCCATCCAAATGATCACGTAAACATGGCGCAGTCCACCAATGATGTGATTCCGACGGCCGGTAAGCTTACCGTTCTGGATCTTCTTGCACCTCTGGAAAAAGCACTGGTAAGACTTGAGAAGGAGCTTGCAAAAAAGGCAGAGGAGTTCGATGACGTGATCACTATGGGACGTACACAGCTTCAGGATGCAGTTCCGATCCGTCTTGGTCAGGTGTTCCACGGTTATGCGTCCATGGTTTCCAGAGACAGGAAACGTATCGAAAAGGCTCACAGGGAAATGTACACCGTAAACCTTGGAGGAACTGCAGTGGGAACTGCTATCAATGTTTCCGATTCTTATTTTTATAAGATTGTGCCAAATCTGGAAAAGCTTACAGGTTATCCGTTGAAACAGGCCGAGGACCTTTTTGACGCAACAGAAAATCTGGACGGCTTTGTTGCCGTATCCGGTGTAGTAAAAACCTGTGCGGTGGATCTTTCCAAGATGTGCAACGATCTTCGACTGATGTCTTCCGGCCCGAAAACCGGATTTGGGGAGATCAATCTTCCAGCAAAGCAGAATGGGTCTTCCATCATGCCAGGTAAGGTAAATCCGGTCATTCCGGAGGTAGTAAGCCAGGTTGCTTTCCACATCGTAGGACATGATACCACCATTACCATGGCGGCAGAAGCCGGACAGCTGGAGCTGAATGCTTTTGAGCCGGTTGTATTTTGTAATCTTTTTGAATCCATTACGACTCTGGGAAAAGCAGTGGATACATTGATCGTAAACTGCATCACAGGAATCACCGCAAACCGCAAACACTGCAAAGACCTGATGGAAAGCAGTGCAGGAATTGCAACAGCTCTTTGCCCGCATATCGGATACAAGGCATCTGCAGCCATTGCAAAAACAGCTGTAAAAACAGGAAAATCCGTCCGTGAGCTTGTTCTGGAACAGGGACTCATGAAGGAGAAAGAGCTGGAAGAGGTTCTTGATCCGTATCTGATGACAGAAGTCGGAGAAGAGAGGAAAGAGGATGAAGTAAGAAGGAAAGCCTGCTGAGAAAGTTATCTGTACCAACGTATGACGGGAACGTCTGATGCAGCAATTCATTTCAGAGCAGCTGAACCTGATGCGGGATTTTATGGAAATGCTATAGGCAGATCAGGAATGAGATATCAATGAGTACTATAAGGAGACTTGTCACAGTGCAGGTCTCCTTTTATAATGGAAGAAATGCGATAAGAAAAGAAGGGAAAGATACATGCTTAAACGAACAGCCATACGGGCACTCTGTAATACAACGGCATATCAGAGAGGTCTTGATATTTACCGTACCGGAAAGAGGATCCAGTCGCTGGATATTAAGTCGGAAGGAGCTGTGGATAAAATATCTGCAGCAGTGAAGGAAAGTGGGCGTAATGTATACAATACAGGCTTTCAGTATGATACAGAAGCGGACCGCATAAAAGAAGCATACTGTGACTGCCCGGCTTTTCGCAGCTATTCCGGGATCTGTAAGCATTGCGTGGCAGTGCTTCTGGAATATGGAGACCGTAAGGCCTATGAGCGTGTGGAAATCCGCAGACAGCAGGATGAGGAACAGAAGCAGGCAGAGTTATTCAGCGGAACAGCATTTCCGGCTGCTTTATCCGGACCAGGGCAGCCTGCAACGAAAACCACCGTTGAGCTGAAAAGCCTCCTTAATCGCCAGCTATACAGCCGTATGCTTCCGTTTTCCGGGGATCCGTATTTTGGTAGGGTGGAGCTGGAAACCTGCCTGAAATTTAATTCTGTGAGAAATTGTTTTACCGTGGAATTCCGCGTTGGCTGTGAGAAAAAATATATCCTCAAGGATGTGTTGGCCTTTGTGTGGAATCTGGATCATAATGAGAAGGTTTCTTATGGAAAAAATCTGGAATTTATCCATTCCGATGAAGCCTTTTCAGAAGGAGCCAGAAGCGTGCTGGCCTTTATCCGGGAATGGGTCGAGAATCATCACGGCACTTACATGTCCAGATATGAACAGCTGAAGAATATAGCTGTGGAAAAGGTGAGGGATCTTACCGTTGACAGAAAAGAACTTGAGGATTTGCTTCTTATACTTGGCGAAAAAAGTTTCAAGTTCAAAATGAACAATGATCCGGAGACAACATGGCATTCTGTCAGAGAAATTCCGGACAGGACGCTGATGATCCGGAAGAAGGATCAGGGGTTATCTCTTGAGATCGCGCCGGTATACAGTGTGATAGGCATACGGTATCATATGTATTTTGATAATGCGAAGGTATATCTGGTTTCCAGGCAGGAGCTTGGAGCAGTGGAGGAATTTGTTGCCTGTCTGGAGCGGCTTCCTGCAGGCCGAGGCTTTATTGATGAACCGGATGTGCCTGCGTTTGTGCGTGAGCTGCTTCCTTCCCTGAAAAAATTTTTTCACTGTGATCTCAGGGATTTCCCGGAAGAAACAGGTCTTGAATGCTACAAGGCTGCATATGAGATCTATCTGGATGCACCAGAGCGTGACTGGATCACCTGTAAGGCATTTTCTGTTTACGGGAAGGATAAATTTTCGGTTTTTGACCGAGATGTGTCTGCCCGCACCAGGGATATTCCGGGAGAGCTTGGTGTGTTTGCGCTGCTGTCAAAATATTTTAACGGATATGATGACCAGCGGATGGAGCTGGCATTGGATTGTCGTGCCGAGGAACTGGAATCTTTGTGCAGGGAAGGTTCAGGGAAGCCCGACAGTGTGAAAGCTTCCGAAGAAAAGCTCTACCAGCTTCTTACTGAAGGGATCCCCGCCATGCAGAAAGTTGCAGCTGTCTATATTTCCCAGTCCATCAAACAGATGCGGGTGACAAAGCTGCCAAACATCCGTCTTGGCGTTTCTCTGTCAGCCGGACTTCTGAACCTGGATCTGGATGTGGAGGGGATGGATCAGGCGCAGCTTTTTGATATTCTTTCCAGGTACGATCGCAGGAAAAAATATTTCCGCCTGAAGGATGGCAGCTTTCTGGATGTTTCCGATGGTCAGCTCAGGGAGCTTTCTGCTCTGAAAAATGGACTGCAGATCAGTGATCGTGAACTGAAAAAAGGAAAGACTCAGGTTCCGGCCTATCGTGCTATGTATCTGGACAGTCAGCTGAAGGGCGGCGATCTGATCAAGGTAGAGAAGGACAATGCCTTTCGTGCGTTGATCCGGAACATGCAGACAATGGAAGAACATAAATTTCAGATTCCCAGGGAGCAGGAAAAAATCCTCCGGGGCTATCAGAAAGAGGGCTTTTACTGGATCAAAACTTTGAAGCATAATCAGTTTGGAGGGATCCTGGCAGATGATATGGGACTTGGAAAAACCCTCCAAGTGATCACATTTCTCTGGTCAGAATTTCAGAAATCTGCGCCGGGAGAAAACAGACGTGCCCTTGTGATAACGCCTGCTTCGCTGGTGTTTAACTGGATGAACGAGATCGAACGTTTTGCGCCGGGACTTCCGGCTACCGTTGTGACTGGTGATGTGAAGGAGAGGAAAGCACTGATCAAAAATGCGGGAGAACGGGAGGTTCTGATCACTTCCTATGACCTTCTGAAACGGGATCTGAAGGCTTATCAGAACCTGGATTTTGCTGTGCAGATCATTGATGAGGCGCAGTATATCAAGAATCACGGAACTCAGGTGGCAAAGGCTGTGAAGGAGATCCGGTCGGAATTCAGGCTTGCGCTGACCGGTACACCGGTGGAGAACAGGCTCAGTGAGCTGTGGAGTATTTTTGATTTTCTGATGCCGGGATTTTTGTATTCTTATGAGAAATTCCGCAAGGAAATAGAGCTTCCAGCTGTGCAGTACAGCAATTCCGATGCGATGGAGCGTCTGCAGAAAATAATCCGTCCTTTTGTGCTGCGGAGATTGAAGAGGGATGTGCTGAAGGATCTTCCGGATAAGCTGGAAAAAGATATGTTTTCCCCGTTGGAAAGCGAGCAGAAGGAGCTGTATGAGGCCCATACGGAACGGCTTCGCCTGATGCTTGGGATGCAGTCGGATGCGGAGTTTCGCACTTCTAAACTGCAGATCCTTGCAGAGATCACGAGGCTGCGGCAGATCTGCTGTTATCCGGGACTGGTATATGAAGGATACAAAGGGAATTCTTCCAAGCTGGAGATGTGCATGGAGTTGGTTCAGAATGCGGTGAATGGCGGACATAAGCTCCTGTTGTTTTCCCAGTTTACTACCATGCTGGATGTGCTGGCTGTCCGTCTGAAAAAAGCAAAGATTTCTTTTTATATGCTGACGGGGGCTACTTCCAAGGAAAAACGTGCGCAGATGGTACAGGCATTTAATGAGGACGATACTTCTGTTTTCTGCATTTCTCTGAAAGCAGGAGGAACAGGCCTGAATCTTACGGCAGCTGATATTGTGATCCACTACGATCCATGGTGGAATCTTGCTGTGCAGAATCAGGCAACAGACCGTGCCCACCGCATCGGTCAGCAGAACGTTGTCAGTGTCTACCGCCTCTTTATGAAAGACACCATAGAAGAACGAATCCGGGCTCTTCAGGAAAGAAAACGGGAACTGGCTGATGAGATCTTAAGCGGCGAGGGAATCGGCCAGGCTTTGATCAGCAGAGAGGAAGTACTGGAGCTGCTAGGCAGGTAAAATTCTTAACTGAATCAAGTAAGTTCCCTGCTTCAATTACGAAAAGCAATACGCGGTGAGGGGACTTGCTTGTATCGGGAAGAATGTAGGCTGTGAATATCCGCCTGACTCAACAAAAACACCCCCGATGGAAATCGCGTGTGTAAATCACATACGATATCCGTCAGGGGTGTTTTATTTAAAGTTTTATTTTATGCAAAAAACTTATCGTACAGACCAAAGAAGAAGATAAACAGAATGATCAGCGGCAGGATATAAGTGATGTATCCGCGCATCCATTTCCGGATCTTCATGCCTTTTCCGGTGTTGGCTTCTTTTGTGAAGTTTTCCCAGCCCCAGCCCCGTTTGGAAACACAGAAAAGCAGGTATACAAGAGAACCAAGCGGGAGCAGAATGTTGCTTACCAGAAAATCTTCAAGGTCGAGAATTGCGCCGCCGAATACCTTGAGCCAGTCCCAGGACCATACATTGTATCCAAGTACGCATGGCAGAGACAGAAGGATGATGGCGATGGCATTTACAAGACTGGATTTTTTTCGGCTCCAGCCGGTAAGCTCCATACCGCAGGAAATAATATTTTCAAATACAGCCAGGATGGTAGAGAAAGCTGCAAATGACATAAAGATGAAGAACAGGCTTCCCCACAGTCTTCCAAGCGGAATGTGGTTGAAAATATTCGGCAGTGTGATGAAGATCAGGCTCGGTCCGGAAGTCTGGTCAACATTGAATGTGAAACATGCCGGGAAAATAATAAGTCCGGAGGTGATCGCAACAAAAGTATCCAGAAGCGCAATATTCATGGATTCACCAAGCAGTGCATGATCTTTTCCGATGTAGCTTCCGAAGATAGCCATAGCACCGATACCAAGGCTGAGAGTAAAGAATGCCTGGTTCATAGCACCGGTAATGGTAGAAATAATACCGATTTCTTTCATACGCTCGAAATCCGGGATCAGGTAGAATTTCAGTCCCTCTTTGGCACCATCCATGGTAAAACTGTTGATGGCAAGAACAACCATGATCACCAGAAGAGAGATCATCATAACCTTGGTAACTTTTTCAAGGCCGTTCTGAAGACCGCGGGAGCAGACAAAAACACCTGCAATAACAACAACGATCATCCAGAATCCCATAGTAACGGGCTGGCCAAGCATGTTGGTAAACTGTCCTGCAACACCGTCGGAATCAAGTCCCTGGAATTTACCGGTGGCTGTCATATAGAAGTAATTCAGCATCCAGCCTGTAACAGTGGTGTAAAACATCATCAGGAGATAACATCCGATCAGAGTGATATATCCATGGATGTGCCATTTCTGTCCTGGTTTTTCCAGTGCGTAATATGCTTTGACAGGACTCTTCTGGCTGGCACGTCCAACAGAAAACTCCATAGTCATAACAGGAAGTCCAAGAAGGGCCAGGAAGATCAGGTAAAACAGTACGAATGTGCCGCCACCGCCCTGTCCGGCCATGTAAGGGAATTTCCAGACGTTTCCGATTCCGATGGCACAGCCAGCAGAAATCAGAATGAATCCCAGACGGGATCCAAGTTTTTCTCTTTCTTTCATAACTCACCTCATTGTTGCAGTTTGGTAAACTGCTATTTGTATAAAGTCGCAAGTTTTATCTTAACACATTCCTCGATATTGCACAATAAAAAGAACTTGCATTTTGCATAAAACATATGTTAAAATAAAACATTATTTTAACAAGATAAAGTGGTGGATCGTTACACTTTAAAGAAATAAAAACATCAACAGAATCTGAATGTCCGCTTTAATAACTATTCTCTTCAGTCAGGGATACGAAATTTTTCGGAGAGATCCCGTAATATTTCCGGAAACAGAAAATCCGCATAAAGAAGCTACATTTTGAATGGAAGGGCTGTCTTCCAGAAGAAACTGTCTGGCTTTTTTCATGCGGCAGACATTGATATATGAGGTAAGTGTAACTCCGGATTCCTGACTGAATACAGTAGAGAGATGCTGGGGATTGACAAAAAAATGGGAAGCAATGGTTTCAAGACGAAGATCCGGCTGATTAAAATTCAGACAGATATATTCCTGAACCTGGGATACAAGAGCTGACTTCCGCGGATTTTTTTCATCAGCAAGAGAATCCAGAACTGCCTTGCAGGTAGACTGGAGCAGTTGTTTTAACTGCAGGGCACTCTGGCAGTTCTGGTAAGTATTCAGGGCGTTTTCCAGAAGAGGAAAAAGCGTTTCACGCTGACTGCACTCCGTGATAAAACCGTCAAGTACAGTAAGAAAAGCAGCAGCTACACTCCAGGTCTGCCGGATATGGATTTTTTTGGTGATGATATCGTTGAAATATTCATCAATATATTTACAGAGAGCCGGTGAATTTTGCTGGCGCAGAAAGATCAGGATATCATTATAAACCAGAGGCTTTAATGTAAAATCACCGGAATGGGACTGGGGCGTGAAATAAAGAAATCCGGAAGAAGACGCAGTTCTGTTATGAAAAACAGAAAGAGCCTCTTCATAGGAATAGCGGATTCCTTCCACGCCTTCATGAGGTGTTCCACAGCAGAAAAAAGTGGAAATCTGTGCGATATTATCATATATCCCGGCAAGTCTGAGACAGGATTGTTCCAGATCGGTAAAAGAAAAATCAGAGCTTTTTTCCATGATGATATACTGTCTCATCTGAGAATAGTCAATGTAAATAAGCTCTTTGCACACAGGCTGTAAGATTTCCCTGCATATATTTTCCAGGATGGTGTGGAGCAGAGAAAAATCACCTTTTTCATCCCATATTTCCGGATTGGCATTGTGGATCTCCATAAGAATGGTAAGATAATCGGAAGTTTTATGAACCGGAATTTTTTCCAGATCATCCGGGGAAATGGTTGTTCCACTGATCACTTTCTGGAAGAAATTAAGCTGCATTTGTCGTGTATACAGATCGCGGAACTGAAAATAATTATTCACATAACTGTTTCTGGAATTTTCCTGATCGATCTCGTCACTTACTTTCTGGAGTGTCTCCATAAGCTCCCGGTGATCCAGTGGCTTCAGGAGGTATCCGCGGACCTGAAGAGAGATGGCTTTTTTGGCATAGTCAAAATCTTCGTATCCTGTGGAAAGGATGAATCTGGTATGACAGTCTGTTCCAAGAGCTGCAATCATATCCAGACCGCTCATAACCGGCATGGATATATCCACAAGGGCAATATCGGGTTTGACATTTTCAATAAGCTGGATTCCGGCCTGTCCGTTATTAGCTTCCCCTGCAATGTTATAAATGTTTTGTTTTTCAAGAAAATTGATCAGAGATTTTCTGAAAAAAATTTCATCGTCAATAATTACGAGTGTTTTCAATTTATATTTCCCCCTCAATCAGATTTTTTTGTCAGGTATTACTATGGTTACAGTGGTTCCCTTTTCAGGTGAACTTTCGATGGTGAGTCCGTAATTCTCACCGTAGAGAAGAGCAATCCTGTGGTTGATACTTGGAAGCCCGAAAGAATGTCGGGCAGTTTTGAAGTCTCTGATAGAACGGTTAAGTTCGGCAAGTTTTTCCGGCGGGATACCGGAACCATTATCAGAAACAGAAATACAGATGGTACCATTTCTGATAGAAACATTTAAGTGAATATGGCATATCTGGCTGGTAAGTCCGTGGACAAAAATATTTTCCACAACAGGCTGTATGGTCAGCTTGGGTATCTCTGCCCCATGATCCTCCCAGGACGGCTCATAGGTGATCTCGTAATCAACAAAATCCATATACCGCAGATTCTGGATATAAAGATACTGTTCTGTAAGAAGCAGCTCCTGGCGCAGAGGAATGATAAACTGTCCCTTTGAAAGAGAGTTTCTGTAGAAAGATGACATGGAAGACACTGCTTTTACTGCAGTATCATTCATGTCAAGTTCTATGAGAGACTTGATGGTGTTTAAAGTATTATAAAGAAAATGGGGATTGATCTGGGACTGTAAAAGACGTACTTCCATTTTCTGTTTGGCATTTTGTTCCTCATAGATATCGTTAAGTAATGTCTGGATCTTCTGCATCATAAGGTTAAACTGGTTATAGAGAACTGCAAGTTCATCATTTGAAGAGTAACTGGCAGAAATATTCAGCTTTCCGGCAGACGCAGATTTCATTTTTTCTACAAGTTTCTGTATAGGTGCGGTGACAGTACCTGTACATAATATGGAAAAAAATACAGATAAAATAAACACTACAATGCTGATCAGAAGAATGTTGTGCAGGATCACCATATGATCCAGAGTCAGGCTTTCCAGAGGAATCAGGTTGATCACATTCCAGTTCAGGTCAGGATAGGATTTGCAGATAAAAAGAGTGTCAGTGCCGTCTACGGAAAAAAACTGCCTGTCGGTTTCTGTCAGGGTTTTATAATTCTCTGAACTGATTTTTGTATAGGATGAGAAGTCTTTATAAATACCTCCGGATGAAGAAGAGGAAAGTATCTGTCCATTTTCATCAGTAATATAGAAATCCCTGGAAGAGCTGTCCGGAAGGTCGCGGAATGCAGAGGAAATATTTGTTTCTCTGATCAGAAGGACCAGGGCGCCCAGATATTTGGTGTTATCAATGTTTGTAATACTTTTTAAGGCTACAAAGGTTGGCTCCCCACTTATCTGGAAGGGTCCGAGAAACTGAAAGGCCAGATTAGTCTGAAGGCTGTCAAGGACTTCGGGACCTAAAATGGAATCAAGCTGATCTGTTTCTGTGGTACTGCTGTGAAACCAGTGGTTTTCTGTATCCAGGATATCCCAGGCATAGATGTTTTTGTGAAGTCCGATGATACGCTGGGCCTGGTCTGTAAGCTCGGAATTTACCAGAAAATGTTCCAGTGTGTTTTCGGGAACTGTGGGATTTTCTTTTAAAACATCGGCGATATTGCTGTTGATGGAAAGGGTGATGGCATAGTTTGATATATTATCGATCTTTTCTCCAAGGTTGCTGGTGATCAGGGATAGCTGCTGCTGACTGGAAAGTGCGGCACGCTTGATCAGTACTTTTTTGGATGCAGTATAAAAAAACACGGAAGTAAGCATGAGTATCAGAGAACTGAGCAGCAGATATGTAATAAAAAGCCTGCGTTTCAGACTGATTCCTAAAAATAAGTGAAACACCTTTTTTTTCAGATTTTCTATCATGGAATCCCCCCTCTGGTTTTATTGGCTACATTATATAATAAGGGAAAAATTCTCACAAGTGTGGGGGAAAGATTGGAGAAAATATTCCAGGTACAGCGAAGATTTTCCATGTATTTTTCCGGACGGATTTAATATAATGGTCTCATCGATAAGGAAAGCGGAACAAAATATTCAATCCGGATGAATAGAAATGTACCAAAAGGAGGACGAAAATGAAATTAAAAAAAGTGATGGCTGCTACACTTGCCACAATGATGTGTCTCTCTTCATTCAGCATGATGAATGTGTGGGCAGATAAAAAAGAGGATTCCGAACCACTTGTGATCAATTATATCAGTGCCAGGGGCGAAACAGATGCGGCACTGAAAACATTGAAGAAGCTTGCAGAAGATTATAAAAAAGATCACCCGGATTTTGAATTCAATGTAGAGTCTATTGCAGACAGAGAAACATATCTTCAGAAGATCAAGATCCTTGCATCCAGCAATGAGCTGCCGGACTGGTTTGACGCAGATCCGGAGGCATTTTTTGAAGGACTTTGCAAAAAGGATCTGATCTACAGTGTGGATGACCTTTATGATGAACTGGGTATCAAAGACAAGTTCTTTGATATTGCACTGAATTATCCGAAACTCAGTGACGGAAGCAATTACCTTATGACCTGGCAGGGAAATGTAGAGTATTTCTGGTATCACAAAGACATGTTTGAAAAAGCCGGAATTACTGAAACACCTCAGACACTGGAAGACCTCCTGGATGTGTGCAAGAAGCTGAAAGATGCGGGAATGACCCCGATATCCGCAGGAAATTACGACATGATCATGCGTTATCCTGCATTTAAGGCTTTCAGACTGGAAGGAAATGACTTCATTGACAATGCAAGAATGGGAAAAGAAAAATTTAATTCTGAGACAGGTATCGCAACAGCCCAGTATACACAGGATATAGCCCAGTATTTCAGTGAAGGATGGACAAGTTCAGATACTACCGCACAGATGGATCTGTTTCTGAACAATGGTGCGGCAATGTTATACACCGGAACATGGGATACACCGGATCTTGTAGATGATGAGGGAAATCTTAAAGATGACATTTCCATGTTCAAGCTTCCTGTAGACAGCGAGGGAACCGCTACGGGAGAAAATGATTACTATGCGAATTGTGGAATCGGAACTGCCATTCTCAAGGATTCCATGAGTGATGAGATGAAAGATTTCATCAGTTATGTATGGGATAATTTTGCTGATACGGCAATGTATGAGTTCAATATGCTTCCATCCATGATGCCAAGTGACCCGGAGAAGCTGCCGGAGCTTACACAGCAGATTTTAAGCGATCTTGAGAACTGCGGCACTTTTGCCCAGTGCTGGGATGTTCGTCTGGATCCTTCTACAAACGAGGTTTACAGAAAAGAGTTGGCAAGCCTTGGAATGGGAGAATCAACACCTGAAGAGTTCTGTGAAAACATGGACAAAGCTGTAGAACAGTATGCATCTGATTATTTTGACACTGAAGAATAACTGAGAGAATACGCAGATGCGGAATTTTATCTGCATCTGCGTATGAAAGGGGAGAGGATATGAAGCCCAGAAATAAAATCCAGCCTTTACCGTTTGTTCTTCCTGCACTGTTCGTATATATTCTTACTGTTATCATCCCAATTCTGTGGTCAATGGGTTACAGCCTTTTTTCCTGGAATGGAATCGGTGATATGAAGTTTATCGGACTGGAAAATTATGTGAGGATGTTTCAGGATGAGACATTTCGTGAGGCTGTTGTAAATAATCTTAAATTTGTTGTATTGGGAAGTTTGTTCCAGTTATGTGCAGGACTGATCCTGGCAATTTTGCTTACACATATTTCCAAAGGTGGAAATATTCTGCGGGTTATTTATTTTATTCCATGTATCATTTCATCTATGGCGATCTGCCAGATTTTTTCCAAAATGCTTTCTGTCCAGCCCCAGGGCCTGGTTTGCTATGTGATGGAAAAACTGGGAATGGAACCTATCGCTTTGCTGGCAAATTCCCATACAGCGCTGATTACCATAACCCTGATCGATGGATATAAATACTGTGGTCTGTACATGATCATTTTTTATTCCGCATTTGTATCCATATCAAAGGATGTGATCGAGGCATCTACAATGGATGGCTGCAATGTTTTTCAACAGTATCGTTACATAAAGCTTCCACTGGTGAAAAATATATTCAGCATTGTCATTGTAATGCTTGTAAATGGTTGTCTGAAAACCTTTGATGTATTCTATATTCTTGACAATAAATCCAGATCAACAGAGATGGTGGCAACTTATATGTATAAAACCGCTTTTAATTCGGCTGACTTTGGCTATGGAAGTACATTGTCCGTTTTTCTGGTCATTGAATGTCTGGTAGCAGTAGGGATTATACAGAAATGCCTGGGATCGGCGAAAGGAGATGGGTCAGAATGATAAAATCAAGAAAAAATATACCTATTCGTGCTGTGTTCTATGTAGTGATCCTTATTTTTGTCATGATACAGGTCTACCCTATTTTCTGGGTTATCTGCTCCAGTCTGAAAACACCGGATGAAATGACATATACTGCACAGTATGCCCTGCCATCAGGATTTTATCTTGGAAACTATATCAGCGCACTGACGATCTCATCCATTCCAAGATATTTTCTTAACAGTACGGTTGTGGCAGTTCTCACACTTCTTGGCATCGTAGTCCTGGGATGCCCGGTTGCATTTGTGATCAGTAAGGTAAAGGTAAAATATGCCAATGCACTGATGGCATTTTTCCTGTTTGGAATGATGGTGCCTATTTTTTCCTGCCTTGTACCCATGTTCCAGATTTATAACAGGATCGGACTGAGAAATACATACTGGGCACTGGTGCTTCCGCAGATCGGGTTCGGACTTCCAATGTGTATCTATCTTTACACCGGATTTTTTAAATTTATGCCGGATTCTCTTCTGGAAGCGGCAGTTATTGACGGTGCCACAATGGGAACCACATTCCGCAAGATCGTGGTACCTATGGCTAAAAATACTACAATGACAGTTCTTACATACAATTTTGTTTTTGTATGGAATGAATTTACCTATGCCAATACGTTTATCTCATCTTCTGATATGAAAACTCTGCCAATTGGCCTGAATGACTTTGTGGGGCAGTTCGGAAGAGTGGACTGGGGAAGTACATTTGCGGCGATCGTAATATCGATCCTGCCTACACTGATCGTGTATTTTATTCTTAACAGGAACATAATCGAAGGTATGGCTGCAGGTGCGGTCAAGAGTTAGGAGGCTGAAATGGAAACAAGGATTGAATTGAAACAAGGATGGAAAATTTTGCAGGATGTTCATGATACAGGGGAAAAGATCGGGCTTTATGCTGCCAGGGAAGCAGATACTTCCGTAGGTTCCCAGGTGTCTGAATGGGAGGAACTGGAGGAACTGAAACATCTGCAGCTTATCTATGCCAGACAGCCATATTTCGGGCGTGAACTGAGATATTTCAATCAGGCACCCTGGTGGTACAAAACAGAGTTTGAAGTTCCGGATCAGAAAGTTACGGATGCTGTCCTTAAATTTACCAATGTGGATTATTATGGAAAAGTATGGCTTAACGGAGAATTTCTTGGAGAGCATGAAGGATATTCCGCTCCATTTTCCTTTAATGTAAAAGATAAGCTTGTTTTTGGAAAGAAAAATTATCTCATTGTAAAGGTAAGTTCTCCATGGGATGATGAGGTGGAGCTGGATGCACAGGATTCCAGAACCACCCTGGTAAAAAGAAATATGGTAAAAGGTACCTACGAACATTCTGATACATTTATCCAGAGAGATGTAAATCCTGTAGGAATCTACGGAAAAGTGGAACTGATCCTGACAGAAGAAGGTGTTCTGGAAGATCAGACAGATCTGAAGTATGAACTGGATCCAGATGGAAAGAAAGCAGACGTATATGTGGAAACTGAAGCGCGAGGTCTGAAATCCGGGGAGACATATGATTTTAATGTAAGGATCCGGGAAAAAGAGTCCGGTCTTATAAAGGCAGAAAAAACTGTTCAGATAATGGCAGAGAAAGCAGAGACAGGCTTTAAATGTGAGCTTAAAGTGGAAGATGTCAGACTGTGGTCCACATGGGATCATGGTTATCCCTGGATGTATCAGGCAGAACTTACGTTAAGCAGGGGAAAAGACATACTGAGCAGCAGAACAACGAATTTTGCTTTCCGGGACATTCAGATTGAGCGTAATGAAAAAATAACAAGATTCTGGCTTAATAACAGGAAGCTGTATATAAGAGGAACCTCTTATTTTCCGGATTGTTATATTTCCGCAATGACAAGGGAACGGTACCTGAGAGATCTTCTTAATGTAAAGGCGGCAGGTTTTAACCTGGTACGAGTACATGTCCACACAGAGCAGGAAGTTTTTTATGATCTGTGTGACGAGCTGGGAATTGCAGTTCTTCAGGATTCGGAGTACAATTGGACGCATCCTTCAACAGATGAATGGGCGCAGAGATTTGCAGATGTTTACAGAGAAAATGTGAAACTTCTGAAGCATCATCCGTCTCTGATCTGCTGGATCATTATGAATGAACCGGGATGTGTTGATCCGGATGGAAATGTGAGAAGGAGATTTATGGAGGAAAATCCGGGACCTGCTCTGTATAGGGAGGTACAGAAGATGGATCCGGGCAGACCGATCATCAAGGGTTCTTTCTGCGAAGATGATCCGCTTAGCGGGGACAGCCACAATTATCTGGGTTCTTTAAGCGGTGGAGAATATGCAGATATTTATGAGCAGACAGAAAAGCTGAATACAGAGTACGGATTTGATGCACCGGGCAGCAGTGAAAATCTGAAAACTGTTCCGGCGGTATATCATCGTCTGGAAAAACTGGTGGATGATATCCCGAAGATCCAGGAATATCAGTATAAGCTTCTGAAATATTATACAGAGCATTACAGGATCCAGAAATATGAACCTTGCTCAGGATATGTACAGTTTATGTTTATCGACCTGTGTCCTCAGAGCTTCTACGGTTTATATGACTGGTGGGGAATTCCCAAAAAGGGTCTTCAGGCTATACTGGAAAGCAACGCACCAGTGGGTGTTTTTGCAAAGCACAAAGACCATCTGGACAGTCTGTATATTGTAAATGATACAGATGGAGCTTTGGGAGAGTGTGAACTTACATGGATCATTACAGAAACATTGAACGGAGAACTGGTGGAAAAGGGAAGTGTTAAAGCAGAAGTTCCGGCAGACAGCCGTGTCATGGTAAAAACCTTTGAGAAAGAATACGGAAAAGGCAAGAAGTGGAACCTTACACTAATTCTTTCTGATAATAGCGGTAAATGTATGGCAAAGAATACCTATCAGGATATCTGTACTTTGCTTTCAAGAGTTGATGGGCATCCGGACCGTATGAGCCATGAGTTTGGAATGAGACTCTACTGGGCCTGAGCTATCTGCAGCTCACAGGCACTTTCATCCTTGACTTGTATCAAAAATCACAACATGTTATACTTTGTGTATAAAGGAAGATTTTCGGCGTGGAAGGAGCGATATTATATGCGTTTACAGAAAGTACAGGATGCTCTGAACAAAAAAAATATCAAATTCGAATACACAGAGGAAGATGGTTGTGGAAGTCTGGATTTCATGTTCCGTGGACTGAAATTCCATGTATGGGAATACGAGGACAACGGTTGGGGTGCCGAGACCAATATTTATGCGGCTGGAAGAAGTGAGGACATTGACGGAGATTATGAAGAGAAGATTTCTGCAGAGATTCTTTCCTGGCCGGATATGATCAATAACTGAATATAATAATATTGAATAAAGTGGCTGTAACTGAACGAATACGCTCAGTTACAGCTACTTTTTATCGGAGAAAAGTTTTCTGAAGAACTATAGCTGTACGTTCAGGTATTCACTGGGAAACATCTGACAGTTCTTTTTAAAAACCTTGCTGAAGTAATTTCCATTGCTGAAACCAAGATGCCAGGCAATGTCGTCGAGAGTTATATCCGTAGACTGCAGAAGCCGTTTCACCTCGGTGAGCTTTAACTGCATAGCATAGGAAAAAAGATTCTGACGTTTTTTTAAAACAATCTGGACAGATGCTCCTTACTTAGAAAAAAGATTCTGCAATATCGGCCAGGGAGATATTTTCCAGATAATGTGCATTGATATAATCAAAAACATCACTGATTACCCTACTGGTGAATGTAGAGCAGGGTTCGGGTGATGAAGCAGAATCGGAAGTCCCAGTTTTGCCTGCTTCACTTTCCAACTGAGAAATTGTGGCTGAAAGCGCATTGTTCAAATTCTGGGGATCAACAGGCTTCAGTATGTAATCAATAACACCAGCCTGGATCGCAAGTCTTGTATATTTGAAATCGCTGAATCCGCTGATCACACTGATTTTGCTGTCGATGTGAAGTTCTTCCGGCTTTTTTTAGAGCTGTATTCCGTCCATGACGGGCATTTTCATATCTGTGATAATAATGTCAGGATGCTCTTTGAGAATGATCTTCAGGCCATCTTCGGCATTATCTGCTTCCAGAAGATCACTGTTTGCTCGGATTTATCCCATGGTGTTTTGAACTTCCGGATAAGGGATATGAAGAAGCTTGGGAGCAGATTGTGAATCCGGAAGGTTTTGCCTCCCCCCCCCCTGTGGCCCTACAACTGCGGAACAGAGACATCCACGGTACGGAGGCAGATTATGAATGTCTGTGGAACGGCCCATCCTAGCCATTTTCAACGACACAGACACAGACAGCAATGGCAAATCTTCTGAAAGATTATCCGCAGACTTATGTGACAAATATGGTCTATCCGTAAGGTTTTTGGTTGTTACTGAAAAAGATTTCATGGTTCAGGATTCCACATCAGTGACATTGATCTCATCCTGGAATCCGTCCGTATAATGCAGCTCATAATCCTCTGTGATAAATACAGCCTGCACGCCTTTTTTCTCTGCAAATTTCAGCCCGTCTTTCAGGCCAAGGGCGAAACAGGTGGTGCTTAAGGCATCGCCGTTCACAGACTGGTCGGAGATGATCGTCACAGAAATCAGGCCGTTATCATAAGGATAGCCGGTTTGGGGATTCAGGATATGATGATATAATTTACCGCCCTGCTTAAAGCACCTCTCATAAATCCCAGAGGATACAACGGATTTTCCGGCGATATCCATAACAGCCTCTGTTTCATTGCGGTCTGCAAAAGGCTTCTGGATGCCGATCTTGAAGGGAGTGCCGTTGGGCTTTGAGCCGATGCAGAGGACGTTGCCGCCAAGGTTGATGATAGCACTGTTTACGCCTTTTTTTACCAGAAAATCTTTCAGGCGGTCTGCAATATAGCCTTTGGCAATGGCGCCTACATCGAACTGGATGTCATCAGAGGGAAGTGTGATATCCTGCCCGTCAATGGTGACGCCGTCGGAGCTGCACAGGGGGAGAACTTTCTGAATATCTGCATCATCCGGAGCCTTCGGGTCTTCTGCTGTGAAATCCCAGAGAGAGGTCAAAGGCGCAATGGCGATGTCAAAGGCACCGTCGGATTCCCTGGTGATATCGAGTCCTTCGGAAAGCAGAGCAGCAAGGTATTCGGATATATGCCATGTGTTTGTGGTGCCATTGACCTGGTAGGGAGTGGTCTGAGTTTCAATGGTTTGATTTGATACAGCGGAATCTGATATCCGGTGATTTAATTTATAAAGCTCGCTGTTCTCATTTGTCCGGCTGAAGATCAGCTCATACCTATCGCACAGTGCCAGACAGTCATCCAGGAGGGACTTATCCTGGGAATCGTAAATGGTGATCTGTATGGCTGTGTTCAATTTGATGCTGCTGATGCTGATAGGCTCCTTCTCGGTGGCAGTGCTGGTGCCAGTGGTATTCTGGCAGCCTGTGAAAAGGAGCATTGGACAGACAAGAACTGTGCACAATATTAAATAGAAGAAACGGGAATGTGAGCGGCTTCTTTTGGAATGAAAAAAATAAGTTGACATAATATTCTCCTGTTTTCTGATTGACTGACTTAACTGAAGAGCATTTATTTGATGCAAATCTATGTAGTACATGTGGATGGGGTTATTCACTTAACCGGATCAAGCAGCGACGCGGATTGCGGATATACGCTTGACCGACATCGGACAGATTTATGAAATCTCATTATACCATGTATTTCTGAAATCAGAAAGGCATATGCCTGTCGCAAAAATCATTGTATTTTGCAATAATATAAGATATAATTTCTCCGAAAAAAGGACATATTTGCTATGGATCCGAATGATTGACCGGAATTTTTACAGATAAAAGGAGAAATTTTTCATGATAAAAGTAATTGCAAGTGATATGGATGGCACACTTCTTGGTGATGACCATAGAATCGCACCGGAAACCCTTGCGGCGGTCAGGCGTGCCTGCGATGCGGGAATCCGCTTTATGGTTGCCACCGGTCGGAATTTCCCCGGTGCCATGGAGGAACTGAAGGGAACAGAGCTGACCTGTGATTATGTGGTGAGCAGCGGTGCTGAAGTACGGAATCCGCAGCAGGAGGTTGTAAAGAGTACACCGATCTCTATTGAGCTGTGTGAGGAGGTCTACAATACGGCAAAAAAATACCCGGTATCTGTAGCATTTTTTACGGATCGCTATGATTACCGTATTGGAACAAAGAAGGAAATTGAAGACGGAATCATTCAGCAGATCCGTCTTTTCAATATGGACATAGATACCAGCGAGGAGATTGTACGGAAATCCCCGCAGTACCGCAGAATCGCCGGAAACACGAAAGGGATTTCCGATATCCGTTCCCTGGAGAGCAGCGGTGCGCCGATATATAAGATCTTCATTTTTGCGGCAGATGTGGAGCAGCTGGAGAAACTCAGCGATGAGCTGAAAGAAAATCCAGCCGTTGCAGTGGCTTCTTCCTTTATATATAATCAGGAGATTACAGCAGTAGAGGCGCAGAAAGGCCCGGTGCTGAAAGAATATATCGAGTCTCTGGGTTATACCATGGATGAGGTGATGGTCCTTGGTGACAGCCTTAATGATTATTCCATGATCTCCATGGATTTCGGCGCAACCGTTGCAATGGAAAATGCAGTTCCGGAGATCAAAAAGGCAGCAAAATACATCACAAAGAGCAACAATGAGTTTGGTGTGGCCTATGCTATCGATCAGGTTTTGGAACGCCAGGGAAAATAGTTTTTCCCCCTTTTGAAAAAGTGTCATATATATTATAATGTAGAAAGATGAATACAGAAAAGCGAAAGGCTTGCATTCCGGTGTATGAAGCAGAGTGGAATGAGAAGTTTCGCTTTACAAAAAACACAGACAAAGAGAGGAAATCACGATGGAAAAAATGAAAAATGTTTATATTATGGATCACCCGCTGATCAAACACAAAATTTCAATGCTCCGTGATAAAAATACAGGAACAAACGAGTTCCGTAAACTGGTGGAGGAAATCGGAATCCTGATGGGATATGAGGCGCTTCGTGATCTTCCTACAGAGGAAGTGGAAATCGAGACACCGATAGAAACCTGTAAGACACCGATGATCTCAGGTAAGAAGCTGGCAGTGATCCCGGTCCTCCGTGCAGGACTTGGAATGGTAAACAGCATTCTCACACTGGTACCGTCTGCAAAGGTCGGACATGTGGGACTTTACCGTGATCCGGTAACACATGAGCCCCATGAGTATTACTGTAAGCTTCCTGAATCTATTGACGAGCGTATTTCAGTGATCGTTGATCCGATGCTTGCAACCGGCGGTTCTGCCGAAGCTGCCATTGATTTTGTCAAGAAACAGGGCGGAAAGAATATCAAGTTTATGTGCATCATCGCAGCTCCTGAGGGACTGAAACGTCTCCATGAGGCACATCCGGATGTACAGATCTACTGTGGTTCCCTTGACAGAGAGCTCAATGAAAACGCTTACATCTGCCCGGGACTTGGAGATGCCGGAGACCGTATTTTTGGTACTAAATAATTTTGAAAAAATCTTAAAAAATACTTGACACACCCGGCACTGTTATGGTATTGTACCTAAGAACGCTGCCGAAGACAGTAGGTGCCGTAAGGCATAAGGATTAAAACGCCTACCGAGGTCCAAGTATTCTGAGTTAAGATTACACAAGGCCTTATTGCGAAGCAGTAAGGTCTTTTTTTTAAACAGATTGACTTATTGCGACGGCGGTATACAAAATCTATAAGGAGGTGTACCATTTCATGGCAAAAGTAGAACTGAAACAACCAATCGTAGAAGAGATCTCTAACAGCATTAAAGACGCACAGTCTGTTGTACTTGTAAACTACAGCGGTCTTACAGTTGAGCAGGATACAATTCTTCGTAAAGAGTTAAGAGAAGCTGGTGTTCAGTACAAGGTATATAAAAATACCATGATGCGTCGTGCATTCGAGGGTACAGCATTTGAGAGCCTCAGTGATCATTTACATGGCACAAATGCGATCGCTATCTCCGAGACAGACGCAACTGCTCCGGCAAGAATCCTTGCTAAATATGCAAAACAGTTCCCGGCACTGGAGCTGATCGCAGGTGTAGTTGAAGGTAACTACAATGATCAGGCCGGAATTCAGGCACTGTCCACAATTCCTTCAAGAGAGGAACTTCTTGGAAAACTGCTTGGAAGTATGCAGTCTCCGATCGCAAACTTCGCTCGTGTGCTTAATCAGATCGCAGAGCAGAATGGCGGAGCTGACGCAGCAGCTGCTGAGTAATCCCAGCAACGTGCAATTGGCGGCATAACGACCGCATGATTATTAATTAAAATTTATAAATGGAGGGAAATTAAAATGGCAAAATTAACAACAGAAGAATTTATTGCAGCAATCAAAGAATTATCTGTATTAGAGTTAAATGACCTTGTAAAAGCTTGTGAGGAAGAGTTCGGCGTTTCCGCAGCAGCAGGTGTTGTTGTAGCAGCAGCAGGTGCAGCAGGCGAGGCAGCTGAGGAGAAAGATGAGTTTGACGTAGAGCTTACAGAGGTTGGCGCTAACAAAGTTAAAGTTATCAAAGTTGTTCGTGAGGTTACAGGTCTTGGACTTAAAGAGGCTAAAGCTATCGTTGATGGTGCTCCGAAGGTTGTTAAAGAGGGCGCTTCCAAAGCTGAGGCTGAGGACATCAAAACTAAACTTGAGGCTGAGGGAGCTAAGGTTACACTTAAATAATCCAATCAGATCAGAAGTTTTAAAGGCTGTTGTGTCTGCCGGTTTACCGGCGGCACGGCAGCTTTTTTTTGCGCCAAAGTCAGATGACATTCCAGGTGGAGAATCTGTGATATACCTTGCTTTTTACGGTTAAAGAGGTGATAATAAAATAAGAAGGAATGCAAGGAGGAGAAATATGAACAGAAAAATTGCTGCCTGTTTTCTGGCAGGAATTCTGAGTATAACAGCGGTTCCGGTTCCGGCAGCAGCACAAGAGGCGGTTTCCGGAAAAAATGTGTCAGAAGAACCGCTGGACGCAATTCGAGCACAGGAAATTGCAATGGAAAAACAGGAAGAACTTGAGGAAGAGGAAAATATGCCGGCAGAGGAACCGGATCCGTTGGTGTTGGATGAGGACGGAAAAGTGGTTCCGGCGTCTGCGGCTTCCTGGACAGAAGAAACACAGGAACCAGAAAATGCTAAAACAGCAGACGCGGCATTGCCGGATGATTTTTCTGACGGAAATCCTGATGGAAATACAGAGGAAATTTCCGATGCTCCGACGGATGGTGACAAACCGGAAACAGAAGAGGAATCTCTGGAGACAGAAGAGGAAGGCACCGGTACACTGTCTGAGAATGATGAAGGTACAGAACTGGTTCCGGAGCAGAACGCCATGGAGGATACCCAGGATGAAATTCAGCTGGAAGATGGGGCAGAAAATGTAACAGAAGGGGAGAACACCACAGGTGAACTTTCGGATAATGCAGAGGAGGAAACATTTACTTCTGAGGAAGCGGACAGATTCTCAGATGGAAGTGCCTCCGAAGGGGAACTTGGAACTTATCAGACAGTGACACTGGAAATTGAAGACGGACAGGATATCACGGCTCCGTTAAATACCTTGTTTCTGCAGCTGAAAGAACAGGTGTCAGACGAAACTCCCTGTAAAATTATAATTCCACCGGGAAATTATAAACTCACAGGAACACTGTGTATGTACAGCAATATGTACCTGTATGCAAAAGGCGCAACAATTACAAAAACATCACCGACCAAACATCTGATTCTTCGACTTGGAAATACAAAAGAATCAGAAGGGGAATATGAAGGCTACCGAAATGTTATCATTGATGGTGGAACCTGGGATTTTAATTATCAGTGCGTGGCAGAAAAAGATGAACCAGGTGGATTTGTGGGATTCTGTATCGGACATGCCACCAATGTCACCATCAAAAACGCAACATTCCTGAATAATCTGAAATCTCATTTTCTGGAGTTCGGCGGAGTAAAAAATGCCAAGATTACCGGATGTACATTTCACGGGTATTATAAGAATTATGTAAAAGGCGGACAGGAATGCATTCAGATTGACTGTTGTACAGATGAAGATAATGTTTTTCCACAGTATATGCCATACGATGGAAGCACCTGCGAGGATTTTGTTATTGATGGAAATGTGTTTGAGGACGTTTTTGCAGGGGTGGGAACCCATAGCATGATGGCAGGAAAAACATATAAACGGATTACCGTTACCAACAACACCTTCCATAATGTAAAAAAACGATGCATAGAATTTCTGAATTATGAAGATTCCACAGCAGAAAACAATACCATGGTAAATGTAGGGCTTGGGGTGGAAGTCTCAGCTGTGAATAAGAAAAATACACATTTGACACAGGGATACAGTGGAGAACCGGATGCGAAGAAGAACAGAAATATCCGGGTAGCAGGAAACTATGTCAGCCTTGCAAAGACTTCCAGCATCGGAGGCATTGCGTGGATCTGCAGTGGCGTTAAAGTTATAGGTTATAATATGAAGAATTCGGGAGAAGTGATTCCGGAAGGAATATATCCGGTAAAGGGAGTAACTGTAAAAGATAATCAGATTTCCGGATATGGAAACGGTATCAGTATTACTCTTGCAGATACGGATACCGTGACGGATAATCAGGTAAAAATGAAAAAAACTTCCGCATATTCCAATCTTGGTATTTATGCGGAAGATTCCAGAGGAAGCATTATCAAAAGGAATCAGGTTTCCGGAACTGCAAATACAGGAATTTATATGAAAGATTCTTCCTATGCGGCAGGATCAAAACAGAAAAATCTGATAAGCGGAAATACGGTTGCATCACCGGGAGGAGATGGAATTTATCTGCAGTCTGTAAATGCAACCTCCACAGCAGAAAAAAACACATCAAAATCCACGACTGGCTCCGGAATTCGTGTGAAATCCGGAAAAAATATCAGTGTTCTTAATAATTCCTGTTCTTCAAATAAAGAACATGGTGTCAAAATTGAATATGCACAAGGTGGCATCCGTGTAAAAAGTAACCGCCTTGTTTCCAACGGAAAGAGCGGAATTCTGCTGTGGAAATCAAAAGCAACAGAAGTTTCCGGAAATACTGTTGCAAAAAATAAAGGAAATGGTATTTACGGATATGGTTCTGTGATATCGGCTATGAAGTCCAATGCTTTCAGCGGAAACGGAAAAACGCAGGCAGTATATATGAAGGGCTGTAAAGGCTGGACCAATATTGACCGTCCTTCCTGCAAAAAAATCACAGCACAGAGCACATCCGTAACAGGAAGCGCGGCCGGCGGCCAGAATGTTATTGTTTATGCACAGAGATCCGGAAAAAGCATACGTCTGGGCTATGCAGCTGTAAATAAGAAGAAACAGTTTACAGTAAAAATAAAAAAACAGAAAAAGAACACTGTGCTGAAAATTGTATCAAAAGATAAATATGCAAACACAGTAACTGTGAATTATACTGTGAAATAAATAAAAGCTTCTGTTCCACACATCGTATGTATAAAAGGAACAGAAGCTTTTTTTGAAAAAATGTAAAAAAATTCGAAAAAAGTGCTTGACACGCTTTTTTTCTTATGTTAAAGTGGAGGATGCTATATTATGGCTAGATATGCCTGCCTAAAGGTCAGGCGGGATCATGTTGTAATAAATAATAAAAAAACAGGGGTGAAACGTCAATGGAAAAAAACAGAATTCGTTCTGTAAAAACTGGAAAAAGCATGCGTATGAGCTACCAGAGACAAAAAGAAGTCCTGGAAATGCCAAACCTGATCGAAGTTCAGAAAGATTCCTACCAGTGGTTTCTTGACGAAGGTTTAAAAGAAGTATTCGATGATATTTCTCCGATCGCAGATTACGGCGGAAAGCTCAGTCTGGAATTCATCGATTTCACATATGATGAAAAAGATGCAAAATATTCCATCGAGCAGTGTAAAGAACGTGACGTGACTTATGCCGCACCTTTGAAGGTTCGAGTAAGGCTGATCAATAAGGAAACAGAAGAGATCAACGAACACGAGATTTTCATGGGAGATTTACCGCTGATGACTGCAACAGGTACCTTTGTTATTAATGGTGCTGAGCGTGTTATTGTCAGCCAGTTAGTACGTTCCCCTGGAATCTACTACGCAATCGCTCATGATAAACTTGGTAAGAGACTGTTTTCCAGTACCGTAATTCCGAACAGAGGTGCATGGCTGGAGTACGAGACAGATTCAAATGATGTATTTTATGTACGTGTAGACAGAACAAGAAAGGTTCCGATTACTGTTCTGATCCGTGCACTGGGCATTGGAACCAATGCTGAGATCATTGATCTGTTTGGTGAAGAGCCGAAGATCCTTGCTAGCTTTACAAAGGATACCTCCACAAACTACCAGGAAGGTCTCCTTGAGCTGTATAAGAAAATCCGTCCGGGCGAGCCGCTTGCAGTAGAGAGCGCAGAGAGCCTGATCATGGCAATGTTCTTCGATCCGAGAAGATATGACCTTGCCAAAGTTGGACGTTACAAATTTAATAAGAAACTTCATTTCAACAAGCGTATCGTAGGCCACAAGCTTTCTCAGGATGTTGTAGACACAACAACAGGTGAGATTCTTGCAGAGGCTGAGACTCTTGTTACAAGAGAGCTTGCTGATACTCTTCAGAATTCCGCAGTTCCGTATGTATGGATTCAGGGTGAGGAGAGAGAGATTAAAGTCCTTTCCAGCCTTATGGTTGATATCCGTCATTATCTTCCGGAGCTTGAGGATCCGAAGTCCCTGGGTGTTACAGAGTTAGTATACTACCCGGTACTCGAAAAAATTCTGGAAGAAAATGACACATTTGAGGACAGATGTGAGGCAATCAAACGTGATATCCACGACCTGATTCCGAAGCACATCACCAAGGAAGATATCCTTGCGTCCATCAACTACAATATGCATCTGGAGTATGGCCTTGGAAACGATGATGATATCGACCACTTGGGCAACCGTCGTATCCGTGCTGTCGGTGAGCTGCTTCAGAACCAGTACCGCATCGGTCTTTCCAGACTTGAGCGTGTGGTACGTGAGAGAATGACAACACAGGATGCAGAGAGCATTTCTCCGCAGTCCCTGATCAATATCAAACCGGTAACTGCAGCAGTGAAAGAGTTCTTCGGATCTTCCCAGCTGTCACAGTTCATGGACCAGAACAACCCGCTTGGAGAGCTGACTCACAAGAGAAGACTTTCCGCACTGGGACCTGGCGGTCTGTCACGAGACAGAGCCGGATTCGAGGTTCGAGACGTACATTATTCCCATTACGGAAGAATGTGCCCGATCGAGACTCCTGAGGGACCGAACATCGGTCTTATCAACTCCCTTGCATCTTATGCAAGAATCAATCAGTACGGTTTCGTAGAGGCACCGTACAGAAAGATCGACAAAACAGATCCTTCCAACCCGCGTGTAACAGATGAAGTTGTATACATGACAGCGGACGAGGAAGATAATTACCATGTAGCACAGGCGAATGAGCCTCTGGACGAAGAGGGACACTTCCTTCATAAGAATGTTTCCGGTCGTTACCGTGAGGAGACTCAGGAGTACGAGCAGCACATGTTTGATTACATGGACGTATCTCCGCGAATGGTATTCTCCGTTGCTACAGCCCTGATTCCGTTCCTGCAGAACGATGATGCGAACCGTGCGCTGATGGGATCCAACATGCAGCGTCAGGCCGTTCCGCTTCTTACAACAGAGGCTCCGGTTGTTGGTACAGGTATGGAGACCAAGACAGCCGTTGACTCCGGTGTATGTGTTGTTGCGAAAAAAGCAGGTACTGTACTTCGTTCCACATCTACAGATATCACCATCAAGAATGATGACGGAACAAAAGATGATTACCATCTGACCAAATTCATGCGAAGCAACCAGAGTAACTGCTACAACCAGAGACCGATCGTGTTCCAGGGTGAGCATGTTGAGGCAGGACAGGTTATCGCAGATGGCCCATCCACATCTAATGGTGAGCTTGCACTTGGTAAGAACCCGCTGATCGGATTTATGACCTGGGAAGGTTATAACTACGAGGATGCCGTTCTGCTTAGCGAGAGACTGGTACAGAATGATGTTTATACATCTGTCCATATCGAGGAATATGAGGCAGAATCCCGTGATACCAAGCTGGGACCGGAAGAGATCACACGTGATGTTCCGGGTGTCGGCGATGATGCTCTGAAAGATCTGGATGAGCGTGGTATCATCCGTATCGGTGCTGAGGTACGTGCCGGTGATATCCTTGTTGGTAAGGTTACTCCTAAGGGAGAGACAGAGCTTACTGCTGAGGAGCGTCTCCTTCGTGCCATCTTCGGTGAGAAGGCAAGAGAGGTACGTGATACTTCCCTTAAAGTACCGCACGGTGAATATGGTATTATCGTAGATGCCAAGGTATTTACAAGAGAGAACGGCGACGAGCTGAGCCCTGGAGTAAATCAGGCAGTACGTATTTATATTGCACAGAAGAGAAAGATCTCCGTTGGTGATAAGATGGCTGGTCGTCATGGTAACAAGGGTGTCGTTTCCCGTGTACTTCCAGTTGAGGATATGCCATTCCTTCCGAACGGACGTCCGCTCGATATCGTGCTGAACCCTCTGGGTGTACCTTCCCGAATGAATATCGGACAGGTCCTGGAGATCCACTTAAGCCTTGCTGCCAAAGCACTTGGCTTCAACATTGCAACACCAGTATTCGATGGCGCCAACGAGGTTGATATCCAGGATACTCTGGAGCTTGCCAACGATTACGTTAATACGGAAGACTTTGAGGAATTCCGTGAGAAATATAAAGATATCCTTGCACCGGATGTTATGCAGTACCTTGATGAGAACAAAGCTCACAGAGCACTCTGGAAGGGCGTTCCTATTTCCAGAGATGGTAAGGTAAGACTTCGTGACGGACGTACAGGTGAGTATTTCGACAGCCCTGTAACCATCGGTCACATGCACTACCTGAAACTGCATCATCTGGTAGATGATAAGATCCATGCACGTTCCACAGGTCCATACTCCCTGGTAACACAGCAGCCTCTGGGTGGTAAAGCTCAGTTCGGTGGACAGCGTTTCGGAGAGATGGAGGTTTGGGCACTGGAGGCATATGGTGCTTCCTACACACTGCAGGAGATCCTGACAGTGAAGTCTGATGATGTGATCGGACGTGTTAAGACCTATGAAGCAATCATCAAAGGTGATAACATTCCTGAGCCAGGTATTCCTGAGTCCTTTAAGGTACTTCTTAAAGAGCTTCAGTCTCTTGGTCTGGATGTACGTGTACTCAGCGAGGACGGAGAGGAAGTTCACATCATGGAGACTTCTGATTACGGAGATACTGATCTTCGTCACGTCATCGAGGGAGATTCCAGAGGACGCAGAGATGAGGAGTCCTTCGGTAAACACGGCTATACCAAGCAGGAGTTCAGCGGAGAAGAACTTGTCAATGTAGAAGAAGATGAAGACATTGAAGAAGACGAGGACATGATCGAGTTTGAAGAGTCCTTTGATGATGAGGAATAAGAAAGGGGAAAGAATACATGGCAGAAACAACGAACGCCAATGAAACATATCAGCCAATGACTTTCGATGCCATCAAGATTGGACTGGCGTCCCCTGAGAAGATCAGAGAGTGGTCACACGGTGAGGTTTTAAAACCTGAAACAATCAACTACAGAACCTTGAAACCTGAAAAGGACGGTCTTTTCTGCGAAAGAATTTTTGGACCGAGCAAGGACTGGGAGTGCCACTGTGGAAAGTACAAAAAAATTCGCTATAAAGGCGTTGTCTGCGACAGATGTGGTGTTGAAGTAACCAAATCTGCCGTTCGTAGAGAGCGTATGGGACACATCGAGCTTGCAGCTCCGGTGTCTCATATCTGGTACTTCAAAGGAATTCCGTCCCGTATGGGTCTGATCCTTGACATTTCTCCGAGAACACTGGAGAAAGTGCTTTACTTTGCAAACTATATCGTTCTGGATCCTGCTGATTCCGGACTTATGTACAAACAGGTACTCACCGAGCGTGAGTACCAGGAAGCACGTGAGTCTTATGGAGAGGGATTCCGTGTAGGTATGGGTGCCGAGTCCATCATGGAGCTTCTGAAAGCGATCGATCTTGAGAAAGATTCTGTAGAGCTGAAAGCAGAGCTTCAGGATGCAACAGGCCAGAAACGTGCAAGAATCATCAAACGTCTTGAGGTTGTGGAGTCCTTCCGTGAGTCCGGCAACCGTCCTGAGTGGATGATCATGACCGTTATCCCGGTTATCCCGCCAGATCTTCGTCCTATGGTACAGCTGGACGGAGGACGTTTTGCAACATCTGACCTGAATGATCTTTACAGAAGAATCATCAACAGAAACAACCGTCTGAAAAGACTTCTGGAGCTTGGTGCTCCGGATATCATTGTCCGCAACGAGAAGCGTATGCTGCAGGAGGCTGTAGATGCCCTGATCGATAACGGACGCCGTGGACGTCCTGTAACAGGCCCTGGAAACAGAGCTCTGAAATCCCTTTCCGATATGCTGAAAGGTAAATCCGGACGTTTCCGTCAGAACCTTCTTGGTAAACGAGTTGACTATTCCGGACGTTCTGTAATCGTCGTAGGACCGGAGCTGAAGATTTATCAGTGTGGTCTTCCGAAAGAGATGGCTATCGAGCTGTTCAAACCTTTCGTTATGAAAGAGCTTGTTGCCAACGGAACTTCCCACAACATCAAAAATGCCAAGAAAATGGTAGAGAAACTTGAGCCAGCAGTATGGGATGTCCTCGAGGACGTCATTAAGGAGCATCCGGTTATGCTGAACCGTGCACCTACACTGCATCGTCTGGGTATCCAGGCGTTCGAGCCGATCCTTGTAGAAGGTAAGGCAATCAAGCTTCATCCACTTGTTTGTACCGCGTTCAACGCTGACTTCGATGGTGACCAGATGGCCGTACATCTTCCGCTTTCTCAGGAAGCACAGGCAGAGTGCCGTTTCCTTCTGTTATCACCGAACAACCTTCTGAAACCGTCAGATGGTGGTCCTGTAGCCGTTCCTTCACAGGATATGGTCCTTGGTATCTACTACCTGACTCAGGAGAGACCTGGAAACAAGGGTGAGGGTAAGTTCTTCAAGAGTGTCAACGAGGCAATTCTTGCATACGAGAACAAAGTCATCACACTTCAGACCAAGATCATTGTACGTTGCCATAAGACAATGCCGGATGGCACTGTGTTAAGCGGCAATGTTCATTCCACACTTGGACGTTTCCTGTTCAACGAGATCATTCCACAGGACCTTGGATTTGTAGACAGAAGCGTACCTGGAAACGAACTGCTTCTTGAGGTTGACTTCCTTGTAGGTAAGAAACAGCTGAAGCAGATCCTTGAAAAAGTTATCAATACTCACGGTGCAACAAGAACAGCTGAGGTACTTGACTCCGTTAAGGCTATGGGTTACAAATACTCCACACGTGCAGCCATGACCGTATCCATTTCCGATATGACCGTGCCGCCACAGAAGCCGGAGATGATCAAACAGGCTCAGGATACTGTTGACCGTATTACAAAGAACTACAAACGTGGTCTTATCACAGAGGAAGAGCGTTACAAAGAGGTTGTTGATACCTGGAAGAAGACGGATGATGAGCTTACAAAAGCACTTCTTACCGGTCTTGATAAGTACAACAACATCTTCATGATGGCTGACTCCGGAGCCCGTGGTTCCGATAAGCAGATCAAACAGCTTGCCGGAATGCGAGGACTGATGGCTGATACAACCGGTCATACAATCGAGCTCCCGATCAAGTCAAACTTCCGTGAAGGTCTTGACGTACTGGAGTACTTCATGTCCGCTCATGGAGCACGTAAAGGTCTTTCCGATACCGCTCTTCGTACAGCCGATTCCGGATACCTGACAAGACGACTTGTTGACGTATCCCAGGATCTGATCGTTCGTGAGGCAGACTGCTGTGAGAACAGAGCAGAGATCTCCGGTATGGAAGTTCGTGGATTCATGGACGGAAAAGAAGAGATCGAGAGCCTTCAGGAGCGTATCACAGGACGTTTCTCCTGTGAGACAGTTAAGAATAAAGACGGAGAAATCCTTGTTAAAGCAAACCACATGATCACACCGAAGCGTGCAGCCCGTATCATGAAAGAGGGCGTAAGCAACGTGACAGGCGGACCGATCGACAGACTGAAGATCCGTACCATCCTTTCCTGTAAGTGCAAGGTTGGTGTCTGCGCGAAATGTTATGGTGCGAACATGGCTACCGGTGAGCCGGTACAGGTTGGTGAGTCCGTTGGTATCATCGCAGCACAGTCTATCGGTGAGCCAGGTACACAGCTGACCATGCGTACGTTCCATACCGGTGGTGTTGCCGGTGGAGATATCACACAGGGTCTTCCTCGTGTCGAGGAGCTTTTTGAGGCAAGAAAGCCGAAGGGTCTTGCGATCATCACAGAGATCCCAGGTGTTGCCACAATCAACGACACTAAGAAGAAACGTGAGATCATTGTAAATGATCCGGAGACAGGTGATTCCAAGACTTACCTGATCCCATACGGTTCCCGTATCAAAGTCCTTGACGGACAGGTTCTTGAGGCCGGCGATGAGCTGACAGAAGGTAGTGTAAATCCGCATGATATCCTGAGAATTAAGGGTGTTCGTGCAGTTCAGGATTACATGATCCGCGAGGTTCAGCGTGTATATCGTCTGCAGGGTGTTGAGATCAACGATAAGCATATCGAGGTTATCGTTCATCAGATGCTGAAGAAGATCCGTATCGAGGATAACGGAGATACAGAGTTCCTGCCAGGAACACTTGTTGATGTCCTTGATGTTGAGGAAGTTAACGAGAAACTTGAGGCAGAGGGCAAACAGCCGGCAGAGGGCAAACAGGTTATGCTTGGTATTACCAAGGCATCCCTTGCTACAAACTCCTTCCTGTCAGCAGCATCCTTCCAGGAGACAACAAAAGTCCTGACAGAGGCTGCAATCAAAGGTAAGGTCGATCCACTGATCGGTCTGAAAGAGAACGTTATCATTGGTAAGCTGATTCCTGCAGGTACAGGTATGAAGCGTTACAGTGAGATCAGTCTTGATACAGGAATGCCGGAAGTAAAAACAGCTTCCGAGGAGCCTGAGGATACAGAGGAAATTTCCGTAGAGGAAGAGAAGACTGAGACTGCTCCGGAGGAAGAGACCGTTGCTGTTGAAGAGACAGCAGAGGAAACTGCACCGGTAGAAGAATAAGTCAATATACCTTGCTAATATAAATAAATCTCCCCCCGGAAATCCGGAGGGAGATTTCTGTTTATAAGCAGGGATTTTCTGAGAGAGGAGGGATTGCGATGGACAAGGAACTGCCAATTTCCCCGTGGCCGGAATGGAAGATCATAAGTAAGATCGGGGAAGGCTCTTTTGGAAGAGTATATAAAGCTCAGAGAACTGAGAAGGGACGTTCTTTTTACTCGGCAATTAAGATAATCACAATCCCCGCCAGTAAAGGGGAACTGGACAGTGTACGCTCAGAATCCGGTGATGAAAAATCCGTCCGTGGATATTTCGAAAATCTGGTGGAAGAGTGTATTCAGGAAGTAAGCACCATGGAGTATTTCAGAGGAAATTCCCACATTGTGTCGGTAGAAGATTACAAGGTGATGGAATATCTGGATGAGATCGGATGGGATATTTTTATCCGCATGGAATATCTCACAAGCTTCATGGAATATTATGCGGGAAAAAATCTCACAGAAAAAGAAGTGATGAAGCTTGGCATAGACCTTTGTAAATCACTGGAATACTGTGGGCAGCTTCACATTATTCACAGGGATATCAAGCCTGAGAATATTTTTGTATCCAGATTCGGAGATTTCAAGCTGGGAGACTTTGGAATCGCCAGGGAACTGGAAAAAACCATGAGTACCCTTTCCAAAAAGGGGACTTATTCCTATATGGCGCCGGAGATGTACAGGGGAGAAAAGTACGACAGCAGAGTGGATATCTATGCGCTTGGCCTGGTGCTGTATAAACTGATGAATCATAACAGACTTCCGTTTCTGAATCTGGAAAAACAGCTGATCACATACAGAGATAAAGAAAATGCGCTGACAAGAAGAATGTCAGGTGAAACACCGCCTGCGCCGGCAGATGCGGGAGAAGCTTTTGGCGCGGTTATTTTAAAAGCCTGTGCCTATGAGGAAAAGGAACGATATCAGACGCCGCAGGAACTGAGGCAGGCGCTGGAGCGAATCCGGTATGAGGGTACAACTCCTTCAAAACCGAAAACCACCGGGGAAAGGCCGGTTCCGGAGTCCATGCCGAAGTTTCTTCAGGAAGGTGCCGCCAAACAGCTGGCCAGAACAAGTCAGCTGAATACAGATGCGATCCGTCAGGCACGGAAAAATTCCGGGCAGATGTCTGTACAGCCTGAGAAACGTTCCACAGGAGAAACGGCAAAAAATACAGCGCAGAATACGGCAAAAGTGCAGAGTGTGATACAGAGTCCACAGAAATCAGCACCTGGAAAACCAGTATCCAGAGCGGTAAAGCCAAAAGTCACTTCTATAACCGATCTGGAAGACAGCCGTGACCAGGATCTGCGGGAATGGGAAGAACCTGTAACAGAGTATGACGGAAGTGTTTCTGAAAGAAAAAAGCGGAAGAGCTTTTCCAGGATTATCATTACAGCTGTTATACTTATTGTGCTGATCGGCGGAATCCTCGTAGCACGAAATGTTCTGGATTCTGCAGATGGTGGAAAAGATACATATGTAGATACCGATGATTCGGATGCTCTGAATAAAGGAAATTTTGGGACTGCAGACAGTTCGGATAAGAGTTTTGCCCAGGCAATGGAAACCATACGTGAACATGCGACAACCATAGAGGATGCTCTGGACAGTTATAAACGCGAAGGCACAGAGGGGGACCGCCTGCGTTTTTATAATGGGTCAGGAGAAATTGCCAAAGTGCTTGTATATCCGGACAGCTCCGCAGATGGTGTTTATGAGGAATATTTTTACTGGGGAGAGCAGATGTTTTATACTTACGTATGGGACGGAGACGAGAAACAGTATTTCTATTATCAGGACGGCCTTTTGATCCGATGGATTGATAAGGATGGAAAGGTTCATGATAAAGAGAGCGATAACGACGAATATGTAGAACTGGGAGACAAATACTGGAGTAATTCGGTAATGGAGCTTCAGCAGTAATGTCGAAAGGGTTTTTACGAAAGGAAAAAAAATGGCCTATCAGATTGATTATGCATACACATGCCACACCGGAAAGGTGAGGGTAAATAATGAGGATAATTTCTGGTGCTGCGGTGTGCGCCTGCCGGTGCACAACCAGGGAGTTGACGGAATCCTGGCAGGTCATACACAGCATTGGCAGCTTCCCGTTCTGGCTGTTTTTGATGGCATGGGTGGAGAAAGCTGTGGAGAAATGGCGGCTTCCGCTGCGGTGGAAGCACTGGGCAGTTTTTACGAAGAAAACCGCAGGAGTCTGAAAAAGGAACCGGTGGCTTTTCTGACAGGAGCCTGCGAAAATATGAATGAAGCAGTATGTCGTTACAGCAGAGAAAACTGTATCAACAGCATGGGCACCACCATGGCATTGCTGTCTTTCAGTGAAAAAGCTATTTATGCCTGTAATCTTGGAGACAGCCGTATTTACCGGCATTTTCAGGGAAAACTCCGCCAGATATCCACAGACCATGTCATTGGCGGGAAAATGCTGGGAAAAGCCCCTCTGACACAGTATCTGGGCTTTCAGGAAGAAAATATGGCTCTGGAGCCGTCTATTGTGGAAATCGGATATCAGACCGGAAGCAGTTATCTGATCTGCTCGGATGGAGTTACGGATATGCTTTCTGATGAGGAGATCCGGGAAATCCTTGGGAAAAACAGTACAGCAGAGGAGAAAGTAGAGGAACTGCTGGAAATGGCACTGGCCAAAGGCGGCAGAGATAATGTAACCATGGTTCTTGCACAGATCAGTGGCTACGAAGAAAGGAATCCTCTCAAACGATGGGCAGAACGGTACAGTACCGGGCGGTAGAAAATCTGCAGCAAAGGATGTTCATACTGCTGTTTGGACAACTCTGCCGGGGAGGAATTTAAGGGATAAGGAGAATTTACGATGAGAAATCGAATGCAGGATCTTGATTTTGAACAGACAGTTGCCTTCGATTCTGTGAAGGACTTTGAATTTACAAGAAAGGCGGCACAGAAGTTCCGCCAGGTTGTCAGTCTGGATTCTTTTGAGGATGAGGATGCGGACGTTATTTTTCATTATCTTTATAAAGAAATGGAACTGGTTTCTTTCGGTGATTATCTGAAACGATATGTTTACGAGCGTGCAGAGCTGGAAGAGCCTTTTTCCCAGGTACCCCAGGAGGTTTACAGGGATATTGTGGTGGAATCTTTCAAGGAAACTTATACACCAAAATCCATGTCTCCGACTTCGGCCAAACTGAGTTCGCTGGTGAACAACTGGCTGACACAGGCGTCTGTGAAGCGTGAAACCGTTTTTCTGCTGGGATTCGGGCTTCGAATGAGTACGGAGGACGTATCCGACTTTCTGACCAGGGTGCTCCGGGAGCAGGATTTTGATTTTCATAATCCGGAAGAAGTGATTTACTGGTACTGTTACCGGAACCATCTTGGTTACTATAAGGCGGAAGAATACAGAGAAACCTATAAAGAGCTGACGCCTGTGGAAAAAAAGACCGGTGAGGTTGTATATGGTACAGGGCTCTGTCTGGACAGTGAGGAAAAACTTCTGGAATATCTGGCATTTCTCAAAGGCAGATGCGATGATCCGAAATCTGAAAAGAGCCAGGCTTTTCAGGAGTTTATGATTCTTGTGGAGCGTGCAAAAAAGATTATTGCAGCCATGTATCAGGAAGATGAAGAGGAAAATGGCGGTAAAAAAATCTGGAAACCTGAAAATATCAGTGCTTCCGATCTGGAGAAAGTGATATGTAGCGGAATTCCCATTAACAAGATGGGAAATCTGAAAAAAATGTCCGCTTCCATTCTGGCAAAACATTTCAGTCAGAAGCGTTTCAGCCGTCAGAGAATCAATAATATCCTGAATCACAAGTTTCCGGTGGAACGTTTTGATTTGATTACGCTGGAATTTTTTGTGATTTCCCAGGAGATGGCAGATGATGATCCATATACCAGGTACCGTCATTTTCTGGAAGAAATCCAGGAGATTCTGGCCCGCTGTGGAATGAGTGAAATTTACATAGTAAATCCATATGAATGTTTCCTTCTGATGTGTCTTCTGACAGACTGCCCGTTGGCAGTATTTTCCGAGATATGGGAGAAATCCTACGAAGAAGGGGAAGAAAAAAGCTGAAAAAAAGGATGATGCGTATCTGGCGCGTCATCCTTTTTTGTCTGTGCTTTATTCGTTGTAATAACCGTAAATGGAACGGCTGATCTGAGCAATGCTATTCTGGGCAGCGGCAGTATCATTAAGATCCTGGGACATAAAGCAGACAACCAGATCAATGCCTTTGGCTGTATCGTAGATGATACCTGCATCATTTTCTACGGTGTCAAGTTCGCCGGTTTTGTTGGCAACTTTTACGCCCTCCGGCATCTGTGCCGGGATTTTGTTTGTTCTTGTCTGCATCTTCAGAAGATGATACATATATTCCGCACCTGCAAGCGTGTCATCGGTGGAAGTACCTTTATCAATCTGATAAATGGTTTTCAGGAATTTTCCACAGTCTTTTACGGAGGTGTAATTATCTCCATTGGAGTTGTCTGCAAGAAGGAGACGTCCCATGGAAGTACTGGTATATCCATGATCCTGGCAGAATTTGTTGACGCGGGCCATTCCGGCAGCGTCATCACCACCGCCAAGATAATTGACAAGGGTATTGGCAGCATCATTGTCGCTGACTGTAATCATGGAATTCAGATTGTCATCCAGTTTATCTTTTCCGTAGGTGGCGGAAAGACTGTCATAATCTTCGTATACAGCGCCCATGATATAGAGCTTGATCAGGCTGGCAGCCTGCATCTGCTGGTCATTGATGGAACCTTCGGTATTTTTGGCAAGGTTACATACGTATACAGACCAGGTACCGTTGCCGGAAGGAAGAAGGGACTGTACCTGATTCAGAAGATTGTCCATGCTGGAATCAGAATTATCCGTAAAAGTACTGCTTCCACTGGAAGGAGAAAGAGTACCTTCTTCCTGAGAAGAGCTGTCCTGACTGTCAGAAGACGCGGACGGGCCTGCAACTTCTCCGGAATTCTGAGAATCAGACTGTACGCCTGCGGCAGCAGCGGCGCTGGCAACGGTAGGATCATCCGGATAGAGGGCATCCAGCTGGTCTGCCTTGGTGCTTAATTCTGCAGCAGAATCCGAAACTTCCTGTACGCTTTTCTGCAGTTCGTTGACCTTGGACTGAAGGGATGCAAGTTTGTCCAGGGAGCGGACATTCAGTGCGCCAAGTCCTGCCAGAGCAACGGCAAGGACTGCAATCACAATATATAAGAAAACATTTTTTTTCATAAAAGTTACTCCTTTTTACTGAAAATAAGCATCAATTCCATTGGCGATTCCTTCTGCCATTGTCTGCTGGAAGGAAGAATCTGCCATTTTCAGATCATCGTTCTGATTGGTCATAAATCCCATTTCCACAATGGTCACCGGTATAGTACTCCAGTTGATACCTGTCATGGTATCTGTGTAGATAATTCCACGGTTCTGAAAACCGGTAGCTGCACAGTAGGAATCAACAATACACTGGGAAAGTCGGTTGGAACTGTCATAGAGACTGGAAACATAAGGATTCTGCTGGGACGGGCACATGGTAAGAGCTCCGGAAACAGAAGAAGAATCATCACCGTTTGCATGAATACGTACGCAGATTTCCGCACCCTGGGAAGCAACCAGCTCTGCACGTTCCTTATTGCTGATGGCAGTGTCATTATCAGTTCTTGTCATTACTACCTGGTATCCACGCTGTTCCAGAATATTTTTCAGAAGAAGGGATACATCCAGGTTTAGCTGATATTCCGGAAGGCCGCTGTAGGAACCTCTGGTTCCGGTAGAAGCTTTTGCCTTCATGGTGGAGGAACCGGGACCATTTGGTTCGGTGGCACTCATATCAACGTTTTCACCCTGATGTCCAGGATCAATTCCTACGATGTGGCCATTTGCGGCTGAAGTAGTGGTATCGCTGCCTCCGTCAGAGAATCCCTCACCACCGGCTTCACTGAAAACAGAAGGTTTGGAACTTTTCTGGCTGTTCTCGGACTCCGGTGCACGTTCGTGCTCTCCGGTGTTGTTCTTTACTGCCTGTTCGGTATGGGAGCGTTGCTGTAGATATTTGTCGGCTGCCTGTTTCTTTTCGATCTTGGCTGTATAAAGGTCAATATCTTCTTTCATGGCTTTCTGCTTCGTTTTGACCGGTTCGATGACGGAAGCCATTTTCTGGTCTGCGGCATCAATTTTCTGGTAGGTTTTGTAACTTAAGCCAAAAAGCAGTCCAATACAGATAAGACCCGTCAGAAACAGGACGATCGCCATCAGATGAGGCTTTTTTTCCATAAGATCATGTCCTTTCTGGGGAAATAGTTTGTATTTGTAAAACATTATAAAGAAGGACTTCGGAAAAAGCAATTGCGAAATTCTCCTTGACAAAAGAGAAAAGTATGATACTATATATGTAAAATAATTATATATAAAAATCTTATATATAAAATAATTACATAAAGGGGTGAGCGTATGTATTACTATCCGGTGTCAGCTGTGCTGACGGAATGCCTGATCCTCTCTGTTGTGGAACAGCAGGATTCCTACGGATATGAGATCAGTCAGACTGTGAAGATGGTAGCATCAATTAAGGAATCAACTCTGTATCCTATTTTGAGGAAGCTGGAGACAGGCGGATATCTGACAACTTATTCCGAGGAGTTCCAGGGAAGGAAGCGCAAGTATTATTCCATCACAGAGGAAGGACGCAGTCATCTGGAATATCTGAGGAAAGAGTGGAGAGAATACCGCGATACCATAGATGATATTGTGGAAGGGAGACTTCGAAAATGACGAGGAAAGAGTATATGGAGCAGCTCAGGAAATATCTGAAGCGGCTTCCGAAAGAAGATTATGAGAATGCCATTGAATATTTTTCGGAATATTTCGATGAGGCAGGTCCGGAGAATGAGCAGCAGGTAATGGAGGAACTTGGCGAGCCGAAGGAAGCAGCCAGGGAACTGCTTCTGAATCTTCTGCAGGAGAGTGTGGGAGACGGGAAAGACAGTACCGGAGAAAAAGAGACGGAACTGCCGGCAGAAGGTTCCGGCAACCGACGGAGTGCAGCAGGACAAAATGCAGCTGCTTCAACCAGTGATTCTACAAAGAAGAAACGTTCTCCGGGTAAGATCATCCTCCTTGCAATTCTTGTCCTCTGTGCGTCACCGGTAAGTCTGGCACTTATGTTCAGTGCGCTGGCAGTATTGTTTGCCGTAGTAGTTGTGATCGCAGCCGTGATTTTTTCCCTGGGTGTGACCAGCATCGCAACCATAGCCGGAGGAATCATGGTAGCCGGTTTTGGAGCCACACTGATCCTGAAATCTGTGGCAGCAGCCTGCATGATGGTTGGCGGCGGATTTCTTATGGCAGGAGCCGGAATCCTGGTCGGTGTGCTTACCATATATATCTGTAAATGGTGTGCAACAGGAATCGGACGTCTGGTAAACCGATTTGTAAGAAAGAAGGTGCAAAGAAATGAATAAGATCGCAAAAACAGCATTGATGACAGGCACAGCGCTCTGTGTGGCGGGAGTCGTTCTTTCTACAGCAGGATATTTTGCCGGGGGAAAAGATTTCACATATGCTTCAGATCATGTGTATGTATCCGGAGGAAATTCTTCTGCTCATAAAAACCTTGCAGTTATGAAAAAAGAACAGATCGATGATTTTACAAAACTGAATGTAGATTTTGAGGATCTTGACCTGGATATCCGGACTTCGGATGATGACCATTATTATATGGAATATAAACTTGAGAAAAACGGAAAGAAAGATCCCCTGACCTGGGAGGATAAAGACGGAGAACTTACACTTAAGGAGTCCGAAGGAGGAACGGGAGGTTATTTTATAACATATGATCTGGGAGTCTTTCGGACACATATAGAGCAGACCCAGAAAGAAGATGCGGTAAATACAGTGATTCTCTATGTGCCGGAGAAAGCGCAGCTTCTGGAAGCTGAGATTCAGCTTTCGGACGGAGATTTTACTGCCGATCAGCTTTTATGTGAAAAAATGACAGCGCAACTTTCCGATGGAGATCTGATGCTGGACAAAGGCGTGTTTGAAAAATTTGAGGCAAAGCTTGGCGACGGAGATCTGGATGTAAAAGAGCTTCAGTGTACGGATAACATGCAGCTGAAATCCGAAAGCGGAGATGTGAGCATAAAAAGAGCAGATCTTACAGACGGCCAGATTTCTCTTGATGATGGTGAGCTTCAGATGGGCAACAGCAGTTTCAACGGAGATATGGAAATCACCAGCTCCAACGGAGATGTTTCCATCCAAATGAAAAAGAGCAGCGTGGATAAAACCAACATTTATCTGAAAACCACAGACGGGGATGTAGATACAGGAGATCTTTCCCGTGGAAAATCCAGCAATGAGGAAGACTTCTCTGTTTATGAGAACCAAGTAGGCACTTCCGCACCGACTTTAAGTGTGAAATGTAGCGACGGAGATATTATGTTAACCGAATCTGCAAAGTAGATAATGCGGATAGCAGATATCTGCCTGAACAGTCATCTGACCCTGAATCCGCCAGATAATAAAGAATGATCCAATAAAAGAAATCTTCTGAACAGCAGCAGACAAAAACACTGCCGTTTGGAAGATTCTTTTTGTTGTAAACAAAATATGAGGATGGTAAAATATACATCTGACGTAACGTTATACCGAGCAGGAGAAGGTAAAAAAAATCAAATGATAAAAAAAGATAATACTTCAAAACAGATCAGGATCTACTGTCTGGTCGTAGGGATCATTTCCTTCTTTATAGTATCCGTCTGCGGACAGCTGCTCAACAGGAATACTGTAAATGAAGAGAAAATGCGAGCTGCTTTTACAGCGGAAACAACCGTGAACCGGATAAGATCACAGCTTAACCGATATCTTGATGTCTCAGAATTCTTTCAGAATATAATTGAATCCGGACATCAGATGGACAGCAAAGAATTTCAGGCTCTGTCGCAGATGATCTCCGATGATTCTCAAATTATAAAAGTTATTGAACAGGCACCGGACGGAGTAGTTAAGGATATTTATCCTCTGAAAGGAAATGAGGCAGCTTTTGGAATTGATATGCTAAATAATCCGGCCCGTAAATATGAAGCGAATCTGGCAATGAAAAGCGGCCAGTATACCATAGCCGGTCCTTATGAGCTGAATCAGGGAGGCCTTGGCTCACTGTTGTTTGAACCGATTTATATTACAGATAAATCCGGGGAAAAATCCTTCTGGGGATTCTCAATCCTGGTACTTGACTGGAACCGATTTCTGGAAGAACTGGAACTGGATAAGCTTACCGATGCTTCCTACTGTTATCAGATGTGGAAAAAAGACGGAAATTCCGGAAAGAAAACCATCATCGCCCAGGGGGGAGATGCGATTCACAAAGGAGCTGTACAGATCAGCTGTAAGGTCCCAAATGACACCTGGTATTTTGAGATTATTCCACATACCGGATGGGTTACCGTGAAACAGCAGGCACTGGTTTTTCTGGTTGCTGTAAGCATAGCGGTTCTGGCCACTGCGATCTGTTATCTGATGCTTCACAGAAAACAGAGAGAAAAACTGTATACAGAAGAAATCCGGAAGTCCGCGGAAAAAGCCAGAAAAGCAAATGAGGCAAAGACGAGATTTCTCTTTAACATGAGTCATGACATCCGGACACCAATGAATGCTATCGTAGGATTTTCCGGACTCCTTGAAAAAAGCATTCATGACGAAAAGAAATCTCTTGATTATATAAAAAAGATCAGGGTTTCCAGCGATATTCTGCTGACGATCATCAATCAGGTTCTGGAAATGGCCCGTATCGAAAGTGGAAAGATCACTCTAAGTTCGGAAAGTGTAAATATCCGTGAGATGGTGGATGCCATGAACACCGTTTTTGAATCATCCCTTACAAAAAAATCTCTGGAATATCAGTGCAGCCTGAATGTGGTCCACGATCAGATCCTGTGTGATAAAACAAAGATGGAGGAAATTATTCTGAATGTTGTCAGCAATTCCATCAAGTATACCAATCCTCATGGAAAGATCACAGTATCCATTGATGAGCTGGATTCTGAGGATGAGAAAAACGCAAACTATAAAGTTGTTGTAGAAGATAACGGGATTGGAATGAGCCAGGATTATCTTCCACATATCTTTGAGGAATTTTCCAGGGAACATACTTCTACGGAAACCAGAGTTGCAGGCACAGGACTTGGACTTCCAATCGTAAAATCTCTGGTTGACCGGATGGGTGGAACCATCGAAGTAGAAAGTGAAGAGGGAAAAGGCACCCGCTTTATTATGAAATTTTCTTTTCCTGTCAGTTTAGAAAACCAGGTTCGGGAAAAAGAGAAACAGAATATTCCGGATATTACAGAGAAGCTTGAAGGAAAACGGATTCTTCTTGCGGAAGATAATGAACTGAACGCGGAAATTGCGGAGACAGTTCTTGAAGAAACCGGAATAAAAGTGAAACATGTGGAAGATGGCATCCAGTGTATTGAGGAACTGAAAAAGATGCCGGAGAAATATTATGATGTGATCCTGATGGATGTCCAGATGCCAAATATGGATGGTTACACGGCAACACAGAGGATCCGGGATTTGGACGATTCGAGAGCTGAGATTCCGATCATTGCCATGACAGCCAATGCTTATGATGAGGACAGACGGAAGGCACAGGAAGCGGGAATGGATGGTTTTCTGGCGAAGCCACTGGACGTGGATGAGATGATGCGTCTGCTGGCCCAAATTATAAAAACAGAATAAATGAAACAGCACAAAACGCAGGATTTTTCTGGAGAAAAATTCCTGCGTTTTTTTGGCGGAAATGTATTGACAAATCCCTGTACTATGATATAATTCAATCAAATCACAGAAAACATATATAGTTACTAGGAAATAAGGAAATAGAGATAAGGAATTAAGGAGGATATCACCATGGGTAAAATTTACGGAAGCGCACTGGAACTGATCGGAAACACACCACTTGTAGAGATCAAGAATGTAGAGAAGTCAGAGGGACTTGAGGCTACCATTCTTGCCAAGCTTGAGTATTTTAACCCGGCAGGAAGTGTTAAGGACAGAATCGGTAAGGCAATGATCGAGGATGCAGAGCAGAGAGGCGTTCTGAAACCGGGCGCAACCATCATCGAACCAACATCCGGTAATACAGGAATCGGACTTGCAGCCATCGCAGCTGCCAAGGGATATAAGACAATCCTTACCATGCCGGAGACCATGAGTGTTGAGAGAAGAAACATCCTGAAAGCATACGGCGCAGAGGTAGTTCTGACAGACGGAGCCAAGGGAATGAAAGGTGCCATTGCCAAGGCAGAAGAGCTTGCCAAAGAGATTCCGGGAAGCTTCATCCCCGGACAGTTTGAGAACCCGGCTAACCCGAAGGCACATGCAGCAACAACAGGCCCTGAGATCTGGAATGACACAGACGGAAAGGTAGATATCTTTGTAGCTGGTGTCGGCACAGGCGGAACGATCACAGGTACAGGTGAGTACCTGAAGAGCCAGAACCCGAATGTGAAGGTTGTAGCTGTTGAGCCTGCAACTTCTCCTGTACTTTCTGAGGGAAAAGCAGGCCCGCATAAGATCCAGGGTATCGGCGCAGGTTTTGTTCCGGACACACTTGACACCAAGGTTTATGACGAGATCATTCCGGTAGAGAATGAGGATGCATTTGAGACATCCAAACTCCTCACCAAGAAAGAGGGAATCCTTACAGGAATTTCTTCCGGTGCAGCTCTCTATGCTGCGATCCAGCTTGCAAAACGCCCGGAGAACAAGGGAAAAGTGATCGTAGCACTTCTTCCGGACAGTGGAGACCGTTACTACTCCACACCACTGTTTACAAAATAATCGATCCGAAGACCGCTTCTTTTGCCCCGAAGCGTGATCCTGCGGGATTATTTACGGCGCTCCTGAATGCCTGTCCAAGCAGGCTGCCGGAGCGCCGGTTTTATTCTTATTTTTACCGAATCAAGTAAGTCCCCTGCGGGGTTGCGAAAAACAATAAGCATTGGATGGGGACTTGCTTGTATCAGGAGGAGTGCAGGCTCCTTCTGATAAACTGCGAAGCAGTTATTCGGTTATGAGCAAGTAGCAAAGCGGATTGCGAATATCCGCTTGACTTGTATCAGATAGTTTTTTAGGGTATAATAGAGAAAACGAATAAAACCTATTAACAATATAAAGAATAAAGTCTGCAAAGCAGATTCTGCTTCCTATGAAAGAAGATACAGGAAGCTGCCTGTGCATCACAGAGAAGGGTGCCGGTCATGGAATACAGAGGAATATTTCCGGCCGAACAGCTGCACAATAACAGAAAGAGCAAAAGGCTATAAATCAGAAGAATACTGAAATATTGGAGGTAAATATTACATGAGGATTTCTACAAGAGGAAGATATGCGCTGAGACTGATGTTGGATCTTGCTACAAATTATACAGGAAAACCGATCCGCCTGAAGGATGTGGCGAAGCGCCAGGAGATCTCCGATAAATATCTGGAGCAGATCATCTCCATTCTGAACAAAGCAGGCTTTGTCCGCAGTGTCCGTGGCCCTCAGGGTGGCTATGCACTGCAGCAGACTCCGGATAAATACACCGTCGGAATGATCCTCCGCCTCACAGAAGGAAGCCTTTCCCCTGTGGAATGTCTGGACGACAACGGAGCCATCTGTGACCGTGAGGAGAACTGCGTCACCCAGATCCTCTGGAAAAAGCTGGACGATGCCATCAAAGGTGTGGTAGATCATATAACACTGGAAGACCTGATGAACTGGCAATCCGTGAAGGCGGACGAGTACATCATATAAAAAAAGCTGCGCAAGCAGCTTTTTTTTATATCACATTTTTTTACTAACATTTTACAAAACCGCGATTTTATATTTTACCTTCCATTTCTATAATAACACCTGTATTTAAGCAGTAAGCAAGTAAAAATGATCATAGAAATGAGGAGAAAAAAATCATGAAAAAAAGAATCGCAGGTATTTTAACAGCAGCACTTATAGGAACTACAGTAATGGGAACCGTTGTAATGGCAGCACCATCCGGAGCGATCGACGTAATTTCCCGTGAGGACGGATCCGGAACACGTGGAGCATTCGTAGAGCTGTTTGGGATCGAAGAAGAAAAAGACGGCGAGAAAGTAGATATGACAACACAGGAAGCAAGCATCACAAACAACACAGATGTAATGCTTACCACAGTAGCAGGCGATGAGAACTCTATCGGATACGTATCTCTGGGTTCCCTCAACGATACAGTAAAAGCAGTAAAGATCGACGGAGCAGAGGCAACAGCAGAGAACGTTGCAGATGATACATACAAGGTAGCACGTCCGTTCAACATCGTAACAGGCGACAAGCTCAGCGATGCAGCACAGGATTTCATCAACTACATCATGAGCTCTGACGGACAGGACATCATCGAAAAAGAAGGCTACATCAAAGTAGATGAAAAAGCAGAGGCATACAAAGCCGGAGATGCAAAAGGCAAAGTCGTAGTTATGGGATCTTCTTCCGTAGGACCTGTAATGGAGAAGCTTGCAGAGGCATATCAGAAAACAAACAAAAACATCACAGTAGAGGTTCAGGTCAGCGACTCCACAACAGGAATCAATAGCGCAACAGAGGGTGTATGTGATATCGGAATGGCATCCCGTGAGCTGAAGGACGAGGAAACAGAGAAAGGTGTTAAAGCTACAGAGATCGCAAAAGATGGTATCGCAGTCATCGTAAACAACGACAATGACCTTGAGGAGCTTTCAAGTGACCAGGTAAAATCCATCTTCACAGGTGATATCACAGACTGGGAAGACGTGACCAAATAAATTCCCGGATAAAAAACGATTGAAGTATCTTACAAAGAGCGGCGATCATGACAAGGTCAGGAAAGCCGCTCCGTTATATATCAGCACAGTGGATATCCACTGGAACAGAGAGAAAGGTGTCTTATGAATCATTTAGGAGAAAAGGCCATGAAGGTCGTTTTTCTCATTGCGGCCTGTGCATCGGTTCTTGCAGTATTTCTTATTTGTGTGTTCCTTTTTGCAAACGGCCTTCCTGCAATGGGAAAGATCGGTCCCTTAAAATTCCTCTTCGGAACAGAATGGAGACCAACAAACGATAAATTCGGAATCCTGCCAATGATCGTGGCAAGTATTTATGTAACTGCAGGAGCAATCCTTATCGGAGTTCCGATCGCACTTTTTACATCCGTATTTATGGCAAGATATTGCCCGAAAAAAATCTATAAACCACTGAAATCCGGTATTGAGCTTATGGCAGGCGTTCCATCCATCGTATATGGCTATTTTGGTCTGGTTCTCCTGGTACCGCTGATCCGCCAGCTGTTCGGAGGAACCGGAAGCAGTATGCTGGCAGCATGTATCCTTCTGGGAATCATGATCCTTCCGACGATCATCGGAGTTACGGAATCGGCAGTACGAAGCGTTCCGGAAAGCTACTATGAAGGCTCACTTGCGCTTGGCGCAACAAAAGAAAGAAGCATTTTCTTTGTTATGCTTCCGGCAGCAAAATCCGGAATCCTGGCAGGCGTTGTCCTTGGGATCGGACGTGCCATCGGTGAGACCATGGCCGTGATCATGGTAGCTGGAAACCAGCCACGTATGCCGAAGGGACTTCTTCAGGGTGTCCGTACCATGACTGCAAACATCGTAACAGAGATGGGATATGCATCAGGACTTCACAGAGAAGCACTGATCGCAACAGGAGTTGTACTCTTTGTATTTATCCTGATCATCAACTTAAGTCTTTCACTGCTGAACAGGAGGGCGGAGTATGCAAACTAACGTATCAGTAACTGCAGATCCTGCGGCAGAAACAATCATGAAAAAAAGAAATACACTTACCATAGGAGACCAGCTGAAGTCTTATGCAAGACATCCTGGTGCAGGAGTCCTGGCATTTCTCACACTGCTGGGAGCTGTGATCACTTTTGCACTGCTGTTCTTCCTGATCGGCTATGTGCTTGTAAAAGGTATTCCCTATCTGAATGCAAGTCTGTTCAGCCTTACCTATACCTCAGAGAACGTTTCCCTTCTCCCGTCACTGATCAATACCCTGATCATGACACTGGTATCTCTGGCGATTGCCGCTCCGGTAGGAATCTTTGCAGCGATCTTCCTTGTGGAATATGCAAAAAAAGGCAGCCGTTTTGTAAAGCTGATCCGTATTACCGCAGAGACACTTTCCGGTATTCCATCCATCGTATATGGTCTGTTCGGTATGCTGTTCTTTGTAACTGCATTGCACTGGGGCATGTCTCTTCTTTCCGGTGCCCTGACCATGGTGATCATGGTACTTCCCCTGATCATGCGTACCGCTGAGGAAGCACTGAAATCTGTTCCGGATTCTTACCGTGAGGCAAGCTTCGGACTTGGAGCAGGCAAGCTCCGTACTATTTTTACGATTGTACTTCCCTCCGCAGTTCCTGGAATCCTGGCAGGTGTGATCCTGGCCATCGGACGTGTGGTAGGTGAGACTGCAGCACTTCTTTATACCTCCGGTACTGTTGCGGCAGTTCCAAACAGCCTGATGGGTTCCGGACGTACCCTGGCACTTCACATGTATGTGCTTTCCAGTGAGGGACTTCATGTAAACCAGGCATCTGCAACAGCAGTAGTCATTCTGGCATTTGTACTTGTTATCAACGGACTGTCCGGTCTGGTAGCCAGAAAAATTGCGAAAGGATAATGATCGATCATGAGTGAAAATACAAAAATTTCAATTGACAATATGAATCTTCATTACGGAAGCTTTCATGCCCTGAAGGGAATCAATATGGAGATCCCGGAAAAGGAGATCACAGCATTTATCGGACCAAGCGGCTGCGGTAAATCCACACTTCTGAAATCTTTAAACCGTATGAATGACCTTGTGGAAGGCTGTACCATCACAGGAAAGGTAGAGCTTGACGGGGAAGATATTTACGGAGATATGGACGTGAATCTTCTGCGTAAACGTGTGGGTATGGTATTCCAGAAGCCCAATCCGTTCCCAATGAGCATCTATGATAATATTGCATACGGCCCGAGAACACACGGTATCCGTTCCAAGGCGAAGCTGGACGAGATCGTGGAAAAATCTCTCCGTGATGCGGCCATCTGGGATGAGGTCAAGGACCGTTTGAAAAAAAGTGCTCTTGGAATGTCAGGCGGACAGCAGCAGCGTCTCTGCATTGCCCGTGCCCTGGCAGTACAGCCGGAGGTGCTTCTTATGGATGAGCCCACATCTGCCCTGGACCCTATCTCCACTTCCAAGATCGAGGATCTGGCAGTAGAGCTTAAAAAGGATTACACCATTGTCATGGTCACACATAACATGCAGCAGGCAACCCGTATCTCCGACAAGACAGCATTTTTCCTTCTTGGTGAGGTTGTGGAATTTGCGGATACAGACAAGCTGTTCTCCATGCCGGCGGATAAGCGTACAGAGGATTATATTACAGGAAGGTTTGGTTGATATTATGTCAGAACGTTTTGTAAGACAGCTGGAAGAGCTTCACGTGGAACTGATCACCATGGGAAGTCTCTGCGAAAAAGCAATTTCACTTTCTGCCAAAGCTATTCAGGGTGAAGGCGGGATGACTCTCATTGGCAAGATCTTTGAGACAGAAAAAGAGATCGATTCTCAGGAAAGAGAGATCGAAAATCTCTGTATGAAACTTCTTCTTCATGAGCATCCGGTAGCCGGTGACCTGCGAGCCATCTCCGCTGCACTGAAGATGATCTCCGACATGGAGCGTATCGGTGATCAGGCAGCAGATATTGCGGATCTTTCCAAGCATATCGAGGACAAAGCAGTTACCGGAGATATCATTAATATCCGGAAGATGGCAGAGGATACTGTCCGGATGGTTACAGAAAGCATCGATGCCTTTGTAAAAGGTGACCTGGAACTCTGCAGACAGGTGATCGATGATGATGACAAGGTAGATAATGCGTTTAATGAGATCAAGGAAAAACTGGTTGAGATCTTAAGCAGCGGAAACCCGGATGCAAGATTGGGGCTTGACATTCTTATGGCTGCGAAGTATTTTGAACGTATCGGTGATCATGCTGTAAACATTGCGGAGTGGGTAGAATACTCCATCACGGGAGTCCACAGAAACAGTGCCAGTCACACCGACAATTATCTTACCGGAGAATGATCATTTTGAGTAAAAAAATATTTAAGTATATTATGCTGGTCTCAACCATGGTTACTGTGCTGGGACTGGCATTTGTCATTGGAATCCTTTCTCATTCATTCCAGCGTCAGCTGATGAATGAGCTGAAAAAAGAAGCTGTTTTCATTTCCAGAGGAGTAGAAGCAGCAGGGACAGATTATCTGGATCAGCTGAGTAACACAGATTCCAGGATTACCTATGTGGATGAAAGTGGAAAAGTCCTCTATGATAATGAAGCAGATGTGGAAAATATGGAGAATCACGGTCACAGAAAAGAGATCCGTGAGGCAGAGCTTAACGGAGAAGGAGAAGATGAGAGAATGTCTTCCACGCTTTCCGAAAAGACCATGTACTATGCGCTGCGCCTGGACAATGGCAATGTTCTTCGTGTCTCCAGCACCCAGAAATCAGCTTTTGCGCTTGTGTGGCAGCTGGTACCGCCGCTTTTGGGCGTATTGTTTCTGATTCTTGTTCTTTCTGCGGTATTTGCCTCCAGACTTTCCGGCAGGGTGGTGGAACCTCTCAACAACCTGGATCTGGAACATCCGGAGGAGATCAATGTGTATGAAGAGGTGGAACCTCTTATCAGCAAAATCTACCGCCAGAACCGTCAGATCCGTCTGCAGCTTGAGGCAGCCAGAAGGCAGCAGAAAGAGTTTTCCATTATTACGGAGAACATGCAGGAAGGTCTTCTTGTGATCGACCGTTACACCATGGTGCTTTCCGTTAACTCCAGTGTGGGAAAACTTCTTAAGGTAAACGAAGTCCGAACAGGAGAAAGTGTGTATCTGCTGAACCGTTCCGAAGAATTCCGGGGCGTTGTGGAGCAGGTTCTTGAAGGAAATCATGAGGACAAAATTCTTCGTCTGGATGGCAGTGATATCCAGGTGATCGCCAACCCTGTCACAAGAGAAAACAAGACAGAAGGTGCGGTAATTCTTCTGGTGGACGTAACTGAAAAAGTAGAACGGGAACAGCTGCGCAGAGAATTTTCCGCCAATGTTTCCCACGAGCTGAAAACACCGCTGACTTCTATTTCCGGCTTTGCAGAGATCATGCAGGACGGATTTGTGAAGGATGAAGATGTGAAAGTTTTTGCAGGGCGTATCTATAAAGAGGCGCAGAGACTGATCCGTCTGGTTGGAGATGTGATCCGGATCTCCCGTCTGGATGAAGGCGGCCTTCCCTATCAGTGGGAAGAACTGGATCTTTACAGTATGGTTCACGATATTTTTTCCACCTTACATGAAGCTGCCGGGAAGCAGGAAGTGCATATGTATATGGAAGGTGGAAGTACCGTGCTGGAAACCGTGCCGACGATTATGGAAGAAGTTCTCTACAATGTCTGTGATAATGCTATCAAATATAACCATCAGAGTGGAGAAGTTTTTGTACGGCTGAAGGATGAAGGAGACGTAGTTCGTGTAAATGTGCGGGATACGGGAATCGGTATTCCGAAAGAAGATCAGGAACGCATCTTTGAGCGTTTTTACCGGGTGGATAAAAGTCACTCCAAGGAAATCGGAGGAACCGGTCTTGGCCTTTCCATTGTGAAGCACGGGGTAAAAACTCTGAACGGCAGGCTGTGGCTGAACAGTGAGCCGGGACAGGGAACCGAGATCATTATGGAATTTCCGAAACATCATATGGAAAATAAAGAGGCAGCAGAGTAAAAATGCTGCTTCTTTTTGTATCAGGCTGGAGAACCGGCTTCCCAGTTTGACAGACCGGATGGCTTATGCTATCTTAAGTAGTAATAATTCGAAATACAAGACGGGAAAGCGGATTAGTAGTCCGCTTTCTGTATTATAACCGGTTCGGAATACTTCCGGACGACTATACTGAGGGGAATAAAAAGATGATACAGGCAATTATTTTACTGGTGTTCCTGATCTTTCTGAACTCTGTTTTCGCAGGTGCGGAAATGGCGGTTCTGTCCATGAATGAAGCGAAGATGAAGGAGCTGGCAGAAGAGGGAGATCACCGGGCGCAGATTTTGATAAAGCTTACAGAACAGCCGGCACATTTTATGACAGCGATCCGTGTAACGGTAACTACGGCAGGATTTCTGCAGAGCGCTTTTGCGGCAGAATATTTTGCACAGCCTATGACCGCGGCACTGATAAAGGCAGGAGCAGATGTACCACAGAACATTCTGAAAATCGTATGTATGATCATTGTAACAATACTGCTTTCTTATGTAAGTCTTCTGTTTGGAGAGCTGGTTCCAAGACGTCTGGGGATGAAAAATCCGGATGAGCTTTCTCTGAGACTTGCAGGACTTCTTAAGATTGCGCTTCTTGCGGTGTGGCCGGCTACGGCACTTCTGACAGTTACCGCCAACGGAGTGCTGCACCTTATGGGAATCAGGCCGGAAGAAAAAGAGGATCAGGCCACGGAAGATGAGATCCGTATGCTTCTCAGTGAGGGAAATGAACAGGGCAGTATCCAGCAGGAAGAGAGCGAGATGATCCGCAATGTTTTTGATCTGGATGACACTACCGCAGATGAAATCTGTACTCACAGAAGAGATGTGGTTGTTCTCTACATGGAAGATTCCGATGAAAAATGGGAAGAGATTATCAGAGAGAATCGTCACACCTTTTATCCGGTATGCGGGGAAGATCAGGATGATATTATCCATATTCTGGACACCAGAGATTATTTCCGCCTGGATGACAGATCCAGAGAAGCTGTTCTGCAGCATGCCTGTTATTCACCGTTTTTTGTACCGGAATCCATGCGTGCCAACCTGATCTTCCGGGAAATGAGGGAAAAACGGGATTATTTTGCAGTAGTGCTGGATGAATACGGCTGCTTTGTGGGAATTGTCACTCTGCATGATCTTGTGGAGACGCTGGTAGGAGATATTGACGACAGGACAGATCTGCCGAAGCCGGATGATATTGAGAAGACAGGAGAACATATCTGGAAAATACAGGGAGGAGCGATCCTGGATGATGTGGCAGAGGTCATAAATGTGGAGCTTCCTGTAGAAAAATATGATACTTTCAGCGGCTTTGTCTGCGGAGTTCTGGAACGTGTACCGGAGGACGGAGAACAGTTCCGATGCAGCTGGAAAAACCTGGATATTGTGGTAAATCAGGTCAGAAACCATACCGTTGTGGAGGGAATCGTTCATGTTCAGCCAGAGAAAAAAGTGCAGGAACAGAAAGAAGAGATCTGACAAAACCTTGTTCAGCCAGGTCATGGGACAGTTATCGGGAGAAAGATCTCCGGGGATTTATGGACATTTTCGAACATGTTGTTGCTTGAAAGTATGTTATTTTTATGACATAATAAGGAAATAACCCGAGGAAAGCTTGTGATGGGGGAGAAAAAATGCCAGGTTTTACAAGACAGATCATACTGCATACACTGACGGAACTTATGAACGAAAAACCATTGTCCAAGATCACGGTAAAGGACATCGTGGAACGCTGTGGAGTAAACAGGAATACATTTTACTACCATTTCAGGGATATTCCGGATGCAGTGGAAGCAATGGTAAAGGAAGAGCTGAATGACATTCTGAAGGATCAGAAAGTACCGGAATCAGTCAGCGACTGTATGGAAATCCTTGTCAACGCAGTTCAGAAGAACAAAAAAGCCATGATACATCTGTACCGCTCGATCCAGAGGGATGTATTTGCCGATTATCTGGATCATGCCGCAGAGCGTGTGGTGGAGGAGCTGATCAACAGGGCGGTCGGAGACTTTGAAATGGATCAGGAAGATAGGCATCTTATAAGCCGGTATTATAAATGCGTATTTGTGGGAGTGATCCTGGACTGGCTGCGGCATGATATGGATTATGATATCCTGTCAGATATGCATAAGCTGGAGTATATTTACGAGAAGAGCCTTGAGAGTCAGTACAAAAATCTGAAAGAAAAGCTATGATTTCAACTAAATGAAGATTAAAAATATCCATTTAGCTGTAGAACAGGAATGTCCTCGAATTTTATTAAGGTATAGAAACGGTTAATTTTGAGCTGGTGTCTAAAATTTAGGCACTGGCTCTTTTTTGTCTGTTTTTTTAAACGACACAGGGATGTATAATTCAGTACAATAAATGAGAAAAAATTATCAAGGAGGGAACGTATGGATGACCTGAAACAGCTGAAGCTTGTAAAAAACATCTACATCGTCATGTCATTACTGTTCTGTGTGCTGGGTATTTTTCTGATGGCAAGGCCCAAAAGCTCTGTAAAAATGCTGTGCGTGCTTATGGGAATCATGCTGATCCTGTACGGGGCTATTAAGATCAGCGGATATTTCACGAGAGATGCTTTCTGTCTGGCATTTCAGTTTGATCTGGCTTTCGGGATCTTGCTGATGGCAGTGGGAGTGATCCTGATAGCCAGAAAAAATTTCGCAGTGGATCTTATTTTTTCCGTGTTCGGAATCCTGATCCTGGCAGATGCCCTGTTTAAGATCCAGATGTCTGTAGATGCGAAGAGATTCGGTCTGGCGCTGTGGTGGCAGATTCTGCTGGTCGCACTGGTCACCGGAGTGATCGGAGTTCTGGTTTTTATCAGACCATGTGAAGCAGCAGCTACGATGATGGCACTGGTAGGATTTTCCATTTTACTGGAAGGGATCCTCAATCTATGGGTCGGGATCCTGACGATCAAGATCATCAAGAGTCGGCTTTAAACATAAACATAAAAATAACCAATCACTTTAGATAATAACATAGGAGGAAATAGAGTATGGGAATCGTAGACAAAGCAAAACAGGCAGCGATCGCAGCTACCGTAACAAAAGCACTGGATTATCTTGAGAAGGATCCGGAGACAAACATACCGAAGATCATGGAAATGGTTGATAAAGTAACACCGGATGGCTGGTATGCAGGACAGAGAAATGCGATCCGTCACTCCATCGAGGCAAAGGACAACTGGTATCAGCTGATCCTTCGTATGTATCAGCTGGATGCCGGCGTACGCCAGACATTTTTCCGCAACTTTATTGTAAATGCCAGTCTTAAGGGAAGCGCAACGCAGGAAAAGGTATCAGAAGAGAATGACTGCAATGTACCGTGGGCAATTCTTCTTGATCCTACCAGCGCATGTAACCTTCATTGCACAGGATGCTGGGCAGCGGAGTATGGCCACAAGCTGAACCTGGATCTTGAGACCATCGATTCTATTGTTAAACAGGGTAAAGAGCTGGGAACTTATATGTACATCTACACAGGCGGTGAGCCTCTTGTCCGCAAAAAAGACCTTATTAAGATCTGTGAGATGCATCCGGACTGTGAGTTCCTTTCCTTCACAAACGGAACTCTGATCGACGAGGAATTCTGCCAGGAAATGCTCCGTGTGAAAAACTTCGTTCCGGCCATCAGCCTTGAGGGAACAGAAGCAACTACAGACGGACGTCGTGGAGATGGCGTTTATCAGAAGGTTATGCATGCCATGGAGCTTCTTAAGAGTCATGGACTTCCGTTCGGTGTTTCTACATGCTACACATCTGCAAACGTAGATGCAGTAAGCAGCGAGGAGTACTTCGATCATCTGATCGAGTGCGGAGCTTATTTTGCATGGTTCTTCCACTATATGCCGGTTGGAAATGATGCGGCAGCAGATCTTCTTCCCACACCGGAGCAGAGAATCAAAATGTACGACAGCGTCCGCAGATTCCGTGCCACAAAATCTCTTTTCACTATGGATTTCCAGAACGATGCAGAGTATGTAGGCGGATGTATCGCAGGTGGCCGCCGTTACCTCCATATCAATGCAAACGGAGACGTGGATCCTTGCGTATTCATTCATTTCTCCAATGCGAACATTAAAGAATGTACACTCCTTGAGGCGCTGAAGAGCCCGATCTTTATGGAGTATCACAAGGGTCAGCCGTTCAACAAAAACATGCTTCGTCCATGTCCGATGCTTGAAAATCCTGAACTTCTCCGCAAGATGGTTGAACGTGCAGGAGCGAAATCTACAGATCTTCAGTCTCCGGAAACAGCGGAGCATCTCTGTGCAAAATGTGACCACTATGCAGAAGTATGGAAAAAACAGGCAGATGAGCTCTGGGATGAGAGCCAGGCGAAAAAAGCTGCAAAAAAATCAACAACTTGTTAATTAATACTTGATATAGATGTTGGGATACTGTATAATGAACCCGTTTTTCAGGAGTCTGAAATAACAGTTCAGATAAGAGTGTCGAAACAGAAGAGACACGATACGTGTACTGACAGATAACAGGGCGGTTATATTCAGCAGTGGGTATAACTGCCTTCTTTTTTATGTTATCGTCAGGACATAGGGAAAGAAAGGATGGATTCATTATGGAAAAACAGGAGAAAAACACAGCCAGCCCTTATGAGCTGGACGGACGCCCACCTCTTAAGGTGGCAATTCCCCTTGGACTGCAGCACGTGCTTGCCATGTTTGTGGGTAACCTTACCCCGCTTCTTATCATCACGGCAGCCTGCGGAATTGAAGCAGGAGGGGATCTTCAGGTTGCATTACTTCAGAATGCAATGCTGATCGCAGGAATTGTTACACTTGTACAGGTCTTTACGATCGGACCGGTCGGTGGCAAGCTTCCTATCGTTATGGGAACAAGTTCAGGCTTCATCGGCGTATGTCAGAGCGTTGCCGGAGTCATGGGAAATGGTATCGTTGCTTATGGCTCGATCATGGCAGCATGTTTTATCGGCGGTCTTTTTGAGACTGTACTGGGAAGCTTTCTGAAACCTTTGAGAAAATTTTTCCCGTCTGTTGTAACAGGTACGGTTGTACTTTCTATCGGTCTTTCACTGATCGGCGTGGGAATCAGTTCTTTTGGAGGCGGAAGTTCCGCAAAAGATTACGGTTCTCTGGAAAACCTTTTCGTAGGTTTTGTGGTCCTGATCGTGATCATTGCGCTGAAACATGGTACAAAAGGATTTACAAGCTTTTCTTCAATCCTCATCGGTATTATTGTGGGATATATTCTGGTAAGTATCATGGCTGTGGTACTTCCCACAACATTTACATATGTAGATGACACAGGTGCTACTGTGGAGGCTACAAAGGCCTGGGTCCTGAACTGGGATAAAGTTGCTCAGGCGAAATGGTTTGCAGTACCGGCACTTATGCCTGTGAAATGGGTATTTGACGCACGTGCGATCGTGCCGATCCTCATTATGTTTATTGTAACTGCAGTGGAAACTGTCGGTGATATTTCCGGAATCACAGAGGGTGGTCTTGGAAGAGAGGCTACCGATAAAGAGCTTTCCGGTGGTGTTATGTGTGACGGTCTTGGTTCTTCCTTTGCGGCACTGTTCGGTGTACTGCCGAATACTTCATTCAGCCAGAACGTTGGTCTGGTTGCCATGAATAAGGTTGTAAACCGTTTCTGTATCGCTACAGGAGGAATCTTCCTGATCGCCTGCGGATTATTCCCGAAACTTGCTGCGCTGATCTCTATCATGCCGCAGAGTGTTCTGGGCGGTGCTGCTGTTATGATGTTCTCATCTATTGTTGTCAGTGGTATCCAGCTGATCACCAAGTGGCCGGTTGGACCGAGAAATGTTACGATCGTTTCTGTTGCACTTGGTCTTGGTTATGGACTTGGTTCCAATACGGCGATCCTTGTGCATCTGCCACAGGCTATCAGCCTGATCTTTGGCGGTTCCGGTATTGTTCCGGCGGCGGTGTTTGCGATTATCTTGAACATCGTTCTTCCTAAGGATGAGAAGACGGATGTTGAGAGAGCTGAGGAGATGCTTGAAAAAGTTAAAAATAAATAAAAGGGATTTTTCTTTTTTAGAGACTGTTGGACGTATTGACGTTCGATGGTCTCTTTTTATGTGGGAATTTGTTTTTTATGATTTTTTTGATAAAGGTTCTGCCTTTTGGAAGGCGGTAATTTGCGAGAAGGGGAAGCACTCGGAGTTAGCGAAGGCCGTCTCCCCTTCTCGCGCTCTTCCCCTCCTGGCCACGCAGTTGTTCAGCGTTGTGGTGGGCGTAAATGCACTGACGGGATGTGGGATTCGGGGGTGTTGGGGATGGGAGGTTGTGTCTATTGGTGGTTGTGGACGGGAAGGAGGCCCACTTGCGGGCCTGTTCCCTGAGAGTGGTGGGCGAAATGTGTTGATGGTGGGGCCAGGTTGTGCTGCTCATTTTGTCAGAAAGATATTGTATAGCGTGAGCCGGCAATGTATTCCCGGCTGATGTATAGGGGAGCTCCGTCCGGACTTTGCATATAGGAATCCAGGATCATCACAGGGTCCCCCGGTGCAAGGCTTAAAGTCTGGGCCATGTCTGCGGATGCGGTAGTGACTGAAACGGTGCTTCTGCTGGAATCAGCGATGGAATAGCTGTAAGCAGATTTCAGATATTCAAAAAAAGATCCGTTTTCCACAGCCTTGGGATCAAAATCCGGAAAGAGCCGGACTGGCAGCCATGTGTGCACATTGATAATGGGAATCCCGTCAGCCAGGAGAAGCCTTTCCAGGAAGAAAACTTCTTCATCAGGAGCGAGCTGGAGGAAATCAGAGGTCAGACTGTCTGAAGACTTCCTGCAGAAAGCCAGTACATGGGAACCGGGAACACGACCGCTTTGACGGCAGGATTCAGAAAAACTCATATTTTTCTGAGATTCAAATTTCCGGAAGATCATAGGGGATTTTACGAAAGTTCCTTTTCCCTGATGCTTGACAAGATATCCCTGGGTACAAAGTTCCTCTACAGTACGCCGCACTGTGATTCTGCTGACCTGGTAAAGCTCAGCCAGTTCCGGCTCTGTGGGGATTTTCTCTCCAGGCTTATATGTGCCATTTTTTAACTGGCCGGTAATAATATCCATAAGCTGCTTGTAAAGCGGCTGGATTGAATTTTTATTTAACATGAAAATGTCCTTTCTGATGTATTCATAACCAGTATTTTACTATAGTATAACTGGGTTTGTCCAGCAGGATGAAGAGCATAGCGGGGTATGCTGCCGGTCACAGAGTGAACAGTAACAATGTATATAGATGAATAATTACTCATAAATAATGAATATACTCTTTACTATAACGTTATAATATGTTATATTCTTTGAAAAGGTAAACTGTAAAAGCAAAAGAGGAAAAAACAAAGTTAGAAAATCTTTCAGATCCTGAATTTTCAAAGGATTTTTAGGATTTTCAGATGGAACATCTCAAAACAGGAGGATAAAAAATGGACGCAGTAAAAATTGCAAATAAGATCAGCAAAGAGCATGGAACGATCAAAAACGTGTATTTTCTTGCATGCGGAGGCTCTCTGGTAGATTTATATCCGGGATATTATTTCCTGCGTGCGGAATCAGCAGTGATGGATGCACAGTGGATCCCGGCAAGGGAGTTTGCCCTGACACCGCCCAGGAAGCTTGGAAAAGACAGCCTTCTGGTCATCTGCTCACACAGCGGAAAAACAAAGGAATGTCTGGAAGCCGCAAAAGCGGGAATGGAAGCAGGCGCAGCCGTTGTGACCATGACACATGCACCGGGATCTGCCTGCGATACCGATGAGTGGATTTCCATTGTATACGACTGGGCACCGGGAGTAAAAGAGGCAGAGAAGCCACAGGGAATCGTTCTCCGTCTTCTTAATGAACTTATGAAGATACAGGAGCCGGGTTATGGGCTCTATGACAAGATTGCGGAAGGTTTTGGGAAGATCGATGAGATCATTGCAGAAGCAGTTAAAGATCAGCAGAATGCAGCATGGCTTTTTGCAGAAAAATACTCTGAGGAACCGAATCTTTATATCATGGCATCCGGAGCATCCTATTCTCAGGCATACGGTTTTGCCATCTGCTCTCTTCAGGAAATGCAGTGGATGGACTGCGGATATCTGAACAGCGCAGAATATTTCCACGGACCCTTTGAGGTGACAGACGAGGATCATCTGTACATTCTGATGATGAGTCGCGGAAGAAATCGTATGATGGATGAGCGAGTTCTGACTTTTCTTGAGAAATATGGAAGAAAATATGAAGTGATCGATGCAGATAAACTTGGCATGGCAGCGATCGATGACAGCTGCGTGGAATATTTTACACCAATGCTCTTCTACACCATGACAACGGTTTACCGTACTGCGCTGCAGGATAAACGCCGCCATCCGCTGGATATGAGAAGATATATGGGAGTTGTGGAATATTAAGAATGTTGCTGTGCCTCGGCACAGAGAAAGGGGAAAAATGAGCAGATACAGTGCAAAACTCCTTGGTTTTGGAGACAATGTTGTGGATATCTATGATCATCTGAAAACCATGTATCCAGGTGGAAACTGTGTAAATGTCAGTGTCTACGGAAAAATGGCCGGTTGTGAAAAAACAGCATATATGGGATATTTCGGAGATGATGACAGAGCAGAGCTGATCATGGATACACTGGGAAAAATCGGCGTGGAAACGGTAAAGTGTAAACAGCTGCACGGCGAGAATGGCTATTCCAGGATCACGTTAAAAGACGGAGACCGTCAGTTCCTGGATTTTAATGAAGGCGGCATCCGCGGAAAAACACCATATGTTCTGGATCGGTTTGACCTGGAATACATGAAAGGCTTTGACGTGGTACACAGTGGAAATTATTCTTTTACAGAGAATGAACTCCACAAGATCAAAGAGGCCGGAATCCCGGTTTCCTTCGATTTTTCGGATGATTCCACAGAAGAGTATTATGAAAAAACAGCACCGGATGTTACCTATGCGTTCTGTTCTTTTGATGGAACCGATGAGGAAGCAGAAGCCCATCTGAAAAAAATCATCTCCATGGGTCCGGAACTTGCCATGGCTTCCAGAGGTGCAAAAGGATGTATCCTTTATGATGGTGAGAAGTTTTTTGCCCAGGCGGCAGCTCCGCTTGCAGAAGTAAAAGACACTCTCGGTGCAGGAGATTCCCTTATTGCTTCTTTTCTTACCGGATATATCGGAAAAACCAAAGCCGGCGTGGACAGGGAAACAGCAATCCGCGAAAGCCTTGCGGAAGCAGCTGCTTTTGCGGCAGGGATCTGCGGTATGGAAGGTGCTTTCGGATACGGAAAAAAATATGAATAACAGGAGGGGAAAACAATGAGACGCTATGGAAAAAGCAGAGCGTTTATCTGTTTTGTAATGTGCATGATCATGGCTCTGCCGGTATATTTCAGCAGTGCGGTGGCAGTAAAAGCAGCAGAGCAGCAGACCATCATTGTGGGAACAAATGCAGAGTATTCACCGTTTGAATACCTGGATGATGATGGAAATATCACAGGATTTGACTACGATCTTCTGGAGGCCATCGCCAAAGAAGAAAATGTAAAGCTGGTATGGAAAGACATGCCTTTTGATTCACTGATGGGTTCCATGGAAGCCGGAGATGTGCAGGTGATCGCTGCCGGAATAGGACCTACAGAGGATCGAAAAAAGAGTGTGGATTTTTCCGATGTTTATTACACCGGTACCCAGTGCATCATCAGCCGTAAGGATAATCCGATCAAAGATTTTGAGGAGATGTCCGGAAAAACTGTTGCAGTTCTGGAAGGTGCCCATAGCGATATGATCGCATCCGGTGAGACAACGGATTATGGCGAAGTAAAAGATGCAAAAGTGAAACGATTTAAAAACGCCTCCAGTGCAGTAATGGAGCTGAAAAACGGCGGTGCAGATGCAGTCCTGATCGATAATATCATGGCTGAGATCTACTGCAAACAGAATTCGGATCTGCAGTATGAATCTGTGCCAAGTACAGCAGAGGACACTGTTTTCTGTATTGAAAAAGGAAACACAGAGCTTGTTCAGATCATCAATGACGGACTTGCAAAGGTTAAAAAGTCCGGTGTTTATGATGATCTTTACCAGCAGTATTTCGTAGATACGGTAGAAAGCAGTGAGGATGTGACTGATGTAGCTGCAACCGATGGCTTCCTGGGACTTTTAAGCTTTATTTTCCTTCAGGATAATCGCTGGAAATTTTATATCAACGGTCTTGGAATTACACTGATCGTTTCCCTTCTGTCTGTGATCGTAGGTATTCTGATCGGTCTTGTGGTGGCTCTGGTACGTCTTGGAGCTGCGAAAAAAGGCAGAAGAACCATTCTTTCTACGATCGCGGATATTTATGTTGACGTGATCCGGGGAACACCGTCCGTTCTTCAGCTGATGATCATTTATTTTGCAGTATTCCACAGCCGCCTGGGATATGTGGCAGCAGTGGTCAGCTTCGGTATCAACAGTGGTGCATATGTTTCCGAGGTTATCCGCGGAGGTATTTTATCTGTAGATAAAGGTCAGAGCGAAGCAGGCCGTTCTCTTGGCCTGGGATATAAAGATACTATGCGTTTTATTATCATTCCGCAGGCAGTAAAAACAATCCTTCCGGCAATGGGTAATGAGTTTATCCAGCTGATCAAAGAGACGTCTATTCTTGGTTATGTGGGGATCATGGATCTGACAAAAGCGGCAAGCTATGTTTCTTCCCGTACCTACCAGATGTTCATTCCGCTGATCGTTGCAGGTATCATGTATTACCTGATCGTGAAGTGCCTGAGCATTCTTCTGAAGAGATTTGAAAGGAGACTGAGAGAAAGTGATTGATGTTAAAAATCTGAAAAAGTCCTTCGGGGATGTACATGTATTAAAAGGAATCACAACTCATGTAAATAAAGGTGAGTGTATCTGTATCATCGGTCCGTCCGGCTCCGGAAAATCTACGTTTCTGCGCTGCCTGAATCTTCTGGAAAAACCGGAGGAAGGCGAGATCACCGTAAACGGACAGCAGATTCTGGATCCAAAGCTGGATGTAGATAAATTCAGGGAAAATGTGGGAATGGTTTTTCAGCATTTTAACCTGTTTCCAAATATGACAGTAATGAAAAATATCACTCTTGCACCGGTACGCCTTGGCAAATGGAATGCGGCAGAGGCGGACCAGAAAGCAAGGGCTCTTCTGAAAAGAGTCGGCCTTGAAGAAAAAGCAGATGTCTATCCCGGGAAGCTTTCCGGCGGACAGAAGCAGAGGGTTGCCATCGCGAGAGCCCTGGCAATGAATCCGCAGGTGCTGCTGTTCGATGAACCAACATCAGCCCTTGACCCGGAAATGGTCGGGGAGGTTCTTGAGGTTATGAAAGAGCTTGCAAAAGAAGGCATGACCATGCTGGTTGTTACCCATGAGATGGGATTTGCAAGAGAAGTCAGCGACAGAGTGCTTTTTATGGACGACGGAGTGATTCTTGAAGACAGAAAGCCGAAAGAACTCTTTGGCAATCCAGGGGAGGAACGTACAAAGGAGTTTCTTTCCAAAGTATTGTAATTTAAAAAAATATGATGCGGAGAATCCTTTCTCTGAAAAAAGTACCAGTTTCGGGAAAACCGATCCTGGTACTTTTTTTATCTTATCAATATTTTATCATATCGGACAAGCTTATAAAAGCAGAATATCAGGAAGGTAAGTTTTACAAAATATGAATTTGCAGGTATAAAATAAAAATAAATAAAAAAGAAAAAAAGGAAATTATTCCAATAAGAGACGTGATTTTGACAGTTTCTGCAAAATGGATAAGTTAAAGGCGTATAATGAAAGAAAAATATTATGTCAGGAGGAAGAGAAAATGAACTACAAGAAATTGACAGCAGTATTTATGGCATTGGGAATAGCAGCAACGTGTTTTTCCGGATGCGGACTGACAGAGGGGAATGGAGTAACATCTGCTTCGGAACCGACCAAGGCGGCGGCCACAGCAGCACCGAAGGATACAGCTACGCCAACTCCAAAAGCCACAGCAGCACCAAAACCTACGAAAGCAGCTGCGCAGACAGGCTCAGGGTCTCAGTCCGGCAATACAGGAAACACATCTTCAGAAGCGGAAAAAGAAATTACATATATAAACGGAGTTTTAACAGATTCCGATGAGGACAGTGTAACAATCGAGTATGGATCTGACGGGGATTTTAATCAGACAACTTTTGATATCAGTAATGCGGATATTCAGATAGGCGAAAACAAGAAACAGGGGGGACCTTTAGCGGCAAATCTGAATCTTAAAATTGGATATTATGTGGAGAATGGAGATTACATTGCTGTTTCTGTATATGGAGACGGAAGTGAAAGTATGACCCCAAGCTGGGTTTATAATTATGAAATGAAGTCCGTCAGCGGAAATGTAAGATATAACGATGACTCTACCATGACAATAGAGACAGGCTCTGATGGAGATTTCTATGAAATGACTTTTGACATCAGCAGTGCAGAGCTGGATATTCAGGTAGATGAAGTGATCGGAGTCAGTGGTCTTAGAACAAGCCTTAATGTAGATGTAAATTATTATGTGAAAGATGGAGTGAACATTGCTACTTATGTATACAGCGATGGGACAGAATATTTTTCACCCAGTCAGCTGTATAATATGGAACAGAGAAATACCCAGGCAGAAGAGGATACGCAGGAGTATGAAGAATCCGGGGATGCAGATTATATAGACGAGGAAGAGGAAACTTCTGAGGATTATTAACAGGGAGGGCAGAATCAAAGGAAAATCATCATTTACAACAGGGGAAAGAGAAAAATGAGATACAAAAGAATGACAGCATGATTCATAATGCTTGGGATATTGCTGGCAGGTCTTCCGGGATGTGGACAGTCCCCGAATAATAAAGAGACCTCCTCTTCTGAGAGCAGTGCTGCCGACGAACCAGAATCGGAAATCATATATATAAACGGAGTCCTTACAGAATCTGATGAGGACAGCGTAACGATGGAATATGGTTCGGAAGGCAATTTTACACAGACTACCTTTGATATCAGCAATGCCGATATTCAGATAGGAGAAAGCCGGAAACAAGGCGGACCACTGGCAGCGAATCTGAAACTGGAAATTGGATATTATGTGAAAGACGGAAAGTACATTGCTGTTTCTGTATACGGAGATGGAAGCGAAAGTATGACGCCCAGCTGGATTTATAATCATGAACAGCAGACTATGGAGGGAAAAACAAAGGAATAAAACAGATATTAAAAAGGGGATGTGAAAAAACTCGATTGAGTTTTTTCGCATCTCCCTTTTTGTACCTGTTGTGTATAAATGACTGAAATGTTAGAATTACTTCAGACGCTCAGTAGTTATAAGCCCCCTCATAAGCATTACATCGCTCCTTCCGATGTCCCTGCTCCACACAGGAGCTGCACCGGTCACAAAATTCCTGTTCATAACAGGTAGAACAGACACACCCCTTACAGGCATCCCGGTTATAAGCCGGTGTGCAGGTAAAAGGAAGAGTATCCTTCGTAGTTTCCGTACTCATAAAAATCACGCTCCTTTTTTCTACATTATAGCTCCATCAAAAAAGTGTTTCAATATAAATAATCAGAAAATATAAAAGATATACTTTAAAAGTCAGTCATAGATTAAACCCTACACATCTATTCACCCATTCCACACCCAGGGAACAGGAACGTAAGTGCCACATTCCCGTCCACATCTTCGCTAAAATCGGCATAGTGTTTCATATCCAATACAGCAGAATCCATCTTCTTGTCAGTAAAGAATCACATTCCCACAACGCAGAACAACTGCGTGGCCGGAGGGGAGGAGCGCGAGGAGGGGAAATGGCCTTCGCAACTATGAATGCTTCCCCTCCTCGCAAAAACGCCCGCAGCCAAAGCGTCCCACCCGGAAAGGGAACTCCGCCCACTGCGAAAGTGCGTACGTCAGACGCCCGACAATGTACAATATCTAGTACAATTTTATCATTAATTTTATCAATAATACCATCCCTTGTATATTATAAAAAACATACTTCCAATCTGTTGACTTTAAAATCTGAATCTGGTATCTTATGGTCGTCATGAGAAATGTTATATATTACTAACTGTGCGGGCAGTGAACGAATAATCATCGAAACAGAACAGAGAAAGGATGTGCAACAAATTGGCAAAAGTTAATTTCGAGCAGTGGAACGGATTCAAAGGCGATCGTTGGAAAGAGAAAATCGACGTTCGTAACTTCATCAGCATGAACTACACACCATATGACGGAGACGCTTCTTTCCTGGAAGAGCCGACAGAGGCAACTGATAAACTCTGGGGCAAACTTCAGGAGCTTCAGAAAGAGGAGCGTGCCAAGGGCGGCGTTCTTGATATGGAGACAGAGGTAGTAACAGGAATCACAGCATACGGTCCTGGATACATCGATGAGGAGCTGAAAGACCTTGAGCAGGTTGTAGGTCTTCAGACAGACAAACCTCTGAAACGTGCTTTCATGCCATACGGCGGAATCAAGATGGCAGAGCAGGCATGCGAGACTTACGGATACCACGTAAGTGACAAAATCAAAGATGTTTTCAACAACTATGAGTTCAAAACACATAATCAGGGTGTATTCGATATCTACACACCAGAGATGAAGAGAGCACGTCACAACAAGATCCTTACAGGACTTCCGGATACTTACGGACGTGGACGTATCGTAGGTGACTACAGACGAGTAGCTCTTTACGGAATCGACTTCCTGATCGCCGGTAAAGAGAAAGATTTCGCAGCATGCGACCGTCAGGGTATGAGACGTTATGACTTCCAGCTTCGTGAGGAGATCGCAGATCAGATCCGTGCTCTGAAGAAGATGAAAGAAATGGCTCAGATCTATGGCTTTGATATTTCCCAGCCGGCTAAGAATGCAAAGGAAGCATTCCAGTGGCTGTACTTCGGATATCTTGCAGCGATCAAGACTCAGAATGGAGCTGCAATGAGTGTTGGACGTATCTCCACATTCCTTGATATCTATATTGAGAGAGACCTTGAGAACGGAACTCTTACAGAGAAAGAGGCACAGGAGCTTGTTGACCATATCGTAATGAAATTCCGTATGGTTAAATTCGCTCGTATCCCGTCTTACAACCAGCTCTTCTCCGGTGACCCGGTATGGGCAACTCTGGAAGTAGCAGGTATGGGACAGGACGGACGTTCCATGGTAACAAAGAACGACTATCGTTTCCTTCATACACTTGAGGATATGGGACCGGCTCCGGAGCCGAACCTTACAGTTCTCTACTCTTCAAGACTGCCTGAGAACTTCAAGAAATATGCAGCAGACATCTCTGTTACAACAAGTTCCATCCAGTATGAGAACGATGATGTTATGCGTCCGGTATGGGGCGATGACTACAGCATCTGCTGCTGTGTATCTGCTACAGAGACAGGTAAAGAGATGCAGTTCTTCGGCGCTCGTGCAAACCTTGCAAAATGCCTTCTTTACGCGATCAACGGCGGTGTTGATGAGAAGACAAAACAGCAGGTAGGACCGCAGTACCAGCCGATCACTTCCGAGTACCTTGACTATGATGAAGTAATCGCAAAATACGATCAGATGATGGACTGGCTTGCACATCTGTATGTTGGAACATTGAACATGATCCACTACATGCATGATAAATACTACTATGAGGCAGCTGAGATGGCACTCATCGATACAAAGGTTGACCGTTCTTTCGCAACTGGTATCGCTGGATTCTCACATGTAGTAGACTCCCTTTCCGCTATCAAATATGCAAAAGTTAAAGCAATCCGTGATGAGGACGGAATCACAACAGACTTCCAGGTTGAGGGTGACTTCCCACGTTATGGTAATGATGATGACAGAGCAGATGAGATCGCAACAACACTGCTTTCAACATTCCTTGAGAAACTGAAACACATCCATACCTATCGTGATTCCAAGCCGACCACATCCATCCTTACCATCACATCCAACGTTGTTTATGGTAAAGCTACAGGATCTCTTCCGGACGGAAGAAAAGCCGGCGAGCCACTGGCACCGGGAGCTAACCCGTCTTACGGTGCAGAGCAGAACGGACTTCTTGCTTCCCTGAACTCTGTTGCAAAACTTGACTATGAGGATGCCCTTGACGGAATCTCCAATACTCAGACAATCAACCCGGATGCCCTTGGACATTCTGAGGAAGAGCGTACAGAGAACCTTGTAAACGTACTGGACGGATACTTTGACCGTGGTGCACATCACCTCAATGTAAACGTATTCGGTAAAGAGAAACTTATCGATGCTATGGAGCATCCGGAAAAAGAGGAGTATGCAAACTTCACCATCCGTGTTTCCGGATATGCTGTTAAGTTCATCGACCTTACAAGAGAGCAGCAGCTTGACGTTATCGCAAGAACCTGCCACGAAAGGATGTAATAAAAAATATGGACGACCAGAAAAAAATCACTGGCTACGTCCACTCACTGGAGAGCTTCGGCTCTGTTGACGGACCAGGAGTCCGGTATGTGATTTTTTTGAGCGGCTGTGCCATGCGCTGCCAGTTCTGCCACAATCCGGACACCTGGCAAATGAAAACAGGAACGGAGTACACAGCAGATGAGCTGCTTGAAAAAGCCTGTCGATACCGCTCTTACTGGGGAAGTAAGGGCGGTATTACTGTGAGTGGAGGCGAGCCACTGTTACAGATCGATTTCCTCACTGAACTTTTTAAGAAAGCCAAAAAACAGGGAATCCACACAACTCTTGATACCAGCGGCAATCCTTACACAGAAGAGGGCCCATGGCATGAAAAATGGGAAGAGCTGATGAAATATACAGATCTTGTCATGCTGGATATCAAACATATTGATGAGGAACAGCATAAGATTCTCACAGGATGTACCAACAAAAACATCCTTGCCATGGCGCAGAAACTTTCGGATATGGGTGTATCCATGTGGATTCGTCACGTGCTGGTACCGGAGCGTAATGATCGTGACGATTATCTCCATCGCCTGGCTGATTTCATCGCAACCCTGAAAACTGTTGATAGAGTGGAAGTTCTTCCATATCATACACTTGGAATCTTCAAGTGGGAAAACCTTCATCTTGATTATCCACTGAAAGGGATTAATCCGCCAACAAAAGAGCGGATTGAAAATGCAGAGAAGATTTTGGGTGCAGGAGCACATTAATGTAAAAACCATATCACATGTCGAAAAATAGACATGGATATGGTTTTTTTTGTCATTTCTTACTATACTTTGAAAATAAATAGTGATATCATTATGTAATAATAAGAAGAAGAAAAAAGATTATCAAGGTAACGTATAAAGTGAAGGAAAAAAAATGGAGCTAAAGGATATCATGACAATGCAGGAAGTACAGGAGATGAAGCAGCAGCTGGAGCAGGTTTTTTCTATTGTACGTCTGCTGGATGGAGAAACACTGGAAACAGGAGAGGGAATAGAGCCCCCATGTCAGTGCTATTCCATATGGGGTAAGGACGAAAGATGTACTAACTGTATTTCCAGAAAAGCACTGAAAGAAAAACGCCAGAAAACAAAAATAGAAATAGTAGACTCTAAAGTTTATCAGGTAATTTCCAAATATCTGAATATTGATGGCAAACCATATATCATGGAAATGATCAATAATCTGGAAGATGACGATATCATTGATTCAGAAGACAGAGAGAATCTTCTCGCAGAACTCAGTGGATATGCGGATAAATTGTATAAAGACGCTCTTACAGGTGTTTTTAATCGAAGATATTATGAGGATAAGGTCAGAAATCTGGAGAGTTCTGCCGGCGTGGCTATGGTGGATCTGGATGATTTTAAACTTTATAACGATACCTATGGACATGATGCAGGTGATAAAGCATTAAAGGTAGTTGTGGAGGTTATCCGTCGACATGTACGTAAGACAGACAAGGTTGTTCGTTTCGGAGGAGATGAATTTCTTCTGCTGATACCGGACATCAATGTGGATAATTTTACCAAGAAACTGAAGGAAATCCAGGAAGAAGTTCATGCAGCCAGAGTTCCTGGATATTCTCAGCTGAAGTTGTCAGTAAGTATTGGCGGAGTACTTTCTACCGGAGAAAAACTGGGAGAAGCAGTACTTCGTGCGGATAAGTTTATGTATCGTGCGAAACAGCGCAAAAATATGGTCGTGATCAGTGAAAATGAGATTGCAGGAAGAAACAGCGCACAGGAGATCCTTCTGCAGGATAAAACAAGGCTGACGATCCTGATCGTAGATGATTCCGAGATGAACCGCTGCATTTTGTCGGAAATGCTTGGAGCAGATTATGACATTCTGGAAGCGACTAACGGAGAGGAAGCCATTAAACTCCTGAGACAGTATGAAACAGGAATTTCTCTGGTACTTCTTGATCTTGTTATGCCGGTGCTGGACGGATTTGGAGTACTGAGCTATATGAATGAAAGAAACTGGCTTGAGGATATTCCGGTTATCATGATTTCCGGTGAAGATTCCGTTTCCTACGTGAGACGTGCCTTTGATCTGGGAGTTGCGGATTATATCAAAAAGCCATTTGATGCCCAGATTGTATACAAACGTGTTTACAACACCATTACATTATATGCAAAACAGAGAAGACTGCTGGTTCTTGTTACAGATCAGATTTATGAAAAAGAAAAGAACAACCGTATGATGATCAGCATCTTAAGCCAGATTGTAGAATTCAGAAATGGTGAAAGTGGTGCCCATGTTCTGCATATCAATATTATTACAGAACTGATTCTGGAGAGACTGATACAGAAAACGGATCAGTATGATCTGTCCAGCTCTGTAAGAAGAATGATTGTTACAGCGTCTGCGCTTCATGATATCGGAAAGATCGGTATTGATGATAAGATTCTGAATAAGCCGGGCAGACTGACCAAAGAAGAATTTGAGGTGATTAAGACACACAGTGCTATTGGTGCTTCCATGCTGGAGAGCCTGGAATATTATAAAAACGAACCGCTGGTCCGGATTGCCCATGATATCTGCAGATGGCATCACGAACGTTATGATGGAAAAGGCTATCCGGATGGCCTGAAGGGAGAAGAAATCCCGATTTCTGCCCAGGTAGTTGCACTGGCTGATGTATACGATGCGCTGATCAGCGAACGTGTATATAAGAAAGCTTATTCTCATGAGAAAGCTGTTGAGATGATCCTGAATGGAGAGTGCGGTACCTTCAATCCGCTTCTTCTGGAATGCCTGAAAGATATTCAGAGCCGTCTGAAAGAAGAAATGATCTCAATGGCAGAAGAGCGTACGGAGACTGAAGATAAGGGAAGTGCTACCTCAGAATTTGACGGCTACGAAAAAACAAAAGAACAGTTCTTTAAATCCGTGTCTGAAGACATAAAAAAAGAATACATGGATAACGTCCCGACAATGGGGGGGGAACAGACGTTCCTGAAAAATAAAAAAGAATCTGTATAGATCAGAAAAGCTGGTGTGAAACATTGCTCACACCAGCTCTTTGTTTTTGATAAGCATTTCTTTAATAATGCTCTGAGTATACGCACCCAGGTGACGCTGAGTATCCCGGTCAAGCTCAGATGGAATGATCGGTTTGCCATATTCAATTACCACGTGGGTAGGAGACATTTTTGGAAAATTGGCCTCCCAGATATTGGCGGAATTGCTGATTGCAATAGGAATAATCGGGCTTTTGGCTCTGGTTGCAATCTTGAAGCTTCCGTCATGAAATGGCAGCATATCGGTTTCGTCAGCATTTTTGTTTCTGGTTCCTTCCGGGAAGATGCACACGGAAATGCCGGATTTTACATAGTCTGCCGCCTGAAGGATGGTTTTCAGCCCCTGTTTGATGTCTTCTCTGTCAAGGAAGAGGCAGTAGAGATTACGCATCCAGTTGGAAAGCAGCGGATAACGTTCCATTTCTTTTTTGGCAACATAACCGGTACGGATCGGGCAGCGGCTGTAGGTCAGCAGAATGTCAAAATAACTTCTGTGGTTTGCCACATAGAGAACGGCCTGATCTTTCGGAACATTTTCTTCACCGATGACGGTGACTTTGGCACCAGTGATCCACAGGATAAATTTAAATATGGCCTGTACCATGCGCAGGGAACTGATATCCTTGGTCATTGGAGAGAACTTGCCGATGATCCATTCCACCAGAAGAACCGGGATCGTCAGCACCAGATAAGCGATGACAACGATACAGACAAGTATAAATCGAATCATGTCTTTTGTCCTTTCTATATTTTGATGCAGCTTCGCATCCTGATACCATTATACGAAGAATTTCCGATAGTTGCAATAAATCTTTACCGGATTACATAGAATAAATACTGAGTAATGCAGGCTGCTGATAAAAGAGGGAATTATGAAAAAATCAGTTTTTCTGCTGATTGCTGTAGTAACAGCTTTTCTGCTTTCCGGCTGCCGGTTTGTGCGGATTGAGGAAGAAGATCGAAAACCGGTTTCCTATACGGTAGTGGAACATTCGGATATCCCGGAAGAACTTTCCAGGATCATGGAAGAAAAAAAGGAAAAAGAATTTCAGCTAAGCTACGAAACAGGGGAGGATCTGTACCTGGTAAAGGGATATGGCCGTCAGATGAGCGGCGGGTACAGTATTCAGGTAGAAGAACTTGGAGAATCCGGAAACGGTCTTTTTTTTATTACGAGACTTCTGGGACCAAAGGATCTGAGCGAAGCCGGAGTTCCCTCATATCCTTCCATTGTAATAAAAACCCGGCGCCAGAAAAAGCCGGTAACTTTCCGGGAAGGCAGCAGGAAATCAGAAAAAGTATCTGAGAAAGGGGATTAGACTGTGGAATTAAAAAAGGAAAGTATGCAGATACTCAGAGAAAAAAGCAGGGCGAAAAGCCAGGTTACTTTTGATGAGGATTTTAATGTACCGGATGCAAAACCGGATGTGGGAAGACTGATCCAGCATAAGGGACGGATCATTATGGAGGATGTACGCCTTGCAGATGGAAAAGGGATTCTGCGTGGAGATCTGCAGGTAGATGTTCTTTATGTGGGGGAAGAAAGCGGAATTATCAGCAGTCTTACAGCAAAATTGCCTTTTGAGGAAACATTAAACCTGAAAGATATTGTAAATGGGGATAAAATGTGCCTGAAGTGGGAAATAGAGGATCTTACGCTCCGGCTGATCCATTCCAGAAAGCTGAATATCAAAGCCCTGGTAACTTTTTATGCAGCTGTGGATGAGACGGAGCAGATCCGGCTTCCGGTAGCGCTGGATGTTACGGACATTTCTGTGAGAAAGAAGCAGGTACGTTTCCTGGGACTTACTGTACATAAAAAAGACACCTTCCGGATCAAAGATGAATATACCATTGCTTCCAACCGCCCGGATATTTCCGGACTGATCTGGTATACCATGGATGTACGGGGGCTGGAGCTGAAACCGGAAGAAAATATCGTAAAAGCAAGAGGTGAGCTGTCAGTTTTTGTGCTGTATGAATCGGAAGATACAGAAGCACCGGTGCAATGGCTGGAATACGCCCTGCCCTTTTCCGGGGAAGTGGAATGCCCGGACTGTACGGAGGAACTGATTCCGGATATTGAAGTGTCTGTAATGCACCAGAGCCTGGAAGTAAAGCCGGATGCAGATGGAGAAGAAAGAATTTTTGTATCTGATGTAGTGCTGGAACTGGATATGAAGTTTTTCCGGGAGGAAGAATGTTCAATGGTTACAGATGTGTATACACCTCTTCGGGAATGCATTCCGGAAGGAAAAAATGAAGTCCTGGAAAGACTGCTGGTGCGGAATTTTTCCAGATGCCGGATCAGTGACCGTATTCAGGTAAAAGAAACCCAGGGAAAAATTCTTCAGCTTTGTCACAGCCAGGGAAAAGTAAAAATCGATAAGACCAGGATTGTGGAGAACGGAGTGCAGGCAGATGGAGTGGTCATGCTGAAGATTCTGTATATTATCGGAAATGACAGGATGCCTTTTTATTCCATGGAGGCTATGATCCCGTTTTCTCATGTGGTGGAAGCAAGAGGTATCCGACCGGACAGCAGCTACCGGTTAAAGGCGGAACTGGAACAGCTTTCTGCATCCATGGCAGACGGCAACGAAATCGAGATCCGGGCGTCAGTGGGCCTGAATCTTCTTGCGGTGATCCGGGAACCGGTATTTATTATTGATAAAGTGGAAGAAAAACCTCTGGATATGAAAAAAATCCAGGCCATGCCGGGAATACTGATTTATATGGTGAAACCGGGAGATGCGCTGTGGGATATTGCAAGAAAATATCATACATCCATTGAAGAAATCTGCACTCTGAACGGGCTTAAGGAAAACCAGGAGCCATCTCCGGGAACACCGCTTCTTGTGGTGAAAAAAGTAGAAGGACAGATTAAATGAGAAAAAAACAGCAGAAAATGAAAAAAGCTGGAAAATTTTGCTGTTGAAAAGACTGTGAAAATCATATAAAATATACATATAAATACTGTATACAAAGTACAAATGGAGGGGCTTATGCGTTTAAAAGCAATGGCAAAGATCAATCTCGGACTTGATGTTCTGGGGAAGAGAGAGGACGGCTATCATGAGGTACGCATGATCATGCAGACCATCCGTATGTATGATATCCTGGATATCAGAAAGACGAAACGGCCGGGAATCGTGCTGACCACCAATCTTCCGTTTATTCCCACAGACAGCCGGAATCTTGTATATAAAGCAGCACAGATGCTGATGGACGAATTTGGAATTGAAGAGGGACTTTCCATTAAACTTCGCAAGTTTATTCCGGTAGCAGCAGGTATGGCAGGCGGAAGCTCTGATGCTGCGGCCGCATTTGTAGGTGTGAACCGGATGTTTCATCTGGGCCTGACGGAAGAGCAGCTGATGGAGCGCGCAGTGAAGGTAGGAGCAGATGTTCCGTACTGCATTATGCGTGGAACAGCCCTTGCGGAGGGAATCGGTGAGAAGCTGAAGCGACTTCCGAAAGTTCCGGAATGCTATGTGCTGGTAGGAAAACCGGGAATCAATGTTTCCACAAAAACTGCCTACGAAAATCTGAATCTGGCGGGAATCGGGAAACATCCGGATATTGATGGCCTTATCAGGGATATTGAGTGCGGTGATCTTTATGCCATGGCATCAAAAATGGAGAATGTATTTGAGCCTGGAATTATCCGCCAGTACCCTGTAATTGGAAATATCAAAGAACTCATGGAAGAAAAGGGAGCGCTGAAAGCGATGATGAGCGGAAGCGGTCCAACGGTATTTGGTATTTTTGATAACAGAGATAAGATGGCGGCGGCAGCCAGAAGTCTCAGAAAGAGCGGACTGGCAAAAACAGTATTTGCCACGGATATTTACAACAGGGATGGAGGAGTTACAAATGACAAGTGATTTTTCTGTGGATATGAATGAATATCTGCCGCTTCGGGATGTTGTTTTTAACACCTTGAGGCAGGCAATTCTGAAAGGAGAACTGAAACCGGGGGAAAGACTTCTGGAGATCGCTCTTGCAGAGCGTCTGGGGGTCAGCAGAACACCGGTGCGTGAGGCAATGCGTAAGCTGGAGCAGGAAGGTCTTGTGGTAATGATTCCGCGCCGGGGAGCCCAGGTTGCAAGCATTACTGAAAAAGATCTGAATGATGTTCTTGAGGTGCGTATTGCACTTGAGAACGTAGCTATAGAAAAGGCATGCAAGCTGATTACAGAGGAGGAGCTTGGACGGCTCTGGGTGGCAGCCAAAGAATTCGAAAAAACAAAAGCAGAGGGAAATCTTGTTCGTCTTGCGGAAGCGGATGTGGCGTTCCATGAGATCATTTACCAGGCCTCCGATAACAAGCGCCTGAACCAGGTACTGAATAATCTCCGGGAACAGATGTACCGTTACCGCGTGGAATATCTGAAGGAAGAGCAGACCAGAAATCTTCTTGTCAGCGAACACGAAGAACTGGTAAAAGCGATTCGGGAGGGTGATGTGCAGAAAGCACAGGATATTTCTTTTCACCATCTGGAGAATCAGAGAATGGCAATTATCCGTACCATCCGCGCGGAGAATGCAGCCAGAGAATCCGAGAAAAAAGAATAAGAACCGGATATCCGGGGATATTAAGAGAGATGCCACTGGCATCTCTTTTTTTATTGGAAAAGGACGGTGAAACTGTGGAAGAAAAAAAGATTTCAGTATCTCTCCATGAAAATGAATCTTATATCCGGAAGCGCTGCGAAAACTGCGATGATATTCTGATACGGCCCATGCGCCTGGGAGAGGGTCATAAAGTGGACTGTCTGATGGTTTATATTGAAGTGGCAGTTTCCAACATGATGCTGGACGATTCTGCCATTGGAAAGATGATCAATCATTTCTGGGAAATCCCGGAAGAAAAGATTCGGGAATTTATCAGGAGAAACAGTCTCGGAATTGCGGATGTGGAAGAACTTTTTTCCATGGAAGAAGTCTTCGGGGCTGTTCTTTCCGGAAATGCGGTTTTCTTTATGGATGGTTATGATAGGGCCATGAAGATATCCAGCAAAGGCTATCCGGGGCTGGATGTATCAGAAGCGGAAACGGAAAAAGTGCTGCGGGGTTCCAAAGAAGGCTTCTGCGACAGCGTAAAAACCAATGCGGCCCTTGTGCGGAAGCGGATCCGGGATACCCGTCTTAAAGTAGAGCAGCAAAGCATCGGGGTGCGTTCCAATACAGTGGTGCAGCTTCTGTACGTGGAAGATCTGGTGCACGAAGAACTTCTGACCGCAGTGAAAGAACGGCTGGAATCTTTTACTGTGGACGGAATTCTGGATAGCGGAATGCTGGAACAGCTGACCGAAGAAGCATGGTATTCGCCGTTCCCTCAGTTTCAGACAACCGAACGTCCGGACCGGGCGGCACAGGAACTTCTCAATGGAAAAGCCGTTCTGCTCTGCGACAACTCACCGGTGGCACTGGTGATTCCAGGTGCATTTAACAGTTTTATGGAAAGCAGTGAGGACTGGTACAACCGTTTTGAAATGACTTCATTCCTGCGTGTGCTGCGGTATCTGGCTATGGCTGTGGCAACGTTGCTTCCGGGACTTTATCTGGCTGTGATACGGTTCCACACTCAGATTCTTCCGGCCAATCTGATTCTTTCTTTTGCACAGGCAAGGGAAGGCGTACCGTTTTCCAGCGTGGTGGAGCTGGTGTTCCTGGAGCTGTCTTTTGAGCTGATCCGGGAGGCGGGCGTGCGGATTCCCGGAGCTCTTGGAAATGCCATCGGGATTGTTGGAGGCCTGATTATTGGACAGGCAGCTGTGGAGGCTAATCTGGTAAGCCCCGTGGTGGTAATTATTGTGGCATTAACGGCGCTTGGATCTCTGGCGATCCCCAATGAGGAATTTGCGTCTGCGTTCCGGCTTCTGAAGTATGGATTTCTTTTTCTGGGAGGATATCTTGGCATCTTCGGAATTGTGCTGGGACTGTATCTGACAGCGGCACATCTGGCAGGACTTTTAAGTTTTGGTGTCCCATATCTGGTACCCTTTGTAGAAAAAAACGGCCAGGCGGAAACAGGAGGAAGAATTTTGCGCCAGCCATTCCGGAAACGGAAATTCCGGCCGTTGTATGCAAGAGATGACCAGAAGCGCAGACTGCGGACAAAGCCGTGGAGGCAGAAAGGAAAAGGATTATGAGATTTGCAGAAAACAACAGGATTTCCCACAGACAGCTTTTCCGGCAGATCATACTTGTGTTTCCGGCGCCTTTTCTTCTGTGCCTTTTTAAAAACGGAGAAATGCTGGGAGTGAATGCTATGGCAGGGACGATCCTGGCGGCGGTGCTTCTTTCATTTTATGTGATCTGGCTGATCCGTCTTGCTCCTGCTTATGGAGAACTTTCCAGAATGACAGGAAATATTACTGTACGGTTTATTGGACTGTTCTTTCTTTTATATGTAATCTTAAGTACGGCTTTTCTGGCGGATCTTCTTGCAAAAGTAATTCCACAGAGTCTGATCAGCGGGATTTCCGGGAAATGGCTGTCTCTGCTTGCTGTGGCAGCATGCAGTCTGGGAACGCACCGGGGAATGCAGAGAAGAGGAAGGATTGCGGAAATTTCCGGAGGGATTTTTCTGGCAGGGATTCTCCTTCTTATGATTTTGAGTGCAGGACAGGGAAAAGCGGAATATTTTCTGGAAACCGTGGAGGGTACCGGTAGCAGGTTTTCCGGGAAATGGATGATCCGGGATGTGTATGCATTTCTCTGTGTTTTTTCCGGAGTGGGGCTTCTGCCTTTTGGGCTTGAAAAAGTAGAAAAACAGGGAAGTGCCAGAAAGCCGGTGATCCTGGCCTTTCTTACCGTGTGTGGAATTGTCCTTGGTATGCAGGTTCTGCTTCCTGCTGTATTTGGAAAAAACAGGCTTCTGGCGGAAACATATCCGGTGCTGCCTCTTCTGGACGGGGCAGATCTTCCGGGAAATGTGCTGGCAAGATTTGATGTGATCTGGATGGGATTTCTGGTGTTCGGGCTTCTTTTTTCTCTGGGAAGTCTTTTTCATTACGGGAATCAGATTGCGGAAAAAACAAAGCTTGGAAGTGGACGGTACTGGATTCCGGCAGCAGGGTGGATCCTTTCGTTTTACGAAAAAAACGGTGCCGGGATAGAAACGTATTATGGCTGGTATCTGGCATATATTTTTGTGCCGCTGCTTCTTGTGATCCAGATTTTTTTCAGCGTGGAAAATAAAGGCCGGTGGAAGAAAAAAGTGGTGTCTGCGAGCCTGTTTTTCTTTATAAGTCTTATGGGAACCGGATGCGCAGCTGTGGAACCGGAAAAACGAATGTATCCGCTGGCACTGGGCGCCGGTGTTTCAGAAGAAGGTTTTGTGCTGAAATATGCCATGCCGGATATGAATGTGACCACCGGGCAGGAAAAGCCGGAGGAAGATCCGGTTTCCGTACTGACTCTTGCAGGTGAAAATTTTCAGGAGATCGAGGAAGTTTATAACCGGTCTCAGGAAAAATTTCTGGATTTGGGACACCTTCAGGTGGTAATTCTGGATGAAAGCATGCTGACAGAAGAAAACAGAAAAGTATTTCTTGAGTATCTGAAGCAGGAAGAACATGTGGGAGAGGATGTGTATATGTTCCGAACAGGAATGCTGGGAGAGGTTTTTCGCTGGAAAGGGGCAGAAGAAAGTTCTGTGGGTGAGTATCTTCAGGGGATCCAGGAGAACCGTACTACCGGTCAGCAGAAAAAAGGAGTGACTTTAAGAGAGGTGTATCATCAGTTTTACCAGGACGGAACACTGCCGTGGATTCCGTCTGTATGGGTAAACGGGGAGCTTCTGGAGGTGGATTACGGGAACGGTGAATAAATAAAGTTCCGGCTGTTAATAATTCTGATATCCATCAAAAAGATATCAGGAGGGTTTGATTATGAATGCGATAACAACAGGAAAGCATATATTAAAAAGAACATGGGGGATTTTTCTTCTGGCTGCCATAATCCTTGCAGGCGGTACCTGGGAGAAAAGGATTACGGGTTTTGAGAACCCTGGAGTTTATGCCTGGTGGGGAACCATCTACCCGGAATTCTGCTTTGAGAAAGTGGAGGATAATGGGGAAAATAAGCCGGTGAAGATCTCCTTCTGGCTTGCGAAAGCGCTGGATTGGTGATACAATATTCCAACGAGTAATTATAGCGCTCGATTAATTATTTCAGGAGAATAAGATCAATGAATATAGACAGAAACGCACCGGTTGGTGTGTTTGATTCCGGTATCGGAGGACTGACCGTAGCCCGGGAAATCATGCGGAATCTTCCCTCGGAAAAAATCGTATATTTCGGAGACACAGCCCGGGTTCCATACGGAAGCAAATCCAAAGAAACGGTTATCCGTTACTCCCGTCAGATCATTCATTTTCTGCAGGAACAGAAGGTGAAGGCCATTGTTGTAGCCTGTAATACAGCCAGTGCTTTTGCTCTGGATGAGGTGAAAGATGAGCTGGATATTCCTATTCTGGGAGTGATCGAGGCCGGTGCCAGAGTGGCAGCCCAGGAAACCAGAAACAAGCGTGTTGGTATCATCGGTACGGTAGGTACCGTAGGAAGCGGCATCCATGCTTCTTATCTGAAAGAACTGGATCCGGAGATTACAGTTATCGGAAAGGCGTGCCCCTTATTTGTACCGCTGGTGGAAGAAGGATGGTATCACGATCCGGTTACAGAGGAAGTAGCCAGAAGATACTTAAAGGAGCTGCAGGATCAGGAGATCGATACGCTGATCCTTGGCTGTACCCATTATCCGCTTCTGCGATCTACGATCCGGAAGATTATGGGTGAGGAGGTCCGCCTTGTAAACCCGGCATATGAAACGGCGCTGGAACTGAAGAAGCTTCTGGCCGGGATGGATCTTGCCAGTGATGAAGCTGCACAGGAGGAATTTCCATACCGCTTTTATGTAAGCGACCTTGCCGAGAAATTCAAGGATTTTGCCAATTCCATTCTTCCATATAATGTAGAAAAGACGCAGAAGATCGATATTGAGAAATATTAGGAGAAAAAAATGCAAAAAGAAGTTTTGATCCATGTAAGAGGGCTTCAGATGATGGACTCACAGGGAGACCAGGAGCCGATCGAGATCGTTGTACCGGGACAGTATTATTTCCGCAACGGTTCCCATTATCTCAGATATGAGGAACTTCTGGATGAAACTGCCGAACCTACAATCAATTACATAAAAATGTCAGAAAAAGGCCTGGAAGTAAGCAAAAAAGGCCTGGTAAATGTCCATATGGTATTTGAACAGGGAAAGAAAAATATGACTTATTATACTACGCCGTATGGAACACTTCAGATGGGAATTGCAGCTACAAGCCTGGAGCTTAAAGAAAGCGAAGAGAATCTTCAGATGAAGGCAGATTATGCGCTGGATATGAATGAGGAACATGTGGCAGACTGTTACCTGGCGATCCAGGTACAGCCAAGAGACTGTAAGGATTTTGTTTTATAAATATCGGAATCACAAAAAATAACCGCCGTACATCAGGAAAATTCCTGAGATCACGGCGGTTGTTTTGTATTCGGATTATTTACGGAATCTTGCGAGGAAGCCTTTTTTCTTCTTCTGTGGTGTTTCAAGAGAACCACGGATTCCTTTTACGCCAACGATGTAAAGACCGCTGACTTCAGCTTTGATCTCTTTCTTAACCGGGATCAGATCAAAGACTTTCTCATCTGCAATGAGGATGCTGATCTTCGGACCAACTTTAGCTTTTACGATCGGAAGTTTGGAACGACGCATAAGCTTCGGTGTCTGGTCAATGACCATCTGTGGAAGTCCGGAATCTTTCAGTGGCATCCGCTTTTTATCGATGATCAGCATGGAAACTGTCTGCTTGTTGGCCTGGATCTGAGCCTGCTGTTCGTCCTGTTTTTTCTGAGCCTTCTTTCCGAAGAAGTAGAGTGCGACTAATGCTGCGATCAGAATAACGAGGATGACCAGAAGAACAATGGTAACTGTACTCATTTGAGAATCCCCCTGTATGTATATTTGTTTCGCAATCGGTTACATTACGTACAAAACATTTTAGCATTGTTTTCCCAAAAAGGCAAGATAAAAGAAAAGTGAAAAAGACAGGAGGAATGGTGGAAATTTCAGCGTTTACAAGGTATAATGATTGTGCTGTGGTCCACAATATATACCAGATGGATTGCAGAAACAGGGTGATCTTTGTTTATACGTAAGAAACGAAAGAAGACCAGAGATGGAGGAAATTGGTATGGAAGAGAACAGGCCCCGGAGATCCAGACCAGAAATGGGAACTCCGGAGTATGAAGAATGGCGGAAATGTATGCTGGAACGCCGCAGGAAGCGTCTGCAGCGGGAACGCAGAAATCGTCTGATCGCCATAGGAGCAGCAGTTTTGCTTGTCGCCGGAGGCATATCCGCCGGTGTGACAGCTTTTAAAGAAAAAAATACAGCAGTCTCTCAGCAGAAAAAAAGCGCATCTGCTACAAAGGAATCAAACGAAACAGAAAATCAGAAAAATTCGCAGGATGAAAGTTCCAAGCAGAACGTTCCTACAGAAGCTGCCGCATTAGAAGAAACCCTATCCGGTGATACTCTTGCAAAGGCAGATATTCTTGCACAGCAGTATAATTATGACAAGGCAATAGATCTTCTGAAAAAAGATCCGGGTTACGGCTCCAGCCAGAAGATGCAGAATGCGGTAAAAAAATATGAAGAAACAAAAGCAACATGTACGGCATGGCCACTTGAAGAAGTGACGCATGTCTTTTATCATATTCTGATAAAAGATACATCCAAAGCTTTTGACGGAGATTATAAAGAAGCAGATTATAATCAGGTTATGACTACCATTGATGAGTTTAATAAGATTACGCAGACCATGTACGATAAGGGCTATGTCATGGTAAGCATTAAAGACATGGCAAAGGTGGATGAAAACGGCAATATCACAGAAGGAGAAATTCTTCTCCCACCGGGGAAAACACCGTTTGTCCTTTCGCAGGATGATGTATGTTATTATCATTATATGGATGGAGATGGTTTTGCCACAAAACTGATTGTGGATGAAGAGGGGAAAATCCGCAACGAATATGTGGAAGATGATGGCAGCGTATCAGTAGGAGATTATGATATGGTACCATTGATTGACCGTTTTGTGGAGCAGCATCCGGATTTTTCCTACCGGGGAGCCAAGGGAATCGTGGCACTTACCGGGTACAATGGAATTTTGGGATACCGTACAGACGAAAGTTATGAAACACGTCCTGCAGATCTGGATGCAAATAAAGTACAGTGGCTGGACGAACATCCGGATTTCAGTCTGGAGGAAGAACGGGCAGCCGCAAAAAAAGTTGCTGATGCTATGAAGGCAGAAGGCTGGGAATTTGCGAGCCATACCTGGGGACATCAGAATGTAGGACAGATTTCCCTGGAGAAACTGCAGTCCGATACCGAAAAATTCAAAAAAAATGTGGATCCGCTGATTGGGGGAACGGATATCATTATTTTTGCTTTTGGAACAGATCTTACAAATGCAGCAGATTATTCCGGTGATAAATTCGAATATCTGAAGGGACAGGGCTATAATTATTACTGTAATGTAGATTCCAGTCAATATTTTGTACAGATCCGTGACCGCTATTTCCGACAGGGAAGAAGAAATCTGGATGGATATCGTATGTATTATAATCCGGAGCTTCTGGAAGATCTTTTTAACGCAAAAGAAGTTTTTGATTCTGCAAGACCGACACCGGTACCGCCGATGGGATGATCCGCAGATAAAAGATACGAGGGGACTTAAAAGAAAGGGGCTTATTATTTATGAAGAAAAAAATTGCAGGTGTACTGACAACAGTACTTGCAGCGTCACTTCTTGTGGGCGGAAATTCTTCCGTTACCGTTGAGAAGGACAATATGATTGCCCAGTCACAGGACAGTGAAGAAACACAGTCAGATGAGGCAGAAGAGGAGGATACACAGTCTGAAGAAGCAGAAGAAGTGGCCAAAGTAGCAGCAGATCCGGAGGATCAGCCGGCAGCTACCGAGACACCAAAAGAAGAAAAAAAAGCAGAGAAGGAAACCCAGAAACGGGAAGAATCCGAAGACAGTTCCACAAGTACTTCCTCAGACGAAAAAACACTTCTCAAGAAGGCGCAGAAACTGGCACAGCAGTATGACTACACAGGGGCGATTTCTGTTCTTCAGAATAACTGGAAGTTTGCAACCAGTGATAAGATGCAGAAGGCAGTATCAGAGTACAGAAAGAAAAGAGATGCCTGTGTGGAATATCCGCTGGAAAATATTACCCATGTGTTCTTTCATTCACTGATTGTAGACACATCCAGAGCTTTTGACGGAGATTCCGATGAAGCGGGATACAATCAGATGATGACAACAGTCAGCGAGTTTAAAAAGATGATTCAGAGTATGTATGAGAAGGGATACGTACTGGTAAGTCCTCATGACATGGCGGTTGTTAATGATGACGGAACTATGAGCAGAGGAAAGATCATGCTTCCGGAAGGCAAGATTCCGTTTGTGCTTTCCGAAGATGATGTCAGCTATTACCATTACATGGATGATGACGGTTTTGCCACAAAGCTGGTAATTGATGACAACGGAGACATCAAGTGTGAATATAAAAAGGCAGACGGAACAGTTGTAACCGGCGATTACGATGTGGTGCCTATTCTGGACTCCTTCATAAAACAGCATCCGGATTTTTCCTATCATGGAAGAAAAGGAATTCTGGCGATGACAGGTTACAACGGAGTTCTGGGATACCGTACCGACGGTGCCTATAAAACCAAGAAAAATCTTCAGGATGACCAGAAGGCTTTTCTTAAAGCCAATCCGGATTTTGATTATGATAAAGAGGTAAAGCAGGCCAAGAAAGTGGCAAAAGCCATGAAAAAAGACGGCTGGGAATTTGCAAGCCATACCTGGGGACACAGAAATGCAACGTCTTCCACTGCGGCTGAACTGAAAACCGATAATAAGAAATGGGAAAAATATGTGGCTCCGATTCTGGGAAAAACGGACATGATTATTTTTGCCTTTGGTGCAGATATCGGTGACTGGGAAGGATATACTTCGGATAACGCCAAGTATGAATATTACAAGAGCCGTGGCTACCGTTATTTCTGTAACGTGGATTCCAGCCAGTATTTTGTACAGATTACAAGTGAATATTTCCGACAGGGAAGAAGAAATCTGGATGGATATCGTATGTATTATAATCCGGA
>NZ_JAAITI010000016.1 GCF_013304735.1 Blautia luti
TCTGGTAAATTCCATAGCGGTTTCCATCACTTTCTAAAAGAAGTGTTTCTTTGATTTTTGCTTTTTCTTCCGGTGTCATAACCGTTTCCTGACTTCTCCGGTAATTTTCCCATTCAAATTTCGTCACTCCGAATAATCCGTCATGCTGTAAAATATCCAGTTCCAGATTCATAATTCTTTGCAACTGTTCCTGACCGCCAACTGCTCCGGTCAGTCCATAAACCGTTACTCCCTCATGGTGCAATTCCACTGCCCGTTCCCTGGTAAGCGGAAGCATACTTTCTGAATAAAATCCGGCTTCATGCAATTCTGATAAACCGATCATCGAATCCGGCAGACTGTCAATCTGTTTCTCCGCTTCTCCAATCAGTTTTAGTACCGCTTCTCTGTTTCCATCCAGAATAGATTCAGCAAGGCTCTCTGCCAGTTTTTCCGTTGCTTCCCTATTATCCAGTCTATAAGCAAAATTCACGATAAGGTTCCTCTGGTCATTACTGAAAATCGTCCGTTCCTGTTCAAGCCGGTTGATGGTCTGCTCCGCATACTGCATGGCACTCAGTTCTTCTATCTGCTCCACAGCAGTTACTTCCTGCTCTGGTCTTTCGACCTGAAGTTCCTTGAGTTTTTCCTCAATCTGTCCGATCATATCAGCAGAAGTCTTACGAATGGTGTCCATAGAAGCACGAAGCTCTTTCATATTTTTACCGGAAGACCAGCTCGCAATATAGGAAAAGGAATACTCTGATGTATCCAGTCCAAAATGGTTGCATACCACATAGGCAACACTTTCAGCTTCCACTTCCCTTGTAAGCTGGTCTTTTACAATGCCCTCCGCTTCCATCTGGTCACGATCATGCAATACTGCATGTGCCGTTTCATGCACCGCTGTTTTCATGGTCTGTGCTTCACTCATGCCAGGCTGGATAGCAATATATTTATCGACAAGCTGATAAAAGCCTTTCGCCTCCCCATCAATCTCAAGAAAGCGGATAGGAACCGGGGCAACCCTTTTTAATGCTTCCATAAAATCATGGTAGATCAGAATATCCCCCTCCAGTTCTGATACCTCAAATTCTGGAATTGGTTCTCCTGTGGTCTGGCTGACATCAAATACTGTCGTGACCCGGAATTTTGTAATAACACGCTCTATTACTTCTGTTTCCGGCTGTCCATCTTTCCCAATCACAATCTCTCCTGTTTCCGGATCAGTCTTTTCAATCTCCTGTTTCTCTTTATATGGAGCCGGGGCAATAATCTGGATGCCTTTTTCCCCTCTTTTTACCTGTCGGTTGAATTTCTTCTGCCATGCCTGATACCCCGCTACCAGTGTTGCTTCCGGTTTCTGCATAGCGATCAACAATGTATTATTAAAACTGTAATTATGGAACTTTGCCATTGTATTCAGATATTCCGTATATTTTTCTGATGTGAATATTTCTGCAACACCCTGTTCCAACTGCTCTGTAATCTGCTTTAACTGTTCTTCTCTGTTTGCCATAATCAAATCCTCCATAGAAAAATCCCGCCAAAGCTATGGTCACTCTGACGGGATACCCTTTATAACTCCTGTTCGTGTTTCTTTTTTGGTTTCTGCTGTATTTCGCCTGTCTGCTCCTGCTGTTTCTGTTCTTTCAGCCTTTCCAGAATAGATGTTTTATGAACACTGTCAGCAATTCTGTCCTGTCGTTCCTCTGTCACGTTTACTTCCGGATTTTCCCCAATGCCCTCATCTGCCAGAAGATTTTCTCCCCCTTTCTCATCCATGTTCAGCATGGCATTTAGTTCTGCCAGACGTTCCATTTTTTCACTCAGTTCCGCTTCTTTCGGGAATGGCTTCTGCACCTCTTCCTGTGCGGTCTTTAACTGCTGTTGTACCGTTTCCAGATTCTGCTCGGTATCTGCCAGCTTTTTCTCGATTGCAGAAAGTGCATTATGAATCCTCTGGATATTGCCCAGAGTATCCTTTCCGAACTCAATCTTATAAGAACATTTTCCCTTGATCGTCATGGTATAAGTATTCGACAGGAAATTATATTCTGAAGAAAGTGCAAAACCATGATATTCTCCAATCTGCCCGGCTGATTTTACGGACTTCAAACCGGATGCTGCTGAAATAAGTGCAACTCCCGCTTCTTTTTTATCCGTATACAGCTTTCCACCGACTGTCATTGCAAAGTGGTCATTATCCTGTAAATCTATTCTTTTTACTACATCTGCATCCACACGCATACCGGCAATCTTTTCTTTTAATGCGGTAATCTGCACCGGATACCTCTTTGCAATATCCGATTCCAGACGATAGATCTGACTGGTGTGGTTTGCTTTCAGTAGTTTCAGCTTACTTACCTGCACATCCAGATCCATTTTTTCCTTGATGTACTCGTTTCCTGTTGCCAGTGCTTTAATCTCTGCATATGACAGGGCTGTATCATCTACATCCTCACAGGCACGAACCGGGGATTTACTGGTCATGATCTGCGAAATAAACTTCTGCTTGTTTTCCAGAATCTGCCACATGTACGAATCGAATGTATTTTCCGTTACATACCGGAAGATTTTTACCTTATCATTCTGATTTCCCTGTCTTAGAATACGTCCCTCCTGCTGTTCCAGGTCAGACGGCAAGTCCATATGGACAAAAAGTGAAGTCCCTAGTAGTGCGAATACCGGGGACTTCTTCATGCTTCTCTGAGAATCGTATTGGCATCTTTACCATACGTCTCATCCGCAGCCTCCCAAACTCCACAATCCTTCAACACCACAACCGACTCTCTCTTCACCGAATTAATCACCTCCGGCGCATGTGTGCTTACAATAAACTGTACTTTCGGAAAAATTTCCATTAAATCCTTTAAAATACGTTTCTGCCAGGTGGGATGTAAATGAAGGTCCACTTCATCAATCAAAACAATTCCTTCTGTCTCTGTTAATACATTATCTAACAACTGCGGATTCAGAAGAGCCATTCTGTACGCAATATCGGCAATCAGACTTATGGTACATCTGTATCCGTCACTGAGCAGAGAAACAGGAATCCGGATATGTTTCTTATCTTTGTCATAATAAATAACATCAAGATCCCCGGTATCCGGATTATACTATACTTTCACATCAGAAAATCCCGTAATCGATGCAAACACCTTTTCCAATGCAGTTCTTACCGCTGTAAATTCCGGAATTTCCTGTTTTCTCTGAAATTCCTGTAGTGTCATTTTCTGAAACCATTTCATCATCAGTTTGTCATTGGCAGCGCCATCCAGACTGTCAATATATCCGTTACTTCTGTTATTCTTTTCGAAAGTATCACCCTTTTTCTCCTTATGCTGAGCCCAGAGCCGCCCTGTTCCGTAATAGGAAATAATCGGAAGCTTTAGTTCTCTGTCTCCGCTTCTCATTCTCTCCTGATAGGACTCCGCTACCAGAGTTAACGGCTTTGCCGATGCAAGTCCTCCTCTGCCTTTTGCGGAATTCAGGTTTCTGGTCCAGGTAATTTCTTTTCCATCAACATCACCAATTGCCGTTATTTCAACAGGAAACTTTCTATGTGGCTCTGTCCTCTCCACTGGATTTCGATTCCCAGATTTTTTCCGTATTTTTCAATTCTGAGCTGATGTTCTGGTTTGTCTTTGTCTTTTGCACTGCTGGCGGAGAATTCTTTATTGATATAGAAAATTATCCGGTCAATTCCGGCATATTTGTTCTTGGCCCCTTTGATTGCGTCTTTCAGGTCCTGTTCTTTGGATGACATCTGCGTTCCTGCGTCATAGTATTTGGCCTGGAATCCGACTTTATGGCCATCGGCTGTGTTGGCAGGCTGTGTTTCGATGTAGGGTTGGTTGTAGTATCGGAAGATTCCGTAGGTCTGTTTGAATTCATAGCAGAATAGGATGTAGGCGAGGCCTTCGAATGCGGGGCGGGGATCTGTGGAAAATTTGTATTCGAATGCTTTCCAGTCGACGGGTCTGTTCATATATTTTACTTCCATCTCCTTTGTTCAATATCACTTTTCATAAACAACCGATACCGCTGACCTTCCTTCACAGCAGTAAGCTTCCCTCTTCTTACAAGGTCATCGATGTTCTGCTTGGAGCATCCCAGTTCTTCTGCCGCCTGGGCGGAATCTATGATATGGTCGCTTATCATGCTCTGAAGTTCACTGCTGGTAAGTGGAATCTTTTTCCCTGCTCTATGAAGTGTTTCTCTTGGAATGCACAGACTTTCGCTTTCTCCCCAACAGATTCCGTAGCCTCCTGTTTCCACTTTGACTGAACGGAAAATTTTTTCATTATTTAATACTGGTGTAAAGTGTCTGTCTGAGCCAACCAGATCTTCTAACTTACATTTCCGGACGGAGTCATCGTAAAAGGATATCAACAGTGTGTAATTTTTCAGTGGGAATACATCTTTTACTTTTATGGTATTTCTTTTTATGATATAAGCTGGAAGATTTTTTTCTGAGATGGGTGTCAGGTAGTAATAGTCCTGTGCACAGCGGCCGTCGGTCATGGCAAGGAGTTTGAACTCGTCATAGCTGTCTAGGCCATTGTCTTTCAGGATTCTTCCGAGATTTTGCCGGTCCTGAGGGATAATCCTCTGCTGTACCCAGATTTTACTCCAGTATGCATTTATGGTCTTTTCGCCGCGTTTCAGGCGGGAGGAAAGAATCAGGGGTGTTTCCCAGATGTCTGCATCGTCCGGGAGTTCTATATAAAATCGCTTGTCTTTTTCATAATAGATGAGATAGGCGAGATTTTTTCTTGTTTTGTCTTCTTCATTTCTGATTACAAAAATCTTCATAGTATAACCACCTTTTCCAGATCATGTTCCAGATTTTTTCCTGTAAATACCGGGGAATAATGCCATCCAGTCCTTCCAATAATATTGCTTTATGTTTTTCCTGTAAGGGATGCAGCTGAGGCATTTTCTCCCGGGGAATCAACTGCAGGTTTTGCTGTGCATAATAGGAGCCAACAAAACATTGTACCGGCCTGTCCTGCATAATATCAAATTTTTCGACTGCTTCTTCTGTATGACAACTGAACAGCAACGATAAGCCATGGTCAAAAATTGGTGCCAGACGCAGCGTTTTTTCTTCGGAATTGCGTAATACCTCGATATTTGCCCCGTGTCTGTCACGATTTAGAATAAGGAAATCAACTACCAGCATTTCATATACATATTTTTCCCATCCATTGCGTATACAGAATTCCATTGGTGTTTCATGAGCCAGATGTTCTGCTTCATAGAATGTATCCAGTGCTGCTTTGTTTTCTCCTATTTTCTTGAAATCTTCGGACATGCATAAGTACGTATCTATATTTTTATCATTTACGGTTATTTCTGCATGAATCAAATCGTAATGAAGGTGCTCTATTCCCAGAATATTCAGAAGTCTGTCTGTAATTAGTTCATTTACACATTCGTGTCCTATTATTCCATTTATACCATCATAATTAGATAATTTATAGTATTTCTTTGGTTTTTGTAAGTCGTCTGTTGCTTTCAGAAAAGAACCTGCTGTTCCGGATGAGGATCGGATCTGTGACCATTGAAGATATTTCAGGTCTTGTTTTTCGTGAATGATACGGGTACTCATGCATGACCTCCTTTTTGTTTTATTATATGATTTTACTTGTTTTACGTCAAGTTTTTAGCAATATAAAAGGTAGTCTCAGAATGGTTTGGTCTCTGAGGCTACCTTTTTCATCCAACAGTTTTTTCGGCCCTAATATAGTTCATATTTTAATTTTTATCTTCTGCATTATGAAGTACCTATCACCACCCTACAATCCTTCTTATAACAAGCAATCCCATACTTAATAATCGACCGCATGCCATCGTCCTCCAATTTTGCAGCATATTTCCGCTCCTCGATCTGCCGCAACGCTTCTGTGCAGGCATCCTTCATTTTTCCATTTTCGGCATACTTTACCTCAATGACAATGCCGGTCCGGCTTTCTGGTATTTCTATCAGAATGTCACTGTAGCCGGTGCCGGATTCTGCGTTTGACCGGATGATCCAGTTATCTTTGTATCCGAGAAGTCCTAAAAGCATTCCGTGATAAAAGTTTTCTTTCTTCGCAGTGGCTGTATCACGGATGCTTATTGTATTCCACAGATAGTTTCCAAAAAGCTCTTCTATTTTTTCCGGATTCTGTTCTGAAAAAGCATTACAAAACTGATTCAGGGTGTCGCCATCCTGCCTTGAGGTCTGCCGGAACCACTCTCTGATCTGCTTTATGAAAAGATTTTTCACTTCCAGATTTGGGATCTTCAGACGGAACTGATTTTCTGCTGTTTTTCCTTTCTGAGTCAGATAGCCGGTGGTAAAAAGCACACTCCACAGATTCTCGATGCTGCTGTCCAGCTCATTATATGTCAGTTCCTGGTGGATTTCCTTTGTTACAGTCTCTCCTGCGATCAGTCTTTCGATGTCGTTTTTTGTCTGACTGTCTGCTCTGTTGATAAATCTTCGTACAATTGCGTTTCCACTGGTATTGGACCAGTAATCTTCCGGTTTGGCGTTGGGATCTGCATATAATTTTTTGCAGTAACAGATTACGTCCCACGGGCAGTATACTTCTGTGTTTCCAAACTGATAACCGTCGTACCATTCTTTGACTTCTGTATAGTGTCCGGATAAATCGTAATAGTTTAACATATCCTGTACTTCTGTATCGGTAAAGCCAAAGTATTCGTCGTACTGCACATCCAGTACCGATAATACTTCAAAATTGTTCAGGCCTGTAAATATACTTTCCTTGGCAATTCTCAGACAGCCAGTTAATACGGCAAAGTAAAGATTCGAATTTGTTTTTAATACATTACCAAACATGTTTCGGATCAGAGATACCATTTCCTCATAGTAGCCATTCTGAAAAGCTTTATCCAGGGGTACATCGTATTCATCAATCAGAAGAATGACTTTTTTTCCATAATGTCTGCAAAGTAAGGAAGATAAGGTTAACAGTGATTTTTCCATTGCTGAGTATGACATTTGAAAATCACCGGTGTCAGAAACCATTGTCAGGGCTTTATACATTTTTTTATCTGTTTCTGATAACTCAGGGCTTTTTTCCAGAAAAGAAAATCTTAAGGCTTCTGCACCGATCGCATATTTCATTGCCGCACAGGCGCTCTCAAAGTTCATTCCTTCAACGTTCTTTAAACTGATGGAAATTACGGGAAAATGTCCCATATATTTTTCGCAGAATTCTCTGTCTTCGGAGATCTTCAGGCCTTCAAATATTTTGGGATCTGTCCCGATTTCAAAAAAGGTCTGAAGCATATTCATGTTCAGAGTTTTTCCAAAACGCCGTGGGCGGGTGATAAGGTTTACTTCGCTCCAGTTTTGGATTAGACTGTGAATCATTTCTGTTTTATCGACATAATAGAAGTTGTTTTTGATTATTTTTTCGAAATTATCTATTCCTACTGGAAGTTTCTTTTTTTCTGGCATTGAAGCACCTCCCAAAACAAAAAATGGTTTCACGATATCATTATTTACTATAAATATGATATCATGAAACCTTTTTCACGTAAAGTTATACTCCCTGACGAAGAAACTCTCCGTCTTCTCCAAGAAAATATGACAGGGATTCGACATTGTCATTTTTATAAATTGTAACATACGAATATCGGTTATATTCATCTACCAGTTCATTCCAGCCATTTACCAGTGCCCGAATATGCATAGCGCCTTTTTGGGTTCCTGCAATGGAAAAGTAGCTGTCCCGGTATTTTCCTTTTCCAAGAGCCCGTTTTTCGTAGGAAATCATCGCATCGAATCCGCTGCTGATAAGTTCCCGGATAAGCTCATTATCTCCTTTAATTCTTATAAGTAAATCACAGATCGCAAGACTGCAGTAATACATCCGGATGCCGGGGTATGGATGATCATATGATTCTATATCTTTTTCCTGATAATTCGAGAAATCTCTGTTGGAGTTTTTTGCAAAGACATCGAAGCATAAATAAAAAGATAAAAACAAAAGATCAAAGGTTGCACTTAATACCTTTCTGTCTTCTTTCCAATATCCAAGTGTAATGGCCGTATTCAGCATTGCGGCATAATAATCTGCGTCAAATTCTCTCAGCTGTGTGAGCCAGTTATCTTTATTTGTTGTCTCGTCTGCATATAATTCTTCTATGAAATTGTCTTCTGAATTTGCCAGAACATGTCCATGGACAATATGTCCGAATTCATGGGCAATGATAAAATTCAGCATGGACTGATACAGCTCTTTTTTATAACTGTCTTCTTTTTCTTCTGACAGGTGAAATACTTTTCTGAAATTTTTATTACCGATGAATTCTTCGACTTCTTTCCAGAAAGCGACACAGAGTCCTATTGTCAGTACTATGTAGTTTTTTCCTTCGTATTTCTTTGCAAATGCATTTACTCTGATGTCATTTACGATCCAGACGGAGACCTGCATTTTTTCAAATACGTCTTCGGATACCCATGTCTTGATTCCTGGTCTCATTTCGGATAGCAGTGGGTTGGTGATTTCTGCTATGGAGTAGAAATCCGGGATGTATTCTAGAAGTTCGATTTCGGCTTTGTTTATTTTAATTTTCTCCATTACTCTTTTTTTATCTCCATTAAACTTTTCGTAATTTAAAAGTTATCTTTTTATTAACAACTATTTCTGAATCTACATTATTTCCTAGTCAATATTTTCTATCTTAGTTCTAATGTATTCTTGTCCTTCACTGGACAATTCATAAAAAACGCAATTTTCACATTGAATTCCATTAACCAATCCAGCATTCTCAAGAGCCTTTAACGTATCTGCAACTGAACTTTTTGAAATACCCAGTTCTGTTAGATCTTTATATCTTGCATGCAAATGTTTATATAAAAATTCCATGATATCTCTAGCATCTTTATGTTGAGCTTCTATAAATTTTGTATTTACCTTTACCTTTTTATTAATAGCAAGATTTTGGTAAATTTTATTAAAAATATTATATTGATCTACTATTTTCGCTGAAAGAAGCAGAATCTGATCAGCAGATTTATTCAATTCCTTTGTCATTTCTATTCTTAATTTACGTTGTTCTTCTAACAATTGTTTCATTTTTTCCAAATTATTTTCTTCATATGCCATTAAATACGAATCTGAAATGGAAATCAATAAATCTCGAAATAAATCTTCTATAGCTCCATCCACAACTACTTTATTTCTGTTATTTTGGTTAACGCATTCTTTTAATTCTGCAATATAATATTCCATTTCTTTCATCTTGCCACCTCATTCTCCATAAAACTTATAGAAATCCTCATATTATATAGTTGTCTTAGCTCATTTCTCATTCCTCCAATTACTACTCAGTTTACTACATTTCATTACAAATTTCATTCTATTTTCATCGACAAATTTCGACTCTACCCATACCAAAGGTTTCCACTTTCGGAATTTTCCAGAAATTTTTCAACATAAAAAACGCCCCAGATTCATCATAACTCTGAGACGTTTTCCACATTTGCTTTTATTTAGCTCTATCTTTCTTTACAATATCGCCCGCACAACCCTAGGCTTGCATCCAGCCTTCTCCAGTGCCGCAACAATCTGATTCTTATGATCTGTTCCGAATGCTTCCATGGTGATTCGAAGTTCTACGGCTGCGTTTCGGTTGGTGCTTACGAACTGGTTGTGATCCAGCTTGATGACGTTGCCCTGGTTCTCGGCGATGACGCTGGCTACTCTTACGAGTTCGCCTGGCTTGTCCGGGATGAGGACGGAGACGGTGAAGATTCGGTCTCTCTGGATGAGGCCGTGCTGTACAACGGAGGACATGGTGATCACGTCCATGTTTCCGCCGCTTAAGATGGAAACGATTTTCTTTTTCTTCACATCCAGGTGACGGAGAGCTGCTACGGTAAGGAGGCCGGAGTTCTCTACGATCATCTTGTGGTTCTCTACCATATCCAGGAAGGCTACGATCAGTTCGTCATCATCGATGGTGATGATATCGTCCAGGTTCTCCTGGATGTACGGGAAGATATTTTTTCCAGGGGTCTGTACTGCGGTACCGTCGGCGATGGTGTTCACGTGAGGAAGGGTTACAACCTCACCTTTTTCCAGGGATGCCTTCATGCAGGCTGCTCCTGCAGGCTCCACGCCGATGACCTTGATATGTGGGTTGAGGAGTTTTGCAAGGGTGGAGACACCAGTTGCAAGTCCGCCGCCGCCGATCGGAACGAGGATGTAGTCTACCAGCGGAAGTTCCTGTACAATTTCCATAGCGATGGTTCCCTGTCCGGTTGCTACTGCCGGGTCATCAAACGGATGAATGAAGGTGTAACCTTTTTCTTCTGCGAGCGCAAGTGCGTGTGCACAGGCCTCATCGTATACGTCACCGTGAAGGATAACTTCTGCGCCATAGCTCTTGGTGCGCTCTACCTTGATCAGTGGTGTGGTGGTCGGCATGACGATGACTGCTTTTACTCCGTATTTATGTGCGGCATAGGCAACACCCTGTGCGTGGTTTCCTGCGGATGCGGTGATCAGACCCTTGTTTCTCTCTTCATCGGAAAGTGTGCTGATCTTATAGTATGCGCCACGTACTTTGTAGGCACCGGTACGCTGCATGTTCTCCGGTTTCAGATAAACCTTGTTTCCTGTCATGTCAGAGAAATAACTGCTGTATATCAGCTTTGTTTCCTGTGTCACTTCTTTTACTTTGGCTGCCGCTTCTTCAAAGCTCTCTAATGTAAGCATCTGTATTAGCTCCTTTCTTCTACGTCAAAGAGGGCGTTTACAAATGCGTCTGCGTCGAATTTCTGCAGGTCATCGATGCTCTCGCCTACTCCGATGTATTTTACTGGTATGTCAAGCTCGGACTGGATCGCTACGGCGATTCCACCTTTGGCTGTACCATCAAGTTTGGTAAGAATGATTCCGGTAACGTTGGCTACCTCGGCAAACTGTCTTGCCTGAGAAAGTGCGTTCTGGCCGGTGGTTCCGTCAAGGACAACCAGAGTTTCCAGATAAGCTTCCGGGTACTCACGTTCCAGAATACGGTAAATTTTGCGAAGCTCTTCCATAAGATTCTTCTTGTTGTGAAGTCTTCCTGCTGTATCGCAGATCAGCACATCTGCGTTTCTGGCCTTGGCTGCTGCCACCGCATCATAGACAACCGATGCCGGGTCTGCACCGTCCTGTCCGCCGATGATCTCAACACCTGCACGGTTGGCCCACTGTGTCAGCTGTTCTCCTGCTGCCGCACGGAACGTATCTGCCGCACCAAGGATTACTTTCTTTCCCTGATCCTTCAGTTTACCGGCAAGTTTACCTACGGAGGTAGTTTTACCAACTCCGTTGACACCGATCACCAGGATTACGGATTTCCGGTTCTCGAATTCATATTCTGTGCTTTCCACCTGCATCTGCTTCTTGATGCTGTCGATCAGAAGCTGCTTGCACTGAGCCGGCTCCTTGATATGCTGCTCGGCCACCTGTTCCTTCAGATGTTCCAGAATGGAGGTGGTTGCGTTGATGCCGATGTCTCCCATGATCAGAATTTCTTCCAGCTCTTCATAAAAATCATCATCAATACTGGAAAAACCGCTGAAAATGGAATCAAATCCGGCAACGATATTGTCTCGCGTTTTGGTAAGTCCGCTTACCAGACGTTTAAAAAATCCTTTTTTTTCTTCTGCCATACTGCTTCATCCCCTCTGCTACCGGGTAAGCTGGTTCTCTACCAGATCTACTGATACCAGCGTTGATACCCCTTTTTCCTGCATGGTAATTCCATAAAGGCGGTCTGCCGCATTCATGGTACCACGTCTATGTGTTATTATAATAAATTGTGTGTTCTTCGTCAACTTCTGTAAATATCCTGCAAAACGGCCTACGTTGGAGTCATCCAGAGCTGCCTCGATCTCATCCAGAAGACAGAACGGTGATGGTTTCAGGTTCTGGATGGCAAAAAGAAGGGCAATGGCTGTCAGTGCCTTCTCTCCACCGGAAAGCTGCATCATGTTCTGGAGTTTTTTTCCGGGCGGCTGGGAAATAATTTTGATTCCTGCCTCCAGAATGTCCTCGTCTTCCGCAAGTTCCAGAGTTCCCCGGCCTCCGCCGAACAACTCTTTAAAGGCTTTGTCGAATTCTTTTTGGATCTCTCCGAATTTTTCGGTGAACTGTTTCCGCATTCCCTCATCCAGCTCCTGAATGATCTGTTCCAGCGTTTTTTCCGCTTCCAGAAGATCGTTGTACTGGCCACTTAGGAAGGTATGACGTTCCAGAAGTTCTTTGTAATCTTCAATGGCATTGACATTGACAGAACCAAGGGAGCGGATCTCTTCTTTTAGCTTGTGGATCTGCTGTTTCATCACATGGCGGTCACTGAATTCTTCTTTTCGGTACTGCAGCGCATTATTCGGGGTGATCTCGTATTCCTCCCACATGTAGGAAATACGGGCTTCCCGGTTTTCTTCGATCTTTTCTGCCTGAGTTTTCAGACGGAAACATTCTTTGTCCAGAAGGCTGATCTGATTGGATAATTCATCCCGTTTTTCAAAGAACTCTTTATGGCTCTTTGTGCTTTCTTCTTTTTCCTGCTGCAGTTTTTCAAGCTGTTTCTGGGAAGCTTCTTCTTTTGCGGCAAAACTTTCGATCTCAGCCTGGACATTTTTGATCGTTTTTCTTTTTTCTGCAGTTTCCTGGCTGCCTTTTTCCAGGGAATCCAGAATTTCTTCTTTTTCTTTTAAAAGAACATCGATCTCTTCTTTCAGACGTTTCAGGTTCTCCTTTATGAAGCTTTCCTTCTGCTGGGATGCGGATGCGTCCAGACGGATCTTTTCCAGAGTTTCCAGGGTTTGTGCCTCATCCTTTTTCCAGTCTTCCAGTTCCTTCTGTCGGGTTTCGATGAAGGTTTCCAGCTCTTTCTCATCCTTTTTGGAAGTTTCCAGTTCCTGGGTGATCTGGGCGTTATCTGCCTGCATTTCTCTTGTCTGGCGGCGGATTTCTTCCTCTTCCCGCTGGATTCTCACATAACCGCCCCGGATTTCTTCTGCTTTTTTCTCCAGCTGCTCGATGTTCATTCTGGCTGTATTCTGCCCGATGGACTGCTCCTGAAATTTCTGCTGCAGAGAATTTACGGTATCCCGCATTTCATTTCGTTTCCTGCGGTTATCCTCCATGGACTGACGGATTTCGTTGTACCTGACCGCAAGTTCTTTCACTTTCTTTTCCAGTTCTTCAATCTCACGGCGGCGGCCGAGAAGATTGCTGTTGTTCTTAAAAGCTCCACCAGTCATGGAACCGCCCGGGCTTAAAGACTCGCCCTCCAGAGTTACCATTCGGATACTGTGGCGATATTTTCTGGCAATGGCAATGGCGTGGTCAATGTTATCCACAACCAGCACCCTTCCAAGAAGATATCCGATCAGTCCTGCGTATTCTTTGTCGGCAGTTACCAGTCCGCAGGCAAGGCCGATGGCTCCTGGCTCATTTAAGGCTCCCCTCTGGGCGAATTCGCCTCTCTGGGAAATACTGTTTAAGGGAAGGAAGGTAGCACGTCCGTACCGGTTTTTCTTCAGGAATTCGATCATTTCCTTGGCTGTCTGCTCATTGTCTGTGACAATGTTCTGGATGCTTCCGCCAAGTGCCGTCTCAATGGCGATCTCGTAGTTTTTTTCCACATGGATGATATCTGCCACAACACCGCGGATGCCCGGTACATGGTCTTTCTGCTCCATGACACGGCGGATGCTGTTTCCGTAACCGTCATAACGTTCCGTGATGTTCTTTAAAGATTCCAGACGGGAAGCCTCTCTGTGGTAAGCTCTCTGGCTTTCTTCCAGCTCTGTATTTTGCTGTTTCAGGGTTTCCTGGATGGCTTTGATCTCTTTTGTGAGCTGGCTTCCTTCTTCCTGGATGGTCTGAATGGCTTCGGTGATGGTATCGTACTCTTTTTTTGCCCGGCTGATGGCTGACTGCTGTTCTTCTTCCTGTGTTTTCAGGGAAAGCATTCTCTGGCTGATTCCGGCTTTCCGGATATCCAGCTGTTCCATCATGGCATCAAAACGCTGGGCCTTACCTTTGGTGTTTGCACGGGAGTTGAGGATTTCGATAATTTCGTTTTTTCCATCTTCTACTGCCTGGGTACATTCTTCAATGTTGCTCTGGATGTTATCCAGCTTTTCCTGCTCGTCGGAGAGCTCTTTGCTGATCTCGCGAAGCTTTGCCTGCAGGTCTGCTCTCTGCTCTTCCAGTTCCTCTTTGTCTGCGGATTTTTTCTCTGTATCTTCCTGGATAGCCAGAAGACGGCTGCGGTAATGGCTGTCGTTCTGCTCGCCTGCAAGGATCTGTTCATGAAGGACATTGATCTCACCAGAAAGCTGCTGCTTACGGATGGCACGGTCCCGGCTTTCTTCCCGGAGAGTGTCCATACGCTGATTTAGCTCTTCCAGAGATTTTTCCAGGCGCTCATACTCCTCTTTTGTGCGGCTGTGGGCGTCTTTTGCCTCCTGTAACTGGTTTTCCGCGATTCTGGTCTTTTCTTCCAGCTCTTTGATCAGATTGCCGGTGTGTTCATATTCCAGAAGGAACATGTTCACATCCAGCTCTTTCAAGCTTTCTCTTTTTGCCAGATAGATCTTTGCAGTTTCAGACTGACGTTCCAGAGGTTCCAGCTGTTTGGTCAGCTCGCTTAAAATATCGGTGACACGGACCAGGTTCTGCTGCTCTTCTTCCAGTTTTTTCAGAGTGGTGTTTTTTCGTCTTTTGAACTTGACGATTCCTGCTGCCTCGTCAAAAAGCTCACGGCGGTCTTCCGGCTTGCCGCTTAAGATCTTGTCGATCTGGCCCTGGCCGATGATGGAGTAGCCTTCTTTTCCGATACCGGTATCATAAAACATCTCATTGATGTCTTTCAGACGGCAGGAACTTCCGTTGATGCGGTATTCGCTTTCTCCGGAGCGGTACAGCCTTCTGGTTACGGTTACTTCCTCAAAATCCACCGGAAGTTTGTGGTCACTGTTATCCAGAGTGATGGCCACCGATGCAAAGCTTAAGGGCTTTCTGAGTTCTGTTCCGGAAAAAATAACGTCCTGCATATTTCCGCCTCGCAGCTGCTTGGCACTCTGCTCTCCCAGAACCCAGCGGACTGCATCGCCGACGTTGCTTTTTCCACTGCCGTTTGGGCCTACAATGCCGGTGATTCCGTTATGAAATTCAAAATTGATTTTCTGTGCAAAGGATTTGAATCCCTGCACCTCTATATTTTTCAGATACATTGGACACCTGCTGTTTATTTGATCCTGCGGATCGCCTCAAGGGCTGCGGCCTGCTCTGCCGCTTTCTTGGTATGTCCGGTTCCGGTTCCCATACTTTCTCCGTTGATCAGGGCTTCTACGGTAAAGCTCTTGCTGTGATCCGGTCCTTCTTCTTTCAGAAGACGGTATTCCACCGGATGGTTTCCGCCTTCCTGTACCATCTCCTGCAGTACGGTCTTGCTGTCATAAAAAATTCTCTTGTCTTCCAGATCATTGAGGATAAATTTCAGAACAAATGTCTGGGCCGGTTCAAAACCGCCGTCCAGATACATGGCTCCAATAAGGGATTCCAGTGCGTCGGATACGATGGAGTCACGTTTCCGGCCACCCATCATCTCCTCACCTCTTCCAAGAAGAATGAACTCCGGAAGGCCGAATTCTCTTGCACAGTAGGCAAGGCTCTTTTCGCATACCATGCTGGCACGCTTTTTGGTAAGTTCTCCCTCCTGGTTGTTGCGGAATTTTTTGTACAGAAAGTCACTGCTGATCAGTTCCAGCACTGCGTCACCCAGGAATTCCAGACGCTCATTACAGCCAAGTTTTCCAAGATGTTTCTCATTGGCATAGGAGCTGTGTGTCATTGCCTGTTCCAGCAAAGATTTTGCAGTAAACTGATATCCGATGGTCTGTTCCAGTTTTTTTAAATTATTTTCCATTTCTTTTTCCCTTCGTTGCGCGGCGAAGAGTCTCCACTGCATCGGAAATGGTTACAATCTCTTCTGCATCCTCTGCATCTATGTGGATATCGTAGGTTTCTTCCAGATCAATAAGCATCTGGAAAAAATCGAGGGAATCCATGCCCAAGTCATCCACAAAGGTCGTTTTTTCCGTAAGGGGATCTACGGTTCTTCCCAGAGTTTTTTCTATGATTGTTTTCAGTATTTCCAGTTCCACGACTGTTCGCCTCCTGTTCTGTCTGTAATAATTTCTGTTCTGTTTTATTTTTCTTCGGCTTTTGCTTCTGCCTGTGCTTTCTGTTCGGCCGCAATGAATTCTTCGATCTTTTCGTTGATCTTTTCTTCCTTAAACTGCTCGCACTGGAAGATGGCATGACGGATTTCCACACTCTTTGCGCTTCCATGGCTCTTTACTACCAGGCCTTTCAGTCCAAGAAGCGGGGCTCCGCCGTATTCGCTGGCGTCAAAGGCTTTCAAGGTTTCCTTGAGGGCCGGTTTCACCATCAGGGCTCCTACTTTGCTTCTAAGACTTGTCATCATGCCTTTTTTGATCATGGATACCATAGTAGCTCCCACGCCTTCATAAAGCTTGAGGATCACATTTCCCACAAATGCTTCACAGACAACCACATCTGCGTATCCTGCCGGGATATCTCTTGCCTCAATGCTTCCGATGAAATTAATATCTTTGCATGCTTTTAAGAGAGGGAAAGTGGCCTTAACCAAGGCATTGCCTTTTTCTTCCTCTGCACCGTTATTTACGATGGCTACTCTTGGTTTCCTAACTCCCACTACGTTCTCCATATAAATGGAACCCATCTGTGCAAACTGTACCAGATGGTTCGGTCTGGCATCTACGTTGGCGCCGCAGTCGATTAGAAGGGAAACTCCTTTGGCTGTCGGGATCAGCGGGGCAAGAGGCGGTCTCTGGATGCCTTTGATCCTGCCTACAATCACCTGTCCGCCTACCAGAACTGCTCCGGTGCTTCCGGATGATACGAAGGCATCTGCCTCCTGTTTTTTTACAAGATTTAAGCCTACTACAATGGAGGAATCTTTCTTTTTCTGGATCGCCATTACCGGAGGCTCTGCGGTCTCGATCACCTGAGAAGCGTGTACCACACGGATTCTGTCTTTCGGGTAATCCTGGTATTTCTGAAGTTCTGCCTTTATCACATCTTCCTGTCCTGTGAGGATAACCTGAATGTTATGTTTCTCTTTTACGGCTTCTACGGCTGCCTTCACCGGCTCTACCGGGGCATTGTCACCGCCCATTGCGTCTACAACGACTTTTACCATTTCTGACATATGTTGTCCTTTCTCTGTCCGAAAACCTTTTCGGAATGCATATGGTACACTGTAGTGAAAATCCTCAGACCCAGCGGTACAAGGATTTTCACTGCAGAGTACCAAAACAAATGTACCGTTACTTATGATACTAAAATTCTGCCCGGGAAGTCAATACGTTTCGCGCAAACCCTGAAAATAAAACAGTTGAAAACAGAGAGCTTATAGCGGTATTCCCCGAAATGCTATAAGCTCTCTGCTGATATATCTTATTCTTTCTGCGCCTCGATCTGTTCCGCAAGGTCGTTTAAATACACCCAACGATCCATTTTTTCATCCAGCTTCTGCTGGGTTTCCTGCTGTTCTTCGGAAAGTTCCCGGAGTTTTCCGGCGTTGGTGGCATTGACTGCCATTTCTTTGTCGATCTGTTCCAGACGTTCCTCCAGTGCCGCAATGTCATCATCGATGGTTTCAAATTCTTTCTGTTCTTTATAGGTAAATTTCAGCTTCTGTTTCCGGTTCTGTTTCCAGGTATCTGCTGAGGATTTCTTTTTTTCCGGTTCCGGCATCTCGTCCTGGCTGCTGCCTGCCATATCCGAACGTGTTTCCAGTGTCTGGCCTTTTCTGGCTTTCGCTTCCAGATAATCGGTGTATCCCCCTTCATACTGTACCAGCTGTCCATCCCCCTCAAATGCCATAATGCGGTTTACCACATTGTCAAGGAAATAACGGTCATGAGATACGGTAATCACAATACCGGAAAAAGAATCCAGATAATCTTCCAGGATAGTCATAGTAGGGATATCCAGATCATTTCCTGGCTCATCCAGGAGCAGGACGTTCGGTGCCTCCATCAGGACTTTCAGAAGGTACAGTCTTCTCTTCTCTCCTCCGGAAAGTTTTTCTACAGGTGTGTACTGCATGGCCGGGTCAAAAAGAAATCTCTCCAGCATCTGGGAAGCGGTGATTCTTCCTTCTTTCGTCGGAACATATTCTGCCACTTCGCGAATATAATCGATCACTCGCTGTCTTCCATCCATATCCGGAACGTTCTGGGCGAGATATCCGATGCGGATGGTTTCGCCGATCTGAATTTCTCCGGAATCCGGAGCAACCAGTCCTTCTACCATCTTAAGGAGGGTGGATTTTCCACAGCCGTTGGGGCCGATGATTCCAAGGCGCTGATCTCTTAGAACAATATAATCAAAATCATTGATCAGAAGGCGGCCTTCTATGGATTTACTCACGTGATGGAACTCTACGGTCTTTTTGCCCATACGGGTTTCCACGGAGTCCATCTCTACATTCTGATCTTTTACCGGAGTTTTTCCTGCTTTCAGTGCTTCCAGACGGTCAAGCCTTGCCCTCTGCTTGGTACTTCTGGCCCGGCAGCCTCTCGCCGCCCATTCCAGTTCCATCCGAAGGACACTGCGGCGTTTACGGTCGCTGGCAAGCTCCATCTCTTCTCTCTGGGCTTTCAATTCCAGAAACCTGGAGTAATCTCCTGCGTAGGAATATAATTTTCCGTGGCTGATCTCCAGGATACGGTTGGCCACACGGTCCAGGAAGTATCGGTCATGGGTAACCATGATCACAGTTCCACGAAAATTCCGAAGAAAGTCTTCCAGCCAGGTAACCATCTCCCCGTCCAGGTGGTTGGTAGGCTCATCCAGGATCAGGATGTCTGCCGGATTTAAAAGCATTCTGGCCAGTGCCACTCTCTTTTTTTCACCGCCGGAAAGATTATCCATATTGCTGTTCTGGTCTGTAATTCCAAGCGTGTTCAGCATACGGCGTGCCTCGCTCTCCGTACTCCAGTCTTTCTGCCATTTGCCCTCTGCCACATAGTCCAGAATGGTCATATGCTGTGGAAATTCCGGAGTCTGGGGAAGCCAGCTGATACGAATTCCGTTCTGAGTGATCACCTGGCCTTCATCCGGTTCTTCTTCTCCTGCAATGACCCGGAGCAGGGTGGTTTTTCCTGTTCCGTTGACACCGATGATTCCGATCTTTTCTCCCTGATCAATGCCGCAGGAAATATCGTCAAAAATTACCTTGTCTCCAAAAATCTTGTGGATATGTTCTATATTAAGAATGTTCATGTGTGTTTCTCCATTTTCTTTTTTCGTAAGTTCCTGCAGATAAAGATATCCGCATTGGCTTTTTCACTCTACAACGAATAATAACGAATTTCCTGCTTTCCGTCAAGAAGCATGTATTTTTGGAACGGGGAAAACGGCTGCGTTTCATGCTCTGAAATACAGCCGTTGTTGTAAGGGTTTTTTTAAGGGTTTTGTCTGGATTTTTGTTGACAGTTTCTCATGTCGCCAGTTTTCTTTTTTACTTTCCGTATATCTACCGCCTTTCTTTTTGGATGACATCATTGTAAAAAATTTCCCGGCAAATGACAACCAACCTGTGACGAAATGACGTTTTCCATGATATCTTGCACTCTTTTTCCAGAATTTACTAATGATTTTGAGAGAATATGAGATCTTACGACATTTCTCTACAAAATCTCCCCCGTAAAACTTATGTAAAATCGTAAACTGCCTCTGGACATTCCGAAAAGTTATGCTATACTACCTTTACACTTATTTCTCCGGAGGTTACAGATTTTGAATATTGCTATTATTGATGACATTGCATCGGACGCAGAACAGCTGAAACGCATTATTACTTCTTATTTTGAAAACAGACAGATTCCCACGGAAATCCGGTACTTTTCCAGTGCGGAGGCTTTCTTTGACGATTACCGGCCCGGAAATTTCCAGATCCTGTTTCTGGATATCTATATGGATGGCATTACCGGCATGGAAGCAGCCAGAAGAATCCGAAATCAGTCTGATGACTGCATTCTTGTTTTTGTGACTACCAGCAGTGAATTTGCGGTGGAAAGCTACGACGTAAATGCCGCCTACTATCTTCTGAAACCTTTTCAGCCGGAAAAGCTGTGTCAGATTCTGGATTCTTTTCGTCTGAAAGAGGCTCTTCATGCACGATATATCGAAATTATTTCTGATCGTGTTCCTGTGCGTGTGCCGCTGCACAGCATTCTGTATGCAGATACATTCCGCAATGCCGTCTGCCTGCATACAGATGCCGGCCCGCTGCGTTCTTACCTTACATTCCATAAATTTGAGGAGCAGATCCGTGACTGCCACAATTTTCTCTCCTGTTACCGTGGATGTATGGTAAATATGGACCGCATCCAGGAAGCCACCGACGACGGATTCCTTCTGGATAACGGAGAAACTGTCCAGATCCGGAAACGTGGTTCTGCCGCTATCCGAAAAGCTTATCTTCAGTATCTTTTTTCGTCAGGCGAAGGAAAATCTCTGCCTTAAAAATCCCATTATGGTCCTGAAAGTCTGCAAGACCACCATAACGTGCCGCAATCTCCGAGATGGATGCGGTTCCGATTCCCTGTCCGGAATGTTTTCCGGAGAAAATTCCGTCCCTGCCTCTTCGAAGAGAACCTGTACAACTATTTTCTTCTTCGATCAGCAGTTTATTATTTCTGGCCCGGATCTGTACCCGGATAAATCTCGGGCTGCCATCCGGGCACCTTTCGGCTGCCTCAACTGCGTTTTCCAGCAGATTTCCAAAAAGCCGGCAGAAGTCTGTATCTTCGATTCCTGTATTCTCCGGTGCCTCCACCTGGCACTGAAAAGAGATTCTTTTTTCCCGGCAGATCTCCTCATAATAATGAAGAATTGCATCGGTTACCTGATTTTTACAGTAGGTCTGATATGTAAGCCTCTCCTGAAACTCCCTTGTATACCGGCAAAGATACGTCTGCATTTCCTCATACTGTTTCTGTTCCAGAAGGGCAGCCAGCACCCGGAGATGTTGCCGCATATCATGACGGACACGGCTGGTTTCATCCATCTGCGCTTTCAGTTTTTCGTAATGTTTTTTCTGAGCAAGCAGACGCAGTTCTGTCTGTTTGCTGTATATCTCATAGGTGAGACGGATTTTGTACGCTTCTGAAAGATCTCTCCACAGCACGCAGGCAAACGCAATGGCCAGTACCATCCCTCCGGTCTCCGGAAACCGGCCTCCGATGATAGGTTCGTAAAGAGGCCAGATCCGATCTGCTGCAAGGGAACAGGCGTAAACCGTTGTTCCCACCAGAACAATTTTCCCATATCCGCAGTCAGTTTCCCCGAAAGTATTTACCAGCATATAAAACGCCGCAACCCATTTGACAGCTTCGCTGATCCAGGATGCTTCATAGAAAATTCCTGCTGAGGGAAGAATATCCACAAAAATTTCCAGAAGAAAAGCTGCCACAATCCAGACATCAATCATAAGAGACAGATATGTCCTGGTGCGGATATGTACTGTAAGCACTCCAAACATGACGCAAATACAAAATGCCATGGCAAATCCGCTCCCAAGTACCCGCAATCCTCTCTGCATATTGATCTGAACCGGGGACCCGAACACCGGAATATACTGAATTCCGGATTTGACATGGTTTTTGTCTGCCACTGCTATGACAATTTCCGCCATTTCAGATCCCTGAAATGTAAAAACACGGTTCATAATCTGCTCTTTATAAGTTTTTTCATCCGGATCTCCCACTTCTCCTGCCAGTTCTCCGTTGATATAAATCCGGTATGCGGAAAAGACCTTCTTAAGAGAAAGGGCCCATGTCTGTTCTTTTTTCGGCAGAATCAGAATCATCTGATAGGTTCCGCATCCATAGGGAGAGGCATTTTTGTCACCCAGTTCCATTCCTCCGTATTCTCCAATGGAAATATACCGGCTATAATATCCGGTGTTTTCTTTCAGCATATCTGGAGTAAGAAGTTTCCCCGGAAAATACTGCCATTCTCTGGCCAGATAATGCAGTTTCCCCGCTGCTTTTTCCTCATCCAGACAGAGAATTCCCTGAATGGGCTGCTCTCCTCTGGCCGTATATTCATTGTTCATGCGGTACATCAGAAAAAATGCCGTCATGGATAAAATCACTGTAATTCCGAAAATAAGAGTCCACAGCTTATTTTTCTTCTCTATGGCTGCCACCCCGCTTTCCGGATCGGTTTCGGATTCCCACCGTCAGGGCTGTGATTGCTGCCATTGCCGTTTTTATGGCGTACCTCATGCAGATCCCCATAACAATCACTCCAAGTACTGATAAAATCCCATATCTTATTGTTTTTCGCAGATTGTGCATGTGATTCATCCCCTTTTGTGCTGTTTTAAATATCCATCTATATGCGTCCAGAATACCGCTTTTTCTCTTTTCAGGCAATGAAATCAATTCGTAATAAATCGACATTTTCCGAGAAAAACAAAGGTGCCAATCACTGCTATCACGCAGAATCAGCACCCTTTTTATATGGTTATTTCTTTTTTTGTATACCGGGAAAACGCCGGAAATAGTAAATGACAAACAGCACCGCAGTAATTACCCAGGACACCGGATAGCTGAGCATAATGCTGTTAATTCCGGGATGGGATTTTACAAAGGCAAACAGCCAGATAATCCGGATCATGCAGACGCCTCCGCATGTCAGAATCATGGGGATCAGAACTCTTCCGGCACCACGCAGGGCGCCGGACAGAATTCCGATCACAACATAAAGCGCATACGATGGGATCAGGAACCGGATCATATGGACTCCAATTTTCACCACTGTCTGATCTGTGGTAAATAGGCGGTAAATTGGTCCCGCAAACAGAACAATTGCACCACTTACAATAAATGCGGTAATATATGCCATTGCCATACAGACACGGACGCTTTTTCGCATGCGGTGGTATTTTCCGGCACCGTAGTTCTGTCCCACAAAGGTGGTAATTGAGATAGCAAATGCATTGCAGACCATCCAGAATACCGCGTCAATTTTTCCCAGGGTTCCCCAGGCTGCCACGGTGTCCGTTCCCAGCTCATTGACAAAAATCTGAATAGTAAGATTGGCAATGTTGTACATCACAGATTCCAGTCCTGCTGGAAGTCCAATCCTTAAAACTGCTCCAAGAGACCGGAGATCAAAACGGATCTCATGGAATTCCAGACGGTAAATATCTTCTGCCCGCATCAAAAACCAGGTTACAAGAATGGCACTGACTGCCTGACAGCTGACTGTTGCAAGTGCAACGCCAAGAACTCCCATATGGAAGATTACAACAAACACAACATCCAGAAGAATATTCAAAAGGCAGGTGATGATCAGCACATAAAGGGGTCTTTTGGAGTCTCCTACTGCTCTTAAGATACTGGATACCATGTTGTAAACCAGATTGAAAAAAGTTCCCGCAAAATAGATATGCAGGTACAGTACAGAATCCGGAATTACTTCTGCCGGTGTTTTCATCAGGTGAAGGATCGGCTCTGCCAGGATAAATCCTGCTGTTCCCACAATTATGCTGGCTGCCAGACAGAAAATCATGGATGTGTGAAGCGCTTTTTTGAGATTTTTGTGGTCTTTTGCGCCGTAGAACTGTGAAATCACCACAGCCGCACCAGAACATAGGCCCACAAAAAATCCTACAATCAGATTCACAATCATGCTGGACGAACCACCGACTGCAGCCAGCGCTTCTTTTCCCACAAAACGGCCTACCACAACCGTATCGGCGGTATTATAAATCTGCTGGAACAGAGTTCCAAACAAGATCGGAAAAAAGAAAAACAGAAGCTGTTTCCAGATCACGCCCTCTGTGATCTGGTTTACGGCGGTATTTTTCTGATTTTTGTTCTCTTTCATATTTTTATTTCCCCTCAGAGTATAAAAAAAGCCGGTATACTTATCTCAGCATACCAGACTCTTTTCTGCATCATATATTGACTGTCTAATTAAAATTAGTCCTCAACTTTGATGATTTCCTTCTTATTGTAGCTTCCGCAAGCTTTGCAAACTCTGTGTGGCATCATAAGTGCTCCACATTTGCTACATTTAACAAGGTTCATAGCGCTCATTTTCCAGTTCGCTCTTCTCTTGTCACGTCTAGCTTTGGAAGATTTGTTCTTAGGACAAATGGACATAGGTTACACCTCCTTAAATTTACTGAATATATCACTGATAGCTGCCATGCGGGGATCCTTAGGCTCCTCCTTGCATCCGCAGGGACCTTCGTTCAGGTTCTTCCCGCAGCGGCTGCAGATACCTTTACAGTCTTCTTTACATAAGACCTTCAAAGGCCAGCATATCAATACCTCAAGATAGACCAACCGGTCCACATCCAGGTTCATACCTGTGAGATAGCTGCTTTCATCCAGATCATTGACACGTTCTTCGTCAGAAAGCTTCATGTCGAGCTTCTTCTTAAATTCCAGCGGTATCTCTACGGCTACTGTCTCAAGACAGCGGTCACAAGGGATTCCCACTGTAATCTTACCGGTTCCTGTAAGTTCAAGAACCTTATCACCGGTATTGGTGATTGTAAGCTCTACCGGCTCTTTCGCAAGTACCGGAAAACTTCCCATCTGAAAATCAATCTTCTCCAGTTCAGGAACAACTGACTCCTGGATCGTCTTGCCATCACAGGAAGAAATGTCTAATAAATGAATCTGCATAAGTCTCTCCTATCCACACTCAATCCATTATACATATGGTCTTGTGATTTGTCAACGTTATTTTCGGGAAAATATTACATTTTTTTAATTTTTTGTTACTGTTGGCTTAATCGGAAATTCAGGGGCAAATTTCGGGGGTGGACTGTTACCTGTCCGCCCCCGAATGTATACTGCTGGTTCGCAATAATATTCTGCCTGATTTCCGGCTATGCCCGAACGGTTTTATACCATCTGTGTCAGTACTGAAGCGGCTGATTATACCAGTGCTACAGTCTCACGGCAGATTGCAAGCTCCTCGTTTGTCGGGATAACTGCAACTTTAACTTTGGAATCTGGTGTGGAGATTACGATCTCCTCGCCACGATGTCCGTTTGCGTCTTTGTCAAGTGTTACGCCAAGGTATCCAAGATAGCTTACAACTTTCTCACGTACCGGGATTGCGTTCTCACCGATACCTGCTGTGAAGACGATTGCGTCAACACCGTTCATTGCTGCAACATATCCGCCTACGAATTTAGCGATGCCGTAGCAGAGAACGTCGATTGCGTTTGCTGCATCTTCGTTTCCACCCTCAGCTGCCTCGTTAAGGTCACGGAAGTCGCTGGAAAGTCCGCCGGAAAGTCCAAGAAGACCGGATTTCTTGTTGAGTACGTTCATAACGCCCTCGATGTCAAGGTTCTCTTTCTTAGCGATGAACTCCATGATAGCCGGGTCGATGTTACCGGAACGTGTTCCCATAACAACACCTTCCAGTGGTGTAAGACCCATTGTGGTATCTACACATTTTCCGTTTACAACAGCGCTGATGGAAGATCCGTTTCCAAGGTGGCAGACGATAACTTTGGAGTTGTCTTTGTCAAGGCCGAGGAACTCAACAGCTCTCTTGGATACGAAGCTGTGGGATGTTCCATGGAAACCGTATCTTCTTACTTTATATTTCTTGTAGAATTCAAGCGGAAGTCCATAGAGATATGCTTTTGCAGGCATTGTCTGATGGAAAGCAGTATCAAATACACCTACCTGCGGTACACCTGGCATAAGCTCTGCACATACACGGATACCGATCAGGTTTGCCGGGTTGTGAAGCGGTGCAAGGTCGTTGCACTCTTCTACTGCTTTGATCATCTCATCTGTGATCACTGCGGAAGAAGCGAATTTCTCGCCGCCGTGTACGACACGGTGTCCGATTGCGTTAACCTCTTTCAGGCTTCCGATTGCGCCTGTCTTGTCATTGGTAAGTGCATCCAGTACCATCTGGATTGCCTCTTTATGTGTTGGCATAGCTGCCTCTGTGATCTCTTTGTCACATCCGGCTTTCTGATATACCAGTCTTCCGTCGATACCAATTCTCTCGCAGAGACCTTTTGCAAGGACATTCTCTGTCTCGGAATCGATTAACTGATATTTTAATGAAGAACTTCCACAGTTGATAACCAATACGTTCATGATTTTACTCTCCTGATTATTTATAATTATTTATCCTCTGCCTGGCACTGTACTGCTGTGATTGCTACAACACCTACGATATCGTCTGCAGAGCATCCACGGGACAGGTCGTTTACAGGTTTCGCGATACCCTGTGTAACAGGTCCGTATGCTTCAGCTTTACCAAGACGCTGAGCAAGTTTGTATCCGATGTTACCTGCATCAAGGTCTGGGAATACCAGTACGTTCGCTTTACCAGCTACTTCGCTTCCTGGTGCTTTGGATGCGCCTACGCTTGGAACGATAGCTGCATCAAGCTGGAACTCTCCGTCAAGTTTAAGCTCCGGATGCTCCTCTTTTGCGATTCTGGTAGCCTCTACGACTTTATCTACGTCAGGATGTTTTGCACTTCCCTTGGTGGAGTGGGAAAGCATAGCTACGATTGGCTCCTCCTGAACAAGAAGTTTGAAGGACTCAGCGGAAGATGCTGCGATTGCGGAAAGTTCATCCGGTGTCGGGTTCTGGTTCAGACCAGAATCAGCAAATACGAATGCACCGTTTGCGCCATACTCGCAATCCGGAACTACGATCAGGAAGAATGCGGATACAAGCTTGGTTCCCGGTTTTGTCTTCAGGATCTGAAGGCATGGACGAAGTGTATCTGCTGTAGAGTGGCATGCACCGGATACCATACCGTCTGCATCACCCATCTTAACCATCATTACGCCATAGTATGGGTACTGAGTATGAAGGATCTCTTTCGCTTTCTCAGGTGTCATTCCTTTTTTTGCTCTCAGTTCTACGAATTTATCAATGTATGCCTGAGTTCTGTCGGATGTCTCCGGATCTACGATCTGTGCGCCGGAAATATCAAAGCCGCCCTCTGCTGCTTTCTTGTTGATCTCTTCCTCATTACCGATGAGGATGATCTTGGCAACTCCCTCTTTCAGAATCTTGTCAGTTGCCTCAAGAGTTCTCATATCCTCTGTCTCTGGCAGTACAATTGTTTTTACGCTTTCTTTTGCTCTTTTCTTAAGCAGTTCAACAAATCCCATGATTAAATGGCTCCTTTCTTGATGTAACAAAAACGCTAGTGTCTGTTCGGGCACTACACTGTGTTTATTATACCCCCTTACACTTTGTATTTCAAGCTTTTCATTGTCAGAAAATGGATGTATGGCGTATTTTTTGAGATGCAATTTACGGGCCTGAATGCAAAGCAGATTATGTATGGCTTAACTTTTTGTGATGCTTATGTTAGAATAGTTTCATTATGGAAAAACGCAGTGCCGGGCAGGTATATACGGTCCATATCCTGGTAATGCTTTGCGTAGAATTTAACTTTTTGGAAATGGCAGGTTTTTTATATGAAAGTTGTTGGAATTATTGCAGAATACAATCCTTTTCACAGGGGGCATGAATATCAGATCCGTTATGCCAGGGAATCTCTTGGTGCTGATTATGTAATCGTCGCCATGAGCGGAGATTTTGTACAGAGAGGAGCTCCTGCTCTCATGCCAAAACATCTCCGGGCAGAGATGGCTCTTCTTGGCGGTGCCGATCTCGTCCTGGAACTTCCCGTCCAGGTTTCCACTGCCAGTGCGGAGGGCTTTGCCGCAGGCGGCGTAAGCCTTCTGGACGGACTTGGGATTGTGGATGAACTTTGTTTTGGCAGTGAATGCGGTGATACGGAGATCCTTATGGAAACAGCCCGCATTCTTGTGGCGGAGCCTCCTGTATACAGAGATTTTCTCCAGAAAAATCTCCGTGAAGGAATGAGTTTTCCCCTGGCAAGAAGCCGTGCGCTGACAAGTTATGTTACAAAATCTGCCATCTCTGATGTGTCTTTCGGTGACGGACATTTTATTTTTCCGGAGCAGATGGATTCCATCCTTTCTTCTCCAAACAATATCCTTGGCATTGAGTACTGCAAAGCCCTGCTGCGCCAGAACAGCTCCATCCGCCCCCATGCACTTCTCCGAAAGGGAAGCGGATATCACGATGCGGATCTCTCGGATGTTTCCGGAGATTTTTTCCCATCTGCTTCCGGTATCCGGGAACTTCTTTCCGCTGAAAAGGGTGCCATGGATTTTTCCCGTTTTATTCCGGCTGCAGCATTTCCGGTCTTTTCCTCTGCACTGGAAAAGAGATGCTGGCTTCTGGAAACAGCTCTGGATCTTCCTCTTCATTATAAACTTCTTCTGGAAACGGAAGAAAGTTTACGTCAGTATCCGGATCTTTCCGATGCTCTGATCCGCCGGATTTTAAAATACCTGAACCAGTATGAAAGTTTTTCCCAGTTTGCGGATCTTCTGAAAACCAGAGATATTACACGGTCTGCCATCTGCCGTGGTCTTGTCCGGATCTTTCTGGATCTGAAAGAAAAAGCACCCGGACATATTCCCTATGCCCGGGTGCTTGGTTTCCGAAAAGACAGTGCACCGCTTCTTGGTCAAATCAAGAAAAACGCTTCTATCCCTATGCTTACCAAAGCTGCAGATGCCGCTTCCATCCTTGATAAAGACGGATTGGGGATTTTTAATCAAACCTGCGAAGCTTCGAATCTTTATGAAATGCTTCTCTGCCGGAAAACAGGTCAGCCTTTTGTTCATGAATTCCAGAAACCACCGCGGATTATTTTGTAACCGTAACGGTAATCTCGCTTTTTCCAATGGCTTCCACTGCTTCCCGGATTTTCTCCGGCGGAAGCACCAGTGCGAAACGTACGTATCCTTCCCCGTGTGGTCCGAAACTTGCTCCCGGAGTTACGATGACGCCTGCTTTTTCCATCAGCTCCATGCAGAAAGCCATACTGTCCGTGCGGCCGCCGGGGAGCTTTGCCCAGACGAACATGGTACCTTTTCCATTTGGAAGTTCCCAGCCAATGTCACGAAGTCCCTGGCAGAGTGCATCTCTTCTCTCCTGGTACATCTGGCACTGTTCTTTTACGCTGTCCAGTGGTCCCTCAAGTGCGGCAATAGCTGCTTTCTGAAGTGGCAGGAACATGCCAAAATCGATCTGGCTTCTCAGCTTGCGAAGTGCTGTTATCACGTCAGGCCGGCCTACCAGAAAGCTGAGCCTTGCGCCGGTAACATTGAAGGATTTGGAAAGACTGAAGAACTCTACGCCGATCTCTTTTGCTCCTGGTGTTGCAAGGAAGCTTCCGCCAAATGCTCCGTCAAAGATAATATCGCTGTATGCATTATCATGAATAATGAGAATATCATATTTTTTCGCGAATTCCACGATTTCTTCGTAAAGTCCTGGTGTGGCTATACTTCCTACCGGATTGGACGGAAGGGATACTACCATGTATTTAGCCTTCTTCGCCACTTCTTCCGGGATTCCCTTTACATAGGGGAGAAAGTCATGTTCCGCAACCAGTGGATAGTAGTAAGGAACTGCTCCGGCCATCAGGCTTCCTGCTGCAAATACCGGATAGCACGGGTCCGGAAGAAGGACGGTATCTCCCTCGTCACAGAGAGCCATGCCAAGATGTCCCATTCCTTCCTGGCTTCCATAAACGGTCATTACCATATCCGGTGTCAGTTCCACGTCAAAACGTTTTTTATAATAAGTACAGACTGCTTCCAGAAGCTCCGGCAGATCCCGGAGGCTGTACTTCCAGTTGTTGTCATCCATGGCCGCTTCCGCTACGGCTTTTTTGATGTATTCCGGAGTTTTAAAATCCGGGGTTCCCACACTCATGTTATAGATCTTCATGCCCTGAGCTTCCAGCTCCATGCGCCGGTTGTTCAGAGCTGCAAAAATTTCATCTCCAAATCGGTCCAGTCTTTTTGAAAACTGCATATCATTCGTCCCTCTTCCATAATAAATTACAAGTGTCCGTGTCTATGGACATTCGCATTCTGCTCTGCGACATGCTCAAAAGCAAAATCACAAAGCGATTTCATTCATTTTACCACGGTAACGTGATATACTCAAGAATTTTCCACAAAAAAAGAACCACCACCTGATTCAAACAGTGATGGTCCTTCTACTTATCATTTATCATTCCGACAAAAGAATACGGTCATTATCCAGGGCCTTTCCGGCTCCTGTCTTAAATTTCTCGAGAAGGCCGTCCACGGTCATGTTCTTCTTCTCTTCGCCTCCGATATCCAGCACGATATTACCGGAATCCATCATCAAAATACGGTTTCCAAGATCAATTGCAGACTGCATATTGTGCGTGATCATCAGACAGGTCAGCTGATGTTCTTCCACGATCCGTTTTGTGAGATTCAGAACTTTCTCAGCAGTTCCCGGGTCAAGCGCTGCAGTATGCTCGTCCAGAAGAAGTAATTTCGGCGGATTCATAGTTGCCATCAGAAGTGTCAAGGCCTGTCTCTGTCCACCGGAAAGAAGTCCCACCGGATGACTCATCCGCTCTTCCAGGCCAATGTCCAGTTTCTTCAGTTCTTCACGGAAACGTTCTTTTTCCTGTCGGGTTGTATGAGAAAGCCATCCGCCTTTGCCGGCTGCAAGTGCAAGATTCTCTTCGATTGTCATACCCGGCGCAGTTCCACGCATCGGATCCTGATAAAGACGGCCGATTTCTTTTGCACGTGCATGCTGCGGCATAAATGTAATGTCTCTGCCATCCAGCTCAATTGCTCCTGCATCTGTGAGGAAATCACCACAGATTGCGTTGAAAAGTGTTGATTTTCCCGCACCATTAGAACCGATGATCGTAGCAAAGTCGCCTTTTTTCAGTTCCAGGGAAAGATCTTCGATTGCCTTTTTTTCGTTTACGGTTCCCGGATTAAATGTTTTTGAAATATGGCTGATTTTTAACATGGATCATCTGCCTCCTTTTGTATGAGTCATTCTTCTTCGGATCTGCGGCCACTGTTTCTTAAGATACGGACCGGAAATTGCAAGAACAACGATCACAGAAGATACCAGTTTCAGCATAAACGCCGGCATATTGAAACGAAGTGCGATGGTGTATACAAGGCGGAAAATGAAGGAACCAAGCACCATTCCCACCGCTCTTACAAAAATTCCGCCATGGCCAAGAAGCGTACCTCCGATCAGCAGAGATGCCAGTGCAATGGTAACCATACCCTGTCCGATGTTGATATCTACGGATTTCTGTGACTGAGACAGAAGGCATCCGGAAAGTGCGGTAAATGCATTTGCCACACAAAGGCCGATCACTGTTGTAAAGACCGGATTGATAGAGGAAGATTTTACCATATCAGAATTATTTCCGGTTGCCCGGATTGCAAGACCAAGTCTTGTTTTCAGGAAAAATACCAGAAATACAATCACAAGGATCACTGCGATGGCTGCAATAATGATATCTTCCCTGCCTTTTAACGGTGTACCTGCAAGTGCATCTTTCATCATGGTAAATACTGTGGTTGTCCGGTTCATATTAATGAGAGAAGAACCTCCCATAACCGCAATATTTACGGAATATAAGGCCGTATTTACAATGATACCTGCAAGCAGGCTGTCTACTCCCAGCTTTGTCTGCAGGATAGCTGTTACAAATCCCGATGTAACACCTGCTGCCATAGCTGCCACAATGGACAGAAACGGATGTCCGCTTACAGCTACTACGGCTCCTACAGCGGCTCCAAAAGTAAAGCAGCCGTCTGTAGAAAGGTCGCAGACATTCAGCATGGAATAACTAAGGAACAGAGCAAGAACTGTCAGGGAACAGATCAGTCCAAGCTTCAGGGCAGTCTCCCCGAGGGAGAGCATAGTTGCAATCGTCACAGTGATTTCCTCCATTTGGATTTATTTTGCTTCTACTTCATCGAAGCTTTCTGCAGTTGTAATCTCATTTACCTGTGTACAGAGAGGCTCAAATGCTTTCTTTACAGTATCAAAATCAAGGCCAAGTTCTTTACAGGTTTCTGTATTAACTGTTGCAGTACCATTGTCAAATGTTTCCACAGCGGTTTTGGCCGGATCTGCGTTATCCACCAGGATATCTGCGATCATATCGGCTGTTTTCTGTCCAAGGTTTGCATAATCAACACCGTATCCTACAAAGGCACCATTTAATGCAAAGGAGTCAGCACCTGTGTAGTGCGGAATTCCTGCCTCAATAAATTTCTCATAAATAGAAAGCTCTGCTGTCATGATGGTGTTATCGGTAGGTGTAAATACTGCATCCACACCATCTGCGATCAGTGCATCTGCCGCAAGCTGAACTTCATCGGTAGTGGTTCCGGTACGTTCTACATATTCGATTCCCTGCTCATCCAGATAATCCTTTGCTTCCTGAATTGCTGTTGTGGAGGAATCCTGTCCTACATCATAAAGAAGGCCAATTTTCTTTACATCCGGGTTCTGCGCCTGGATCAGTTTCATGATAGAAGAAGTATCCAGATAATCACTGGTTCCTGTGATATTTGCACCAGGAGCATCCAGAGAATCTACAAGGCCGGAGCCAACCGGATCCGATACTGCTGAGAAAACAACCGGTGTATCGCTTCCCTCTGTCGCAGACTGCATACGCATTGCCACCGGTGTAGCTACACCTACCATCAGGTCAACATTGTCAGCCTGGAAATCGGAGATGATCTGTTCCATAACGCTGGCATCTGCATTGCAGTTATCATAAGGTACATCAAATGTGATGCCTTTTTCTTTGCCGATCTCTTCCAGACGGGACTGGATATTATCTACGATCTGGTTCAGGGAAGCATCATCTACATAATTGCAGATGCCTACTTTAAAATCCTCTGCCATAACCGGGCTGGCCACCATCATACTTGTTGCTGCTACTGCTGCTGCGATTACTAACATTCTTTTTTTCATAATTTTGTTCTCCCTTCTTATTTCCGCTTATGATTACTTTTTGTACACCCTGCGGCCTGCTTTTCCGGAACAACTTTTTATGCAACAGAATCTCTTTTTTCCTGTAACACAAAAACCGTCTCAAGCTTATATTATGCTTGAGACGGTAATAAAAGTTCTTTATTATCGCGGTACCACTCAAATTGACGAATCGTCCACTTTCCGGTGTACTAACATACACTCCTCATTGATAACGGGTTCGGTTCCCGTCGGCGCCTACTGTACAGATAAATAGTTCGGGCCGCCCTCGAAAGTCCATTCAACATCTGGTCCCCTGCGGATTCCCACCATCACCGCTCTCTGTGAAGCTTCCTGAAATGTTTACTTCTCTTTCTCACTGGTTTGTTTTTTAAGTTGTGTTTACTTTAGCACATCAACGTGAATCTGTCAACCCCGAAATGAAATTAATTTCAGAATTAATTTTTAAAACTGTGAATCGGTGCCGGAATTCTTCCGCCTCTCTGTACAAATGCATCGCAGGAGAAGGAATTTACAGGCATGATCGGAGCATAACCAAGAAGGCCTCCGAATTCAACAGTCTCGCCTACACCTTTGCCGATTACCGGAATCAGACGTACTGCGGTTGTCTTCTGGTTTACCATACCGATGGCAGACTCATCGGCAATGATACCTGCCAGTGTGGTAGCTTTGGTATCTCCCGGAACTGCGATCATATCCAGTCCAACAGAGCATACGCAGGTCATGGCTTCCAGTTTCTCCAGCGTAAGCGCTCCCTCATTTACCGCATCGATCATTCCCTGATCCTCGCTGACCGGAATAAAGGCACCGCTTAATCCGCCCACAGCTGCTGCTGCCATAACGCCGCCTTTTTTCACCTGGTCATTGAGAAGCGCAAGTGCTGCAGTTGTTCCAGGTGCACCGGCTCTCTCAAGACCGATTTCCTCCAGAATCTCTGCTACGGAATCACCGATGGCCGGTGTTGGTGCAAGGGAAAGATCCACAATACCAAACGGCACATCCAGACGTTTGGATGCCTCACGTGCAACCAGCTGTCCCACTCGTGTTACCTTAAATGCGGTACGCTTGATCATCTCGCAGAGAGTTCCGAAATCTTCTCCGCGAACCTGCTCCAGGGCTTTCTTGACAACGCCAGGGCCGCTGACACCTACATTGATGATGCAGTCAGCCTCTGTAACACCGTGGAAAGCACCTGCCATAAACGGGTTGTCATCCGGTGCGTTGCAGAATACCACAAGTTTGGCACAGCCAAGGGAATCCTGCTCTTTGGTTGCCTCTGCGGTTGCAAGGACGATCTCGCCCATCAGTTTTACGGCATCCATGTTAATACCGGTCTTGGTGGAACCAACGTTTACAGAACTGCAGACACGCTCTGTCTCTGCCATTGCCTGCGGGATGGAGCGGATGAGAAGTTCCTCTGCCGGAGTCATTCCCTTGCTTACCAGTGCGGAATATCCGCCGATAAAGTTCACTCCAACTTCCTTGGCACATTTATCCAGTGTTCTTGCGATGGTCACAAAATCTTCCGGTTTCTTACATGCGGCTCCACCAACCAGAGCGATCGGTGTTACGGAAATTCGTTTATTTACAACCGGGATTCCGTACTCGGTTGCAATCTCATCACCGGTAGCTACCAGGTTTCTGGCTTTTGTGGTGATCTTTTCGTATATTTTCTGATTCAGTGCATCCAGGTCAGGATCGATACAGTCCAGAAGGCTGATTCCCATGGTGATGGTACGCACATCCAGATTCTCCTGCTCGATCATTTTATTTGTCTCGTTTACTTCAAAAATATTGATCATTTTATTTTCTCCCTGATGATTGGTATAATGCGGATAAAAGCATCCGCTTCGCTACTTGCTCATAATCAAACAACAGTATATCCGTTATTTAATTATACTCGATGCATCATGTTAAAAATATCTTCATGCTGGCAGTGGATCACTACGCCGATCTCTTTGCCAAGATTCTCAAGCTCTTTTGCAAGTGTGCCGCCGTCTTTTTCACATTTTGCTGTGTCTGCGATCATCATCATGTTGAAGTACCCCTGAACGATGGTCTGAGAAATATCCAGAATGTTAACCTGATTCTCTGCAAGGTATGTACAAACCTTTGCGATAATTCCTACTGTGTCATTTCCTACTACTGTGATAATTGTCTTCTTCATCGTTTTTTCCTTTCTACACTGTGATTATTTCTGATATGTGATCCCTCTTCGCTACCTGGATCTTAAAATCCCTGGAACGGTACGGGTTGTCACCAAGTGTCACCTCCGAGCACACAGTCTCGTAGGCAAGTTCTTCATAGTTGTTTTCTCTGCTTAAATGGCCGAGAAAAACCGCCTTCAAATTATCATGAAGGATCCTACAAAGCAGGCGGCCTGCATTCTCATTGGAGAGATGGCCTCTGTCTCCTAAGATTCTCTGTTTCAGATAATAAGGGTATTTTCCAACCTGGAGCATGCGGATGTCGTGGTTGGCTTCCAGAAGCACCGCATCCAGATTCTCCAGATTTTTTACAATGTAATCGTTATATTTTCCAAGGTCTGTGGCAATACCCACAGAATGTTCTCCGCATTCCAGGCGGTAACCTACCGGCTGTGCCGCATCGTGAGGAATGGTAAAAGGATTTACTGTCAGATCTTTAATCTCAAACGGCTCATCTTCCCGGATCTCGTGGATCAGCCCCTCCGGCATTTTTCCAAGGGATTTCATCCGAAGCATGGCGTCTGCAGTCCCGCCTGTGGTGTAGATGGGAATTCCGTATTTTCTGGAAATCACTCCCAGGCCCTTGATATGGTCGGAATGTTCATGGGTGATCAGGATTCCGTCCACGTCTTTCCCGGTAAGATCCAGGGAATTCAGGCCTTTTTCGATGCTCTTCCCGCTGATCCCCACATCTACCAGGACATGTGCCTCCTCAGAGCCCACATAGATACAGTTGCCACTGCTTCCGCTGGCAATACTACAAAGTCTCATTTCTCTCTATCCCTTCTCTGATCTGTCTCCGGGTATCCGAAAGATCTCCATTGTTTTCGATTACATAATCCGTATGTTCTCTGAAAACCTGGTCGGATACCTGGTTTCGGATAATGCCAAGAGATTTCTCCCTGGAATAGCCGCGGCTTTCCATCAGGCGCTGGATCCGGATCTCTTCTTCTGTATACACATACCAGACTTCATCACAGAATTCCTGATAATTTTCTTCCAGAAAAAGGGCAGCCTCCACAACGCAGATTCCTCTTCCCGCTTCCTTCTGTTCTCCAAGAAGACGGAGGATTCTCTGTTTTACGGCCGGATGAATGATCCCGTTTAATTTCAAAAGCATATCCTTATCTGTGAATACTACATCAGAAATCCTTCTCCGGTCAATAGTTTTATCTTTTTTTATGATTTCTTTTCCAAACAATGCGATCACCGCATCGTAACATTCTTCTCCCGGTTCCATCAAAATATGGCCAAGCTGGTCTGCCTGAATCACATATGCCTGAAACTCTTCTTCCAGGATTCCAAGTACTGTACTTTTTCCGGCGCCTACTCCGCCGGTTACTCCGATCACTCTCATTTATTTCGCCTCATACCAGCTGTCGCCCTGATGCATATCCACGTCAAGTTCCACTGCAAGATCTGCGGCTCCCTTCATCTCTTCTTCCAGAATGCGGGAAACGATCTCGATTTCTTCCTTCTTTGTCTCGATCAGAAGCTCATCGTGTACCTGAAGCACCAGTCTTGAGCACAGGCCTTCTTTTTTCATTCGTTCATAAACATGGTTCATGGCGATCTTGATGATGTCCGCCGCTGTTCCCTGGATCGGGGAATTCATAGCCACACGCTCGCCGAAAGAACGCTGCATGAAATTGCTGGATTTCAGTTCCGGCACCGGTCTTCTTCTGCCAAACATAGTCGTTACGTAACCGTGTTCTTTTCCGTCTTTTACCAGACCATCCAGAAATCCCTTGATCTTCGGGTAAGTTTCGAAATATTTTTCGATGTAGGCTGCTGCCTCTTTTCTGGTAATACTTAAATCCTGGCTCAGTCCGAAAGAACTGATTCCATACACGATTCCGAAGTTTACAGCCTTGGCATTTCGTCTCTGAAGCGGTGTCACCTCATCAAGGGGCACATGGAATACCTGGGATGCGGTAAGGCGGTGAATATCCTCTGCCTCCCGGTAAGCCTGGATCAGTTTTTCATCTCCGGACATATGGGCCAGCACACGAAGCTCGATCTGGGAATAATCTGCATCCAGAAATACAAATCCTTCCTCCGGCACAAAAACCTTACGGATCAGTCTTCCCAGTTCCATACGTACCGGAATATTCTGAAGATTCGGATCTGTGCTGCTGATACGTCCGGTCGCCGTGATAGTCTGGTTGAAAGTGGAGTGAATTCGTCCATCTTCTCCGATCACATTTCCAAGTCCGTCTGCATAAGTGGATTTCAGTTTGGTCAACTGACGATACTCCAGAATATCTTTTACAATGGCATGATCCGGCGCCAGTTTATCCAGGATATCCGCTGCTGTGGAGTAACCGGTCTTGGTCTTCTTTCCGCCGGGAAGTCCCATTTTTTCAAAAAGAATCACGCCCAGCTGTTTCGGGGAATTGATATTAAATTCCTCCCCTGCTTCCTGCCAGATGGTTTTTTCCAGCTCCTGGATACGGACTTTGAGTTTTTCGCCGTAACTTTTAAGTTCTTCCCCTTTAACGGAAATTCCCCATTTTTCCATGGAATCCAGAGTAAAGACAAGAGGAAGTTCGATCTCATCATAAACCTTACGCATGCCTGTTTCGTCCAGTTTTTCAAGGAGAACACCCCGGGCCATGCATGGCACAAACGCCTGATAGCAGGCATAGTTTCCAAGACCCTCCATCTCTTCTTCCCAGGCTTTTTTCAGGGAAGTTTTCCCAAGAAGGTCTTCTTTTGCCGGGAGCATCATGCCGTCCAGATATTCTCTGGCGATATCGTCATGGGTATAGGCAGACTTCAGAGGATTCAGAAGATACGCCGCAACCCCTGCGTCAAAAACTTTCTCCGGATTTTCCAGAGGAACATGTTTAAGTACTGCTTTGATATCCATGGCACAGAGCAGCGTTCTGTCCGCCAGGGTTTTCAGCTTTCCGCAAAGGTAGTCTCCGGTAAGAAGTCCTCCCACCGGAATCTGATAGATTTCTTTTTCATCCAGGACCAGTCCCACGGTATACACCTGATCCGGGTCTGCAAGAACAGAAATACCCACCTGCTCCTTCCTGGCTGCTTTCTCAAACAGGGCCTCCACGCCGGAAAGATCATTGCAGGTAAAAAATTCCAGTTCCATGGAGGAATCCGCTGCAGTAACCGGGTCAAAACGGTTCAACATATTCTTAAATTCCAGTCGTTTGCACAGTTCATAAGCTTCCGGAGTATAGGGATTCTCCACTTTCGCTTTTTCGTAGGAGAATTCCAGGGGACTGTCTGTGTTGATAGTTGCGAGTTCTTTGGAAAGCTGTGCCATATCATAATGTTCACGGAGAGATTCTTTTGCCTTATTGGGCTTTACTTCTTCCAGATGTTCATGGGCATTCTCAATGGAACCGAACTGCACGATCATCTTGGTTGCGGTTTTTTCTCCAACGCCCGGAATTCCCGGGATATTATCGGAACTGTCCCCCATCAGAGCTTTCAGTTCTATGATCTGTGGCGGCGTTACCTGATATTTCTCAATCACTTCCGCGGTATGGTAATTCTCAATGGTGGTCTTCCCCCGAACCGTCTTCGGAAGCCGGATCAGTACCTTATCTGTGGCAAGCTGAAGGAGGTCCCGGTCTCCGGAAAGAATGGTGACATCCATGCCTTTCGCTTCACTTCTTCTGGCAACCGTTCCAAGAAGATCATCTGCTTCATAGCCTTCCATAAACATCATATTGATTCCCATGGCGGAAAGCATCTCCTTGATCAGAGGAACCTGTTCCCGAAGCTCCTCCGGCATAGGTTTCCGGGTGCCTTTATAAGCTTCATAGCGCTTATGTCGGAATGTCGGTGCACTCAGGTCAAAAGCAACGGTAAGGTACTCCGGTTTCTCTTCCTCCATGATCCTGAACATAATGTTCAGAAATCCATATACCGCTCCTGTATGGCGTCCTTCTGCATTGGTAAGATCCGGAAGTCCATAAAACGCCCGGTTCAGAATGCTGTGTCCGTCAATCAGTAATATTTTTTCACTCAAAATCAAATTCCCTCCTTCAGTTCCAGAATCACGAAAATGAGAAAGATCACCAGTGCTGCGATCAGAACGCAGAAAGCTGCTGCCGCAATTGCTCTGCGGATTTTTCTTCTGCGGATATATCTCCTGGATTTCCGGATATCCTCCTCCAGAAGTTCCTTAAAGTCCAGAACGGAATCCTCCTGTTTCTCATCCAGCTGCTGCATGGCTTTATGCACAATGAAATATGTGGCAAGCTCATCGTAGCAGGAGGAACAGTTCTCTATATGTTCCAGAAAATCCTCCAGATCATTTAACGGCAGCGTATGATTGATATACTTGTTAACCATTCCCTCTGCAATACGACAATTCATATTTTTCCCTCTCTTTGCTGCTTCGTAACGTTAATGCTATCATTATAGCGAATTAAACGGTGAATGACAAGGGCGGTTTCCTGTGGTATACTTGAAGTATCCCGGGCAGTTCCCTTACAAAGCATCTGCCCCGGTCAAAAATCCGAACAGGGAGGATCCATATTATGAAATCTATCGCAATTGTTACAGACAGTAACTGCGGCATGTCACCTGCCCAGGCAAACGAACTTGGCATCTACATGCTCCCAATGCCATTTTTTATAGATGATAAAGAATATCTGGAAGACATTGACATGAACCAGGCACAGTTCTTCCAGCACCTCGAACAGAATCCCAGTTGCAGGGTTTCCACCTCACAGCCCACACCGGAATCGGTCACTACCCTCTGGGACAAACTTCTCAAAGACTATGACGAGATCGTACATATTCCCATGTCCAGCGGCCTTTCCAGTTCCATGCAGACTGCCCACATGCTTGCAGAAGATTACGACGGCCATGTACGTGTGGTAAACAACCAGAGAATCTCCGGAACTTTACGCTACTCTGCCATCGAAGCCATCCAGCAGGCCAAAAACGGCCTCTCCGCCGATGAGATCGGAACCTGGCTGGAAGAAACCCGTTTCGACTCCAGCATCTACATCACCGTGGCAACCCTGAAATACCTGAAACAGGGTGGACGCATCACCCCTGCAGCTGCAGCCATCGGAACCATGCTTCGCCTGAAACCGGTTCTGCAGATTCAGGGCGAAAAACTGGACGCCTTCTCCAAAGCCCGCACCATGACCCAGGCCAAAAACACCATGACCAAAGCCATCAAAGATGATATTGCAAACCGCTTCGGAGAAAAGATCAACCTGGATGTCATCCACTCCCACAATCTGGAAGCAGCTGAGAAATTCCGAAAAGAAGTCCTCACCAGCTTCCCGGGCATCGGTGAAGTCAATATCTTTCCACTGTCATTAAGCGTCTCCTGCCACATCGGCCCGGGAAGCCTGGCTCTCACCTGTTCTAAGGTACATCCGGAAATCTGGTAAACAATCTGAACAATTTATATTTTTACAACAAAAGCGGAGCCCCAGGGCCCCGCTTTCTTCCTACTGCCTTGTTTCATTTTCCTGAATTTCTTCAATCTCATCCGGTTTTTCATTCAGAATCTTCATAAACTCCTCACCAGTAATTGTTTCATGCTCATACAGATACTTGGCAATCTCATGAAGCTTTCCGATATTATCCGTCAGGATCTTCGTAGCCTTCTCATGCTCCCGTCTCACAAGCTCCACAACCTTCTTATCCAGAAGCGTCTGCGTCTCAAAAGAACAGGTCAGGCTGGCATCTCCTCCAAGATACTGGTTGCTTACATTTTCCATGGCAACCATATCAAAATCATCACTCATACCATACCGACTGATCATCGCCCTGGCAATCTTGGTCGCCTGCTCAATATCATTGGATGCACCAGTGGTAATGGAATGGAAAATCAACTCCTCTGCTGCACGGCCACCTGTAAAAGTAGCGATCTTATTCTCAAGTTCTTCCTTGGACATCAGGAAATGTTCCTGCTCATCTACCTGCATGGTATAACCCAGCGCACCGGAAGTACGCGGAATGATCGTAATCTTATGGACCGGTGCAGAATCTGTCTGCTTGGCAGCAACCAGTGCATGTCCAACCTCATGATAGGAAACGATCAGTTTCTCCTTGTTGGAAAGCACACGGTTCTTCTTCTGATATCCGGCAATAACAACTTCAATACTTTCTTCAAAATCCGCCTGTGTGGCAAATTTCCGTCCGTCACGGACTGCACGGAGAGCCGCCTCATTGACAATGTTGGCAAGTTCTGCACCGGAAGCCCCAACTGCAGCCTTGGCGATCTCGTCAAAACGGACACTGTCTGCGATCTTGATCTTCTTGGCATGGACTTTCAGGATCTCCTCACGTCCCTGCAGATCCGGAAGCTCAACCGGGATCCTTCTGTCAAAACGTCCCGGACGAAGAAGTGCCGGATCAAGGGAATCCGGTCTGTTGGTAGCCGCCAGGATCACAACACCCTTGGAGCCGTCAAAACCGTCCATCTCCGTCAAAAGCTGGTTCAGTGTCTGTTCACGCTCATCGTTTCCACCGCCCATTCCAGATCCGTCACGTTTCTTACCGATGGTATCAATCTCATCAATAAACACAATACATGGTGCTTTCTCATTGGCCTGTTTAAAAAGATCTCGAACCTTGGCAGCACCCATACCAACAAACATCTCCACAAATTCCGAACCGGAAATGGAGAAAAACGGAACCTCTGCCTCGCCGGCAACAGCCTTGGCAAGAAGAGTTTTACCGGTTCCAGGAGGGCCCACAAGCAGGGCACCTTTTGGCATGGAAGCACCGATCTCTTTGTATTTCGCCGGGTTATGGAGGAAATCCACAATCTCCGTCAGAAGCTCCTTGGCTTCATCCTCGCCTGCCACGTCTGTAAATTTAATTCCTGTGGAGGACTTTACATAAACCTTGGCATTACTTTTACCAAAGGACATCATGCCTCCAGGGCCACCATTGCCCATGGAACTCATCATCTTCTTGCTGAGCCAGCGTCCCAGCAGAACAAAAATGGCAATCGGAAATACATATCCCAGGATCAGGGACAAAAGCAGGGACTGTCTCTGAGGTGCAGTACCCTCAATGCTTACACCTGCATCATAAAGATGGGATACAAGATCCTGATCATCTACCGATACGGTCTTACAGTAGACATCATTCCCGTCTACTTTCATTGTGTAATAAATGTAATCAGAATCAATGGTTGCCTCATATACTTTTCCTCTGTCTACGGCTTTCAGGAAGGTGGTGTAATCGGTTTCCTTTACACTTCTCTCAGAAAGGGCAGGAAGAGCAAAAACATTCAGCAGAATAATAATTACGACCGCGATGATGTAATATACATACAACGGCCGCTTCTCTGGTTTCTTGGAATTCAGATTCATGCAGTCTCCTCCGTTATCTTATAGTATATTGCTATATCCACAGTGCTATATCAGGTGGTACAGCCTTGTAGCACACTCTACCACTTTTTTCAGTCAATTTCAAGGAGCCAGCCTCCGATTTCATAAACTTTTTAGAATTGAAAATATTTCCAAATAATCCCTTTATTCTGAAAAAATCCTTGCAAACCAACTAGTGCTGTGCTATTATAATAAACGGTTATGCCGCTGTGGCGGAATTGGCAGACGCACTTGACTCAAAATCAAGCGGAGCAATCCGTGCCGGTTCGAGTCCGGCCAGCGGCACTATCGTATAAGACCTGACGGAGAGATCTGTCAGGTCTTTGTCATATAATACAAAAAATCACGAAAGGAACAAAAACAATGGAAAAAGACAAAAGCTTTTTAGGTACAGAACCTGTGGGAAAGCTGCTTCTGCGTCTCGCACTTCCCACAGTAGCCGCACAGCTCATTAACATGCTCTACAACATTGTAGACCGTATCTACATTGGCCACATTCCCGGAAATGGTGCTCTTGCTCTTACCGGTGTAGGCGTCTGTATGCCACTTATTATGGTAGTATCCGCGTTTGCCGCCCTTGTTGGAAATGGCGGCGCTCCCAGAGCCAGCATCTTTATGGGAAAAAATGAAACAGAAAAAGCCGAACAGACCCTTGGAAACTGTTTTTCCATGCAGATCATCATCTCCCTGATCCTGACTACTATCCTGCTTCTCGGAAACCGCAGTTTTCTTCTTGCCTTCGGCGCCAGCGCAAACACCATCGACTATGCGGTAGGCTACATGAATATCTATGCAGTAGGAACCATCTTTGTACAGCTGACCCTTGGAATGAATAATTTCATCACAGCTCAGGGCTTCGCAAAAACAGGAATGCTCTCCGTACTGATCGGTGCAGTTTCCAATATTATCCTGGATCCGGTTTTTATTTTTGGGTTCCACATGGGTGTCCGGGGCGCTGCTCTGGCAACAGTAATCTCCCAGGCATTTTCCTGTATCTGGGTGCTCGCTTTCCTCTTTGGAAAAAAAACCTTCCTGCGGCTTCGAAAAAGCACCATGAAACTGAAAGCCGAAATTCTTCTGCCCTGTATGGCCCTTGGCTCTTCTCTCTTTGTCATGCAGCTCAGTGAAAGTATTATCTCCGTCTGCTACAACTCTTCTCTTTTAAAATACGGCGGAGACATTGCAGTAGGAGCCATGACCATCCTCACCAGCGTTATGCAGTTTGCCATGCTTCCACTACAGGGACTTGGCCAGGGTGCACAGCCTATTATCAGTTACAACTACGGCGCGCGCAATGAAAAACGGGTCCGTTCCACATTTAAGCTTCTTGTAAAAACAAGCGTTTTGTATTCTGTGATCCTGTGGCTGATCATTATGTTCTTCCCGCAGATCTTTGCCGGAATGTTTACTTCTGACAGCACACTGCTTGCCTTTACAAAAACAGCTCTCCGGATCTATATGGCTGTCGTATTTATGTTTGGAGTCCAGATTGCCTGCCAGATGACGTTTATCTCCCTTGGCAGAGCCAAAGATTCCATCATTGTGGCCATCGTCCGGAAATTTGTACTGGTTATTCCGCTGATCTATATTCTACCCTGTATTTTCCGTACTAACCAGACAAATGCGGTTTATATGGCAGAACCAGTTGCAGATATCCTGGCTGTTACATTTACGGCTATTCTGTTTTCCTTTGAGTTTAAAAAAGCTCTGGCAGAAATTTCCGACAACCTGAAATAACAAAATCCAGTTCACAGAAAAGGCCTTCCATACATGATTATCCACATGCATGGAAGGCCTCTTTTCATAGCTTTAATCTATCTCTTATTTCAGTTCGTCTTCATCCTGAAGAAGTTTTTCAAAAACAGGGAAGCAGTCAAATGTTGCAAAATAATCTCTCGGTGTCTCGGCACGGCGGATCATCTCAAAGCTGCCATCTTCATGAAGAAGGATCTCTGCAGATTTCAGTTTGCCATTGTAGTTATAGCCCATTGCAAAACCATGAGCGCCTGCATCGTGGATCACAAGAAGATCTCCCATATCGATCTTCGGAAGCATACGGTCAATGGCAAATTTATCATTGTTCTCACAGAGGGAACCTGTCACATCATATTTATGGTCGCACGGCTCATTCTCTTTCCCCATAACGGTAATGTGATGATAAGCACCATACATAGCCGGACGCATCAGGTTTACTGCGCAGGCATCTACACCGATATACTCCTTGTGTGTATGTTTCTCATGGATCGCTTTTGTGACAAGGCAGCCATACGGTCCCATCATGAAACGGCCAAGCTCTGTATAGATCGCAACATCACCCATTCCCTCCGGAACAAGGACTTCTTCATAAACCTTGCGGACACCCTCACCGATCACACGGATATCGTTTGGCTCCTGATCCGGTTTATAAGGAATTCCGATACCACCGGAAAGGTTGATAAATTTAATGTGTGCACCTGTTTCTTTCTGAAGCTTCACGGCAAGCTCAAACATAACTTTTGCAAGCATCGGATAGTAGTCGTTGGTTACGGTGTTGCTGGCAAGGAATGCATGGATTCCGAATTCTTTGGCACCTTTGGATTTCAGGATACGGAATGCATCAAAGATCTGCTCGGTAGTCATTCCATATTTTGCATCTCCAGGATTATCCATGATACCGTTGCTGATCTTAAATACTCCGCCTGGATTGTAACGGCAGCTGATCACTTCCGGGATTTTTCCGAGAGCTTTCTCTACGCTCTCAATATGTGTGATATCATCAAGATTGATGATCCCACCGATCTCATCTGCATATCTGAACTCTTTCTCCGGTGTATCGTTGGAGGAAAACATGATGTCACCCTTTTTGCAGCCTACTGCCTTGGCCATCATAAGCTCTGTTTCTGAGGAGCAGTCGCAGCCACAGCCATACTCCTGCAGAATGTTGATCAGATATGGATTCGGTGTTGCCTTTACCGCAAAAAACTCCTTGAATCCTTTGTTCCATGCAAAAGCCTCTTTCAGCGCTTTTGCATTCTCACGGATTCCCTTCTCATCATAGAGATGAAAGGGTGTCGGAAATTTTTCAGTAATTTCGTTGAGTTTCTCAAGTGTCACAAATGGTTCTTTTTTCATAATAACTGCATCTCCTGTTTTTCCGACTGCTGTTCCCGAAGAAACCTCAGTCTTATTCTGCCTCGATCACGTGCATCATATTGGTCACTGCACCACGACCGTTTGTCATGTTAGTCGCAGGGTCTCCTGCTGTAAATACAACAAGGTCTCCTTTATGGATCAGATGACGGCTGCGGACAACATTCATAGCCTGAGACATGATATGGTCCGTGGTATCTCTCTGATATCCTTTCAGAGGTGTTACACCCCAGATCAGCTGAAGCTTATGCTGGATGGTTGAGTTTGGTGTGATCGCATAGATCGGAACCTTCGGGCGGAAATTGGAGATCAGTCTGGCTGTATTTCCACTCATTGTCGGTGTTACGATAGCGTTCGCTTTCAGGTTCTTTGCAGTACGCACCGTTGCAAGTGCCACTGCACTGGAGATCTTCTCTCTTCCATCCATGGAACGATGTTCGATAAACACTTTATAATCCAGATGCGGCTCTGTCATCTCTGCGATCTCTGCCATCATCTTAAGGGCATCAACCGGATATTTACCGGCTGCTGTCTCTCCGGAAAGCATGATCGCATCGGTTCCGTCGTAGATCGCATTGGCAACGTCCGCTACCTCCGCACGTGTCGGACGCGGATTACGGATCATGGAATCCAGCATCTGTGTTGCTGTGATAACCGGTGTATAATGTTCATTGCATTTACGGATGATCTCTTTCTGGATGTGCGGCACCTGGCTTGCAGGAATCTCCACGCCAAGATCTCCTCTGGCAACCATGATACCATCCGATGCTTCAATGATGGAATCAATGTTCTCAACACCTTCTGCATTCTCAATCTTCGCAATAATACCGATGTCCTTTCCGCCATTATCATTCAGAAGCTTACGGATCTCACGGATCACCTCTGCGGAACGGACAAAGGATGCCGCGATGAAATCAAATTTCTGCTCGATACCAAAGATGATATCCTTTTTATCCTGCTCTGTGATTCCCGGAAGATTTACTTTTACATAAGGAACATTTACGCCCTTCTTCTCACCCAGCTCACCGCCGTTTAAGATATCACAGACAATATCGGTCCCCTTGATTGCCTTAACCTCAAGCTCGATCAGACCATCATCAATGAGGATCTTGTTTCCCGGTTTTACATCCTTGTAAAGTGTCTCATATGTGATAGCAACCTTTGTACTATCGCCTTCAAAATCGCCAATTCCAAGTACAAACTGTTTTCCTGCTTCCAGCTTAACCTTCTGTCCGTCCTTCAAAAGTCTGGTACGGATCTCCGGTCCCTTTGTATCAAGAAGCATCGCGATCGGCATATCCAGCTCCTCACGAAGCTCTTTGATCATATCCACACGGCCCTTCTGCTCCTCGTGGTCTCCATGAGAAAAGTTAAATCTGGCAATATCCATTCCATTCTCCATAAGAGCTTTCAGAGTTTCCCTGTTGTTGCTGGCAGGTCCAAGTGTACAGATAATCTTTGTTTTTTTCATAATGATATTCTCCTTCGTTCGTACGTTTTACTGTACGTGTTTATGTGTAAATAAATGGTCCTGACAATATTCATAATTTCCCTTGCACTTTGAGCAGAAACGGAACTCCAGATTTGGATCATCCTTTTCGGTACGTCCGCAGATCGCGCATTTATGCTTGGCAATTCCATCTGGTCCATAGCCCGTTCTGGTCGGAGCCATGGCCTTCTTAAACTGCTGTCTCCTGTGAATCTCCTTCGGATTGTAACGGTTCATATCCCGCGTACTGAAATAAAAGATCACAAAATTCAAAAGTGATGCTACAATCGGCACAACGCCTACCCAAAGTCCAACTCTAAGATATGATACGATATCCCACGCAATAAACAGTCCATATACAAATGCCATCCATTTCATCTTGATGGGGATCACAAACATAAGCAGCAGCTGAAGATCCGGATATGTGACTGCATAGGCAAGGAAAATGGAAAGACTGATATAATATGTGGTAAAAATGCCACCGCCAAGAGAATAGGTAATCCCATTCATCATCACATAGCCACCTGTAAATACATACAGAAGCACTGCCGCGATCACAGTGAATAAAAGTCCTGAAAAAATATACAATGTATACCGGAAAGTCCCCCAGGTACGTTCCAGAGAAGTACCAATCGGATAATAGAAGAAAAAGATTGCGAGAAGGAACATCACAAGATTGCCGGTTCCTCCCACACTGGACGGCGGATAGATCACCCATGTCACCAGTCTCCAGACCTGTCCCTTCATGACCATGGACATATCAAGACTCAGCATATCCAAAACTCCCGGAGCAAACATGGCCAGAAAATATCCCAGCACATAGCATCCGATGATGTAAACAGTCAGATTCGGAACCCCGAATCTTCCGAATTTACGTTCCAGCTTATCAATAAATTTCATTAAAATCTCCTTTCAGAAAACTTTTGAAAATCAGAAAAACCGCTTCTTGGAAAGAATGATCGCTGCCACAACACTGATCGCCACAGAAATCAGGATAATGATCAGAAATCCCAACGGACTCCTTGATAAGGGCATACCGGAACCAGCCACATTCATTCCATAAGCACTGAACACAATGGTCGGAATGCTCATGACAATGGTAATGATCGCCAGTACCTTCATAACGATATTCATATTATTGGAAATAATAGATGCAAAGGCATCCATGGTTCCGTTCAGGATTCCGCTGTACACATTGGCCATTTCGATAGCCTGTTTGTTCTCAGTGATGACATCTTCCAGAAGATCCGTATCCTCCGGATATTTCTTGATACTGTCTATCTTCAGAAGCTTCTCCAGCACAACCTCGTTGGACCGGAGGGATGTGATAAAGTAAGTCAGGGATTTCTGCAGCTCCAGAAGCTCGATCAGCTCCTCGTTTCTTGTGGAAAGATGCAGTTTTTCTTCCACCTGCTCACTTTTCTTGTCAATGATACGCAGATAACGCAGGTACATACTTGCATTTCTGTAAAGGATCTGGAAAATAAAACGGGTCTTCATATAGGTAAAAAAGCTCCGGACTCTTCCTTCCATAAATCTGGTCAGAACCGGTGTGTCCTCCAGACAGATGGTAAAGATCATAGACCCTGTCACAATGATACCAAGCGGTATGGTTCCATACCAGTCCTTGTCATTACGCTCCTCGATCATAGGAACGTCAACCAGGATCAGTGTATAATTATCCTCAACTTCGATACGTGACCGTTCTTCCTCATCCAAAGGGGATCGTAAATCGTCAACCTCTATATCAAACTTCTCGGAAAATTCAAAAATCTCTGTTGCCGTCGGATTCGTCAGCGCAATCCAGCAGCCTTCCTCCGGTTCCTGTATCTGGTGGATGGCTCCGTCTATTGTCTTGTAAATCCTTACCACGATTCCCACTTCCCTTCTTTTGCTTTTCTTTTGCCAGGGCAAAATTCATTTTTATTATAAATAGTCAAAATAGCTTTGTCAATTCATACATTTTCTTTTTAAAAAAGCTTTTAAATAATTTCACAGGATCTTTACATAAAAATTCATTCTGCTTTCCACGTTCTTTACATTTTTTCCGGCTTCCTATATAATGATTCCAGAATTCCAACGAAAGGAAGTTATACAAATGAGCCAGTCATCATTCGGAAAAAAATTCGTAGTTACCACCTGGGGTGAATCTCATGGCAAGGCCATCGGTGCGGTTCTCGACGGCTGCCCGGCGGGCCTCTCTCTCTGCAAGGAAGATATCCAGGTTTTTCTTGACCGGAGGAAACCCGGCCAGAGCCGCTACACAACTGCCCGTAAGGAAGGAGATCTGGTTGAGATCCTTTCCGGAGTTTTTGAGGGAAAAACTACCGGCACACCAATCTCTCTTCTGATCCGCAATACCGATCAGCGTTCCAGAGATTACGGAAATATCGCATACTCCTACCGTCCCGGTCATGCAGACTTTACCTTTGACCAGAAATACGGATTCCGTGATTACCGTGGAGGCGGACGTTCTTCCGGAAGGGAAACCGCCGGACGTGTGGCAGCCGGTGCTATTGCCATCAAGCTGTTAAATGAACTTGGTATTACGTTTACCACCTATGCGAAATCCATCGGTCCTGTGGAAATCCAGTCTTTCTCAGAAGAAGAGATCCGGAACAATTCCCTCTGTATGCCAGACGCCGACGCAGCAAAAAAGGCATCCGCCTATCTCGAGCAGTGTCTCAACAGCCAGGACAGTGCAGGCGGTGTGATCGAATGCCGGATCAAAAATGTTCCTGCTGGTCTTGGTGATACGGTTTTTGACAAGCTGGATGCCACTCTTGCTCATGCGATCATGTCCATCGGTGCTGTAAAAGCTGTTGAGATCGGTGACGGTATTAATGTGACACGTCTTACCGGTTCCGAAGACAACGACGGTTTTGTCCAGAAAGACGGCATCATTTCCAAAACCTCCAACCATGCAGGCGGTATCATGGGCGGTATGAGTGACGGCAGTGACATTATCCTCCGTGCCCATATCAAACCAACACCATCGATCAGCCAGCCCCAGTCCACCGTAACCAGCTCCGGCGAAAATCTGGAGCTTGAGATCAAAGGACGCCATGATCCTGTTATTGTTCCACGTGCCGTAGTTGTTGTGGAAGCCATGGCAGCTCTCACAATCACCGATGCACTTTTTGCCAATATGAGCGCACGCATGGACCGCATCCACGAATTCTATCGCAGATAAAACCGCCCTTATTCCTGAAAGATCCGTGGATTCATCCGTAATGCCAAATGCTTTTCCAACAAAAAACAGACTCAGGGAATCTTATTGCTTATCCCTGAGTCTGTTTTTGTATCCGGATATCTGGCCGTTGCAGTCATTTACCGAAAAGAATCATTTGCAGATGCCATCCACATCTCCCGGCACCGGCCAGATATGGATGCTGTTCGGTGTTTCGATCTTTCTTGGCTTCTCATTCATCATAATAATATTTTTTTCGTAATCTACTGTAAAAACAGTAATACTGTTACTTCCATGATTTGCAATGGCAATGTGTTTGTTATCCGGGAAGATCATAAGATCTTTCGGATAATCACCGCTGATCGGAAGGGTAAATTTCTTGGTCAGAAGGCCGGTTTCCTGGTCTACCGCATACATGGTTACTGTGTTCTCACCTGCAGTTGTGCAGAAAAGATATTTGCCATCTGCAGAAAGAGACATACCTGATGCTGCGTTGTGAATCGCATCATTGGCGTCTTCTTTTCCAAGAGTGGTAATACTCTGGAGCAGCTGGAACTCCGGGTTCTTGCCGCTTCCGTCATAGCTGTATACCTTAACCTCATTGCTGAGCTCAAAAAGAAGATATGCAAATCTTCCATCATCACTGAAACGGATAATACGAGGGCCACTCTCTCTCGGGCAGCGGAGGATGTCAACAAGCTCCAGTTTATCTTTCTTCTTGTTGATCCTGTAGATCTTAACCTGATCAATGCCATTATCTACCGCACAGAGATATTTGTTATCCGGTGTGGGGCGGACACAATTTACATGTGGACGGAAGTTACGTTCTGCCACACTTCCAAGTCCTTTATGGAAAACACCGTCCATAACACTTCCCAGACGTCCGTCTTTATGTGTATGTACAACCGTTACCTTACCATCATGATAACCTGCTACATAAAGATATCTTCCGTCTACATCTGTTGCAAGATAACAGCCTCGCATTCCGTTAATATCTACGCTGTTAATACGGGAAAGATCTCCATTTTCATCTCTCTCGAATACAGCCACACCTTCATCCTCGATGGAGTACAGATATTTACCGTTTTTGGAAACTGCCAGATGAGATGCATTGCTGACCTCTACCTCGCTGCGCTCTGTCAGTGTTCCGTTCTCTACATCTACATCGTATACCTGAATTCCCTTACTGGTTCCATGGGTATATGTTCCCACGTAAGCCACGTACTTCTTTTTTCCCATAAGCTCTGGCCTCCTGCTTTCACATTCATTACGTATTTTTGTGTTTATTTTATCACAAAGTTTTTTGAAGAACAAGTTACCATCCTACTATCTTTGTGTAAATTCCTGTGCAAAATCATTTTTTTTGCGGAAATTACAGATCTCCCAGGGCGCCTCTCATTGCTTCCAGAGTTTCATCAATCACTTCATCTGTGTGTGCTGTGGAAAGGAACATTGCCTCAAACTGGGACGGAGCAAGATGGATGCCACGTTTCAGCATTCCCTTGAAATATTTTGCAAAAAGATCCAGGTTGGAGGTTTTTGCGGAAACATAATCTTTTACTTCCTGATCTGTGAAGAAGATACTTGCCAGGGAAGAATCATAATTTACCTGATATGGAAGACCTTTTTCCTCCACGATTGTCTTCAGTCCGCCGTAAAGTTTCTCGCCTTTTACTGCCAGATCTTTGTAGATCTCCTGATGCTCATAGAGATATTTCAGCTGTGTGAATCCTGCTGCCATGGCAACCGGATTTCCACTTAAAGTACCTGCCTGGTATACAGGGCCACACGGTGAGATCAGCTCCATGATCTCTTTGCGTCCGCCATATGCACCTACCGGCATTCCCGCACCGATAATTTTTCCATAGGTGACAAGATCCGGGCGAATGCCAAAATACTCTGCGGCTCCGCCAAAGGCAAGACGGAATCCTGTGATTACCTCATCAAAGATCAGCAAACAGTTATGCTCATCACAAAGCTGGCGAAGTCTCTTTAAGAAACCTGGTTTCGGAGGAACTACGCCCATGTTTGCTCCTATTGCCTCCACGATCACTGCCGCCACATTTCCCTCTTCCTGTTTGAGAAGCGCTTCCACGCTGGCCGCATCATTGTAGGTTGCAGTCATGGTATCCTGTGTGCAGCCTTTGGGAACACCGGCGCTGTCCGGAATACCGCTTGCCATCACACCGGAACCGGCACTTACTAGAAGGCAGTCACTGTGTCCGTGGTAGCAGCCTGCAAATTTGATGATCTTGTCTTTTCCGGTGAAACCTCTTGCCGCACGGATGGCACTCATAACAGCCTCTGTTCCGGAGTTTACCATACGAATCATATCTACATGCGGAATATGCTCACAGATAAATTCTGCAATCTCCACTTCAATTTCCGTAGCGCATCCAAAGCTCAGGCCATTTTCACAGGCTTTGATCACGCTTTCACGGATCTCCGGGAAATTATGTCCCAGGATCATCGGGCCCCAGGAATCAATATAATCCACATAGCGGTTTCCATCCACATCATAGATGTAACATTTATCTGCTTTTTCAATAAAACGAGGTGCCTCACCGATAGCTCCATAAGATCTTACCGGGCTGTTTACGCCTCCCGGTATTCTTTTTACCGCACGCTCAAATAACTGTTCTGATTTTGTCATCAGCCGATTCTCCCTTCATCCATAAGTCTTGCCAGAAGTTCTGCATAGTAGGTAAGATAGATCTGTGCGCCGGAACGGAATGCTCCGGTAGCCATCTCACCTACGATTCTTTCCTCATCGATCCAGCCGTTTGCAGCTGCTGCTTTTACCATTGCATATTCACCGCTGACACTATATGCCGCAACTGGTACATTGGTAGCTTCCTTTACCTGCCAGATCATATCCTGATATGCAAGAGCCGGTTTTACCATGATGATGTCCGCACCTTCCTCAACATCTGTAAGGGCTTCTTTCAGGCCTTCTCTGCTGTTGTGTGGGTCCATCTGGTAACTCTTTCTGTCACCAAAAGACGGAGCAGAATCTGCTGCCTCACGGAACGGACCATAAAATGCGGAAGCATATTTTACTGCATAGGACATAATCGGAGTTGTATAATGTCCGGCTTTATCCAGGCACTCTCTGATTGCTGCAACACGGCCGTCCATCATATCGGAAGGTGCTACCATATCCGCTCCTGCCTCTACGTGGGAAAGTGCTGTTTTTGCAAGAAGATCCAGTGTTTTGTCATTGTCCACATCATGACCGCAGAGAACGCCACAGTGACCATGGGAAGTGTACTCACACATGCATACATCTGTTACATAATACAGTTCCGGAAATTTCTCTTTTGCAATGCGAAGAGCTCTCTGAACGATTCCCTCCGGATCATAGGCACCGCTGCCCACCTCATCCTTATGGTCAGGAATACCAAAAAACATTACACTGCCAACACCAGCTTTGGAAAGCTGTTCCAGTTTATAGGGAAGGCGGTCCAGGCTGTAACGGTACTGCCCGGTCATGGACGGAATTTCTTCTTCCTTGTTTTCTCCTTCCATCACAAACATGGGATACATAAGAGAAGATTTATCCATTCTTGTCTCACGTACCATCTTACGAAGGTTTTCGCTGCCTCTTAATCTTCTTGGTCTTTTTGTCAGTTCCATGATCATTCGCTCCTTTTCATATCCTCCACCAGCTTGACAAGACTGTCAATGGTGGCTTTTTCTGACATATATGCTTTCATTCCAAAGCTCTCAGCTGCCGCCTTCGTCTGTCTGCCGATGCAGGCCGCCTTAACCTTTGAATAATCCAGTCCTTTTGTTCCCTCCACAAAACCTTTCACAGTGGAGGCACTTGTAAATACTGCACAGCTGATCTGTCCTGTCTCAAATTCCTTTTTCTCATCAATGAGCTGGCTCTTTTCGTAAAGAGTCTGATAAGTTGGAATATCCTCAACCTCAGCCCCTGCCTGTGCAAGAAATTCCGTAAGCTTTTCGTTACCTTTTTCCGCCCGCGGGATGAGAATTTTTTCTCCGCCGGAAAGGATCTCTGAAAGTTCCTTTCCAAGGGTATCCCCGTCATATACAGACGGCACAAAATCTGCCAGAAGGCCTCTTTCTTTCAGAGCCTTTTTTGTTCCCTCACCGATCACTGCCAGACGGATGCTTCCCATAGCACGGATATCTTTTCCATGACGGACAAGTTCCTCAAAGAATACTCTTACTCCTGTAGGGCTGGTAAATACAAGCCACTGATAGGTTTCAAGCTGATCCATTGCCTGATAAAGGCGGCTCTGGTCTTCCATAGGAACCGTACGGATCGCTGGAAGTTCCAGAACCTCCGCTCCTTTTTCACGAAGCTTGTCCGCAGTTCTGGAAACCAGTTCTTTTGGCCTCGTGACAAGAACTTTCCAGCCTGCAAGAGGCAGTTCTTCATACCAGCCAAATTTTTCTGCCAGTGTACATACCTTACCTACTACTATGATCGCCGGTGTCTCAATTCCCTGGCGCTTTACCTCTTCTTCCAGGGTGGAAACTGTAGCCACGATCCGCTTCTGGCCAGCTGTCGTTCCTTTCTGCAGGATTGCCGCAGGCATATCTTTTTCCATACCTGCATTTATAAGACCGGCACAGATATCCGGAAGTGCGGAAACGCCCATCAGAAATACCAGCGTTCCCTTTGTATCAACAAGTGCACGGAAATCAATGTCATATTCTTCTCCGGCTCTCTTATGTCCTGTGATGATGTGGACTGAGGAACAGAAATCCCTGTGTGTTACCGGAACCCCGTTATATGCCGGTACTGCAATGGAAGAAGTAACTCCCGGAACAACTTCATAAGGGATTCCATTTTCCCGAAGAAGTTCCAGCTCCTCTCCGCCTCTTCCGAAAAGGAACGGATCTCCGCCTTTCAGACGTACCACACGAAGGCCTTTTTGCGCCTCTTCCAGAAGTACCTGATTGATATTTTCCTGACGCATGATGTGGTGGCTGGCACGTTTTCCCACATTGATCAGTTTCACGCCTTCCGGAATCCGTGACAGAACTCCCTGGCCTACCAAGCTGTCATAGACAACCACATCTGCCTGTTCCAGCACTTTGAGACCTTTTAATGTAAAAAGACCGATATCGCCAGGACCCGCTCCTACCAGCCATACTTTTCCTGTTTTCATCTGTTTTCTCCTTTTTTTCGAAGAGTTTCTGCCAGTTCCCTGCCTAAGCTTTCCGCATCTGCCTTGTTACCACGCAGTGTTCCGGTTACATAGGAACCGTCTTTTTCATTATAATAAAGTCCTCTGAGGTATATCTCATTCCCGAAAATTTCCGCATGGGCAGCCACCGGAGAAGAGCATCCTCCATCCAGGAGCTTTACAAAAGCACGCTCCGCACTTCCCGCAGCCCAGGCATCCTTATCACAGTAGCCCTCCAGGAAATCATAAGCTTCCCCTTTTCTTCCCTGTACAGCAAGGATTCCCTGACCAGCAGCCGGAATGATCTCATCTGCTGTAAAATACCGGTTGATCCTGGATTCCAGTCCAAGTCTCTTAAGACCGGCAGCAGCCAGGATCAATGCGCTGTACTGCCCTTCATCCAGCTTCCGGAGTCTAGTCTGCAAATTTCCGCGGATACTTCTGACCTCCATATCCGGATACAGTTTTTTAAGCTGTAAGGTTCTCCTTAAGCTGGAGCATCCAAGGGGCTTGCTTTTATCAAGTTCAGAAACTCCATCCGGAAGAACCAGCACGTCTCTCGGATCTTCTCTTTTGGAAAAAGCCAGCAGCGGCAGCTCCTCCGGAACCTCCATAGGCATATCTTTCAGGCTGTGTACAGAAAGAATACTCCTTCCATCTATCAGTGCTTTATCCAGTTCCTTTACAAAAAGCCCTTTTCCGCCAACCTTATCCAGTGTACGATCCAGAATGATATCCCCGGTAGTTTTCATAGTGAGGATTTCCACTTCCAGATCCGGATTTTTTTCTTTTATGTAGTCACGGACCATTTCGCTCTGCAGCACTGCAAGCTTACTCTCTCTGCTGCCGATCACGATCTTATCTCTCTTCATCTTCATCCTGCTCTCCCAGTACTTTTTCCAGCGCTTTCTGGATCTCTTCCCTTACGCGCTTTGCCTTTTTATGATCCAGTCCGCTGGCTGTAACTCCAACCACCATTTCATCCCGCATATATACGCCCGGAAAATAAAAATCACATGCTTCACGGTCGGAGGCTACATTGACATAAATGCCCTCCTCCTTACAGACACGATGGATCTCATCATTCAGCTTCCAGTCATTGGTAGCAGCGATCACCATATATGCGTTGGCAAAGTCTGAACGTTTCACGGGACGGATACATAAAGTTACAGTTCCTGCTTTTCCGAGATCCATAAGTTCCTGGGTCACTTTCGTAGCCACTACCGTGATATTTCTTGTAAATTTCAGAAGAGTCTTTATCCTTCTGGTGGCAATATTGCCGCCTCCTGCCACAACGATATTTTTATCGGACAGGTCTATAAACATGGGGAAATAAGGTTTATTCTTCATAAAGTTTCTCCAGTCCTTCCACACATTCCAGAAAAGCATCCTGGTTCAGACTGTCCCGAAGCCCGAAGATCAGCTTGTTCACAACCTTTCCGGCTGCAGTATCCACTGCTTTTTTCAGGTTTTCTCTGTCTGAATCTTCCATAGGGGTTTTCCGAAATATTTTTTCGATCCTTAAGTTCAGATCTTCCACAGCATCCGCTTTGATCTCCTGGATACGAGGGATGATATCACGACCTTCCAGCCACTGGAAAAATTCGTTCATCTGGTCCTTCACAATGGAGCCTGCTGCTTCCAGGTTATCTGCAAGTTCCTTCGGTGTCTCGCCAGTTCGGAAGCTGTCCATATCATAAAGTGTGATGTTTTCTTTTTTTCGGATCTCCGGATCGATATCTCTCGGAACTGCCAGATCAATAAGGATCATAGGTCGTTCCACACGTACATCCTCAAACAATTCTTCTGTCAGTGTATAATTGGGGCTTGCCGTTGCGCTGACCACCAGATCACACTCCGGCAGATAATCCATTCTCTCACCATAATTGATCCTGCTGCATCCAACCGGAATGCTCACAACACCGCTTCTGTACTGACGGATCGTAACCGTCACATCCGCTCCTGCTTCACGCAGTGTCTGGGCAGCCATCTTCCCCATCTCACCGTTTCCGATCACCATACAGACTTTATTGCGAACATGATAACCGCCTTCTTCCAGAAAACGGATAGCCTGATGGATCACAGAGGGATTTCCATGGGAAAACGGCACTTCCGTTTTGATCTTCTTGCCTGCAGTTACCGCCATACGGAAAAGCACCTCCAGAACACTGTCTGTGGTAAACTCATCCCTTGACATGCTCAACGCATCCTTTACCTGTGTCAGGATCTGATCTTCTCCCAGGATCTGGGATTTTAGTCCGCTGGTAAGATAAAAAAGGTGCTCTACCGCCTCCTCATTTTCTCTGCTGATAAAGTATTTCCGGTATTCTTCCCCTTCAATTCCCTTCAACCTGCAAAGCCACTGATAAAGTTCCGGTTTTTCATCTTCTTCCGTGCTTACCCAGAGTTCCAGCCGGTTGCAGGTTGACAGAATAATACACCCACAGATCCCCGGCTCTTTTTTCAGCTTAAGCAGTGCCTCACCGGTATTCTTCCTGGTGAAAGCAAAAAGAGCTCTGATATCCACAGGTGCCATATTATGGTCAATTCCAAGCATGAATATACTCATGTCTTTTGTTCTCCTTTGTTTCCAGGTGGTTTCATCTACCACCGATATGTCAAGCGAATATTCGCACTTATATAACTGTATTCCCGTACATTTTTCATATGTCCGCAGTCTTTTATAATGATAAACATTTCCGCCCGGAAAGTCAACTACGATTGACAATCCTGTACCCTCCTTTTATAATAACTTCAGGTAGAAAATGCGGAAAATATATTTCAGGATGGAGGAAATCCCTGTATGAATGCAGCTTCAAAAAAAGCAATCCTCATAGTCAGTTTTGGTACAAGCTATGAGAACACCCGTAAACGAACCATTGACGCCATCGAACGTGATATCGCCGATGCGTTTCCTGCCTGTCCGGCCTATCGTGCCTGGACAAGCAAGATGATCATTGCCAAATTAAAAAAACGTGACGGAATCATTATACACACAGTAAAAGAAGCTATGGAACAGATGCTTCTCGATGGAATTACTGATGTGATCGTACAGCCTACTCATGTAATCAACGGAATTGAAAACGACCAGATGAAAGCAGACGCCCTTTCTTTCCGTGACCGTTTTTCAAGTATTGTTTTCGGAAATCCTCTTCTTACCACAGAAGAAGATAACCAGGCTGTCGTCCAGGCTGTTGCCGATGAGTTTCAGGGTATGGACCAGGAAACAGCCCTTGTTCTTATGGGACACGGAACGGAGCATTATGCAAATTCTGTTTATGCTGCCCTGGATTACCGTTTTAAAGATATGGGACATAAAAATATCTTTCTCGGAACTGTTGAGGCTTATCCTGCCCTGGATTCTCTTCTCCGGGCTGCGGACAGCTTTCAGCCAAAAAAGATTGTCCTTGCTCCTTTTATGATCGTAGCAGGCGATCATGCACAGAACGATCTGGCCGGTGAAGATCCGGATTCCTGGATGAACCGCCTTTCCTCGGAAGGGTATGAGGTAACTCCCGTACTGAAGGGTCTTGGCGAATATCCGAAAATCCGCCAGATTCTCGTAGATCATGTACAGCAGGCCATGGACGCTTCGATCTGATTCTAAACAGGGTATATTTTTTATATCCACCATAAAAAACTGCACCGGAATCCATCTTAGGATCTTCCGGTGCAGCTTTTTTATTTTTATGAAATTACTGGAAATTTTGAAAATTTCTGTTATTTATGCCATTAACTCATCCAGTCTTGCTTTGACAGCAAGGATAAATTCTTTACTGTTCAGTACCTGTACATCTTTCAGGGAAGTGATCAGCGCAAGGTCTTTTGTCATCTTTCCGCTCTCGATGGTATCCAGTGTTGCTTTTTCCAGTTTTCCCGCAAAATCAGCAAGTGCTTCATTTCCGTCCAGCTCTCCTCTCTTGCGGATTGCTCCTGTCCATGCAAAGATTGTTGCCACAGAGTTTGTGGAGGTTTCTTTTCCCTCAAGATGACGGTAATAATGTCTCTGAACTGTTCCGTGAGCAGCCTCATACTCAAAATATCCTTTCGGAGATACCAGCACGGAAGTCATCATTGCAAGAGAACCGAATGCGGAAGAAACCATATCACTCATAACATCTCCATCATAGTTCTTGCAGGCCCAGATAAATCCACCTTCTGCCTTCATAACACGGGCTACGATATCATCGATCAGACTGTAGAAGTAAGTCAGGCCGGCTTCTTCAAATTTATCTTTAAACTCTGCCTCAAAGATCTGCTGGAAAATCTCTTTAAATCTTCCATCGTATGTCTTGGAAATGGTATCCTTGCTTCCGAACCATACATCCTGTTTGGTATCCAGTGCATAATTAAAGCAGCTTCTTGCAAAGCTCTTTACGGAATCATCCAGGTTGTGCATGCCGCGGAGAACACCTGCTCCGTCAAAATGCTGGATCAGTTCTTTACGCTCTTCTCCGTCCTCGCCCTCAAATACGAGATATGCATCTCCCGGTTTGTCAATATAAAATTCTGTATTTTTATAGATGTCACCATATGCATGACGTGCAAGTGTGATCGGTTTCACCCAGTTCTTTACACATGGCTCAATTCCTTTTACTACAATCGGAGCGCGGAATACGGTTCCATCAAGAATAGCACGGATCGTTCCATTCGGACTCTTGTACATTTTTTTCAGATCATACTCTTCCATTCTGGCTGCATTCGGTGTGATGGTAGCACATTTTACTGCAACTCCGTATTTCTTGGTTGCTTCTGCCGCATCAATCGTCACCTGATCATCTGTCTCGTTTCTGTGTTCAAGGCCAAGATCATAATACTCTGTATTCAGTTCCAGATATGGTGTGAGAAGTTCGTCTTTGATGATCTGCCACAGAATACGTGTCATCTCGTCTCCATCCATCTCAACTAAAGGTGTCTGCATTTTGATTTTTTCCATATTATTTTCTCCTTTTGAGGTTTATTCTCCTGTCCGGATTCCAGGTGCTCTTTCCTTTAGAATCTTTCTTTGGCACTTTTACTGTACATTGTACTCATATTTTTCATTTCCGTCAACGCTTTTATGCTTTACCACACTATGTTTATAAGAATTGTATAATAATTTAGTTTTTTATTAATTTTTCACAGTTAAATTTTCCCCACCCCTGCTGATTTCTGGGAAGTCCCATATCATCCGTGCTTTCTCTTAACAACATCTTTATTTCCACGTTGGAAAGCTGCGGCTCTTTTTCCAGAAGACAGGCAATTCCTCCGGATACCAGCGGCGTTGACATGGAAGTTCCACTCTTGATCCGGTACGTGTAGGGAATCCCCGGCGCACAGGAAGTTACACGATTCCCCGGTGCAACCAGATCAGGCTTGCACACACACTCAAACGTAGGTCCTCTTCCGGAAACTGCCTTATTTCCCTGCAGCATATCACTGGATCCTACGGTAATAATCTTCCGGCTGCTTCCCGGTGCTGTCACTGTGCCATCCCCAGGCCCTTGGTTCCCGGCAGCTGCCACTACCGTAAAACCTTTATCCCACAGCTGTTCCACGCCTGCAAGAAGATCCGTCTGTTCATTCATACTGCGCGAAGTTGTTCCTACCGAAATATTTACAATGCGGATATTATAAATTTTTCCAAAATCTTCAATCCACTGAAAAGCCTGAAGTACATCTTCACGGCTGCCATTCCCGAAACGATCCAGCACTTTAAGCGCAACAATGCCACATCCGGGAGCAGCCCCCTTATATCTGCCCTGGGATGCCGTGCCGTCTCCGCCCAGAATGCCGCTGACATGGGTTCCATGTCCGTTATCATCATAGGGACCTGATTTTCCTTCTGTAAAATCACAGAATGCCAAAATACGCCTGCCAAAATCTATATGTGGAAAAATCCCGGTGTCCAGTATGGCTACACCGATTCCTTTTCCGGTATATTTTCTTTTATACATAAACAAAAAATCTCCTGCCGGACAGATGATTTCTCTTTAGCTTATTCCGGTTACAGCCCGAAGGCAACTGAAAACCGTTAAAATATCTTTGTGCTTTTTTTCATAGAATGTATAAAATCCAGTATTTTCTCCAATGCTTAACATATCTGAAAAATAAAGGAGGTTTTTCTATGCTTCTCTTTTTTCTTGTATTCTTCGGGATTCAGATATTTATTCTTTTCTGCTGTGCAGCGGCAGGTAACGATGCTGCTTCCCAGGAGCTTTCCGACCAGGAACAGCTTCAGTTTATTGCAGAATGGAAAAAACAGCATCAGAAAAAGGACGTCTGCTGAAGAACGTCCTTTTTCACTGCAAAGAGGATATTCGCATTCCGCCTCGCTACATGCTCATGAACAAAATTGCTTCGTAATTTTGTTCATATGATAATACAAACCAGGCCGCCTTTGCTGTCATTTACGATCTTCTTCATAGTATCCTGAAGCTTCACCTGACTTTCCTCGCTGATCATGTCCAGCTTGTTCCGAATCCCGTCTTCCACCAGCTGCTGGATGGATTTTCCGAAAATATTGGTCTCCCAGATACTTTCCCCCCGTTCCGGGCTTTCTCTGATATACTTTATCAGATCCTCCGCCTGCTGTTCTGTACCAACGATCGGAGCGATCTCCGTTTCGATCCCCGCCCGGATCATATGAATGGACGGGCTTTTTGACCGGATCTTTACTCCGAATTTATTTCCCTGACGGATCACCTCAGGTTCCTCAATAGTGATCTCGGAAAGCTCAGGTACCACAACACCATACCCTGTTCCTTTTACCGCTTCCAGAGCAGCCTGGACTTTTACAAATTGTTCCTTCATTCCGGCCAGTTCTTTCATAGTCTGGATCAGCTCATATTCACTTTCCATGGAGATTCCGCTCATTTCACTGAGCATCTGATAATAATAAATATCTTTTACTGCGATCCGGATACGGACCGTTCCGTCGGAAAGGCTGACCTGCTCAAGAAGTGTGTCTTCCACGTACGGACTTTCCAGATGTACCGATTCTCTGGTTACATCCCGCACATGGGTAAGTCCGGTCATCTTTTCCCGGATCTCCTTTAACAGTGCTGCTTTGACTTCATGTTCCGGAGAAAGCATTTCCACCCACTTCGGAACAAACAGTTCAATCTCACTGACTGGAAACTCATAGAGGATTTTTTCCAGGATTCTGGTCACATCTTCTTTACGGAGCTGTTCACAGTTTACTGCCAGAACGGATACTCCATATTTCTCTTCCAAATTTTTTACGGTTTTTCCGGTTTCCTCGCTGTATGGAGTCTGGGAATTTACCAGAATCAGAAATGGTTTTCCCTGGGCTTTCAGTTCTTTTATGGTCTGTTCCTCTGCCGGGATAAAATTTTCTCTGGAGATCTCCCCGAAGCTTCCGTCTGTTGTGACTACAATTCCGATGGTGGAATGCTGGCTGATCACTTTTTCCGTCCCGATGCGGGCTGCATCATGAAACGGGATCGCTTTTTCCTGCCAGGGAGTTTTAACCATCCGCTCCCTGCCCTCTTCCACATTTCCGGATGCATCTTTTACCAGAAAACCTACACAGTCAATAAGTTTTACCCGGATTTTCTGGTTTTCCCCTATGGATACTTCCACTGCTTCTTTTGGAATAAATTTGGGTTCTACGGTGGTAATCATTTTGCCGGCACCGCTAAGTGGCAGTTCATCCTGAAGCTCCGCTCTTTTTCCCTCGCTGATCGATGGCAGCGCCACCAGCTCCATAAATCTCCGGATAAATGTGGATTTTCCTGTACGGACCGGGCCCACAACCCCTATGTAGATATCTCCGCCCGTCCGCGCCTGGATATCACGGTAAACCTGAAAGTTTTCCATATAAAAAAGCCTCCCTGCATATACTGGCCTGTAAGTTCCGGGAACCGTCTTAAAAAAGACAGTTCCCGCATACCACAGTATATGCCCGGAAGGCTTCTTATATGCTGCTGTTCACCGGGAACAGCAGCTCTTTGTATTCCTCATATCAGTCTTTGATATAGAACTCATTGTGAAGCAGATGATGCTCTTTGCCTTTGAGGAGTCCCTCATAAAGCTCCAGAACCAGTGGGTTCTCATCGGATTTCTTGATGATCATGGTATTGTCTGCATTGTACAAACCTCTTGCTCTGGCTGCCTTGGTTCTGTCACCGGATCTGGTCGGCTGACCTCCACCCATGATACATCCACGGCGGCATGCCATAACCTCGATCAGATGATAGTTTGCCTCGCCGTTCTTTACACGTTCCATAACGGTTCTTGCATTTGCAAGGCCGCTGGCTACACATACATTGATATCCATTCCCTTGTACGGTACGGTAAATTCCTTGATTCCCTCTTCACCACGAACACCGCACTCTGCGATCTCATGCATGGCTTCCTTGCTGTGATCCGGACTCAGTCTTCGAAGAACGGCCTCGGTAACACCACCGGTAACACCAAAGATAACACCACCGCCGGAACCAAATCCAAATGGCATATCACATGCTTCCGGATCCAGTGTTGCAAAATCAAGACCAAAGTTGTCGATCATGCGGAGAAGCTCTGTGGTTGTGATAACGATATCGGTATCCTGCTCGCCTTCTGTAAAGCTATTTGGCCGGATCGCCTCTGCCTTCTTGGCTGTACATGGCATAATGGAAACCATAACTGTTTTCTTGCCTGCTGCATGCTCCGGATCACGGAAGTATTCCTTGATAACTGCAGACATCATTCCCTGTGGGGAACGGCAGGTGGAGATATTTGGAACGTATTCCTTATACTGATCGGTGATAAATTTCACCCATGCCGGACAGCAGGAAGTCAGGAGTGGAAGGTTCTCGCCTTTTTCCACTCTGTTTAAGAACTCCTTGGTCTCTTCCATAATGGTAAGGTCAGCACTGAAGGTTGTATCATAGACTTCATCAAAGCCCATCTTATGAAGAGCATTTACGATCTTGCCCATTACACTTCTGCCTTTGGCAAGGCCATAATGATCACCAACTGCAACACGGACTGCCGGCGCGATCTGTGCAACCACACGGGTATCCTTATCAGCCAGAGCATCCCATACCTCGTCCATATGTGTACGGATGGAAATAGCTCCTGTCGGGCAGTAAACACGACACTGTCCACAGTTTACACACTGTGTTTCTGTGATCTTCTTGTTAAATGCAGGCATGACCATAGCCTCAGTTCCACGGAACGCAAAACCAAGAGCTCCGATTCCCTGAAGTTCCTCACAGGCACGTACACAGTTACCGCAGAGGATACATTTATTCGGATCACGGATAATGGACGGTGAGCTTTCATCGATCTCATGCTGCTCTCTCGTATTTTCAAAACGGATGTTACGTACACCAAGGCGGTGCGCCAGCTCCTGAAGAATACATTCACCGCTCTTTACACAGGTTGTACAGTCACGGCAATGTGCTGCAAGCAGAAGCTCTACGATCAGTTTACGATATTTCTTGATACGGCCGGAGTTGGTATAGATCACCATTCCATCTCTCGGCTGCTCGGAACAGGATGCAAAAGTCCTGCCTCTGTCATCCTCAACTGTGCAGAGACGACAGGCTCCAAATGTGGAAAGCTCTGAATGGTAGCACAGTGTGGGGATATTGATACCGGCATTCCTGATGACTGTCAGGACATTTTTTTCGTCGGTAAATTCTACTTTTCTTCCGTCAATTGTCATTGTACCCATAAGATATCCTCCCTTCTATGCTTCCACATAAACCGCATCAAAGTTACAGTTATCCTTACAGGAACCGCATTTGATACATACGTCGTTGTTGATTACATGTGGATGCTTGATCTTTCCTGAAATCGCACCTGCCGGACAGTTCTTCGCACACTTGCCACAGCCGATACAGAACTCAGGATTGATATGGAATTGACGGAGCGCCGTGCAGACCTTCGCGCGGCATTTCTTATCTACGATATGCTCTACATATTCGTCACGGAAACGCTTCAGAGTACTGATGACCGGAAGCGGCGCACTCTTACCAAGACCGCACAGAGCCATACTCTGAACCATGTTTGCAAGTTCTTCCAGCTCATCCAGATCGGAAAGCTCACCTTTACCTGCAACGATCTTCTCCAGGATCTCAAGCATACGTTTGGTACCCTCACGGCAAGGAACACATTTACCGCAGCTCTCACGCTGTGTAAAGCTCATGAAGAAACGTGCAACCTCTACCATACAGGTATTCTCATCCATAACAACAAGTCCGCCGGAGCCCATGATGGCATCCAGTTTTTTAACAGAATCAAAATCAAGAGGATGATCGATCTGATCATCGATCAGACATCCGCCGGAAGGACCGCCGATCTGTACACCCTTAAATGCAGCACCACTCTTAAGACCGCCACCGATATCATAAATGATATGACGGAGGCTTGTTCCCATCGGAACCTCAATAAGACCGGTGTTCTCAATAGAACCGGTAAGCGAGAAAGTCTTGGTTCCAGGGCTTCCCTCTGTACCGATGGTATGGAACCAGTCAGCACCCTGAAGGATGATTTTCGGTACGTTGGCATAAGTCTCTACGTTATTAAGAACCGTAGGTTTGCCCCACAGACCCTGTTCAACAGTTCTCGGAGGTTTTACTCGAGGCATACCTCTGTTACCCTCGATGGATGCAGTCAGGGCAGAACCTTCACCACATACGAATGCTCCGGCACCACGGTTGATATGTAAGTGGAAATTAATACCGGAACCAAGGATATTATCACCAAGGAGGCCATAAGACTCTGCCTGCTCAATAGCCATTCGAAGTCTCTGTACAGAAAGAGGATACTCGGCACGTACATAGATGTAACCGTCTTCTGCGCCTACTGCATAAGCGGCGATCACCATACCCTCGATCATCTTATACGGATCACCTTCCATTACGGAACCATCCATGAAAGCTCCCGGGTCACCCTCATCACCATTACATACTACATAGCGTACTTTCTCCGGCTGGCGTGCTACCTGTGACCATTTCTTGCCTGCAGGGAAACCTGCACCGCCACGGCCACGAAGACCAGATTTCGTAATCTCATCAATAACGCCCTGTGGGGTCATCTCAAAGAAAGCCTTCGCCATAGCGGAAAATCCACCTACGGAAATATATTCATCAATAGACTCTGCATCGATCTTACCACAGTTCTCAAGAACGATTCTTGTCTGCTGGTTCAGGAACGGAATATCGCTTGGATGTGGACAGGCCTCATCATTATGACGATAGAACAGACGGTCAACCGGCAGTCCGCAGATCACGGTTTTCTCTACGATCTCGCGGCAGTCATCTACCTGAACATGAACATACTGATAATCATATGGCTCAATTCTCATAAGAGGTCCAAGTTCACATAAGCCCTGGCATCCGGTCTTAACGATACCTACATGAGGAACATCTTTCTGCATCTCAACCGCAACACCCTCGATACCCTCACAGAGTCTTGACATTTCTTCGTAAATCTTCTGAGCACCGGAAGCGATACATCCGGTACCGGAACAGACGAGAACACGGCAGGTATAGCCATCAAGATTCTTCTTAACCTCAGCCTGTTTGTTTTTCAGATCTTCCATACTGGTTATACTCATACGCTCTCACCTCTCAATTCATTTAAAAGCTCAACAGCCTTCTCAGGAGTCATTTTCGGGTGAACTTCATCATTTACAGTCAGTGTCGGTGCCAGTCCGCAGGCACCAAGACATGAAACAGTCTCAACTGTAAACATCATATCATCCGTTGTATGTTTCTTATGAGTCAGTCCAAGCTCTTTCAGCATGGCTTCCTTAACAGGCATGGACTTACGTACATGACAGGCAGTACCATCACATACCTTGATGATGTACTTGCCCTTCGGCTCAAAGGAAAAGTTCTCATAGAAAGTGGCTACACTGTACGCCTTCGCTTCTTTTACACCAATCTGTTCCGCAACATAAGTAAGAAGCTCTCCCGGAAGATAACGGTACTCAGCCTGGATATCCTGCATGATCGGAATCAGTGATGCAGCTTTCCGGCCGTAGTGCTCGATGATCTCATCCGTTTTCTTGTAATACGTCTGGTCTAACATTCGGTTCCCTCCTTGTTTCTCATAGATTTTCCACTCGATCAACCTGTTCCACTACAAGTTAATCCCTTAACACTCTGTCAGTGCCGCGCGTTTATGCAAACCATTATTTTGCACTATTTTTGTGCTTTTAATTATAACTTATGTCGTCATTTTTCACAAGCAGTTTTTTTGCTTTTTTCAGAATATATCGAAATGTTTACAACGGCTTACTGATTTTGTATCTATTTTCCATAAAATATGTTCAATTTTTAACAGCTTTGATAATAAAGATACAAATCTGCTCTTTGTTTCTGCCCAAAAACATTAAAGCCGGTTATTGATTTTATTTCTCAATTACTTTAAGATAGATAAAAAGTGCGTGGAAAACATTTAATTAATTTATTTTGTAAAGGAGAACATCTATGCGAAATCTTGACACACCAGTAAAACAGATCCGGCGAAAGATTTTTACCGAAATTGCAAAGATCGGATTTGAATCCACGGACGAATCCCTGATCCACGATATTGAATCCATTCCCTACAATATTGTAGAGGAACGTGCGAAATACCGCGAAAGTATCTACCGTGAAAGAGCCGTTGCGAGCGAACGCGTCCGCCTGGCCATGGGACTTTCCCTCCGCCCGGAGAACCGTTCCGTCCATCTGACCGACGGAGTAAAAGCCAGCAACATTGACGAGAAATATTACGAACCACCTCTTATGCAGGTAATCCCATCTGCATGTTCCGCATGCGAATCCAACAAATACGAAGTCAGCAACATGTGCCGCGGCTGCGTCGCACATCCCTGTATGCTCACCTGTCCCAAAGGCGCCATCTCCATGGTAGACGGAAAATCCTTTATCGACCAGGATAAATGCATCCATTGCGGAAGATGCAAATCCGTCTGTCCCTACGACGCCATCGCCCACAAAGAACGCCCCTGCGAACGCGCCTGCGGCGTAAAAGCCATCGAAAGTGACGAACAGGGACGCGCATCCATCAATCAGGACAAATGCGTATCCTGCGGCATGTGCATGGTCAGCTGCCCATTCGGAGCCATCTCTGACAAATCCCAGATTTTCCAGCTGTCCCACGCCCTTCGCGAAGGAACCGAGATCATTGCAGAAATCGCCCCCGCCTACATCAACCAGTTCGGCGAAGACGTCACCCCGGGCAAATTCCGCTCCGCCCTTAAACAGCTGGGCTTCTCAAACATTTACGAGGTAGCACTGGGCGCAGACATCGGCTGCATCTCCGAGGCACACCACTACGCCAAAGAAGTAGCCACCGGCAACCTCCCGTTCCTCCTCACCTCCTGCTGTCCATCATGGTCCGTCATGGCAAAGAAATACTTCCCAGCTATGATCGACAACATCTCCCAGGAGCTGACCCCAATGGTAGCAACCGCCCGCATTGTAAAAAAAGAACACCCTAACGCCAAAGTAGTCTTCATCGGACCATGCGCCTCCAAAAAACTGGAAGCTATGCGCCATTCCGTGAGAAGTGACGTAGACTTCGTAATCACCTTCGAAGAACTCTGGGGTCTCTTTGATGCCAAAAACATCACCCCATCCACCTGCGAAGAACTCCCGGAAGAAACCCAGGCCGCAACCGCAGCAGGAAGAGGATACGCCATCGCAGGCGGCGTAGCCGGAGCCATCGAAAACTGCCTGAAAGAATACTACCCCGATGTACCCGTACACATCGAACACGCAGAAAGCCTTGCCGAATGCAAAAAAGTCCTCACACTCGCCAAAGCCGGCAAAATCAAAAACTGCATGATCGAAGGCATGGCCTGCCCAGGAGGCTGCATCGGCGGCGCCGGAACCAACGCCGGCTTCGCCAAAACCTCCAAAGCCCTCAAAAAATACGTAGACAGCTCAGAACCAAAACTCCCATCCCAGGAGCTTGAAAACCTAGAACTGAACTAAATCCCCCAAATATGCTAAAATCCATTTAAACATTACTAAACAAAAAACGGAGATGCAACCTAGCTCTTTAATCTTCAAGGTTACATCTCCATTATTTTATCAACCAGGACAGGGCAAAGCCCGCCTCCGTCCCTCATCCACAACCTTCCCCATAGCCAGACAGCCTACCACGGCCAACACACAGGCCCGGAAGGGAGTGAGGTTCTGTCTGCGGACGACTCTGCAGGAGGTGTGCTGGATCTTAGGCGGCGGGACTTCTGCGTTATTTTTCAAAAGTCAGCTGTCTGAGCGGCAAAAGCCGCGAGTTCTGGCTTTTGGAAAATGGTTTTAGCAGAATCCCGGCGCCTTAGAACCAGCCACCGACGAAGCCCGGCCGCGGACAGAACCTCACTCCCTTCCGGGCCGTCCCCTCCGCCACTACTGTCCGCCACTACCTCTCCACCGTCTCCGTACTCTCCGGCCAGACATACTCCTCACCTTTCAGATCCGCCAGAAGGCTTCTCAATTTATACCCATAACTCCTCCCAGCAGCCCATCCACCCCCATAAGGATTCTCCTGAATCCCAAGCCACTCCACATAAGGAGCACTCTCCCGGGCAACATATTGAAACCGATTATCCACACAAGCCTGCGTCAATTCCTCCGAAGACGCATAAGCCTTCAGATGCTGCACCTGCGCCCGGATCCCGGTCCGCACATCCGGAAACGAATTCCCTGCAACACCACCACCGGTAGTCCCGAGCCCGGAAAAATTAAACTGCCCCGCACTGGCATCCCCGCCAAACTGCAGCCATCCAGTCTCAAGCATCGCCTGCTCATAAACAACTTCTCCACGGACACCCTCCGCATCCGCCTCCTCTATCACAATCGTGCAAAACGAATCAATATCCGGTGCACCACCCTCTGTCAGGACATCCGAAGGATACTCCACATTCTGCGCCTCATACTGCGCCACCATATCCTCCGCATCCACTGTGGTACACCCCATGATCGTATAATATCCATAAGTATTATCTGTGGAATCATCCACAAAACCATCTGCATTATTCTCTCCGGATGACTGCGGCTTCGAGATCTGCCCCTCCATGGAATGATCCACATCCTCTGCCAAAACACCTGCAGGCGTTCCGAACACCAGAACGCCTGCAAGCACCATCATCCGTAAACAAAAACGATTTCGGAATCTGTACATATATAAATAATCAATCCTTTATTACTGCGCTTTTCTCATTGCAGCTTCAACTACATGACCTACAAGAACAGAAGTTGTAACACTTCCAACTCCACCAGGAACCGGTGTAATCGCATCAACGATCGGCTCAACTGCCGCATAATCAACATCACCGCAAAGTTTACCCTCAGCGTTTACATTAATACCAACATCGATGATTGTCTGTCCCTCTCTGACATAGTCAGCACCGACAACACCAGCACGGCCAGCTGCAACGATAACAATATCAGCCTCTTTTGCAACAGATGGCATATCAACGGTTCTTGTGTGGCAGATAGTAACTGTCGCATTTTTCTTGACAAGCATCATGGCAGCCGGTTTACCAACTACAAGACTTCTTCCGATAACAACCGCTTTTTTGCCTGTGCAGTCGATTCCATAATGATCAAGGATCTCCATGCATGCCTGCGGTGTACATGGTGGGAATCCGATCTTCTTGCCTGTGAATACACCGGACATGGAAAGATCTGTCATACAGTCAACATCTTTCTCTGCTGCAAGTGCATTCTCGATCACTGCCTGATCCAGATGTTTCGGAAGCGGACGGAACAGAAGAACTCCGTGGATCTTGTCATCTTTATTTACTTTATCGATGGTTGCAAGAAGCTCATCCTGGGAAACATCCTCCGGAAGAAGGATCTTCTCACATGCAACACCAAGAGTCTCACAGCGCTTTGTAGCACCTCTCTCGTAGGAAATATCGCTTGGATTCTCACCAACGCGGATGATGCAAAGTGTAGGATCTACACCTTTTGCCTGAAGCTCTGCAACGTTAGCTTTGATCTTTTCATTGAGAGCTGCTGTTACTTCTTTACCTAATAACTGCTTTGCCATTTGTCTGGTTCCTCCTATTTCAGTCTTCCGAGAACACTGTCAAATGTCTCGTCTGCGATCTTTGTATATTTCTCAAGCATAGCGTCTGCTTTTTTATTTAATTCCTCTGCATACGCACGATCTGCCATGGACTTTGTATTGATATATACATTCAGGCTTGCTCCCTTAAGAGCAGCTTTACAGAATGCAGCACCTACGCCAGCATCACTGATCGCAAGCTTGGAACCTTTTGCACCGAACTCAACGATAAGTTCAATGGCCTCACAGCATTTCTCCATAATCTCCATCGGAACAGAGCAGGCTTCTTTCAGAGCAGCCTCCATAACGCGGGCTTTCTCTGCTTTTTCTTCCTCTGTCTCTCTTGGCATTCCGTAAGCTTTGGAAAGAGGCTCAAATACTTCTGCGTCTCTCTCGATCAGATGAAGGAAATCTTTCTGAAGCTGATCACATTTCTTTTTCAGCTCCCACATCTCGTCCTCAACATCTGCATATTTTTTCTTACCAACAGTAAGGCTTCCAACCATGTTTCCAAGAGCTGTACCAACAGCACCTACAAGAGCAGAAGCGCCGCCGCCGCCAGGAACCGGTGCCTTGGAGCTTAATACCTCAACAAATTCAGTACATGTACTGGTAGAAAATCCCATAGGACTCTCCTCCTTATATTCTTATTTTAGCACTCTTTAGAGCCCATTAGGGGCTTTATAAAAAGCCCCCTCCGGTTGTTTTTGATCTTATGTTCCGATTAGAAGAGGCCTGTGATCTTACCTGTCTCATCTACATCGATCTTGGTTGCTGCCGGAACTTTCGGGAGACCTGGCATAGTCATGATCTCACCGGTCAGAGCAACGATAAATCCTGCACCTGCGGAAATCTTCAGGTTACGTACTGTTACCTCAAAATCTGTCGGTGCACCAAGTTTTGTCTGATCATCAGTCAGGCTGTACTGTGTCTTAGCTACACAGATCGGGCAGTTGCCAAATCCAAGAGCTTCCAGCTGTTTTGCCTGTTTCTGAGCGTTTGCTGTCAGAACAACTTTCTTACCACCGTAAACTTTCTGTACGATGTTGTTCAGTTTATCCTCGATAGATCCCTCAAGCTCATAAGCATATGTGAAGTCATTCGGCTCCTCAACAAGACGGATCACTTCCTCAGCAAGCTTCATACCGCCTTCGCCGCCTTTTGCCCATACCTCGGAAAGTGCAACGTTAACGCCAAGCTCTTTACATTTTGCCTCAACCAGGTCAAGCTCTGCCTTGGTATCGGTCGGGAATGCATTGATAGCAACTACACATGGAAGTTTGTATACATTCTTGATATTGCTTACATGTTTCAGAAGGTTTGGAAGACCTTTCTCAAGAGCCTCAAGGTTCTCGTTGTTCAGATCTGCCTTCGGAACACCACCGTTGTATTTCAGTGCACGAACAGTAGCTACGATAACAACTGCGCTTGGATGAAGGCCTGCCATACGGCACTTGATGTCAAGGAATTTCTCAGCACCAAGGTCAGCACCGAATCCAGCCTCTGTGATGGCATAATCAGCAAGTTTCATAGCCATCTTTGTAGCTGTTACAGAGTTACATCCGTGAGCGATGTTTGCGAATGGTCCGCCGTGAACGATTGCCGGAACATGCTCCAGTGTCTGAACAAGGTTTGGTTTCAGGGCATCTTTCAGAAGTGCTGTCATAGCACCCTCTGCATGAAGATCACCAGCTGTTACCGGTTTCTGCTCGGAAACTTTACCATAGGTGTATCCGATGATGATCCTGGAAAGTCTTTCCTTCAGATCTTTGATATCACTTGCAAGACAGAGAACTGCCATAATCTCAGATGCAACTGTGATGTCGTATCCGTCTTCACGCGGCATACCGTTTGTTCTTCCGCCAAGACCATCTACTACATTACGAAGCTGACGGTCGTTCATGTCCACGCAACGTCTCCATGTGATCTTTCTTGGGTCAATGTTCAGTTCATTGCCCTGGAAGATATGGTTGTCGATCATTGCTGCAAGAAGGTTGTTTGCCGCACCGATCGCATGGAAGTCACCGGTAAAGTGAAGGTTGATATCCTCCATCGGAACTACCTGTGCGTAACCGCCGCCTGCTGCACCACCTTTTACACCGAATACCGGTCCGAGGGATGGCTCACGAAGAGCTACCATTACTTTTTTGCCCATTTTCTGCATTGCATCTGCAAGACCAACGGTTGTTGTTGTTTTTCCCTCTCCTGCTGGTGTCGGGTTGATAGCTGTTACGAGGATCAGCTTACCATCTTTCTTGTCACTCTCTTTCAGAAGATTGTAATCGATCTTTGCTTTGTACTTTCCGTACTGCTCCAGATACTTGTCTTCAATACCTGCACTCTCTGCAATCTGGGTAATTGGAAGCATTTCGCACTCCTGTGCAATTTCGATGTCACTTTTAAATCCCATAATGTTACCTCCCTTTAGGTATTTTTACAGTTTTTAATCCCTTAAAACTGCGCTTCTATAAAAACAGGTCCCATCCTGTTCTTAACTAGAGAATGTAAATCTGTAGCAACTGTTCGTTCTGTCAAACAGTTCCATTATCTATGAAAGACATTTCAGAAATGTCTTCAGAGATCCAATAATCACGTCTCCCATAACAGCCATATCCTCGGCCGCAAAGGAAACCGGAAAATTATCGGAAAACAAGATCTGTGAGGATGGCGGAAATTCATCATCACCCTCCCACAGAATCATCTGAATCTGATATCCCGGAAAAATCTCCACCTGATAGGCAATATCGCCATGATCCACCGGAACCGCATGGATATGCTCCATGATTCCTTTAAAATCCTTTAATCTGTTTCCGTACGTAAAAGCCAGACGCTTGATACACCGTCCGTCGAACTGACGGAGATATACCTCGCCCCAGGGCATTTCCCTGTAAGTCTTGTACTTCCCGCTTCCCTGGACAATTGCACCGTTCAGCAGAAAACGGATGGTAAGGATCTTTGCATAGTGCATCTCTTCAAGAGGATAAAATCCCATATCATCTTCTTCGTGAGTTACCTGAAAATCCGGCCAGGAAATATGATAAACCGTTCCCAGAAACTTCAAAGTCAGTTCTTTTTTTTCCTCATCATAAGGAATGGAGAGGCGTCCGGCAATTTCTGCCGGATCCGCCTTCCCAAACTCCTCTGTATAATGTTCCCAGGGCATTCTTTCCTTACTGTCTTTTTCATAATTCAAGTCATTTATACTAAAAGCCATGTTTTACCTCTGCCATTTTAGTCTGCATTATCTCTTCTGCATTTCTTCCAGAACAGACGGGAACAGAGATGTCTCCGTATGCGGAATAAAGCATGCACCTACAAACTCATCCATATATGTCGGAACTGTAGAAAGTTCCAGATAGGTCATATTGGAAGCCAGCTCGTAAGTCTTTTTCTCTGCCGGCGTAGAATGAAGCATCAGATAAGCACCTGTCAGAGAAGAGTTACCAATGTAATGGAACTTCTCAAGAGGGATATCCGGGAACATTCCGATATGCACTGCATTGGCCATATTGATTCCACTTCCGATTCCACCTGCAACGTATACATCGTCGATCATGGAAACATCGAAGTCAAGAGAATTTAACATGGTACGGATTGCTGAGAAAATAGCACCTTTTGCACGGATAAAGTTATCAATATCTACTTCTGTGATCTCCACGTCTTTAACAGAACCTGCTTCATCCTCAAATGCGATCACATAACTTCCCATACCATAGTGATCGTGACGGACTCTCTTGCCCTCGCGGACAAATTTACCCTTCGGATTGATGATTCCAGTCATAAAGAGTTCACTGATCACATCAATGATACCGGAACCGCAAAGTCCCACCGGTTTGGTTCCAGGGTCACCTACAACTTTATACGTCGGCTCCATGGTCTCTTTGTCAATGGTACATGCCTCAATGGCGCCGTCTGTGGCACGCATACCGCAGCTGATGTCTCCACCCTCAAAGGCAGGACCTGCGGAACATGCACAGCTCATCATGAAATCGGAATTACCGAACACCAGCTCTCCGTTGGTACCAAGGTCGATAAACAGAGAAAATTCCGGTCTGTTCCAGATCATACTTACCAGTGTACCTGCAGTGATATCTCCACCTACATAGCTTCCGATATTCGGGGCCATGATAATATGTGCATCCGGATTGATCTCAATTCCCACATCCGATGCAAACAGAGAATTTGTTTTGAAAAATGCCGGAATATACGGTTCCATACGAAGCGGATCCGCATTAATTCCTGCAAACAGATGATTCATGGTCGTGTTGGAAGCAACACACATCCGGTAGATCTGCTGCTCCGAGAAGTGAATGCTCCTGCACATCTCATGGATCATCGGATTGATGGTCTCTTTGATCACAGCATCCTGCAGTTTTTTCTTTCCGCCCGGCTTCTCAGCCTCAATGATACGGTTGATAACATCCGCACCAAAACGGATCTGTCCATTTCCGGAAGAACTCTTGGCCAGGATCTCTCCTGTTTCCATATTGATCAGAACCGCAGAAACTGTTGTGGTACCAATATCAACAGCAAGTCCGCCGATGATAACATCTTCTTTACCATCAAAAATATCATATACAAACATGTCATCCGGTGTTGTGCGGATCACACATTTCACTGAAAACTTGCTGCTTCGAAGTACATCCGGAAGTTTTCTCAGCACTGAATATGGAATTCTGATTCGTTTCAGATTCATATATTTACGCAGTGCACGGGTCAGTCTCTCATTGTCCGGCATGGTATCATCCAGAGATGGTTCCTCCATGTGTACTTCCACAACGTCAAGACTGTTTGTAAGTTCTATGCCAGCCGCTTCTACTTCATGCTTGGCATTTTCAAAAATAGCAATTTCTTCTTTTGAACTGAGGTCGGCAACTTTCATCCGGCTCTTGTACGCAGATGCAATATCCGGAACAAGAACTTCCACATCAGCAGTAATCTTGCTCATGCAGGCCAGACGCCAGCCGGCACTGTATTCTTCATCTGAAATATGAAGAGTTTTCTTTGAGTCCAGTTCTCCGCCTTTTAACTGTACCCGACATTTTCCACAGGCTCCGTTTCCGGAACATGGTGCATCGATAGCCACATTGGCACCACGAGCAACCTCCAGTAAATTATCCCCCGCATTGGCAAATGCTTCTACCGTACTGCCATTTTCAAAAGCAAACGTTACTTTAAACATTCAGTAACCACCTTTCTCGCCTCGTGAATGTTTTGTCTTCCACCTGTGGCGCTGGGAGTTAGACTAAACTATATCTGTTGAAAAAAGGCCGGAGGCCGAAGCCCCCAGCCTCTTTGGAAAAATCTTCAGTATCCGCTTACGCCGGATTAGATCTCAAGGTAAGAATCTGCGTAAAGTGTGTTACCCTTGAATACGTCACAGGATTTGATTGTCTCCATAAGACGAAGGTCGTTAGGGTTAACGATAGCAGATGTAAGACCATTCATCATAGCCATAGCTACAAGAGCGGAGTCCATGATCGGACGGATATGTTTTGGCATACCATTGCTGTTGTTGGAAAGACCACCTGTGGAGTTCAGGCCCATCTCGGAGAACATCTTGATTGCCTCAAGAACTTCCATCTGTTTGTCCTGCATTCCTTTAACAACCAGGAACAGCGGGTCGAACCAGAGATCCTCTGTATCCATACCAAGGCCAAGACCTCTCTCAAGCATGTTCTGGCAGTGCATCATACGCTCGTCATTGTCTGCTGCAACCATTCCGGAAGAGCAAAGTGCGATACAGATTGCATCATTAGCTGCTGCAAGGTCGATATTGGAAATTCTGTCACCAGCATCTGCAGAGTTTACGATCGGTTTTCCTTTGCTTCTGTTGTATACAGAAATACCAGCCTCGATTGCTTTCTGGTTTGTTGTATCCAGAGCAAGCGGAACGTTGTCAAACTCGGACTGAAGGAGCTGTACTGCCCATTTCATAAGGTCCTCACCATCATTCTCAGCTGGTCCGATGTTTACATCAAGATATGTAGCGCCTGCATCAAGCTGCTGTTTTGCTCTTTTGATGATCGGCTCAGGATCTCTCTCTGTAAACGCTTTGTTTACTGCCGGTGCTGTTGTTGAAAGTCTCTCCCCAATTGTTACAAATTTTGCCATACTCGTGTTCTCCTTTACATGTTTGTAGGATTTGGCTGTGCAGTCGCCGCTGCACAGCCACTTATAACTATCGGCTTTTTCCGCCGTTTAGCTTCTCGTATGCTTATGCATCAAGATCTTTTAAGAATTTCACAAGCTGTACTGCTTCTCTTGGTCCTACGATGATCTCCCATCCAGGAAGCTTAGCCTCAAGGTCTCCCTTAAGAACTGCTACTTTACCAGGAATAACCAGTCTTCTGCATTTAACCTTCGGCTCAACATTCTCTTTGATGTACTCGGAGATGCTGTTTCCGGAGAATTTACCTGCTGCCCAGGATGTCAGAACGGAAAGTCCGCCGGCATCATTGATTACCAGGTTAAGCGGAACACCGGAACGCTCCAGCTCACCAGATACAACGAAATATGTAAGAGCAAAGTCTACTGTTGTTACAACGAGAGAATTCTCGTCTGCTCCGTTCAGAGGATAGATACCCGGCTCTACCTTCATTGGCTTCTGCGGGTCTGTAAATACGTTCTGACGAAGTCCGAACAGCGGAAGTGCCTCAGCATATGTCAGCTGCTCCATAACAACGATGGAACCATATTTCATAGTGAACATGGAAGCAAGTGCTGCCTGTAAATGTTTGTCACCCTTTGCAATCTTAACAAGGTTAACGATGGAAGGATAACCAAATGTTCTGTCCTGATTCTTAAGAGCTGCACGACGAACCTGTACAGTGTTTGCAAAGGTCTCTTTGATGTCAGCTCCTGTTGTATCAAGTACGAGATTCTTGTTACCAAGTTTCTCAAGTGCTGCTGTAGTATCATATAATTCATCAAGATCCTTACCGGATACTCCAAGAACAACGCCTGCGTCAGTAGCAACCTGGCTCATAGCCTCATAGTTGGAAGCATTGGCTCCGTTAAGAACCGGTTTGCCGTCCTTACATACTTCAAGGGCAGCTTTTGCGATTTCAGGATCTGTACAGCCAAGGATCAGAGTTCTTCCAAGGCCTTTTGCCTTCTCTACAAGTGCTGTGAATTTTGCAGCATCTGCATTCTCACCGCAATTTACATATACAAGCTCTACATGCATTCTCTCGCCGATACGATCATAGTCAACGTGCGGGATCTCTGCAAGTTTTGCCTCTACTTCTTCATCGGACATGTCTGTGCAAAGTGCTACAGCATATCTTGTTTTGCTTACGAATGTCTTCTCATGTCTGAAAAGAACAGTCTCTCCACCAAGTGAAAATTCTCCGTCGCCTGTTCCGATTTTAATTGTTTTCATTGGCGGTGCAGTTGCCTCAGAAAGAGAAGCCAGTGCTTCCTCAGACATATGAGGACACTGCTCAATTTTCAGTGCGCCCTGAGCAACTTTCATGGAGAAAGCCATACATGTAGGGCAGCCACATTCCTTACAGTTTTTCTTTGGTGTTAATTTAAAGATCTGAATACCATTCAGTGCCATAACTTTATAATCCTCCTATTTATTACGCGAGTGCTTTGATCAGTTTGGAAATTGTCTTAACAGATTCCGGATGTCTTAAGATAACTGCATCGGAACCAGCTGCAAGGTCTGCTGCTGCTGTCTCAACTTCCATGTCGATTCCACGCTCATCCTGTGGTCCCCACTCAGGCATATCTTTCTCAGAAGCTGTTGCTTCCTTAACGTTCCATGTCTCTGCGGAAACAGGTGTAATAATAGGCATCTGCAGCATGTTATCATTCTGGCCTAAAGCGGCACCTTTGATACGATCCATAGTGGAAACTACGTACTCATATCCATATCCAGCTGCTGCACTACCGATATTCATAACGATCTTCTTTGCATCTACACCAAGCTGTGTAGTAACAACGTTAAGCTGTTTTGCAAGGTTGATATCAACGGCAGACTCAGCACCTACGATCTGATTGTAAGCAAGACCTGCAGCTGCACCGATTGCTTTGTAGTTCTCTTCCTTCTCGGAAAGGATCAGTGCATTTCTGCCCTGAAGAGCCTCTGCAACCTTCGGAAGGAGCTCTGCATCCTTCTCAACGTTCTTACAGCCCTCTACAACAAGTGGACAGTCCACTGCTGCGGCAACTTCTTTTACAACTTCGATCAGCTCATCAATGGATTTGTTGACACCGTTCGGATCGCCACCCTCAAGGATCAGTGCGACAAAGTCAGCACCTTCCATAGCAGCAGCTTTCTGTGCGATCTCACCCATTGTTGTGGCGCCTTCATAGTAAGCTTTGATACCTTCAGATACACCCTCAAGACCCATATCAGAGATCTCTACACCGATTTTCGGGCTGTTCTCTGACTCTGCGTCAAAAGAGTAAAATGGGAATGTACAATCCCCACCAAATGTCACAGTCTTATCTCCGCTTCCGATTGTGACATCATTAATTTTTGCGTTAAACTTTTGTGGTTTCTGATTAAACGGCATTTTGTTAGCCTCCTTAAAAATAATAATTAAAAACTACAGAGCTCTTTATATTATACTACATCATAGGGTCCATTGACAAGGCTGGATGGCCTTTTTCTGTTAAAAATTCCACAAGGGCCTCCGGATCTGTTGCGATTGACTCATCTCCGACCATATCCGTAAAGTTATCAATACCATAAAGCTCTTTTGCAGTCTTGTTGAGACGTTCCGCAACCGTCTCTTTCAGTTCCTTCGGCATCCACACAATACGTTCGATACCGCCTTCTGCTTTCATGAACTTTTTGGAAGAGATGAAATGTTTACCATGTCCCATGAATCCAGGGGTCTGAACACCGCCACCTGTCATGGATGCCATCTCAGGGAAGGTCATTCCAAGAGGTGTCATACCTGCATACTCACGGTTAGCAATAACAACACCATTGGAAAATGGCTCGATACCGCAGATACACTCGAAGCATCCGCAGGAAGTCATCGGATCCTGCATGATGGAGTACAGAGTAACATGTTCCAGAGCTCCCTGTGAGAACTTCTGAACTGCCTCATCTACATCCTCATATGATCCAAGATTTTCATCAATTGGACGTTCCTTAGTGATCACCTGGCACGGACCTGCCGGATCCAGCTGATTGGTTGCTTTTGCATCCAGCCATGAAACAGCACCGCAAAGTCCAAGTCTTTCCGGTGTTACCACGCATACATGAGACGGTGAAAATGCCTGGCAGAGAATACAGCTGTAATATACATCGACGGATTCATCTGTCAAACTGTCCAGTCTCTCATCTCGTTTGTCGAATACCGGGATCGCAACCTCATGACGGATTCTTGTACATTCAGCAGGGTCTGTATAGATTGTAACCTGACACTTGTCAACGACAGCATCAAATTCATTCTTAACCTGGCTGTAAAGCACTTCTCCGATGTGTTTGATCCTGAATCCTGCATTAAATGCCTCAATACCGATACGGATACGCTGCATATCACGCTGTCCTGTGTGATATACACCCTCAATGCAGTTAATATAATTATGGAACTTACGCTCAATAACAGGCTCGAAATCAGGCTGCATCTTCTTTCCAGCAACTTCTACAACATAGGCAATGCTGTTTTTGCTGCCAAATTCCATCTCATCCACTTCCGGTCCCACAACTGTGATCTTATGATCTTCCACTTCGCTCATCTCTCTTGTCTGGACAAGCTCTGCACAGTCTACACGGGAACCATCAAATTCAACCTGCATGTCTTTACGACGGATGATCTCACCTTCAAACGCAGATGCAAAAGCAACCGGAATATCGATCTTTGTAATCTTGATCTTGATATTTCTGGCTTCCAGGGAAACTTTGTTGAAATCTGCCACATTGGCGCAGCCGATAAGAGCTCCCGGAACTTCTTCCACATTTTCGTCTTCATTGGTGATAACCGGAAAACCGAGCTTGATCGCTCCGGCACCAGCCGCAAGGATCACATCATCTACAGGTTTAAATGCATTTACAAATGCCGGTACTCGATCCTTGGTGTAAGTAAGAAGACTGGCTGCATCGCCAGGTGTTACATTACCAAAGATCAGTGCTGCACGAAGTGCAACTGATACCACATGGATCACTGATGTAACTTCTTTTCCAAGAGGTACAATCCTTACATTATAGCCCATTTTAAGGCCAAGTTCCTGTGCCTGATCGATAATACCGCCAACCAGAGTTACCAGAATACCCTGCGCCTGATAGCTCTTGATCAGATCCACACCTTCTTTTGCAGTCGGTGCAGAACCGAGAATCACTGCCACGCCGGGAATATCACCTGTTACAAGCGGTACACCCATCTCTCGGATAATGGAGTCTGCCAAATGTCCGTAGCACGGTTCGCTGTAAGGCTCCGCGCCATCCAGATATTTCAAAGCTTCAATAAACTCAGCACACAATGCAGTTGCAACGCCTGACATCAAAGCATCATCCAGCTGTTGTTCTCTCGTCATCAATGTCTTCACAACACCAAGAGCTTCTTTCATCTCTCCCAGTGTTTTCACTTTTACGCCGGTAACTGCATAGTAGCAGGGCAGACAATAGGCTGTATGCGGAAATCCCACTGCCTTATCTGCTCCGTGCTGTGCAATTGCCCCGTCTACTGCCTGTACTGTCAGGCCATAGACAGCATCATTTCCGTTGAAAATTCTGTCAATCAACATATTGCACATCTCCATTTCCTGTTTTTTATTTTATATGATCTGTCATTGACAGTCATATATAAGATTCTTCTCAATATGCTCCGCAATCATATTGATGTTTCGCGCACTACTCACTCGGTAAGGGAAAGAATGCAAGCATTCTTTCCCTGTAGGTATGTCAATCGGATAAAATCATCCGCATTCACCATTTATTTATAGTCAAACAACTGTTTATCTGTTCTTTGATTACATCATTGGATCAAGTCCGAGAGCCGGATGTCCTTTTTCTGTAAGGAATCCTACCAGTGTCTCCGGATCTTCTGCGATTGTCTCATCACCGATCATGTCTGTGAAATTATCGATTCCATAGAGCTCTTTGGCAGTCTTGTTAAGTCTGTCAGCTACGAACTCTTTCAGTTCTTTCGGCATCCATACGATACGCTCGATACCGCCCTCAGCCTTCATGAACTTCTTGGAGGAAATGAAATGTTTACCATGTCCCATGAATCCAGGGGTCTGAACTCCACCACCTGTCATGGATGCCATCTCAGGGAAGGTCATTCCAAGTGGTGTCATGCCTGCGTACTCACGGTTGGCAATAACAACACCGTTGGAGAATGGCTCGATACCGCAGATACACTCGAAGCATCCGCAGGAAGTCATCGGATCCTGCATGATGGAGTACAG
>NZ_JAAITI010000017.1 GCF_013304735.1 Blautia luti
CTAAAGATCTTCCCTCCCCCTGCATAGCAGGGGGTTTATTTTTACTGTCACACAAAAAAGATCCCACAGAACTCGCTTTATCCGGCAATTCTGTGGGATTTCTCTATTCTTTATTCTTCCGTTGTCTCTTCTGCTTTTTCTTCTGCCTCATCAGCTGCAGTTTCCTCTGTTTCCGCTTCCGTCTCTTCTTCCTCAGCTGGCGCTTCTTTTGCATCTTCTTCTGTCTCTTTGGAAACTTCTACAGTCTCAGATGCGGTTTTGTCCCAGTCCTGGAAGACTTCTTTCTCTTCTTTTTCTTCTTTCTTCTCGTCCTCTTCAATATCATCGAGATCATCGAAGTCATCTTCAAAATCGTCTTCACATACAGATTTTCTGGATATAATCGCTGCAATAGCTCCTGCTGCTGCCGCGGTAAGAGCTCCTACTGCAACCAGTCCCCAGTATTTATTGATCTTTGCCATAATTGGTCTCCTTTCTTGTTCCGCTGTTTTTAACATCATTTTAATACTTTTATATCCAAAAGAAAAGAGGGGAATTAACTTTCTCCAAAACAGCGTTTCATTTTTTTGCGGATCCTTCGCAAGGCATTATCAACAGCCTTCGGCGTTTTGCCCAGGATTTCCGCGATCTCCACATAGCCGTTTCCTGCAGCATACAGCTGAAACACCTGATTTTCCAGAGAACTTAAGCTCTTTTTCATTTCTTCTTTCAGCGCTGTTACATTTTCCCGGTCAATCAGGATTGCTTCCGGATTATCATGTTCCGCACAGGAATCTCTGAGATTTTCTTCCATTTCCCTGTCACTTAAGGATATATACGTATTCAGCGGCTGGTGTTTCTGACGGTTTGAACTTTTGATCGCACTGTAGATCTGTCTGTCAATACACATATTCGCAAAGGACTGAAAGGATGATTCCCGGTCAGGCTGATAATCCCGGACTGCTTTAAACAGTCCGATCATACCTTCCTGGATCAGGTCATCGGTATCCCCGCCAATAAGGAACATGGCTCTTGCCTTTTTTCTGACCAGACCTTTGTACTTTTCCATCAGATAATCTGCAATCATGGATTCTCCGGCACGAAGTCTCTGGATGAGAACTTCGTCCTCTGTCTCATTATATCGGCACATTTTTTCTCCGAACAGCTTAAGCTGTATCTGTTATTTCGCCATTCTCTGTCTCACGATCTCAAATGCAAGTACTCCTGCTGCTACAGAAGCGTTGAGGGAATCAATGTCTCCATTCATCGGGATCGCGGTAGTAAAATCACATTTTTCCTTTACAAGACGGCTGACGCCATTTCCCTCATTTCCGATCACAAGGCCGATGGGTCCTGTCAGGTTCTGGCGGTACATCACTTCTCCGTCCATATCCGCGCACACAAACCAGATTCCTTTTTCTTTCAGCTCGTCAATGGTCTGTCCAAGATTGGCAACCTTGGCAACCGGTGTATAATTCAGGGCACCGGCAGAAGTCTTTGCAACGGTAGCTGTCAGACCTACTGCTCTGTGTTTCGGGATAATCACTCCATGGGCACCGGCAAGGTTGGCAGTACGGATGATTGCTCCCAGATTATGGGGATCTTCAATATTATCAAGAAGAATAATAAAAGGAGGCTCCCCTTTTTCTTCTGCTTTTTTCAGGATGTCTTCCACAGTAGAATAGTCGTAAGCCGCAACCTGTGCGATCACGCCCTGATGAGCACCTGTCTCACTCATGGAATCCAGACGTTCCTTCGGAACAAATTTCACAATGGTATCATGTTTTCTGGCTTCTCTTGCGATAGTACGGACCGGGCCGTCCTGGCAGCCATCCAGAATAAACAGTTTATCAACACATTTGCCGGAACGAAATGCCTCAAGTACCGCATTTCTTCCTTCTATCATTTCAGTCACTTTAAACTTCCTCCTTCTCAAGTCCTGCGTGGACCAGCTCCAGTATCCTTGAAAAATCCTCTTTCAGATAAAGATATCCCATCAACGCCTCAAAACCTGTAGCACGCCGGTAATCTGCCATGGTCGCATGTTTGGCCATGGTAGCGGAATGGGCGTTTCTTCCTCTCCGGTATACGCTTTTTTCTTCTTCTGTCAGAAGCGGTTCAATGATCTCCATCATACCCGACTGCGCGGACGCTTTTACAAGACTGCTGGCTTTTTTGTGGAGACGGTTTACCGGGCAGTTTGCTCTTTTTACGAGGATGGTACGGATCACCAGTTCATAAACACCATCCCCGATATAAGCCAGTGTCAGTGGTGAATAGGTACGAAGATCCGCGTCTTTGAGATCAAACAGCTCTTTAAGCTCCCTTAAGCTCTCTGCCATTTCACACCTTCTCTTGTATCTTTCAAAATGATACCTTTTTTCAGAAGCTCGTCACGGATCTCATCTGCTCTCTTGAAATCTTTAGCCTTTCTTGCAGCCTGACGCTCCTGGATCAGATCCTCGATCTCTTTATCAAGGATTTCCTCTTTCTTCTCGATCTTCAGTCCCAGCACATCACTGAGTTTGAAAAGTTCCTCATAAAGACCTGCCGCAAATTCTTTTGAGCTGTTTTCGTTTACATTCGTATTGGCAAATTTAACAAGCTCAAAGATGGCAGCAAGTGCATCTGCAGTGTTGAAATCATCATCCATGGCAGCTTCAAATTTGGTAACAAAGCCTTCTGCCTCTTTGAGAAGTGCAAGTTCTTCCTCTGTGATATTTTCTGCTGCCGCATTGTCTTTACGATCGCTGAGCTTGCCTGCAGCCTCCAAGATACGCTCCAGAGAATTCTTGGCTGCTTCCATCAGATCCGCACTGAAGTTCAGCGGGCTTCTGTAATGTGCGTTCAGCATAAAGAAACGGAGAACCTGAAGATCATACTGCTCACCGATCTGACGTACAGTACGGAAGTTTCCGAGAGATTTGGACATCTTGCGGTTGTCGATGTTCAGGAAACCGTTATGCATCCAGTATCTTGCAAAAATTTTGCCATTGCAGCACTCACTCTGTGCGATCTCATTCTCGTGATGTGGGAAGATCAGATCCTCTCCGCCTGCGTGGATATCGATCTCTTCTCCAAGATATTTTTTGGACATGACAGAGCACTCGATATGCCAGCCAGGACGTCCGTCGCACCACGGTGACGGCCAGGACGGCTCGCCCTCTTTCTTCGGTTTCCAGAGTACGAAGTCAAGCGGATCTTCCTTCTGATCCTCGCCGGATACCTTCAGGGAACGGAAACCAGACTGGAGATCATCCAGGTTCTTGTGGGAAAGCTTGCCGTACTCTTTGAATTTCTTTACACGGAAATATACGGTTCCGTCAGCTGCCGGATATGCGTATCCCTTGTCAATGAGGGTCTGGATCATGTCGATCATGCCCTGGATCTCCTGTGTTGCCTGAGGTGCGGTTGTGGCAGGTTTTACATTCATGTCTGCCATATCTTTCTTGCACTCTTTGATATAGCGGGTGGAAATTTCCTCTGCGGAAACACCCTCTTCAATGGCTTTTTTGATGATTTTGTCATCTACATCTGTAAAGTTGGATACATAATTAACCTCGTATCCTTTATATTCCATGTATCTTCGTACCGTATCAAAAATAATCATAGGACGGGCATTTCCGATATGGATCAGATTGTAAACTGTAGGTCCGCAAACATACATCTTTACCTTGCCCTCTTCCAGAGGTACGAATTCCTCTTTTCTTCTTGTGAGTGTGTTAAAAATCTTCATGTTACTCTTCCTCCAATTTCCCGATTCTATACAGGGAGCAGATCGCCTGAGAAGAAATCCCCTCTCCCTGTCCTGTAAAGCCAAGGCCTTCTTCTGTGGTTGCCTTGATATTCAGCTGTGATATTTCAATTCCAAGTGCTTTTGCAATGTTTTCTCTCATCTTCGGAATATGTGGTGCCATCTTTGGCTTCTGGGCAATGATCGTGGCATCAATATTTCCCACCGCATAACCGTTTTCTTTCAGAAGCCCGGCAACATGTACCAGAAGTTTCACACTGGAAATTCCCTTATATGCAGGATCTGTATCCGGAAAATGTTTCCCGATATCTCCAAGAGCCGCAGCTCCCAGAAGCGCATCCATGATCGCATGGATCAGTACATCCGCATCAGAATGGCCAAGAAGACCTTTTTCCCAGGGAATGTTTACCCCTCCAAGGATCAGATCTCTGCCTTCTGTCAGCTTATGTACATCATATCCCATTCCTACTCTCATCAAACCATTCCTCACTGCCTTTCCTGAAATTTATGCCAAGTCAACAGAACTTATTGTGATCTTTTCTGATCAGTATGTGAGCATCTTTCGAAGTCTTAAAAGACTCAGCCTTCTTCTTGTATACGGTGCAAGCAAAAGACTCTCTTCGATCACCTCGCCTGGCAGTCCGATATCCCGGACTCTACTTACACATCCGGCTGTATTCATCATCTCCTGCATATCTGTAACTGCCGGAAGCGCGTCAATGATCTTAAGGATCCGGGGAAGCGCATCGGAAAGTTCTCTCGTGCTCACATCATCCAGAGGTTCCGGAGTGTTTTCTTTTTCGAGTGCTCCGAGAATCCCTTTTTTTCCAAAAGTCTCCTTAAGGAGTTCCTGGTCTTCCTCTGTACAGGTATGGACTTTGCAGGTTCCTCTTCGGATGGCATCCGCAATTTTCTTGTACTCCAGAAGTACCAGCATGGTTCCCCCGGAAACTTTTTCACCGTGGAGCGCATCCAGATGCCCGTTCACAACTTCCATATCCCAGAGATGTACCAGATGATGTTCTGCTCCGGATGCAGGTCTGGAACTCCCGGTCATCTGCATGGCAAGCCCTGACAGCACCAGGGCGTACATCAGCTTCTCACATGCTTCTTCTTCGCCAGCCGCAATCTCCTTCAGATTATCCTTCACAGTCCGGACAGCTCTTGTTTCCAGATTTACCACCTCTGCACAGTAATACTCTTCCGAAAGAATACTGGCTATTTTCCAGTCTGCCAGAGCAATATATTTTCCCAGAATATCCGACACACCGGCAGCGGTAAGTCTCTTCGGTGCTTTTGCAAAAATGTCCGTATCCGCAAAAACAAAAAGTGGCGCAGATGCTGCTACTGTCTTTTTCACACCATTCCATGTCATATCTGCTACTGTAGAAGTAAATCCGTCTGAACTGGCTGCGGTGGGCACAGAGACAAAAGGAATCCGGTACTGATGGGCCACAAACCGACTGAGATCATGGATCGTACCTGCGCCTACCGCAAGAACGAGATCAATGTCCTCTTCCATATAATTCTCTACGATTTCCACGGCCCGGTCATCTGCCTCAAGGCCTTCGGCATCCAGGATCAGTACCTGGCACCGGTCGTAGATGTCTTCCATCAGTTCCTCTGTTGCCTTGTAACTGTTTGTGTCACAGATCAGAAGCGGGGAAATATATTCTCTCAGATCTCCGTCTGACATTTCTTCTTCCAGTTTCCCGATGGCTCCTGATTCAATCACAATTTCCTTAACGTCTATGTGGTGCTCCCTCCCGCAGCTGCAAGGTCGGGCAAAATCGTCCGCATCGACTCGCATGTATTTATATCCTCCTGACTTATCTTGATAATTCACAGCGTACGTTTCAATCCGCTGAATGATACAATATTACAGTTTGGTATTATACAGGATTTCTTTTTAAAAATCAATCACAGCAAAAAATCCCCTGCCGGAAGAGCGTCTCTTCCTGACAGGGGATTTACTGCCTGTTTTTTATTATACTGCTGCGATCACTTCTACTTCACAGAGAACATTCTTCGGGAGTGTTTTAACTGCGACGCAGGAGCGTGCCGGTTTGTTTACGAAATATTTCGCATATACTTCGTTAAATGCTGCAAAATCGTTCATATCTGCAAGGAAGCATACGGTCTTGACTGCGTTCTCATAGCTGGAACCTGCTGCCTCAAGAACTGCACCGAGATTCTTCATTACGCGGTCTGCCTGCTCCTCGATGGTTGTTCCCACAACTTCTCCTGTTGCCGGGTCAACCGGGATCTGACCGGATGTGTAAAGAGTATCTCCATGGATGATTGCCTGGGAATACGGTCCGATGGCTGCCGGTGCCTTGTCTGTATGTACTGTCTTCATAATAAAAATCTCCTTTCGTGAGCTTATAAAATCTTCCTGTTTCGGGTCAAACATTCAGATACTGCTCGGCTGATTTTCATTTTAGCTCACAAGTCAGTCCTGGTCAAGCTGCATATTCAGATAATTATAAACAATCCCGGAAATATCCCGAATGTGTGAAACTGCATCCCCGGATTTACAGTTCTCAGACATCACACAGAGAATGTAGGTTGTCTTCTCCCCGTATACAATAGCAATATCATGCTGGTCTGTATCTGTCTCCCCGGTCTTGTTGGCAATTTCCACAGAAGCGGAAATCCCACTTGGGATCTTGGTTGTCACCTGCTGGTTCAGAAGAAGGTTCAGCATAGCATCTGAAGCTTCCTTTGATACACATTCCCCTTTATAGATCCGGGAAAGAAGCTCCCCGCAGTCTTTTACAGAAGTGGTATTCCTTCCTCCCAGCCCCGCATCTTTGGATGCGGAAGGACTTAGGGTATGCTGTACCGATGTATCCGCGAACTGATTTTCCGCAAGGAAAGCATTCACTGCCTCCGCCCCGTCTTTAAAAACACCGGATGTCGTCTGCAGGCGTACCAGCTCATTAAAAGATTCATTATCACTGACTGTGATCATATTCCAGAGAAGATCATTAACTTTCGTTGCGACTGCCGGATCGGAAACATCTTTTTTCATTTTTGCGGCCTCACTCTGAAGAACGGTGTCCATACTGGCATAGGTCTGCGCCATGACAAACGCTTTGATCAGGCTGGCAGAATATAAGGACTGACTGCCAAGATCAAATTCTTGATCATTGGTAAGATCTTTTACATATACACTCCATGTACCGTCATAGGAACCAAGAAGTTCCGTAAGTCTGGTTTCCAGACCTTCCATGCCCAGATCCTTTGTTTCCACTTTTCCGGTTTCATCAACCGGAAAGCCCTCCGGTGTTGTTCCCTCTTCCTGTACCAGAACTCCGTTTTCTCCGCCAAAATAATAATAACCGTCAAACATCTGTCCTGCCGCGTTCATGTTAAGATAATGAATGCCGGGATCTGTAATCATCTTTCCATATCCGTCAAAATAATACAAACCATTGTAAGTGGTTTTATCCACCACCAGATTGTCCATATACCGTACCTGTGGCGACGCACTGAGTTTTCCAAGGTTATTTACCATATAACAGCCATCAAAGGAAACTTCCGCACCGCTTCCGTCTTCTGAAGGGGCACTCAGGTTTTTGATCTGAACCATGTGCGGATTCCCCGCCGCAAATTTACCATTTTCATCATGATAATAATATCCGTCAAACACCGTACCATCAATCACAAAATGATCAAAATAATGAACTGCCGGTGTATTTTCTCTAGTTCCATCTTCATTCAGGCAGTAAAAACCGCTGCTTTTTAAAATATATTTCCCACTTCCATCGGGAATCGGAAGTATCTGGGACTCCTCCGTAACAGAACCAAGGCTGCCCTGTGCACTCTGCTGCAGAGCCGCCGCTGATACCGGCTGAGTAAGCATTACTGTACTGAAACACACGGCCAGTACTTTTAATATTTTTTTCTGTCTCATATACTTCTTTCACTTTTCTTATCTTTGGATTTAACAGTTTCTGATTTTATTCCGGGAGTACTCTCCCCCTTTTTCCAGTGTGGATAAAGTCTCTATCAGTATACCGGATTTCTTCCGTCTGTCAAGTAAACGATCTCCAGAACCTGCTTACTGCCTCTTCCACGGTATTCAGCCTGCAGCTGCTCCGGTCTTTCCATTCCCTCGGAAAAATTCCTCCGTAATCCCGGCCCAGAAAACGGTCATCCAGAAGCAATATCACACCTTTGTCCTCTTTGGTGCGGATCACACGTCCGGCTGCCTGGAGAACCTTATTCATGCCAGGATAACGGTAGGCATAATCAAAACCGCTCTGTTTCTTTCTGTCATAATATTCTTTCAGAATCTCCCTCTCACTGCCGATCTGCGGAAGCCCGGTTCCCACTATGATCGCCCCGATCAGGCTTTCTCCGATAAGATCAACCCCTTCGGAAAAAATCCCTCCAAGTACACAAAAACCTACCAAAGTTCCTTCCCTGCTCTGAAATTCTTCCAGGAATTCCTCCCGTTCCCGTTCCGTCATATCAGAATTCTGTCGGATACAGCGCACCCAGTCTACCGAAAATTCCTCCTCATAAACCTGATATACATCCTCCATCAGGCGATAGGAGGGAAAAAACACCATATAATTCCCCTGGCGCTGCCATACACATCTGGAAATATATTCCGCAATCTTACGGTACTCTGTATGGTTTCTCCTTGTATACCGGCTGCTCACATCACTTCCGATAAGAATTCTTCTGTTTTCCGCCGAAAACGGAGACTGCACATAAATTCCATAGGCATCCGTTTCCGTTGTCAGAAGTTCCCGGTAATATAGCATGGGAAAAAGCGTTGCCGAAAAAAACACCGCACTTCTTCCCTTTTTCAGGTACTCTCCCAGGTTTGCAGCCGGATTCACACAGAAGAGGCGAAGCCGGAAATCATTTTCTCCAAAGCATTCTGTATAGACCACATAGTTCTCATCCACCAGTTCTGACACATTCAGAAAATCACGCACAACAAAATAAAATTCCAGAATCTCTTTTCGAAGCTCCTCATCCAGATTTTTTTCTTCCAGGATTTCTTCCAGCTCACCGGAAATGGTAAGGAACGTAATCGGCAACACCCCCGGATTTGAAAGCACCTGATACGGATTTTGGGATGCCTTAAGATCTTCCTCCAGTTCCAGCATCTGCCTGTTAGCTTTTTCCAGGACCCTGGCGAGTTTCGGAAAATGTTTCCGGATTTTTTTCCGCAGCGTAAGAAGTGTCTGTCTGGATACTTCCGCACTGTACATTTCTCTTCCGCGTTCCACCAGATTATGGGCCTCATCAATAAGAAAGATATAATCTCCGGAAATATTTTCCCCGAAAAAGCGTTTCAGATGGACATTGGGATCAAAGGCGTAATTATAGTCACAGATCACCCCGTCTACCCAGACGGAAAGATCCAGGCACATTTCAAAAGGACATACCTGCCATTTTTCTGCATGAGCACGGATCACTTCCCTGGAATATACCTCTTCGGTAGTCCAAAGTTCATAGACTGCATCATTCACCCGGTCAAAATGTCCTTTTGCATAGGGGCATTTCTCCGGTGTACATTCCGGTGAATCCAGGAAACAAAGCTTTTCTTTTGCGGTAATGGCTGTGACCTTAAATTTCAGTCCATTTTCACGCAAAGTATGGAACGCTTCCCAGGCAACTGTTCCTGTAATGGTTTTTGCGGTAAGGTAAAAAAGTGTTTCGCCTTTCCCCTCTCCGATGGCACGTACAGATGGAAAAATTGCAGACATAGTTTTTCCCACTCCGGTAGGTGCCTGGACAAACAGCGTTTTCTTACTGGAAACCGTATGATATACACCACTGACGATCTCTCTCTGCCCTTCTCTGTAAGGAAACGGAAACTGCAGATCTGTCATGGATGCATTCCGTTCTTTTTTCCAGGAAAGTGAATAAGCAATCCATTTATGGTAAGCATCCAGAAGTTCCTGGTACCACTTTTTCAGTTCCTCCATGGAAAAAATTTCCCGGAATCTTCTGGTATCCTCTGTATCCAGATGGGAATAGGTCATCTGGATCCCGATTTGGGAAAGGCCTTCTTTTTCTCCGTAAATCCACCCGTAACACATTGCCTGTGCACGGTGGACAGGTACCGGCATCTCCATTGCCTGGAGATTTCCATAGGTTCCTTTGATCTCATCGATCCAGACCTCCCCGTCCTCTGTAAAAATTCCATCTGCACGACCTTCCACCTGAATGATCGTATCCTCGTATTCACTTTCTCTTTTCAGGGAAACTTCCGCCTGATAATTGCCTTTCATGCTTCTCTGGATCTTCCGGTGAAGCCTTCCGCCTTTTAACATGGCTTCTTTATCTCCGGATGATCCACGGCTGTTATCCAGGTCTCCGCTACGTAATATAAATTCCACCAGGTTTCTGACAGAAATCCGTACTTTTGGTTTTTCCATAATTTCACTCCTGCAGCTTTCAGAGCTCTTCCTCCGAAAACTGTCCTTTTCTGCAATGCTGTATTTCAGATTATACCATAAAAACTACATACAAAAATCTTTTTGCAATCAAAAAAGACGCATGTTCTGCTTTGCTTCTCATGAACTGCGCCTTTTTATTACTTTTTTTCTTTATTCATATTTCTCAGCCTACCGCGTACTTGGAAAGAACCTGGTTAAAATTTTCATCCTCTCCGTAACACTTTACTGTCAGAGTCTTTGTCAGATCCAGACTAAGAAGTCCAAGGATCGACTTCGCGTCGATGATAATGCGGTTGTAAAATACATCAATATCAAAATTGCATCTGCTGGCTGCACTGACAAACTCCTGTGCGCTTTTTTCATCCAGTTTGATCTGTTTCTCCATTGCTGACCGCCTGCCTTTCTGAAGTTTTTGTATATGTCTGTTTTACACAAAAGTTAAGTTTTTGTCAATACTGTTTATTTCCTGTCAGACGTTTTTCGACACAATGTATAATATCTTTGTTTTTCTTTTAGAAATTTTGTCGAATTTATTTGGATTATTTTTAGGTAAACCATAGATTTTGGCCAAAAAATCCGCCACAGGACGGTATGTTACATGTCCTGCGGCGGATATAATACTTCCTGATTTAATTAAAATGGATATTTTTAGATCCGTGTCAGAACAAAAATATCATAGATCGCTCTGACAGCTTTTTCGAAATCGCGGTTCTCAACACCGATGATGATATTCAGCTCACTGGAACCCTGGTCGATCATTTTTACATTTACATTTGCATGAGCAAGAGCAGAGAAGATTCTTCCTGCGGTACCTCTCTGGGATTTCATTCCACGGCCTACGACTGCGATCAGTGCAAGGTCGGATTCCATCTCCACGAAGTCAGGCTGTACCAGACGGTGGATGCCTGCGATAACCTGCTGTTCTTTCTCCTCAAACTCATCCTGGTGAACATATACGGTCATGGTATCAATTCCGGACGGTACATGCTCAAAGCTGATTCCCTGATCCTCAAATACCTGAAGAACTTTACGGCCAAAACCAATCTCACTGTTCATCATGGATTTCTCGATATTAATGGAGCAGAAACCTTTCTTTCCGGCAATACCGGTAATTGTAAATTTCGGTTTTTTACAGGTACTCTCTACAATCAGTGTACCTTTGTCTTCCGGGCTGTTTGTATTGCGGATGTTGATCGGAATTCCCTCTTTACGAACCGGGAAGATCGCATCCTCATGAAGAACGGTTGCTCCCATGTAAGAAAGCTCACGAAGCTCTCTGTATGTAATTGCCTCGATGGGTTCCGGATTGTGTACGATACGCGGATCGGTTACAAGGAAACCGGAAACATCAGTCCAGTTCTCATAGATATCTGCATGGATCGCTTTTGCAACCAGGGATCCTGTTACATCAGAACCACCTCTGGAAAATGTCTTTACCGTACCATCTGCACATGCTCCGTAGAATCCCGGGATAACCGCATGCTGGGATTTGCTGAGTTTCTTGGAAAGGAGTTTGTTGGTCTCCTCAGCTTCCAGATTACCGTCTTTATCAAAACGGATTACAGTAGCCGCATCCACAAAATCGTATCCAAGATATGCAGCCATGATCTTACCATTGAGGAACTCACCTCTGGATGCCGCATACTGGATTCCTGCCTGTGCACGGAAATCCTCATCGATCTTCTTGAACTCGTCTTCAAGAGAAAGGCTCAGTCCAAGACCTTTGATAATCTCATAATATCTCTCTTTGATGGCATTAAGCTTCTCAGTGATATCCTCACCTTTGGATGCTGCGTCATAGCATCCGTAAAGCATATCGGTTACTTTGATATCTTCGTCAAATCTCTTTCCCGGAGCTGACGGAACTACATAACGGCGGCTCTCATCGCTGCGGATGATATCGCCCACTTTCTGGAACTGCTCCGCATTTGCAAGGGAACTTCCACCGAATTTTACAACTTTTTTCATGATAACACCTCTCACCTGTAATTTCGACTTCCAGCGCTGCATATTCACGATTCACTGCAACACTTTACCACAGAAACCTACGGCTATTTTATTGAATAATTTATAATTTTGCAAGTCTTTCCGTTACATTTCCGCAAAAAAAGTCAAATTATACAAGAGAAAAGTATCTCCTGACCTGTTTCTTATGCACAGTACTGTTTCAGAATGTTCTCAAGAGCTGCAGCGCTGCTTGTGTGACAGCGGCATACAGGGATGGATTTTTTCTTTGCTTCTTCTACCGCGCAGTTTACCATTTTGTGGGAAACGGTACTTGTAAACAGAATCATCAGATCCGGCACACCGATCTTTTTCTTCATAGCTCCTTTTTCCTTGGCAAAAACTTTCGCCTTACATCCGAACCCTTTACAGATATCCTCATACTGACATACCATTCTTTCATTACCGCCTACGATTACAACGCTCATAATTCACTCTCCTTTGATCTCTGAACTTTTTTTATATAACTGTTGCTGGTTATCTTTAACTAACTCTTGGTTTAAAATATTGAGTTAGCATTTGCTAACTCGTTTATTATAATACCATGCCTTAAAAAGTTTGTCAAAGGTAATTTTAAATTTTGTCAGATTTTTTATATTCTGTGATCCCGCATACAGTAAGTATGCCCTCTTTTACCTGGAAATGTACATCCATTCCTGCAAAAGGCATTCCATATATCCGCTCCGGATCTTTCTGGTATGCAGGTCTTGGGTCTTCTTTAAGCACCCCTTCCAGGGCAGAGATCTTATCTTCCGGGATCTTTGCCTTCCATTCTTCGGGGATCTCCACTTTCAGGAAATGCTGCTCCACTTTTGCCGCAAAGCCGCCCAGAGCTTCCGGATGGCAGTCTGCCGCCGGCAGATATGGCTTGATATCATAGATGGGGGTTCCGTCCATCAGATCCGCACCGGATACGATCAGTACAGGGGCTTCTTTGCTCTCCAGATCGATCTTTTCCAGTTTCACGCAGGACAGCCCTACCGGATTTGGACGGAAGGGGGATCTGGTAGCAAATACGCCCATTCTTTCATTTCCACCCAGACGCGGTGGACGTACCGTAGGTGACCAGTTCTCACGGATCGCCTGGGAAAACTCCCAGAGCAGCCAGATATGAGAAAAATCTTCCATTCCCTTTACCGCTTCCCGTACCCGGTATTCCGGTTCAAAAACAACACGGGCTGTCAGTTCTTCCACACGGCCGCTCTGGCGCGGGATTCCAAATTTTGTTGGAAAATCACTTCTGATCCTTGCAATTATTTTCATATTACTCTCCCAATGTTTCGTTCATGCTTCCTGTCCGGTAGCCTGTCAGATCCATTGTAACATAGGTAAAGCCATATGTCTTAAACTCTTTTGTGATCTTTTCCCGGTTTTCCAGAACTTTGGAAAATTCTCCCGGTTCCACTTCAATGCGGGCCATCATTCCGTGGATCCGCACACGAACCTGATGGAATCCCAGATCCAGAAGAAGCTGCTCTGCTTTATCCACCATGGAAAGTTTATCCCTTGTGATCTCTTCTCCGTAAACAAATCTGGAAGAAAGGCAGGCAAAAGACTGCTTATCCCAGGTAGGAAGTCCCAGATTTCTGGACAGGATACGGATTTCTTCTTTCGCAAGCTTGGAATGGCGCAGAGGACTTGTCACACCAAGTTCTGCCACTGCCTGAAGCCCTGGTCTGTAATCTCCGTTGTCATCCATATTGGAGCCTTCTGCGATATATTCGATCTTCTGCTCCTTTGCGATGTTGATGATCTTCTCAAACAGCTCGTGCTTACAGATATAACATCGGTTCTTCGGATTATGGGAAAAGCCTTCAATGTCCAGTTCCTCGGATTCACATACAAAGTGACGGATGCCTTCTTTTTCGCAGAAACGGATCGCTTCCATAAGTTCTCTCTCCGGAAAAGAGCAAGACTTTGCGGTCACGGCGATCACCTGATCTCCAAGGGTATCATGTGCTACCTTAAGAAGATAGGTGGAGTCCACACCTCCGGAAAAGGCAACGGCCACACTTTTTAACTGACGAAAATAATCTTTCAGATCTTCTTCTTTTTTTAATGCTTCCTGTAATTTTTTATCTTCCATTATTCTTTTCACCTCTTAAAATTCTGTTTCATTTTTATTTCCGATTTCTGTAAGACGAATACTTCGATTTATATTTTGATAAAATATCATACTTTCCCCACTAAGTCAATATGAAATATAATTGATAATTGTATTTTCAGACCTTTTATGCTATTGTATAAGTAATAATATTTTATCAGGAGGTTTTATATGGGACAGAGACGTACCAAAGTAGAAGTACTGAACGAAAAAATTTCCAAAGTAGAGTCCAAGATTGCTGCCTACACAGAGAAGATCGCAGCTCTGGAAGATGAGAAAACTGCTCTTGCAGCACAGCTGGAAGAAATTCATAAAGCAGCCAAGAAAGCAGAAGAAGCCGCAGAGCTGAAACGTCTTCTTAAACTGATGCGTAAGAAAGACATTTCTGTGGAAGATCTGGAATCCATGATTTCCAAAGAAGACTGATCACAAAAACCGGTTTCCGAAGAATTTTTTTCTTCCAAACCGGTTTTTTATTTATAATCTTTTTATTTTATATCTTTTTATGATACGATCTGAATATTTCTGCAGTCCTTATATTCTCTGGAACAGTTTTCTGTCAGGATCACCGCTCCGTCAAACGAAAAGAATGTCACCGCACTGATCTGTCCGAATTTGGAGCTGTCGGACACTACGTATCTTTCCAGGCACTGCTCCATGGCTGTTCGTTTTACCAGTGCCTCGTTGGCCTCCGGTGTAGTAAAACCTTCTCTTAGCGTCATTCCGTTTGTTCCAAAAAAACCCTTTGTAAAATGATAGTTCTTCAGCATCTGCATAGCCTGGCTTCCGATCACCGCTTCTGTGGAACCTTTCAGTTCTCCGCCGATCAGCAGCACATGGACTCCCATCTGAGCCAGAGTCCTGGCATGGGAAACACCGTTGGTCACAAACGTCGCCCTGGAGCCATTAAGATGTTCCAGCATATATCCGGTAGTCGTTCCCGCATCCAGATATACAAAATCTCCCGGCTGGATCAGAGATGCCGCATAGGCTGCGATCTTCTTTTTTTCCTCGATATTAAGCTCGGATTTTTGGGCTACGGTAGGCTCATAGGCATTGACTGTATGCTCCAGTGCCACTGCACCGCCAAAAACCCTGGTCAGTTTTCCTGCCTTGTAAAGCGCTGTGATATCCCTGCGGACCGTAGATTCTGATGCATCCAGGATATCTTTCAGTTCTGTTACTGTGACACTGTTTTTTTCTCTGAGAAGGCCGAGTATGATCTCATATCTCTGCTCCGTCAGCATAGTTTTCCTCCTTTAAAAAAGACACCCCGATCAGACGGACCGGGATGTCTTCTGTTTACTCATTCTGAGATTACAGGTTCTCCTGCATGAATTTGCTTACTGCCTCGTATGCTGCATCCTCGTCTGCACCATCGAATGTGAAAGTAACCTCATGGCCTTTCTTTACGCCAAGTCCCATAAGTGCAAGAAGCTTTCTACACTCTACAGTCTTACCGTCTTTCTCGATTGTGATCTTGGACTCGAAACCTTTTACAAGTTTCACAAGCTCTCCTGCCGGACGTGCATGGATTCCTTCGTTATCTGTTACTACATACTTGAATTCTTTCATTTTTTTATCCTCCAGGTTTTTATTTTTAATTTTAAAAATTTAAGCAACTTTTTTCTTCAGTACACCGAGAAGTACGGCTGAGATCAGAGTTCCCACAACCAGTGCAACCAGATACATCAGTGCGTTACCTACAACCGGGAATACGAAGATTCCGCCGTGCGGTGCCATCAGTGTACAGTTGAAAAACATGGAGATCGCTCCGGCTACTGCGGAACCGACGATACAGGACGGAAGTACATGGATCGGGTCAGATGCCGCAAAAGGAATGGCTCCTTCTGTGATAAATGCAAGTCCCATGATAAAGTTAGTCGGTCCTGCCTCACGCTCTTCTTTTGTAAATTTGTCTTTAAACAGCAGGGATGCAAGTGCAATAGCGCATGGAGGAGTCATACCTCCCACCATAACTGCTGCCATAATATCATAGTTACCTGCCGCAATGGCTGCTGTACCAAATACATATGCTGCTTTGTTGAACGGGCCTCCCATATCAATGGCCATCATGCCACCGAGAACCAGTCCTAAAATTACTTTACTTGAATTTCCCATGCCTGTCAAGGCATTATTTAATCCTGTATTGATGCCGCCCATGATCGGCTCTACAATGAATGTCATACAAAGTCCCATAAGAAGGACACCAACAACCGGATAGATCAGTACAGGTGCGATTTTTTCCAGAGCTTCCGGAAGTTTGTCACAGACTTTACGAAGTCCCAGGATCAGATATCCTGCAAGGAAACCTGCAAGAAGAGCTCCAAGGAAACCGGATTTTCCGTTTGCCGCGATCATACCGCCTACAAGACCAACTGCAAGGGCCGGTCTGTCACCGATGGCCATTGCGATAAAGCCGGCCAGTACAGGGAGCATAAAACCAAATGCGGTTCCACCAATGTTTTTCAGAACAGCCGCTACCGGTGTGATGGTACCAAAGTTTGCTCTCTGGTCTGCCGGAAGGGAACTTAAATCTACACTTAAACCATCGATCAGGAATGCAAGAGCGATCAGGATACCACCGCCAACAACCAGTGGAAGCATATGAGATACACCATTCATCAGCTGCATGTAGATTTTGTGGCCTGCCCCGCCGCCTGCTTTTGCGTTTGAGGAAGAGTTCTGGCTGCCTGCTGCCCCATGATATACCGGAACATCTCCGGAGATCGCACGTTCAACCAGCTGGTCTGCCTTGCTGATTCCATCGGAAACCTGGCATTCGATGACTTTCTTTCCATCGAAACGGTCCATAGGAACCTTGGCATCTGCTGCTACGATAATGCAGTCTGCTTCCTGGATCTCCTGATCCGTAAGTACATTTTTTGCTCCGCCGGAGCCTCTTGTCTCTATTTTAATGAAACAGTCTTTCGCCTTCGCTGCTTTTTCCAGTCCTTCTGCTGCCATGTAGGTGTGGGCAATACCTGTGGGGCATGAAGTAACTGCCAGCAGTTTGGCTCTGGCTCCTTCGGAACTTCCTGTATCTGCCAGTCTCTCGTCGATATCTTTTTTCTCATCATCTGCCTTGTCGATGATCTCCATAAATTCATCTACAGATTTCGCGTTACGTAAGGACTCTGTAAAATTATCATCCATCAGCATCACGGAAAGTTTGCTGAGTACATCCAGATGAATGTTGTCTTCTGTATTCGGTGCCGCGATCAGGAAAAGAAGGGTGACCGGTTCATCGTCCAGTGCCTCAAATTCCACGCCGTTTTTTACTACCATGGCAGCAAGTCCCGGTTTCTTTACCGCATCACATTTTCCATGAGGAATGGCGATTCCCTCACCGATTCCTGTTGTACTTTCTTCCTCTCTTAAATACACCTGTTTCCGATAAGCTTCCCGGTCGCTGATCTTTTCACTTTTTACCATAAGATCTACGGCCATATCCAGCGCTTCGGATTTGGTCTTCGGTGCTGCATCCAGCGATATGCTTCGTTTGTCAAGCAGATCTGTGATTCTCATCTTCCCTTCTCCTTTCTTATTTACCCCTCTGTTACCTGTTTATATACCGCCTGAATCTCTTCCCTCGTGGCAAGATTTTCAGAAAATGCACTTGCGCTTCCTGCGGAAATCCCCATGTGGAAAGCGTATTCGTAATCCTGTTTTTCCATCCAGCCTGCCATAAAGCCTGCTACCATGGAATCTCCGGCTCCCACACCGTTTACCAGTGTTCCCTTCGGTGCCGGTTTCTCAAATACCTGTCCGTCTTCTGCTACCAGGACAGCTCCTTCACCGGCCATGGAAATCAGTACATTTCTGGCACCTTTTTCCTGGAGTTTCTTTCCGTAAGGGATCACATCCTGACGGGTCTTAAGCTCGACTCCGAAGATTTCTCCCAGTTCATGGTTGTTGGGTTTCACAAGGAACGGATGATATTTCAAAACGTTTACAAGAAGATCTCTTGTTGCATCCACAACGATCATCACGCCTCTTCCGTCCAGTCTCGCCATGATCTTCTCGTACATGTCATCCGGCATGGATGATGGAATGCTTCCTGCCAGGAAAAGCACATCTCCTTCTTTCAGTGTGTCAAGTTTCTCCATCAGCTCCTGAACTTTTTCTGCGCTGATTTTAGGTCCCATTCCGTTGATCTCGGTTCCGTCAATGGATTTCAGCTTCAGGTTGATTCTGGAAACGCCTTCCGGGATCTTGATAAAATCGGATTTCACTCCCATCTCCTCAAGCTTTCTTACAATCTCATCTCCTACGAATCCTGCCATGAAACCAAGTGCTGTATTCTCAATTCCAAGGTTCATCAGCACGGTGGAAACGTTGATTCCTTTTCCACCCGGAAGCATCAGCTCAGAACTGGTACGGTTGGTAAGTCCAAGCTTGAAGTCCTCTACGGAAACGATATAGTCCAGAGATGGATTAAAAGTAACTGTGCAGATCATTTCTTTCTCCTCCCCATATCTTTTATTCTGCGGGTTTCTGACCGCTTTTTGTTGTTCCTCATTTGTTGAACTTAGTATACTTCCAATTTCGTTCAAAGTCAATCAAACTACTTCACAAAATTCATGACTGTTTTTGGTTGAGTTTGCACAAAAAAAGTGCATCAATCCTAGTTTTTCCAGGTTGATACACTTTTATCCCTGATTATCTCAGTCATTTTCATTCATTTCAGTCATGGTCATTCACAGAATCTGGCACTCCATATCATTTCATCTGTCTTTCCTCTTATTTATCGTCTCCTGTACCATGTCCTGATATTTTCTCATCAGCTTCTTTGTCACTCGGTCTTCCTCAAACCGAATTTCCCCGATCTGACGCACTGGCATGATTCCCATCAGGGAATTGGTAACAAAACATTCCTGATACCGCTTCAGGTCCTGAACATAGATGTCTGTCTCTTCCACATCTTCTGTTTCACAGAGATACTCCCGAAGGATCCCCGGAAGAAGGCCGCAACTGACTTGTGGCGTACAGATCACGCCGTTTCTCACAAAAAATACATTACTTACCGTACCTTCAGAAACCTGTTCTTTTGTATTGAGAAACAGCCGCTCATCCATTCCTGCTGCCGTGGCGTTTCTTTTTTCCAGGATACAGTCTCCGTAATTCATGGTTTTGTGATATACCAGCGGTGAGGTTTCATTTCGTTTTACCGCACTGATATCTATGAAAAAACCTTTCTCATATTTTTCCGGTGTATAGTGATTGGCACGAAGAGAATAAACCATGTTTTCCTTGGTAAGCATGATCTTTAATGCACAGTGCTCCAGGTTTCTAAATTCCTTTTGTACTTCTGTGCGCATTTTCTGTTCTTCCAGATATTTTTCAATCTTCCGTGCAGTGATCCCCCGTTCTGACAAGCTTCCCAGTTTCAGGAAATCTGCGGCACGTTCCAGTCTTTTCAGGTGTTTATCCAGCAGTATGGGAATTCCCTGTTCGATCCCTATGGTTTCAAATGCTCCCAGGCCAAACTGAAAACATTCATCTAATGTTACGTTCATCTCCATCCTCCCTTTTGCATCAGGTCTCCCGGCCCGTCTGCAGAATCTTTCTTAGTCTTCCGTTATTCCGTATGTCCCCTATTGCAGTGCGTCCAGGATTGCTTTCGCTTTCTGCAGTGTTTCCTCATACTCAAATTCCAGATCTGACTCTGCCGTGATCCCGCCGCCGACACCAAGATGATATTTCCCGTTTTTATGAAGGGCTGTACGGATCACGATGTTAAAATCGCAGCTGCCATCCAGTGTCAGATAGCCGATGGAACCGGTATAGAGATTTCTTTTTCCATGCTCCAGTTCATCAATGATCTCCATAGCGCGGTATTTCGGTGCACCGGTAATAGAACCACCGGGGAACGTAGCTTCCAGAAGGTCCATCACATTTTTTCCATCTTCCAGTGTTCCCTCAATATCCGACACCAGATGAAATACTGTGGCATATGCTTCCACTGTAAAAAGTTCAGTTACTTTCACGCTTCCCGGTGTACATACCCGGTTCAGATCATTTCGTTCCAGATCTACGATCATCAGAAGCTCACTTTTATCTTTTCCGGAATCTGCAAGTTCCTGGCGGAGCATTTCGTCTTCCTCAGGCGTTGCGCCACGTTTTCGTGTTCCTTTTATAGGACGGGTGTTTACATGGCGGTCTTTCATTTTCAGGAAGCGCTCCGGAGAGGCACAGACGATCTGATAATCTCCGAAATCCAGATATCCGCCAAAAGGAGAGGGATTGTTTTTCCGAAGATCATAAAAAACATCCAGCGGCTGTTTTTCGCTTTCAATTGTAAGCTGCTGTGTCATATTGGCAATGTAGATATCACCTTCTATAATATATTGGATCATCCGGTCCACTGCCTGCTTGTATTCCTCTTTCTCAAAATTTGGATGGACCTGAATCTTAAATTTCTCACGGTGAGAATTTTCCGTGATCATCCCATTTCCGAATTTCTTTTTTTCTCCGATTTCCGGTTCTTCCGGTTTGCCAGCCTCTGCAGATTCCAGGATTGCTTTTTCCATTGCGCCGATCTGCGCCGCGGCATTTCCGCTGATTCCATTTGACACAAGATACGTCCTTTTTTCCTGACAGTCTTCCACAACAAAACAGTCATAAAACGTCAGAACCGCTTCCGGAATCGTCACAAGATCTTTTTCCCCGGAGGGTACTCCCATCTGTTTCCTTCCGTAATCATAGGAAAAATATCCTACAGCTCCGGACACAAGGGGAAGTCTGCTGTCATTTTTGTCCTCATGGGTATTCAAATATTCCCGCATGTAGTCTTCAAAGGTTGTTTCTGTTTCCGGTTTTCCATTGATGGTAAAGGTCTTCCCGTCTTTTACCAGTTTCAGATAGGGGCACCTTCCGATCACGGAATAATGTCCCAGTTCATTCACAAGGGAGGAATCCAGAAATGCAGCTCCCGGCTCTCTCTCGTAGATCCGGAAAATCTCCACTGCCGGGATATATGGGGTCAGTTCTTTTATGATTCGCTGATTATTGTACATGTTTTTACTCCTGTGTGTTCCCGGTTTTATCTGTGCAGTGAGCGGATCAGGTATCCTCACTGCACCCTGTAATATTCTTATGAGTGCAGGCGAGCTGCATTCATCTCCGGGTTATTTTTTGATCTAAGCAGTTTTCTCTTCTGCCAGTTCTTCTTCCCTCTCCTGATGAAATTCCTCTGCGATCTTACAGAAATTCTCAAGAAGCTCATGGCCATATTCCGTAAGAACAGCTTCCGGATGGAACTGTACGCCATACAGAGGCAGTGTTTTATGGGAAATTCCCATAACTGCTCCGTCATCGGAAACAGCATCTACCTGATATTCTTCCGGGATGCTGTCTTCCCGTACGATCAGGGAATGATATCTTGTAACCTTATATTTCTCCGGCAGGCCTGCAAACACACCGGTTCCGTAATTGTGGATCTCTGTTACTTTTCCGTGCATGGGACGTGCTCCCTTTTCCACTACTGCTCCCGCGCAGTGGCCGATAACCTGATGGCCCAGACAGACACCCAGGATCGGAATCCTTCCCTGAAATTTTTTTACCGTATCTACACAGAGCTTCGCATCCCAGGGACGTTTCGGTCCCGGCGAAAGAATAATCCCTTCCGGATTCATCGCTTCCAGCTCGTCCAGAGTAATCTCATCGCAGCGTTTAACCAGGATATCTCTCCCCAGTTCCTGAAAATATGCCTTCAGATTATATACAAATGAATCAAAATTGTCGATCATGACATACATGTTTTTTCCTCCATATATAAAAAAAGGGATAACGCCGGCATGCCAAAAAGGCATGCACAGTCGTTATCCCTTACGGTCCGTAATCTGTACGTTATAACGTTATAAGATCAGTGATAGTACTGATTATTTCTGTTTCTTGGTTTCCTCATAGTGATGGATGTCTGCCAGTACTACGTTTACGTCAAGTCCGTGTACCATACATGCCTCCTCAAGAGACTCACCGATAGAAGACGGACAGCCGATGCAGTGCATTCCTTCCTGCATAAGGATGTATGCGATCTTCTCATCGTATGCAAGCATCTCGCCCATTGTTGTTTCCTTTGTGATTTCCATGATCTATATTCTCCCTTCTGGATTTGTAATCTTACCCGGAATCCCGGTTTCCTGGTTTCCTGGTTTTTTCCGCAGTTATAATATCATTATAACTGTATCTTCCATAATTGCAAGCCTAAATTTATTCTTTTCATTTTCTGTATTATACCCACTCAGGCAGCAGTTTCCTTTTTTCCCCTGCTCCACTTTTTCATCACATAAATATAATACGGGATCAGAGGGATCAGCGCTGCGATCCATGCGGCAGGATCTGCCAGACATACACCTGCAAAACTTGTTTTTCCTGCAACAAACATAACGATCGCACTTCTTGCCGCCAGTTCAAACACACCGCCCAGCATGGGAACCAAGCCATATCCCAGTCCCTGAAGTCCGTTTCGGTAGAGGAAGATACTTCCAAGGAACGGATATGCCCAGAATACCGTATGAAAATAAGTAACAGAAACATTAATAACATCCGTCTGGGATTTGTCAATAAATAGCCAGGTCATGTACTTTCCGAAAAAGAACATAATGATCATAGTGATCACACTCCAGATCAAGACCATGATCTGGGTATATTTCATTCCTGCTTTTACACGGTCCATCTTTCCGGCGCCCCGGTTCTGTCCTACATAGGTTGCCATCGTCGCACCAAAAGCTACAAATACAGTTGCAATGATATTCTGTATTTTTCCCGCAGCGGAAAATCCTGCCATATATACAGAACCGTAAATATTTACCGCACCCTGCACAATAATGGTTCCGATCGCTGTGATGGAAAACTGAAGTCCCATGGGAATACCAAGGGCCAGCAGATAACGGAAGCTGGTAAAAGAAACTTCAAAGTTTTCTTTCTTCAGATGCAGGATCGGGAACTTTTTGATAATATAGATCAGGCAGCAGACTGCGGAAATTGCCTGCGCGATAACCGTAGCATAGGCACAGCCTTCCACTCCCATCCCGATTTTTACAATAAACAGAATATCCAGGAACACATTGATCACTGCCGAAATGATCAGAAAATACAGCGGAGATTTTGAATCTCCAAGTGCACGGAGAAACGCTGCCAGTGAATTATATGCCGCTGTTACGATCAGGCCTGCATAAATAATTCCCATATATCCCTTCACAGATCCCATCAGATCCTCCGGTGAATTCATCAGCCGCAGAATCGGTTCATTCAAAGCCTCAAAGCCAATGGTCATCACAATGGCAAAGGCTGCTGCCAGATAAATGGACATAGCTACGTAATGACGCATCTTATCATATTGCTTCGCCCCGAACCACTGGGATACCAGAATGGCAAAGCCACTGCTCAGTCCGTTAAGCCATCCGGTAACAAAAAACATCAGTGAACCGGTGCTTCCGATTGCAGCCAGCGCATCTACTCCCAGGAACTGACCCGCAACAATGGAATCCGCAATGTTATAAAACTGCTGAAAAATATTTCCAAGACACATGGGAATCATAAACCGGATGATCAGGCTCACCGGATTTCCCACAGTCATATCATTGGTCTTATCTTTTGCCATTTTTTAACTCAACTCCTTTCTCGTAAATATAAACATTTTTTATTTTTTAAAAACAATTAATTTACTGATTATATAATTCAATACGATCACAACCACCTGAGCGATCAGCTTCACTGCCATGCTGTTAAATCCAAGCCAGGTAATGAATACTGCAAGGATCGCTTCTTCCACAACCAGAGTAAAGAGTCTTCCTCCGAAAAACGAAGCCATCTGCTTTAAAAATCCGGCTGCCGAATCTACCTGACCGTCGAATACCCAGGTCCTGTTTGTAAAATACTGAAACAGTACACAGACTACCCAGCAGATCACATTGGCGATCAGCGCATTTATTCCGAGCATGCCATCCAGCCATGCATACAGTGCTATGTTCAGAAAAAATGTGATCCCGCCAAAGAACAGATACATCAGAACTTCCTTATGTTTTTTATAAAAAGGTTCAAATATGTTCAATACAGGAAGATGCATCAGTCTGTCAAAAATGTCTTTCTTTTCCTCCATATCCATATCCTTTCTTCTTTGTCATATGTAAACTTGTATACCATAGCAAAAAATATCCTGGATGTCAACGCATTCCAGGATATTTCTATAGTTTGTTTCTTTAATGTTTTTATCTATATTCTGTCATCAGTTTGTAAAGACCTTTTACAAAAATTTCGGTCATTTTCTGCAGACTCTCAATGCTTAAAAATTCATTTGCTTCATGAGCCAGTTCTTCCTCATACGGAAACAGCGGCCCAAATGCCACAGCATTAGGAAGTGCCCTTGCATAGGTAGCTCCGCCAATAGCCATTGGCTCTGTATCCATATCCCCTGTCACTTCCTGATAGGCCTCCATCAGACACCGGATCAGTGCTGAGTCCTTTTTATGGTACACCGGAGCCAGATAATCTACTTCATTATAAAAGAAGCCATATTTTTTCAGCTGTCTCTCCAGCAACTCCCGAATATCATTATACTCCACAGATGCAGGATAACGAATATTACACTGCAGAAAAATCCTTCCATTTTCATCCATATTCACAGTTCCCACATTAAACGTCAGTGCCCCTGCGGAATCCTCCATGGCACAGCCCAGACGCTCTCCGTCATAATCCATTCCTATGGCCTGATGAAAACATTTCATATAAGAAGCATGAGAAAGTTTTTCGCCAAATTGTCCCAGCGTTTCCAGAAGACAGGAAACTGCATTAAACCCTTTTTCCGGACTCATACAATGTGTACTGATCCCTCTGACTGACAATTTCAAAAATCCATCTGTGATCTTTGCTGTAACCTGTTCCGGAAGCGCAATGCTTTTTACTGCCGCCTTCGGATCTTCACATTTCAGAAGACAGGACGCCTCGTCCGGAACAATATTTCTGCTACGTCCACCTTTTAATTCCACAATTTGTATCTCTGCTCTTTCATCCACAGATTCCACAGAAGAAAGATCAAAGTCAAGAAGTCCTTTTTCGCAGTATAAAAGTGGAAAATTAGCATCTGGTACGATAGATACCTGTGGAAGTATTTCTGCATGATCCAGATAATAACGAATACATTGCCAGCTCTCTTCCTCATCGGTTCCCACAATCATGCGAAGACAGGTATCTTTTGGAATCAACTGATTATCTGCAAGATATTTCATAGCAAAAAGTGAAGACACCAGAGGGCCTTTATCATCTGAAGTTCCTCTTCCATAAAGCTTTCCATCTTTTTCCACAGGATCAAACGGATCTGTGTTCCATCCCTCTCCTGCACTGACCACATCTGTATGGCAGAGGATTCCGATCATCCTGTTTCCCTCTCCGGCAGTGATCTCTCCGGCATAACCATCATAATTTTTTACCTGAAATCCCATTTGCTGTCCCATTCTAAGGACGTACTCCAGAGATTTTTGGATATTTTTTCCAAAAGGTGCTCCTTTAGATGGTGCATCCTCAAAAATCCCGGGAATAGCTACCAGTTCTTTTAGACATCTGACCATTTCCGCTGTATTTTTTTCTACATATTCTCTAGCCATTTATTTATCACCTTTTTTTACCAGTCTCCACACCAGATACAGGATTCCGGAAACCAGCATTCCATTGATAAAAGAAATTCCCACAGTCAAAAACGTAGCTGCAAAACCAAGAGCCCAGGTCACGATTCCAGCCACTGACCATCCTTCACGTAATGTAAAGTTCTCTGCTTTTCCTTTCCCAAGGCTCCAGTATTCCACAATAAACAGAGCAATGATCGGCATAAACGCATTTCCAAGAAGTGTAAGAAATCCCTCAAAATTTCCGGCTACACCAACAGCTGCCAGAACTGTTCCCACAGCTCCAAGTATAACCGTTGCCATAGAACGGCCGCTTTCTTTCAGATTGAATACCATAACTGCATTTAAGCCTGCACTGTAGGCATTGGTAGTATTCGTTGTCCAGGTTGCCAGGATCAGTACGACCATTCCAAGGAACGGAAGGCCAATATTAGAAAATACAAGTGAAATGTCATACTGCTGGGCAATTCTCGTCATTACCGCTCCGAGAATAAGCATAGCCATTCCTGCCGGCATCACACCGATAGCAGAAGAAAGGACTGTATCTTTTCTTGTTCTCTGATATCTGGTAAAATCAGGTGCATTCAAGGCGCCGGTGGCCATAAAACTGATAGTAAGTACAACTCCATCTGCAAAGCTCATGGCCGGATCTTCGATAGTCATACTTAAATTTCCGGTTCCGAAACGCTGGATTGCTACCACACACCCGATCACAGTTACGATCACAAGTGCAGGAATGGCAATCTTATTCAGTTTATCCAGAGCATTGATTCCATATACAGCTGTAACCAGCATGATTATTCCCCACACAACCGTTGATACCGGAATCGGGATTTTTACTCCTGTGCTTGCTTCGATCAGATTGGAAAATGCAGAGCCACAGACACCGTTCTGCACTGCAAACCAACCGATCATGGAGATCATAAATAATGCAGAGATCAGCTTTGATGATCCCTGTTTTCCAAAAACGCCAGATGCAACAACACATGTCGGTACACCAAGATCACTTCCCATGATTCCACAAAATATCATCAACGCCACGATCACTGCATATCCGATTACCCCTGACCAGATGGCCTGAGACATCGGCATAGACTCTGCCAGGATTCCTCCCAGCATCAGACTGGGCACACAGATCATAATTCCCGCCTGGATCATGGCAACATCTGCCCAGCTTTTTCTCTCTTCCATCGGAACCTGTTCCAATGTGACAGATTCCACATTTCCTGTTTTCTTTTCCTGTTCCACTCTCATACCTCTTTATTCTTTTTTATCTCCAGCATAGATTCGATCCGCACAGCCAGAGAAATGATCTCATGAAAAAGCAACGGCTGTTCTTCCACATCAAGATAATTTCTCAGACGGTTAATACGATAACGGATCGTATTCTCGTGCTGTTTCAGTTTTTTGGCAGTTTTTTTAAAATCTCCATTGCACTGTACATACGCCCTTGTTGTAAGAAGCATGTCCTCCATGCCTTCTTCCGTTGTTTTCGCCGCAATCTCTCGACAAAATTCGTCATAAAATTCCTGCATTTCCCGACTTCCCCTGATAGGCAAAAGAAGCTGCTGCGGAGACAATGGATCATAGACCTGCTGCCTCCGGTCCGATGCCTGTGCCATGTCCAGGGCGTCTCCTGCTTCAAGAAGTGTTCGTTCTACTCTGTATCTGGCATAAGGTCTGCCAATTCCAAGTCTGCGGTTATGATAGCTTCTCAAAAGCTGTTCACACACTACATTTTTATGCTGTTCCAGTTCCTTCCTGGAATCTGCACTCAAAATACAGATATCATAGTTATCCGCCGGAATAAATATATCAAAAGATGAACAGACTTCTCCTGTTTTTTTTCTTTGTGTGATCTTCCGCCGTTCATCCCGGATATAAACAGCCTGTACGTACTCCCTGATCCCCGGATTAATGCTAAAAAGGATCTTCATTCGCTCCTGGGGCAGAGTCCTCGATGCTAGGATCTTATCCAGTTTCAGCTGATTAAGCACATTTGTCTGTTCTTCCAGGATACATTGATTAATAACTCCAAGGACCTCTGCATAAGAAATATCTTCCCTCATACAGATCACAGGAAACTGCTTCTCTTCACAGAAAGCAAGCATTTCTTTCGAAAAAAGCTCTGCTCTCTCCTCCATCATCACACAGAGCCCACTGCAGTTTCCTTTTACAAGAAGCGCCAGAACCTGCATCAGTTCTTCTGATTTCGGCTGAAACTGCAAAAGAGATGTGATAAAAAAATCTCCAGGTGCCAGAATATCTTTCTCCAGCACATCCTCTTTAAATGGCGCATCAAAAACAGATGCCCGCTTTACGATCCGGCCAAGTCCGGCCCGTCCTGACAAAATTTTTACATTCTCAAACAAAGGTGCATTTAAAACCTGCAATAAAGATATGTTCATATTATTTATTCTCTGAATGCAGCCAGCTCTTTCAGATATGGATCTGTTATTCTCCCTTCATCCATGATCTGTACACCATCAAGCCATACAGAAGAATTCAGGCAAATGCCATCACAGTGGGATTTTGCATCCTGTCCGTGCGGCGGAGCGTCAAATGGGCTGACATAACCAATTCCCCACTCTGTGGATCCCCATACACGCTCATCCTCCACAATATTGCCGGTAAGAACCGCTCCTGGATTAAACCCATACGCAATATGTGCAAGCTTGAACATTCCCTCATCTTCAAAGCTTTTCAAATGCTCTTCAAAAATGGCTGCATCACGGCCTCCTTCAATTTTTACGATTTTACTGTTTTCAATTGTAAGACGGATCGGCGCATCCGGTGTGGTTCCAAAAGGTGGGGTTACAGATCCGTCAAAAACGATCACGCCATTGATGCTTCCAAATCGCGGCACAACATTGATCTGTCCTGTAAGCATATGGATTCCTGGTACTGTTGCGTTTCCGCAGTCACATGCTGTATAATGGCCAGGATCGATTTCAAATGATATATCACATCCAGCCGGAGTTGTGACACGCATGTTCTTTGCATTTTTTGTTTTTTCAGTGATCGCAAGCATAAATTTTTTGAGCTGCTCTGTCTCCACATTGCCGATGGTACGGATCATGAGGTCAGGGTTAAAATCTACCAGACACATGTAACGCATTTTTTTGTTCTCTGCTTCTGCACGCTCAAATGGTGTGGAATAAAGAAGCCACTGATGATTAAATTCGATCCATACATCTGCACAGAGAAGTGCTGCACTTAACGCATCGACCGGAAGATCCGGATCTGCTGCTTTTCCTACTCCCCCTGGTGTGGGAACTGAAATTACCATTGCATGTGCTCCTGCATTTTTTGCACTGTTTTTTACTGCTTCTACAACCGATGCATCCGAATCATCATCTGCTGTGATGATCACAGTTTCTTCAGGCTTCACGCCAAAAATTTCTTTTACCAGCTTATCTGCTGCTGTTTCAAGTGTGATATCCATGTTTTTTCCTTTCCAATTCGTGGTGTCCCGAAAAATATTTATCTGATCTTTAACTTTTCCAGGTCACTGTAATTGTTTAACATGATAGCACAGTGATTTTTTAATTTGTATGGAATTATTCCAAAATACAGAACAGAAATTTGTAATTTTTTCAAAAAATAAGCCATGGCTTATTTTTTGCCATGGCTTATGGAGATCATCATTTATGCTTTTATCGCCCAGCGCATCTTCGTTGATCTGGCACGTCCATTCTGAGCGCATTCCTGAGCAGACGGTCGGATCACATCTTTGGAATAATCAGAATAAATTCCTTCTTTGTATCCCTGTTTCAGTGCTTTCTTTACCAGTTTGTCTTCTCCGGAATGGAAGGTAAGGATTGCCACACGTCCGCCTGGTTTCAAAGCTCCGGGGAGTTTTTCCATAAAATCATAGAGAACCTCGAATTCCCGGTTTACATCGATACGCAACGCCTGGAAAACCCTCTGGCATGTTTTTTTGACCGTGTCTTTTTTCTCTTTTTCCGGAAGAAAATCCAGAGTCTTCTCGATCACTTCCCGAAGTTTCGTGGTGGTATCTATGCGGTTGCCCTTACGGATCTCATCGGTAATGGCTCTGGCGATTTCCTCACAGTACGGCTCATCGGAATTCTCATCCAGCATTCCGGCAAGTTCTTCTCTGGAAATGGTATCCAGACGCTCCGCCGCACTGATCCCGGACTCCTGGTTCAGTCTTAGATCCAGAGGTCCGTCCACTTTAAAAGAAAAACCTCTCTTTGGATTGTCGATCTGCATGGAAGATACCCCAAGATCCGCCAGGATAAAATCAAAGCCCCCGATTTCTTTCGCGATCTCATCAATGGTACAGAAATTCTGGAGTTTAATTGTCAGGATATCTTCCCCGAAACCCTGCTCTGCCAGACGTTTTCTGGTCTTGGCGGATTCTTCCGGGTCCACATCTGTCGCATACATATGACCCTGGCCTTTCAGACATTCCAGCATGGCTCTGGTATGTCCACCATATCCAAGTGTGGCATCAAATCCAACCTGCCCCGGTTTGATCTCCAGAAAATCAATGATCTCCTTCACCATAATGGAAATGTGCATTCCCGCCGGTGTATTCCCCTTGCTGATCACATGTTCAATGGTATCTTTATATTTCTCAGGCTGAAGCTCTTTATATTTCTCCTCAAATTTCTTCGGATATTTTCCTTTATATCGTACCCGCCTCTTATGCGGTGTCTGTGATTCCTGGTTCATAAAATTCTCCTTATCCTCTGGCATTCTCTGCCCTGTTTCTTTCATGATACCATGAATCCCTTTTTTCGTAAACTGTCGGAATCATCGCAAACGGAAAACTTCCAGCTATGCGGCAGAAAATCTCTCTGTATAATACTTCTTCAGATACTCATAAAAATGATCTCTATCTATATGATATTCCTCCGGGACGTCAAAGAGGAGTTTTTCCAGCATCTCATCCATAATCCCTCTGGCTTCTTCCAGGCTCATCCCTGCGTTCAGATGTTTTCCCAGATACATGTTGGAAATATAATCATAGATCGGGTAATATTTTTCCGGGTTCTCCGATGTCTTTTCATCGTAGTAATCGTAGTACTGCTCATCCATCAGCGTCAGGATCGTTGTTGCATAGTTGTCATCCTGATTATATTCATCCAGCTGTTTTGCGTAATATCCAAGACTGTGATTCACATAATCATCCAGAGAATAATTGTCCATACATTCGATCATTATTTTATGGGCATTGCTCTGCATCTGATAGGCAATATCGTTTTCCTCATAATCAAAAAGGCTGACCGCAAACAGGGAATTGATTGCCTCCGCATTGGGAACATCATAATAATTCAGTCCGGCAAATTGAATGTATACTTTGTTTCCGTCTTCATCTGTATAATGGCTGTCCCGCAGACAATGGCTCAGTTCATGGAAGATCACCTGATAATCCCAGGTTCCTTCTTCGTATTCTTTATCTTTCAGCACATAAATCTTATTCTCTGATTTCACGTAACATCCGCAGGAATAAACATCCCAGCTGACTTTTAACAGTTCATCCTCTGTACATTCCACAACTTCCAGGCTCTGAAGATTCTGATAAAAAGGACGAAGTTCCACATCCGGATATTTTTCAAACACACATTTGCAGTATTCTTCCATAAGTGGTTTGAATTTATCCGGGATTTTCGGATTCTGCCTGATCACCTCCTCAAAATCCTGAAGGCTTTTTTTCTCAAAGGAAATGGCCTTTTCAATATAATCCATGTCGTAAATATACAACCGGTGAGTCATATCTCTGTGATCCAAATACGTATCCAGCTCAAACGCTTTCTTCTCTTCTTCCTCTGAAACTTCTTCGTTCTTTGCTGCCGGTTCATCTTCAGAATCTGTTCCTGCAGAATCTGTCCCGGAATTGGCGGATGCATGAAAATCTTTTTCAAATTCTTTTACTGCCTGTCTGGTTCTGATCACGGAAGGCACGATAACTATTCCTGCCAGGATACACAGAATCATTCCTGTGATAATAAAAATTTTCTTTTTCATGGTTCTTTCCCCTGTATAAAAAAAGCTCCTGACAATCTGTATTTCTACAGACTGCCAGAAGCTTTCTATGCTTGATCAGGCTGAAGTTTCAGCCTTGAAGCAATATGAAGTTCTGCTTAGGCGTTCTTCTTAGCGATTGCTGCCTGTGCTGCTGCAAGACGAGCGATCGGTACACGGAACGGTGAGCAGGATACATAGTCAAGTCCGATCTCGTTGCAGAACTCTACGGAAGACGGATCTCCGCCGTGCTCACCGCAGATACCTACGTGAAGTTTCGGGTTAACCGGTTTTCCAAGCTGGATTGCCATCTTCATAAGTTTACCAACGCCAACCTGATCAAGTTTAGCGAATGGATCGTTCTCGAAGATCTTAGCATCATAGTATGCGTTAAGGAACTTACCAGCATCATCACGGGAGAATCCGTATGTCATCTGTGTAAGGTCGTTTGTACCGAAGCAGAAGAAGTCAGCCTCTTTAGCGATATCATCAGCTGTAAGAGCTGCTCTCGGGATCTCGATCATAGTACCAACCTCGTACTCAAGGTCAGAACCAGCTGCTTTGATCTCAGCATCTGCTGTCTCTACAACGAATTTCTTAACATATTTAAGCTCTTTGATGTCACCAACAAGCGGAATCATGATCTCCGGTTTGATGTTCCAATCCGGATGATTCTTCTTAACGTTGATAGCTGCACGGATAACAGCGCTTGTCTGCATCTTAGCGATCTCTGGGTAAGTAACAGCAAGACGGCATCCACGATGTCCCATCATCGGGTTGAACTCGTGAAGGGAAGCGATGATTGTCTTGATCTGCTCAACAGTCTTGCCCTGAGCGTCAGCCAGTTTCTTGATGTCCTCTTCCTCTGTAGGAACGAACTCATGAAGTGGCGGATCAAGGAAACGGATTGTTACAGGATTTCCTTCAAGTGCCTCATAGAGTTTCTCGAAGTCTCCCTGCTGCTCCGGAAGGATCTTAGCAAGTGCTGCTTCTCTCTCCTCTACTGTCTCAGAGCAGATCATCTCACGGAATGCATCGATTCTGTTGCCCTCGAAGAACATATGCTCTGTACGGCAAAGACCGATTCCCTCTGCACCAAGCTCACGAGCTTTCTTAGCATCAGCAGGAGTATCAGCGTTTGTACGAACTTTCATTGTTCTGTACTTGTCAGCCCATCCCATGATACGTCCGAACTCACCGGCGATCTTAGCATCTACAGTCGGGATAAGTCCGTCATAGATGTTACCTGTTGTACCATCGATGGAGATTGCATCTCCCTCATGGAACTCTTTACCAGCAAGTGTAAATTTCTTGTTCTCCTCATCCATAGCGATGTCGCCACATCCGGATACACAGCAGGATCCCATACCACGAGCAACTACGGCTGCGTGAGATGTCATACCACCACGAACTGTCAGGATACCCTGAGCAGCTTTCATACCTGTGATATCCTCTGGGGATGTCTCAAGACGAACAAGAACAACTTTCTCTCCTCTTGCAGCCCACTCAACAGCGTCCTCTGCAGAGAATACGATCTTACCGCAAGCAGCTCCTGGAGAAGCACCAAGACCTTTGCCCATCGGTGTAGCAGCTTTAAGAGCAGCTGCATCGAACTGCGGATGAAGAAGTGTATCAAGGTTACGAGGATCGATCATTGCAACAGCCTCTTCCTCAGTTCTCATTCCCTCATCAACGAGGTCACAAGCAATCTTAAGGGCAGCCTGTGCAGTTCTCTTACCATTACGTGTCTGAAGCATATACAGTTTACCATGCTCTACAGTAAACTCCATATCCTGCATGTCTCTGTAATGTTTCTCAAGAGTCTCGCAAACCTGTTTGAACTGTACGAATGCTTCCGGGAACTTCTGCTCCATCTCGGAGATGTGCATAGGTGTACGAACACCTGCAACTACGTCCTCACCCTGTGCATTGGTAAGGAACTCACCGAACAGACCGTTAGCACCTGTAGCAGGGTCACGTGTGAAGGCAACACCTGTACCACAGTCGTCACCCATGTTACCGAATGCCATCATCTGTACGTTAACAGCTGTACCCCAGGAATATGGGATATCGTTGTCACGACGATATACGTTCGCACGTGGGTTGTCCCAGGAACGGAATACGGCTTTGATCGCACCTACCAGCTGCTCCTTCGGATCAGTTGGGAAATCAGAACCGATTTTGGATTTATACTCAGCTTTGAACTGGTCAGCAAGCTCATGCAGGTCAGCAGCTGTAAGCTCAACGTCCTGCTTAACACCTCTCTTAGCTTTCATCTCATCGATGAGCTCCTCGAAGTATTTCTTACCAACTTCCATAACTACGTCAGAATACATCTGGATGAATCTTCTGTAGCAGTCCCAAGCCCAACGCTCATTGCCGGATTTCTCAGCAAGAGTGTTAACAACTTCTTCATTTAAACCAAGGTTGAGGATTGTGTCCATCATACCAGGCATAGATGCTCTCGCACCAGAACGAACGGATACAAGCAGAGGATTTTCTTTGTCACCGAATTTCTTACCGGTAACTCCTTCCATCTTGGTAATTGCTTCCATGATCTGAGCCATGATCTCATCGTTGATGGATCTGCCATCCTCGTAGTACTGTGTGCAGGCCTCTGTTGTGATTGTGAAGCCCTGCGGTACAGGAAGACCGAGGTTTGTCATCTCAGCAAGGTTGGCACCTTTGCCGCCCAGAAGATTTCTCATAGTAGCATTACCTTCTGTAAACATGTAAACCCATTTTGCCATTTTACATTTTCCTCCTAATTATTGTTCTTTAAAACATAAAAAATGTATGTTTTCTACGCACATAATTATTTTATAGATTTATCCTTCATTAGTCAAGGTTATTCTTCCAAAAAACAGCAATTTCTCTTGTGAAATATGACAGATTTTCCAGTTATATTTTTCACAGATTGTATTTTTCTCGTTATCATCTGAAAAATGTGCTAAAATAGAAAAAAACATGCAGCAATTCCGAGGTAATATTACCCGAATGCTGTCATACAGGAGGTTTATCATGACACGAACGATTGAAAACAGCTTTCTTAAGATTTCCGTTTCCGATCACGGTGCTGAACTCACCGGCATCTATGACAAGACTAATGACAGGGAGATCCTCTGGCAGGCAGATCCGGCTTACTGGAAACGCCATGCGCCTGTACTTTTTCCCAACGTGGGACGTAACTACAAAGATATCTGGCGTCTGAACGGAAAGGAATATCCTTCCAGCCAGCACGGCTTTGCAAGGGACAGCGATTTTATCTGCACGGATATCACCGATACTTCCCTTTCCTTTGTCCTTAAGTCCTCTGAAGAAACCTTGAATGTTTATCCGTTTGCTTTCGCTCTGAAGATCACCTACACTCTGAAGAAGCACGACCTGGAAGTATGCTGGGAAGTAGTTAATAATGATTCTGAAACTATGTATTTTACCATCGGCGGCCATCCGGCATTCCGTGTTCCGGTACGTGAAGGCGAATCCCAGAGTGATTACCGTCTTGCTTTTGAAGGCCTGGACACTCTTACCTATCTCCTTATCGATACGTCTGTAGGAACAGTCCTTGCTGACGAACCACATACACTTTCCCTTGAAAACGGAACCTGTTCCATTGCTCCTCATATGTTTGATAAAGACGCTCTTGTTTTTGATAACGGCCAGATCCAAAAGGCCGGTATCCTCTTCCCGGACGGAACTCCATATCTGACACTTACCAGTGAGGGCTTCCCGAATTTCGGTATCTGGTCCGTACCCGGTGCTCCCTTCGTATGCCTGGAGCCGTGGATGGGACGCTGTGATGACTGTGGTTTTGAAAAGCCTCTTTCCGAAAAAGCAAATATCAATGTGCTGAAACCGGATGAGGAATTTATCAAGAGCTATCAGATCACCGTACACTGAGCTATGATAAAAAAGATCCGCCATACATCGGCTTTTTCAGCTGTCTGTATGACGGATCCTTTTATTTATCTTACTGTCTCAATACGCTCTTATTCTCTCACAAAATGATACTGATAAGCTCTGTACTCCCCAAACTCTGCAGGAAGCGGCATTCCACCATGCATCAGAGCAGCTCCGGAATAGATCCTGCCGGTAGTCTGTTCCTTATAAAGTGCACTCTCATCAAGGCCGCGAAGCTGCACATAATTCACAGTCATATTTCCATGGATCTCCTCCATGACAACATTGAGCAGAACTTCTTCCTGAGAATTTCCAACGATCTCCCATGCACAGACCTCACTCTTAAACGGATCTGTCAGGCGATAGTACCGTCCGTTCTGGATCAGTGGCGCATATTTACGGAATTCCCCGATCTGGCTGCGGACCTCATCTTTTTCTTCCTCAGTCAGCTTCAGAAGATCCAGCTCGTAGCCGAAGGTTCCGGACATGGCAACCACACCTCTGGTATGTAACGGAGTGATCCTTCCTGTCTGATGGTTCGGCACTGCAGATACATGTGCTCCCATGGCCGATACCGGATATCCGAAGGAAGTGCCATACTGGATCCGAAGCCTGTCAATAGCATCGGAGTTGTCGCTGCACCAGATCTGCGGTGTATAATACAGCATACCTGCGTCAAATCTTCCGCCGCCGCCGCTACAGCCCTCGATCAGAAGATCCGGATAACGGTTCACCATACGGTCCAGAAAATCGTACAATCCCAGAACATAATCATACATTACACGTCCCTGATCCTTGGTCATTACGGAAAATACATCCATCAGGCTTCGATTCATGTCCCATTTAACGTACTCAATATTGGCATTATCCAATACCGCACTGATCTGTCCGAAGATTCCGTCTACAACTTCTTTTCTGGAAAAATCAAGTACCAGCTGATTTCTGGATCTCACTGGTTTTCTTCCCGGAATCGTAAGTGCCCAGTCCGGATGCTCGCGGTAAAGATCACTGTCCTCAGAGATCATCTCAGGCTCGATCCAGATACCGAATTTCACTCCGAGGTCATTGACTCTTTTTACCAGTCCGCCGAGAGTCTCTCCAAGCTTCTTCTCATTGACATACCAGTCCCCAAGACCACTGTTGTCATCGTCACGTTTTCCAAACCAGCCGTCATCCAGAACCAGCATATCGATACCAAGGCTCCTTGCCTCTTTTGCCAGATTATATAAAGTCTCCCCTGTAAAATCAAAATATGCTGCCTCCCAGCTGTTTACCAGCACCGGACGGACCTCTGTCTTATATTTACCACGGCAGATATGATGACGGATGCAGCTGTGCAGATTCTGGGAAAGACAGTTCATTCCCTGATCTGTGTAGCTTAAGATCACCTCAGGTGCATAGAAGGTCTCCCCGGCTTCCAGCGGATACCGGAAGCACTCCTCCTGTACACCAAGGAGCATTCTTGTCTGATTGTACTGATCTTTAAGAACCTCACCCTGGAAATTTCCGCTGTATACAAAGGACATAGCATAGCAGCCTCCATGATCCTCTGTTGTGTCCTTCTCTGCCAGGATCATCATCGGATTATACTGATGGCTGGATGTGCCACGGACACTGCCGATCATCTGACTTCCATGAGCCACCGGTACTCTCTGCAGATTCCGCTCCATGGCATGTCTTCCGTAAAAAGTAAGCAGGTCATAATCTCCGTAAAGAAAATCCAGTTCTGCGGACATCACCTTGTTCACATAGATCTTCTCACTGCTCTGATTGCGGATATAGACGCTTCTTGTAATGATATCCAGTTCCGGAAGTACACCGTAAAGAAGCATGGCCTCCACGCCGGTAGCCGGATCCTCCAGTACGATCTCCAGAGTCTGTGCCTCATCATTATCTGCATAAACCGCCGGAAGCCCCGGAAGGCTGTATTTACCGTCACGGATAGTATAGTTCTTGTAACGCATATCACAGCTCATGCTTCCGTCACCGTTTTCCAGCATCAGTGATGCACTGCGGAAATCTCCGTTTCCGTAGCAGGAAAGCTCCTGTGGAAGAGAGTCCATGGAATAGGTTCTGTCTGTTCCCGCATCATAGGGATTTCCGGAAAATCCTCTGTCATAGTAGGTCAGAAGATAATCCATGCAGCCTTCTGCCTTTTTACCATAATAGAGATGAAGAAGAAATCCGTACTGATCCACCTGCATCTGATATGTAGTTTCTTTTGTCTGCAGGGTAAACGTTCTGTCTTTCTCGCAGTAGATGATTCCCATATGTGAATCCTCCTTTTTCTTGTGTTTTTATTTTACGGCACCGTTTACAACACCATTTAAAATGTGCTTCTGGCAGATCAGATAAAACAGAAGGATCGGAAGCAGTGCCAGCAGATAAGAGGCAAACGCAAGGTTATAGTTTGTTCCGAACTGAGTCTGGAAATTCAGCTGTGCCAGGGGCAATGTGGTTCCACCCGTAGATCCGGACATGATAACCAGTGGAGTCATAACATCATTCCAGGTTCCAAGTGCTGTCAGAACTGCCACTGTGGCATGCATCGGCTTCATGATCGGAAAGATGATCTTCCAATATGTTTTCCAGGTGCTGGCTCCATCCACACAGGCCGCCTCCTCAAGGGCCATTGGAATGTTTGTCAGATATCCGGAATAAAGAAGCACGTTCATAGGCATATAAAATACCGTATAAAGAATGATCACACCGACTTTGTTATCAAGGCCCATCTCAGCAGTCTGCTTTACAAGCGGCATCATCAGGATAGCAAACGGAACAAACATACCGCTCACTACATAGAGATAGATAAATTTATAAAATTTACTTCTCTTGTTTCTGGCTATAGCATAACCTAAAAGTGAATGAATTACAATAGCAAGAACCACTGTGATCACAGTGATCAATACACTGTTTCCAAGAGAATGCCAGAAGTCTGTTACCTCCATAGCTTCCCTGAAATTGGCAAGACTGAATTTCTCTGGCAGAGACAGGATCCCGGCTACACTGTTGGTCATCTCTGTCGGCTGCTTGAATGCGATCACAATTGTCATATAAAGCGGAAATACCACTGTGATAAGGCCAAGGATCAGAAGGATCGTTATCGGCCAGTTCGCTTTTTCTCTTACTTTCGTTTTCATTACAGCTGCTCCTCCTTTTTCCCTGTGATAGTCAACTGCATTGCAGAAATGATCACGATCACAATAAAGAATATAACCGCATTGGCACTCTGGAATCCAAACTGTCCTCCACTCATACCATTGTTATAGATCAGGTAAGAAATAGATTCTGTACTCTGTGCAGGACCACCCTTTGTCAAAGCCATGATCTGATCAAATACCATCAGGAAGTTTTTCACACAGAGAACCATGTTGATGCTGAAAAACGGAACGATCAGCGGGAATGTCAGGTAACGGAACTTGCTGAATCCGGTAGCACCATCAATAGCGCCTGCTTCGTATACATCCTCCGGCACTGTCTGAAGACCGGAAATGTAGATGATCGTATTCATTGCAATGGACTGCCATGCACACACGATCACGATGGCAACCCATGCCAGGCTCGTACTGGAAAGCATGCTGGAAGACAATGTTTTATTTCCGATCATCTTTCCGAATGCAGGCAGGATATATGTAAAGAAATAATTGAAAATATATCCTACGACCAGTGCGCCAAGTACATTAGGAATAAAATAAGCTCCACGCAGTGCACTCTTGAAACGGATCTTGCTATTCAGTCCAAGTGCCAGGATCAGGCTGAGTACATTCGTTACGATAGTTGCCACGATGGCCAGCTTAAAGGTAAACAGATAGGAACCGCCAACACGGCTGTCTGTAAAAAGATCCTTATAGTTTCGAAGTCCTACCCAGTCATAGCTTCCATAGCCTTTAAAGTTCGTAAAGCTGTAGATCACACCCTTGATCAGAGGCAGTGTGTTAAAGCAGAAAAATAATGCCACGATCGGAATGGTGATCAGAAGAAAGGTCAGCTTTCTTCCACTCATAGATTTTTTTCCCATGATCAGTTCTCTCCTTCCCCGTTCTTCTCCTCATAGTCCTGTACTTTACGGATAATGTCACGGTTATATCTTGTCCAGTCTGTATCAAATTTTTTCAGGAATGCATCTTTATCCTTTTTCATCAGGAAGGTCTGGATCTGTGCATCCACAGCCATCTCTGTAGGATAATAATGATCCTGGTAGTCGGCCATCCTTCCCTCTTCTATATATTCCTTCATACCATCCAGAGTAGAGGGAAGTGTGAAATCACCCTCTTTACAGGGAACTGCCTTCTGGTCATCCAGATATGTCTGTATATTCTCATCCTCAAGAAGGAAATCCAGCACTTCATATGCAGCTTCCTTATTCTCACAGTTATCCATCACACAGAACTGAAGGTCAACTCCGGAATTCAGTTTGTTTTCTGACGGATCATTGCTTGCCGGTGTTACAAAAGAATCAATATCCATATCCGGATTTACACTCTGGATCTGCGGGATCGCATAGCTTCCGATGGGATACATGGCAGCCTCCCCTTTTGCAAAAGCGGTGCAGGCTCCATTGTAATCATAGGCAAAGGGATCATCCGGTCCATACTGGATAAGCTCCAGCATACGGTCTGCTACTTCCTTATACTCTTTTGCAAAAGTAGTGTTTCCCTGGTTTACCTGGCGGCATACATCGGCTGGTGCAAGATCTACCGCAATAGAATTCCACGGTGCAAGACAGGTCCAGGTATCTTTAAATCCGAAATAAAGCGGCTGGATACCTGCATCCTGAATTTCCTGGCAAAGGCTCATAAATTCATCCCATGTAGTCGGGATCTGCCAGCCATGCTCCTTGAAAAGCTCACGATTGTAAAGGATTCCGGCGGCATTGGCCACGTAAGGAACCGCATAGACTCCGTCTTCCGGAACGAATTCCAGCGCTTTATCAATTTCTTTATATGCATCTTTGATCGAATCCAGTCCCTGATAATCGGAAATATCCATCAGCATATCAGAATCAATAAAATTGGAAAAGTTAACATCGCCTCCGATTCCAATGATATCCGGATTATCCTCACGGATAAATCTTGTCTTCAATACAGTCATAGCATCGTTTGGTGATTCGATGGTAAGATGGATATCATCATGAGTGGCATTGAATTTTTCTTCCAGTTTTTCAAATGCCTTAACCGCTTCCGGTTTATACTGCACAAGTTCGATCTCTGTCTTTCCGCTGTCCTTTTTACCTGTGCCGCATCCGCTCAATGTAACGGAAGCTGCCATGGTAAAGGCAAGTCCCATACAGAGGATCCATTTACTTCTGTTGCGCATCTTGTAATGCTCCTTCCTTTTCCTTTTATTTGATAAGTCGGATATCACCCATTTAACTGATATGGCTATCCGGGTTCTCCAATACTTATTCTCTGGTTTCTTTTTTCTGAAAGCTATTTTAACATAGCTTTATGCTTGCATAAATAGCAGTGTTTTTCTTGTTTTATACCAAAATGCAATTTTTCTCTGTCTTCATTAAAGTCATCTAGCATTTTGATATATTCTATACCTATATCACTACTTTTATCTAAAATTAGTATATTCCTGATTCATCGAAAATCAATAGGTTTCTCGCAAAACTTAATTTTCTCACAAAGTTTTCTCGATTATTTTTCTCTTTTTTGTATATTTTACAGGCTGTTTTTGTAATTGCATTTTTATACATATGTTGAAGTTCCCTGCTGTTTTAATATATAATGTTACTGAAACCAGACAAAATCATGCGCCTAAAGGATAAAAATATGAATGACCTTCTCTTCTCCGTTTTTCCAAATGAAAACTTTGTTGATATCGGACTATACCAATATGGCTGGGAGCACTGCGCTCCGGCACATTCATTCGGCCCGGCCGCACGAAACCATTATATTTTTCATTATGTGATCTCCGGTACAGGAACTCTGATGGCAGACAATTCCGCAGGAGAGACCATCACCTATCAGGTAAAAAGCGGCCAGGGTTTCATGCTTTTTCCCGGTCAGATCAACACCTACATTGCAGATACCGACTTTCCATGGGAGTACACCTGGGTGGAATTTGACGGGCTCCGGGCAAAAGAGATCGTGGAAACTGCAGGTTTAAGTCCGGACCATCCGGTCTATCACAGCCACTCTGCAGATCTCCGCCAGAAAATGATGGAGGAAATGCTTTATATCAGCCATAATTCCCAGGAATCACCCTTTCATCTTATCGGACATACCTGGCTTTTTCTGGATTACTTTATGCGCTCTACTGAAACTGTCCGCATGAAACAGGATGGAAGTATCCGTGATTTTTATATCAAGGAGGCGCTCTCTTTTATTGAACAGAATTTCCAGAATGATATTTCCATTGAGGATATCGCAGCCTGCTGCGGCCTGAACCGAAGCTACTTCGGTAAGATCTTCCACGACACCATCGGACGTTCTCCCCAGGAATTCCTGATCAGCTATCGCATGACCAAAGCTGCAGAACTTCTTAAGATCACAGCCCTGTCTATCGCAGATATCGGAAATGCAGTCGGATATCCCAATCAGCTGCATTTTTCCCGGGCTTTCAAAAATGTATACGGAATGTCGCCAAGAAACTGGCGGATGAAAAACAGACTTATTGAAAAAAAGCCTCCGGCCAGAAAATAGCCGGAGGTTTTTTATTAAAAAATTTATTTACTTAAAATGTAAATTTATCAGCAAAGTATGCATCAAGCTCATCGATCTTCACACGTACCTGCTCCATAGTGTCACGGTCACGGACTGTAACTGCACCGTCATTCTCAGACTCGAAGTCATAAGTGATACAGAACGGAGTACCGATCTCATCCTGTCTGCGGTAACGTTTACCGATATTTCCACGGTCATCGTACTCACAGTTGTACTTCTTGGAAAGCTGCTGGTAGATCTTCTCAGCACCCTCGTTAAGCTTCTTGGAAAGCGGAAGCACACCGATCTTAACCGGTGCAAGTACCGGATGGAAATGAAGGACTGTACGGACATCGTTCTTCTCTTCATCCAGAACTTCCTCATCGTAAGCGCTGCAGAGGAAAGCAAGTACCATACGGTCTGCTCCAAGTGATGGCTCGATAACATATGGGATATATTTCTGTTTCTTCTCATCATCAAAGTATGTGAGATCCTGGCCGGATACATTCTGATGCTGTGTCAGGTCATAATCTGTTCTGTCAGCGATTCCCCAGAGCTCACCCCATCCGAATGGGAAAAGGAATTCCACATCTGTGGTAGCCTTGCTGTAGAAGCTCAGCTCTTCCTTATCATGGTCACGGTAACGAACCTCATCATCCTTAAGTCCGAGAGCACTCAGCCAGTCAAGGCAGAACTTCTTCCAGTATGCAAACCACTCAAGATCTGTATCCGGCTCGCAGAAGAACTCAAGCTCCATCTGCTCGAACTCACGGGTACGGAATGTGAAGTTACCCGGTGTGATCTCGTTACGGAAGGATTTACCAATCTGGCCGATACCAAACGGGATCTTTTTACGGGATGTTCTCTGTACGTTTTTGAAGTTTACGAAAATACCCTGTGCAGTCTCCGGTCTTAAATATACAGTATTCTTGGCATCTTCGGTAACACCCTGGAATGTCTTGAACATCAGATTGAACTGACGGATATCTGTGAAGTTGTGTTTACCACAGCTCGGACATCCTACCTCGTGTTCTTTGATGAAGTCCATCATCTTCTCCTGGGACCATGCATCTACGCTTCCCTCAATGGCAATGTCATGCTCTGCACAAAAGTCCTCAATGAGCTTATCTGCACGGAAACGCTCGTGGCACTCTTTACAGTCCATAAGAGGATCAGAAAATCCGCCAAGATGTCCGGAAGCGATCCATGTCTGCGGGTTCATAAGGATCGCACAGTCAACACCTACATTGTACGGAGACTCCTGAATGAATTTCTGCCACCATGCACGTTTTACGTTATTTTTAAGCTCTACACCGAGATTTCCATAATCCCATGTGTTTGCCAGGCCGCCGTAGATCTCGGAACCCGGGTAAACAAATCCTCTGGCTTTTGCAAGAGCTACGATCTTTTCCATTGTTTTTTCCATGATTTCTCTCCTCTTGACTTGCAGCTGTTCCGCCAAATGCGTCCGAAAAGCTCCGGAAAAAGCTGCTTTTTTACATTTTTGGTCTTATTATACTAGTATCCTCATGATTTTTCAAGGATATTTCCATTTGCATTGCATCCTGTCCTGCTTTTGAAAAATAAATCGTTACGGTTATTCCGCAGCCGGCAGTGATCTATCTCATCAATTCCAGGATCTCCAGACTTTTAAACCGCTTGTCTGTATTCAGCTCCGTATACCGGTAAATGTGGCGTTCCAGTTCCCGCAGCACATCATCCCGCACTGTAAACGTATACAGCTTTGCCAGGGGGGACACGGCTATGTAGCGCATGGCATACAGGGCAGCCGCTGAGATCCGTTTCCTGTCCATGGCCATCCTGCTGCAGTCCGCACACAGGATTCCATGCTCGTCCTGGGAGAAAAAAAGCTCTCCATTTTCTTCTTCCGTAAGCTCTCTCCCGCAGCCTGCACACTGAAACAGCTGCGGCATCACGCCCTGGATCACCATGGTCCGCAGTTCATAGATACAGCGCACCAGCCGGTCTTCAATATGGGGATTCAAAATGGCTTTGATGGTCACATAGAGAAGATTCATCATCTCCTTCTCGTCTGTTCCCTCTTTACCAAAATAATCCGCCAGTTCCAGGAAATAATATCCGTAGTAAACTCCCGGCTGCTGGGTGGCCAGTTCCACAAAATGATGCTGTACGCTGACCTGGTTGAGATTATAACTTGTCCTTCCCTCATAAAGGGTAAAACTTCCGAATACAAACGGATTGGCTGCTGCCATAAACGGACTGTTCTGCCGCCTTGCTCCCTTGGCAAAGGCGGAAATCTTTCCCCTCTCTCTTGTGAGAAGGACGATCCGCTTGTCATAGTCGCCTACCGGCATGGCAGAAAGCACCACTCCCTGTACGGTAATCAGATCACTCATTTTCAGATTTCTTTCTTATCATATCCAAAGTTCTTGATCAGGAAATCACTGTCTCTCCAGTTCTTAGTCACCTTGACCCAGAGCTTCAGGTTTACCTTTGCTTCCAGCATACGCTCCAGCTCATAGCGGGCATTGCTTCCGATCTTTTTCAGCATGGCACCCTGTTTTCCGATGATGATGCCTTTGTGGGAATTACGCTCGCAGATGATGGTCGCATCAATATCTATGATGTTGCTTCTTCCCGGACGTTTCTTCATCCGGTCGATGGCAACGGCGATCCCGTGAGGGATCTCCTCATCCAGTGCATGCAGAGCCTTCTCACGGATGATCTCTGCGGCGATCTGGCGCTGAGGCTGATCGGTAACTGTATCCTCATCATAGAACATCGGTCCGTACGGAAGATATTTGAAAATACTGGGGATGATATCCTGCGTATTTTTTCCACGGAGGGCTGAACACGGAATGATCTCAGCGAAATCGCAGATCTTGCGGTAAGTATCGATGGCAGGAAGAAGTTCTTCTTTCTTTACGGTATCAATCTTGTTGATGATAAGGATCACAGGAACTCCCACTTTCTGCAGCTGCTCGGCAATGTGGCGCTCTCCTGCACCTACAAATGTGGACGGCTCCACCAGCCACATAATAGCATCTACTTCCTTCAGCGTTCTCTCCGCAACCTGCACCATGTATTCTCCAAGCTTGTTTTTTGCCTTGTGGATACCTGGTGTATCCAGAAATACGATCTGTCCCTGATCACAGGTGTATACGGTCTGTATCTTGTTTCTGGTTGTCTGTGGCTTGTTTGATGTGATGGCGATCTTCTGTCCGATAAGATGGTTCATCAGTGTGGATTTTCCAACGTTGGGTCTTCCGATGATCGCAACAAAACCTGATTTAAAATTGTTATCCATTCTTTATCCTCTCATAATTCTATTACAGCCTGCTGTCCCATTTAACGGACAGCAGACTTTGTTTCTCAGCAGCCGATCAGCGGCTTCACTTCCATAAATACATCTTCTGCCTTCTCGATGGCAGTCTCACTTCCCACTACGCAGATCTGCTCATCAGAAAGTACTGCTTCTACAAGAGCTGCCAATTTCTGGATATCCTCCTTCTGCGCTCCGAGGATCTGATTTCTTTCCTTCTGGAGCATATCCTCTGTAACATTGGAGAAATATGCGGTTTTTGAGATACTTCCCTGCATCTGCGGAGTTCTCGGCACATCCTTGTTGCTGATCGTTCCGATGATATATTTTGTCATCTCACGCTCGTCTGCCTCAAAGGCACGGATATAATCCGGCACTCCCTGGTATACTTCCAGGGTTCTCTTTAGATGGGGGTCACGGTAGGATACCAGGAAGCTCTCTCCGTTTCTCTTAAAGCCACTCATGCAGCCATACGCTCCACCCTTTACACGAAGGTTGATCCAGAGATAATCGTAGCTTAAGATCACTTTCAGGATCTCCAGTGCACCGGTATACTCCAGGCCTTTTTTGCGGAAGTTTCCATTCTGTGCCACATACTGGACCTGGCCGGAGGTCTTGAAGGCTTCGTTTTTCTTTATGCAGGGGGCCTGCTTCACAGGCTCCGGCTTCTGTCCGTTAAACAAGACTTTCTTAATTTCGGCAGCCTGTGTTTTCACTGTATCCAGGGACTCTCTCTCTCCGGTGTAGCTTACACAGAAATTCTCCGGACGAAGAACCTCCTCCATCACTTTGCGGAGATTTTTTACGATCTCGTCCTTGCAGCTGTCAAAATCTTTTTCCAGTTTTTCGATAAACTGATAATATCCGATCCCTGCCATCTCATCCTGGAAGGCAGCCATCGGGGATGCATAGGAAGCACCGCGGAGAACGGCGGTGGAATGGCCTGCACTTGCAAGGCTGGCCTGGGCTCTGGATTTCACTCTGGCAATGATCTCATAGAGACGTTTGGTGTCTGTAAGTTTGGAAGTTGTAAGAACTTCACGGATCATGGAGAACATGAAATCCATCTCCGGATACAAAGCTTTGCCTCTTACAGCAAACATGGCACGGAATGCATCGGTATCCTGGGCATCATCAAAAACCTCGATTCCATAGGAAATGCCGCCGGTTCTTGCATTCACCTCATTGAACAGTTCACCATAACTGTAGTTTTCTGTATCCACTGCTCCAAGCACAGATTTTAAAAGTCCCAGATAATGGACAGTATTTACATCAAAGTCATGGATCTCAAAAAGAAGATCTGCATAACCGATTCCATTGGTGCATACATCATGATACAGAAACAGGCTGTCATCTACGTAATGTTCCTCATTTGTCAGTCCTGTGATCTCTTTTTTGATATCTTCTCTGGAAAGCATCGGGATACAGGTCAGTGCTTCCGGATCTTCCTCGGATTCCTGATAAGCTTCCAGGGCTTTTGTATTCTCTACCATCCGGGTAAGCTCTTCATCAGAAAGGCTCTTTCTGTAATTCTCCAGTTTTTCTTCCAGTTCTTTGTCTCTCTTAGCAGCAAGGCCTTTCTCCGGTACCAGGGAAAGGATCGCGCCATGGGTATTATCCAGAAGATATTTACGGATCAGATCCTCAAAATATCCCTCTTCCAGAGCTTTTTTGAGGAACTCAAATCCCTCAAGAAGCTGTACTTCACAGAACGGCTTTGTATCGTCATAAAGCCAGCTGCTTAAAATATCCAGGCCATACATCAGTCCCTTCGGATAGGAAGAGAAATCTGCCTCACGGAAACGGAATTCGTAGTAGTTGATTCCGGCTGTTACTGCCTTCTTGTCGATACCTTCCTCCATGATCTTTGTGAGGGTGTCACGGATCACTTTGACAAATTCCTCTTTCTGGCTTAAGTTGGCTCCCTTTGCCACGATGGAGAAATAGGTCTGTTTGATTCCATCCTCAAAGGAGCCATAGATATCCTTGCCGATCTTTGCATCCAGAAGTGCCTGTTTCAGCGGTGCACCCGGTGCGCTTAAAAGTGCGTAATCCAGGACTTCGAAAGCAAGACTTAAGTTGATATCTGCTGCCTCGCCCACAACCATATTGTAGGAAAGATAAGTGTTATCCTCTTCTCCTTCGTCCTCTGACACCGGATAATTTTTCTGGATATCTTTTACCTGGGCAAAAGCTTCCTGATCCCGGATCTGGGAATCAATGGCAAGGGAATCAAAGGCAGACAGATAATGGCTGTCAATAAACTCCAGTTTCTCCTCCATATCCATGTTTCCATAGAGATAGATAAAGCTGTTGGACGGATGATAGTACTGTCTGTGGAAATCCAGGAATTCCTCGTAACTGAGATCCGGGATATTTACAGGATCTCCGCCGGACTCACAGCCATAGGTGGTATCCGGGAACAGGGAATTCATGATCTCACGCTCCAGAACATCGTCCGGTGAGGAAAAAGCACCTTTCATTTCGTTGTAAACAACACCATTGTACTTCAGCGGTCCTTCTTTCTGTTCCAGATGATAGTTCCAGCCCTCCTGGCGGAAAATCTCCTCTTTTTTGTAAATGTTCGGATAGAACACCGCATCCAGATACACATGCATCAGATTCTGGAAATCCCGGTCATTACAGCTGGCTACAGGGTAGCAGGTTTTGTCCGGGTAGGTCATGGCATTGAGGAAGGTATTGAGAGATCCTTTTACCAGCTCTACAAAAGGATCCTTCAGCGGAAATTCCCTGGAGCCGCACAGTACGCTGTGTTCCAGGATATGAGCAACACCTGTGCTGTTTTTGGGCGGTGTGCGGAATGCAATATTAAAAACCTTATTCTCATCACTGTTCTCGATGAGCATCACTCTGGCTCCTGTTTTTTTGTGTCTCAGAAGCCATCCTTTTGAATGAATATCCTGAAGCTCCTCTTCCTTCAGGACTTCATATGCGTTCAGATGATTGGGATTCATAAAATAGTAACCTCCTGAATGTTTCTCTTCACACCCGACATGGATCTTCGTTGAAAAAATCTCAGAATATTTTATCGGATGCATGGCAACAAAAGGCTGCCTGAGTATTCAGACAGCCTGAAACGGAAAGCTCATTGCCTCCTAAATGTTTCCTTCATTGGGATAATACTGCCTGTAGATCTCTCTGGCAGCTCTTGTGATGATTCCAAGCTCAGCTTCCATTCCAAGATTAGCCGGAAGCTCCACAGCTGTTTCCCTGATGTCTCTCTGGACCTTGGCCTTCGCACTGTCCTCCTTGATGTGGATCAGTCCGAAAATCGTTGTGTTATAGGATTTATCTGTCTGACAGAGATCCATGTAGACCAGAACCAGATGACAGCATTCCCGGTAAAGAAGCTCCTCATAAAGGCCGCCCTTTTCCTGGAGTTCCTGAAATTTCAACTTCTTAAGATACTTACCTATCTCTTTCTTCGCACTTCTTGTGCCAAAGAATCTGGAAGCGGAATTCCGGTTAAACTCCATGGTCATCCAGAGACCGAGATAACCGTCTGCCCTGGTATCACCAGTCTCGGATTTATCGCTGTAACGGATATCCCAGAGTTCCTTACGGATCTTATTTTCTTCCGGTTCTTCTCCTGCTGCAATGGACTGCTCCAGAAGCTTCAGACGCTCCATGGGATCTTTCTCTCTATAGTATTTCGCAATTGTTGGTGTATCCATTCATTCTTCCTCCTGATATCTGAATATTATATCAGACAACCTGCCAAAAATACACCCCTATCTGTGATTTCGAAGCTTTTTCCCAGGGCTTTTCACTTTTTTTCCGTGGTTATCACATAGATATACATTGCGGATATACCACAGGGTCTTATCCTCTCCGTATTTATCCAGGATCCGGAGAAGTCCCTCCAGCTCTTTCTTTGTCTGTGGGTGGATAAACCACAGCTTCTCCTTGCTTTTCAGAAAATACTGCAATGGTTCATGATAGGTATATTCCTCTCCCAGATAGTTTCTGGATGCACTGATCCGGTCCATGACCATTTCCGCCACATATTTTCTGGGCATTCTGGCTCCCATGATCACATGCTCACCGTCAAGGGAATAGTCTACCCAATGTTCAAAATGGTGTCTGTTTCTTCCCTTATGGTGCAGCCAGGACATGGATACGCCGGTTGCCTCACGTTCTGCGTTGTTGGGGCTTCTTGTCCCCTGATAATATTTACAGCCTACCAGAAATTCCGTCGGGGAATATTTGGACAGGTCATGAAGCAATCCCTGCTTATATAACCCGATACGAAAACAATATTTCATCACCAGAAGCTTATGCCTCGTGATGGTCCTGAAGTGCAGCCACGGGTGCCATGATCGCATCTTTCTCCGCCTCCTGTCTGCCCAGCAATACCACAATGGCGCGGGGGCCTATTTCGATTGATTTTTTATATTCTTCTTTCTCTTCCAGATGGAATCCTGTTCCGTGAAGAGAGGTATCTGCGATTTTTTTCCAGCACATGCCTTCCGGGAGATTGGGCAGAGCAAGGCTCCGGTTTTCCCAGTGGAAATTATAGCCGATGTAAATAAAATCATCCTCTGCAGCTTCCAGATCCTCTTTTTCCCTTGCATAGGCTCCGTAGTACATCATACCGAGAAGCCTGCTGGTATTCTCATAGCTCAGATACCAGGCACGTTCCCCGTGAAGAGACACGTCCGGGAACCCCTTGGTCAGATAATCTACCCCTTTCAGTTCCACCGGCATATGAAGAACGGGATGGGCTTTACGAAAAGCAATGGCATCCTTTATGAATTCCCTCAGTCCCTGGTTTCTGGAAAGGCCCTTCCAGTCTGTCCAGCCGGTAGCATTATCCTGACAGTAGGCATTATTGTTTCCACTCTGGGAATTGCCGAATTCATCGCCGTGATAGATCATGGGCACACCCTGACTCAACAGCATCATCAAAAAGGCATTTTTAATCTGGCGCTCCCTCATCTGACGGACGGAAACCTTACGGGTAGGGCCTTCCACACCACAGTTCCAGGAATAATTATAGCTGCTTCCGTCCTGATTGCCCTCGCCATTGGCCTCGTTATGTTTATAATTGTAGCTCACCAGGTCATTCATGGTAAATCCGTCCTGGCACACCATGTAATTGATTACTCCATGATTCTCGCTGTTATGACGGATATGCCATGCTGCAGCCTCCACCATACCTTCATCGCTTTTCAGGAAACGGCGCATATCCTGGAGAAAATTCATATTGCTCTCTGCTCCGCAACGTCTGGCCGGAAGCTTTCCTCTGTAAAAATGATCAAAATCAAAGCCCTGGAAGATCAGTTTTGCTCCGGAAAGGATTCCGTCCCTGAGAAGCATCTCCCGGTTAAAGCCCTCTCCCAACACATGAAATCCATCTACATGGTAAAAATCTCTCCAGAACTGCAGGGCCCGAAGAGCCATCAGGCTGTCTGTTTCCTCCGGAAAATAGAATTCCATGATACAGGCAATGCCGTTCCTGTGCAGCTCCCGGATCAGATACCGGAACTCCTGCTCCGGTTCTCTGGTACTGCAGTAAGCACTCTTCGGGCTGAAATAAAAGCCGGAAGCATAGCCCCAGTAATTCACTACATTTTCCTTTCGGCGGGTCTTGATGTGTTCACTGCCTTCCTTCGGTTTACTGATCGGAACCTCACAGAATTCATAGGCAGGCATCAGTTCAATGGCATTGATCCCCAGCTCTTTCCAGTAAGAGATCATCTCTGTCAGGCCAAGGAAAGTTCCCTTATGGGAAACCATCTTTCTGGCAAGCTTCGTATAACCACGGACATGAAGCTTGTACAGGATCATATTTTCGTATTCTACTGCCGGCGCAGTTTCATTTTCCCAGCCGGAAACATTCTCATTAAGGAAGCGACAGCGAACCTCCTTTTCCGGATCGTAAGGTACTCCGAAATGTTCTCTCCCGTGAAGTCCGTATGCATACGGATCCTGCACGATCTCACCGTCTATTTTATAATTATATTCAAAATCCTTCAGAGAAGCACTGCACAGTTTCAGTGCCCACACACGTCCTGTATGGAAATCCTTCGGAAAAACGATCTCCACCGGTGCGGCAGCTCCTCTTTTTTTATATAAAAGCAGGGACACTTCGGAATCTTCCGATGCCTCCACTGCAAAATTATAACCGCCCTCCAATTTATTGGCTCCAAGTATCAGCGGCTGACCTTTTTCCACTCGACCTAATCTGCGGCTTGCCAAGGCAACTCCTCCTTTTCTCTTTTTATTATTGAAATCCATGGAAATCCGTTTCGCCAGATCCGTCACAGATCAATATCCAGCTCAATCGGGCAATGATCGGATCCCATGATCTCTCCGTGGATCTTCGCATCCTGAAGCTTTTCTTTCAGGGAAGGGGAAACAAGGAAATAGTCGATACGCCAGCCGGCGTTCTTCTCTCGTGCACGGAAACGGTAGGACCACCAGGAGTAAACACCCTCTTTATCCGGATAAAAATAGCGGAATGTATCAATAAAGCCACTCTCAAGAGCTCTGGTAAAGCAGGCTCTCTCTTCATCCGTAAAGCCTGCATTTTTGCGGTTGGTCTTCGGGTTCTTGAGATCGATCTCCTGATGTGCCACATTAAGGTCGCCACAGCAGATCACCGGTTTCTTCTCCTGCAGTTTCAGGAGATAAGCCAGAAAATCCTCTTCCCATTTCATACGGTATTCCAGACGGCGGAGCTCGCTCTGGGAGTTGGGAGTATATACAGTCACAAAATAATACTCTTCAAATTCCAGCGTGATGACACGTCCTTCTTTGTCATGCTCCTCTATCCCGATCCCGTAAGCCGCAGACAACGGCTCCCTCTTCGTAAAAATGGCTGTACCTGAATAGCCTCTGCGATTTGCGTAGTTCCAGTACTGATGATATCCGGGAAGCTCCAGCTTCACCTGTCCCTGCTGGCATTTCGTCTCCTGCAGACAGAAAATATCCGCATCCAGCTCATGAAAGCGTTCCTCAAAGCCCTTGGTGATACAGGCCCGGATCCCATTTACATTCCAGGAAATAAATTTCATATTTTTATATTTTCTCCTCATTTTTTCGTCATATTTTTATTATATCTCACATTGTCGGATTAAGCAAAAAATATTTTGAAAGTTTTCTCAGGCTCTCAAATATTTTGTTGCTGTTCTACGTCATATCTGTTAAAATGTTCTTTATATCATGCAGAGCTGCCTTCTTATTCACAGGCAGTAGCAGAACGGAGGATTTCTTTTATGAGTGATGAATTTAACAAAAGCGGATGCACACCAAGTGACTGCGCTTCCTGCACAGCCAACTGTGAAAGTAAGGTAGACGAGGCACACCATACTATTACCCTGACTATGGATGATGATACAGAGGTAGAATGTGCCATCCTTACTATTTTCCCTGTAGAGAACAAAGAATATATCGCACTTCTCCCACTGGATGAGAACGGCCAGAATGAGACCGGTGAGGTTTATCTCTACAGCTTCTCCCGCACAGCAGACGGCGATCCGATGCTGGCAAACATCGAAGATGATGAAGAGTACGACGCTGCCGCAAATGCCTTTAACGCAGTCGTGGAAAAAGCACGTGCAGACGAGGAATCCGACGCACCTCTCAGCTAAACAAGGCATTTACCAAAAACAGTACTTACAAAAAACAAGCCCGGAAAATCGGATGTATGTGGTCTTCACACCTCCGCCTTCCGGGCTTTTGTTTTATTTTGTGGTGCTTCCGAAACCACCGTTTCTTACTGCATCTGCATCATCATCCACGGTAATTCCGTACTCCACGAAGATTCCCTGCATGAATCCGGTTCCTGCCGGGATCTGGATGGTCTTATCTTCTCTGGTATCGTTGGTCAGCTTGGCAAAGATATGGCCTTCGTTGTCAGAGAAGAAATAATCGCTGTCAATGATCCCTACTGTATTATTCAGCTGCAGACGGAATTTGAATCCCAGTCCGCTTCTCGGATAACATTTCAGGACCCAGCCTTCTTCCATCTCCACACGGATGCCAGTGGGGATCTTAACGATCTCGCCCGGTTTCATGGTCACATCCACCGGTGCATAAAAATCGTATCCCGCACTTCCGGTTGTGGCTCTCTTCGGAAGTTTCAGGCTGTCGTAGATATTACAGATCTCTTCTTCTGAATACTGTTCAAAAGTATCCTTCCAGTCCTTTGCAAACTGTTCAAAACTTACCTTGTGAAATTTCGCAATTCTTTTCATTTTTCGTTCCACTCCCAATGGGTAATTTGGAGAAATCCCTCCGGTCACTCCACATACAGAACCACACGGTTCTCACGGAGTGATGCCCGTACATCGATCACACGCTGGTTTGAGGAACCTTTCCATTTCAGGAGGACTTCTTTCTTATCGACCTGAAATTCTCCGTCCACACAGACATCCAGATAATGGATGATCTCGTACTGCTGGATCTCTTCCCAGAGAGAACCGGTATATAACCAGATGGTCTTATCCGGATACTTCTCTCTGATCTCTCTTGCAAGAGCTGTTACCTCAGCGATATTGGAAGGATGCAGGGGATCTCCTCCTGAGAATGTGATCCCGCTGATATAATCCTTGTCCAGCTCTGCAAATATCTCAGCTCGCTCGCTGTCCGTAAATGGGAGACCTCCGTTCGGATCCCAGGTAATGGGATTCTGGCACTCCCGGCAGCCATGTGAACAGCCGGCCACCCAGAGTACTACACGAAGTCCGTCTCCGTTTAACATATCGTCCTTGGTAATATTGTGATATCTCATAACTTATGCTTCTTCCGGTACATCCTTCATGCTGAAGCTGATTCTTCCCATCTTGTCCTTGCCAAGGCAGATAACTTTAACCTTGTCACCAAGTGTGAGAACATCCTCAACACGGTTGATTCTCTGTTTGGAGATCTTGGAAATGTGTACCATTCCCTCCTTGCCCGGTGCAAACTCAAGGAACGCACCAAACTCTTTGATGCTGACTACGCGTCCTGTAAAGATCTGTCCTGCCTCAAACTCGGTAGTGATGATCTCGATCATACGTTTCGCCTCATCCATACCCTTCTGGTCTGTTCCGCAGATGGAAACTGCACCGTCATCTGTGATGTCGATCTTCACACCTGTACGCTCGATGATGGTGTTGATGGTCTTTCCTCTCTGACCAACTACGTCACCGATCTTCTGCGGGTCGATCTGGATCTGGATGATCTTCGGAGCAAACTCGCCAACGCTTGTACGAGGCTTGTCGATGCATTTCTCCATAACTTCTGTGAGGATATACTCTCTTGCCTCTTTTGTTCTGCGGATTGCTTCCTCAACGATCGGTCTTGTAAGACCATGGATCTTGATATCCATCTGGATCGCTGTGATTCCATCATGTGTTCCGGCTACCTTGAAGTCCATATCTCCGAAGAAGTCCTCAAGGCCCTGGATATCTGTAAGAACGATGTAATCATCGTCTGTCTCGCCTGTAACAAGTCCGCAGGAGATACCTGCAACCGGTTTCTTGATCGGTACACCTGCAGCCATCAGTGACATGGTAGATGCACAGATACTTGCCTGGGATGTGGAACCGTTGGACTCAAATGTCTCAGATACGGTACGGATTGCATACGGGAACTCCTCTTCTGTAGGAAGTACCGGTACCAGTGCTCTCTCAGCAAGTGCTCCGTGGCCGATCTCACGACGTCCCGGTCCTCTGGAAGGCTTGGTCTCACCTACGGAGTAGGACGGGAAGTTGTAGTGATGCATATATCTCTTAGATGTCTCAAACTCATCCAGTCCGTCAAGACGCTGTGCCTCTGTAAGAGGAGCCAGTGTGGTAACGGTACAGATCTGAGTCTGTCCTCTTGTGAACATGGCAGAACCGTGAACTCTCGGAATGATGTCTGTCTCTGCAGCCAGCGGACGGATCTGTCTGATCTCACGGCCATCCGGACGTTTGTGATCTTTGAGGATCATCTTGCGGACAGTCTTCTTCTGGTACTGATATACAGCCTCACCAAGAACGGCAAGCCACTCTTCGTTATCTGCAAAAGCTTCTTTCAGCTTGTCTGTGATCTCGCTGATGTTATTCTCACGTGTCTGTTTGTCATCGGAGAATACGGCAACCTCCATCTCTTCCGGAGGAACGATCTTCTTGATCTCATCAAAGAGTTCCTGCGGTACTGCACAGGACTCGTAGGAATGTTTCTCTTTTCCGCACTCTGCTACGATCTGGTCGATGAATTTGATGATCTCCTGGTTTACTTCGTGAGCCTTGTAGATGGCTTCGATCATCTTGTCTTCCGGAATCTCGTTGGCTCCGGCCTCGATCATGATAACTTTCTCTCTTGTGGAAGCTACGGTAAGCTGAAGGTCAGAAACTGCCTTCTGTGCAAGTGTCGGGTTGATGATGAACTCGCCGTCGATCATACCAACCTGTGTGGTTGCACATGGGCCGTCGAACGGAATATCTGAAATACAGGTAGCAATGGAAGAACCAAGCATAGCCGGGATCTCCGGGTTGCACTCCGGATCAACAGACATAACCATGTCTACCAGTGTTACGTCATTTCTGTAGTCCTTCGGGAACAGCGGACGCATCGGACGGTCGATAACACGGGATGTAAGGATCGCATGCTCGCTTGCCTTACCCTCTCTCTTGTTGAATCCTCCCGGGATCTTTCCTACTGCGTACATTTTCTCCTCATACTCAACGCTTAACGGGAAGAAATCGATTCCTTCTCTTGGCTCTTTGGATGCGGTAGCAGTAGCAAGAACTGTGGTATCACCGTAGTGCATAAGAGCGGCACCGTTGGCCTGTTTTGCAACACGTCCGATATCTACAGTCAGTGTTCTTCCTGCAAGTTCCATGGAATAACTTTTGTACATGTTCGTTCTCCTTTTCTATATATTGAATTTGACAGGAGCCCGAAACAACTGAAAAGACCACTTCCTTTGGGAAAAGATCTCGACCGGAAATGGGCTTTTCAGTAGTCTCGGAAATCACTCCTGCGGTAATTCCGTCTGTGTTTGTCACACATGTTAAAATGGGGCGGATGGAATCATCCGCCCCTCCCGTAGCAATTATTTTCTTAAACCTAATTTCTCAATCAGTGCACGGTATCTTTCGATGTCTGTTTTCTTAAGATAAGCAAGAAGGCCACGTCTCTGACCTACCATTTTCAGAAGACCTCTTCTGGAATGATGATCTTTGTGGTGTGTTTTAAGGTGCTCTGTAAGCTCCTGGATTCTTGCTGTAAGAACTGCAACCTGAACCTCCGGTGAACCTGTGTCACCCTCTGTTCTTGCATACTCTTTCATGATTGCTGCTTTCTTCTCTTTAGAAATCATTGTTGTTTCCTCCTTGAATTTTTAATTAAACGCCGGGTATTAAGAAGTGGTCGGAGTCTCCGGCTTCTGAATACTGGCTTTTTTCACCTCGAACAGTATAGCACACGGTTCCTGACCTGTAAACTGTTTTTTTGAAAAGTTTTTACCGGAAATTTTTACTTTTCGAAGCTTTGAAAATAAGCCTTGCCTTTTTCCGCGTCTTTCATAAGCTGTTCTTTCAGAGCTTCTATGGAAGAAAAACGTTTCTCCGGTCTGGAATAATGAAAGAATTCCACTCTGCAGGGTTCCCCGTAAAGGTCTTCCTCACAGTCAAAGAGATACGTCTCAACACCCAGGAATTTCTCCCCCACCGTAGGTTTGTATCCTACATTGGTGATTCCTTTAAGGCTTCTGTCCTTAAAATGGGACACTGTATCGTAGACCCCGTTTGGAGGCATCAGCTTTTCTTTTGCCGGAATAATATTGGTTGTCGGAAGAAGAAATTTATGTCCCATTCCTCTTCCATGTTCGATCACTCCATCCACAAAAAATGGAAAGCCCAGAAGATCATTGACCTTTTCCATATTGCCTCTTTTCAGTTCCTCACGGATAAAGGTACTGCTGATCTTTCGTTTTCCTTCCATTTCTTTTGGAATCACATCCACCGAAAAGCCAAGCTTCTTTCCCATCTCCCGGAGAAGTTCCGGATTTCCCTTGCGTTCATATCCAAACCGGAAATCTTCTCCTACAGCAACGTGTTCTGCCTGAAGATCCCCCACCAGAATCTCTTTAATAAAAGTGTCTGCTTTCATGTGGCGGATCCTGGCATCCAGCGGGCATTCGATCAGAACATCCACACCTGCATCCTCAAGAATCCTGCATCGTTCTTCTTTTGTAAAGATCATCTGGCTTCCGATTCCCAGGGAAAAGAGAACTGTCTGAAGTCCCTTTTCTTTTTGCTCCAGAATTCTTTCCACCAGTTTCCGGTGTCCACGGTGTATGCCGTCAAATTTTCCAAGTGTTACCGCACTCCCTGACAGGCGCGGAAATTCTCCGTCAATCTTCAAGTATTCCATATCTGCTCCTGCAAGTTTTTGTAAAAAATTTATACAAAGAACATGCGGACGGGAACATATTTCTGTTTTCTCTCATCCCAGCCGTATATTCCTGTGAAGTTTCCGCTGCTTTTATACATCCGGACTTTTTCTTCCCTGCTGCCGCCCTGTACCAGTTCTTCCGGAACTGGATTTCCATTACCAAGAAGCCTGTCTCCTTCCGGTGTACAGATAAGCGCCGGATACATGGAAAGTACATCTTCAATAGAAACGATTTTTTCGCCGATGGTTCCGTTGGCAACCGCTTCTTCCACCTGGGAAAGTGTCATGCTCTCTTCCAGTGTGAAATTCCCGGACTGGGTCCGAAGAAGCTCTTCCATGGCACCGCCATAGCCTAATTTTTCTCCGATATCATTGCAAAGTGTACGGATATAAGTTCCCTTGCTGCAGGTAACGCTGATACGTACCAGCGGGAGATCCATATCCAGTATCCTTATCTCATAAAAAACCACAGGGCGCGGTTTGCGCTCTATGGTTTTTCCTTCTCTGGCCAGCTCGTAAAGCTTCTTTCCACCCACTTTCAGAGCAGAATACATCGGCGGAACCTGCATCTGTTCTCCCACAAAAGAAGCAACCGTTTCCCGGACTTCCTCCTCTGTAACCGTTACCGGTTTCTCGGAAAGAATTGTTCCTGTCATGTCCTGGGTATCTGTGGAAACGCCCAGCCTTAAGACTGCCTCGTATGTTTTTTCTTTCTCTGTAAGAAGCTCTACCAGACGGGTTCCCCTTCCAAGGGCAACGGGAAGTACTCCCTCTGCTGCCGGGTCCAGCGTTCCCGTATGGCCAATCTTTTTCATGTGGAGAATTCCACGCAGCTTTGCAACCACATCATGAGAGGTATAACCTTTTTCCTTACGGATCACAAGTATTCCATCCATGATTTGTTTCTACTCCTCTGCAAGCTGTTTTTCAATCTCAGCGGTAAGGTTGTTGATCACATCGTACATGGAACCCTGCATGTCGCAGCCGGCTGCACGCACATGTCCGCCGCCTCCGAAGAATACGGCAATTTTGCTCACATCCACCTTTCCGTTGGAACGGAGAGATACTTTAAAGAGCTGCGTCTCCATCTCATAGATAAAGATCGCAACCTCCACGCCTGCGGTCAGACGGAGCTGGCTTACGATTCCCTCCAGATCCTTTCCTTCCACACCGTAGAAATCCATCTCTCGTCTTTTCAGATATCCGACTACGCATTTGCCATCCTGAAGCAGAATGCTTTCTGCCAGCACACGGCCCATAACCTGATTCTGAAGGTATGTTTTCTGGTAAAAGGACTCATCGATGATCCTGCTGAAATCAAATCCTGTTTTCATCAGTTCACCGGCGATCCTCATGGTTTCCGGTGTTGTGGAAGAATACTGGAACACGCCGGTGTCATGTGCCATTCCCGTATAAATCGGAACCGCAATGGAACGGTCGATCTTATCTGCATCCAGAAGTCCGTAAAGAACTTCACATGCGGAACTGACGTCGCCCCTTACATGATTGACATTTGCAAATCCCTTATTGCTTACATGATGGTCAATGCATGCGGTCTTTTTTGCCGTGTCAAAATACTTTCCGGCAACAGCAAGGCGATCCAGTGCGCTGACATCACAGGTGATAAAAAGATCATACTCTTTCTCTTCTTCTGCTTCTGTCTTAACCTCATCCATTCTGTCGATGTAATCAAATATAGGCTTCGGCTGTTCCAGATAGACATCTGCCTCAATATCCGGAAAATATTCCCGGATATAAAGGTACAGAGCCATACAGGAACCGATACAGTCTCCATCCGGACGGATGTGGCCGCCAATGCCTACAGTTTTTACATTTTCCAGTATTTCTGAAATGTTTTTCATTTTTTCCACCTATTCCTCTGTTTCCATCCCACTCATTACGTCATTGATCTTCTTTGACATATTTACGCCATATTCGATGGACTCATCCAGAACAAAACGGATCTCCGGCGTATTGCGAAGGTTCAGTCTTCTGGCCAGCTCTCTCCGGATATAGCCCTCTGCGTTCTTTAATCCACGGATGGTGGAATCTTTGGCCTGCTTTTCGCCAAGTACACTGATGTAGGCTTTGCAGGTTTTAAGATCCGGTGCCACCTCCACGGCTGTCACAGAAGTCATCGGATGAATTCTGGGGTCCTTGATCTCGCTGTGTATGATGGTGCTGAGTTCTTTTTGAACCGCACCATTCACACGTGTATTTTTAATGCTGTTTTTTCTCATTACAAGTCACTCCTATCTTGGTACCTCTACCATGATATATGCTTCGACTTTATCTTCTTCTTTAACATCGTTGAAGTCGTTGAATACAAGACCACACTCATATCCTGCACGGACTTCCTTAACATCATCTTTAAATCTCTTCAGGGATGCAAGCTCACCCTCAAAGATCTGGTCCTCACCTCTTGTGATACGAACCTTGCAGTTACGCTGGAATGTACCATCCAGTACATAGCTTCCTGCGATGGTTCCCACACCAGATGCCTTGAACAGCTGACGTACTTCTGCGTGGCCGATAACTTTCTCCTCGAATACCGGATCCAGCATACCTTTCATGGCTGCCTCCACATCCTCGATTGCCTGGTAGATAACCTTGTAAAGTCGAAGGTCAACGCCCTCCTGCTCAGCAAGCTGTTTTGCTGTGGTATCCGGACGTACGTTAAATCCGATGATGATGGCGTTGGATGTTGCGGCAAGGCTGACATCAGACTCATTGATGGCACCTACACCTCCATGGATCACCTTAACGATAACTTCCTCGTTGGAAAGTTTGGTAAGGCTCTGTTTTACAGCCTCAACAGATCCCTGTACATCGGCTTTGACAATGATCGGAAGCTCTTTAAGGTCGCTTGCCTGGATCTGATCAAACAGGTTATCCAGAGAAAGTTTGCCCTTGGTCTCCTCAAGAAGACGGCTCTTGTTCTCTGTAACGAATGCGCCTGCAAAGTTCTTGGCTTCTTTGTCGCTCTCGAAGGACATCAGGATCTCACCTGCATTTGGAACGTCGCCAAGACCAAGGATCTCAACCGGAGTGGACGGGCCTGCCTCTTTAACACGGCGTCCCTTGTCATCCATCATTGCACGGACTTTACCGTTGCATGCACCTGCTGCAATGAAATCTCCTACATGGAGAGTACCTTTCTGAACAAGGATGGTAGCAACCGGTCCTTTACCTTTATCAAGCTGAGCCTCGATAACAAGACCTCTTGCCTCACGGTTCGGGTTCGCTTTCAGCTCGGAAACCTCAGCAGTAAGAAGGATCATCTCAAGAAGGTTCTCGATTCCCTCTCCTGTATGTGCGGATACCGGAACGAAGATGGTGCTTCCGCCCCAATCCTCAGGAATCAGTTCATACTCGGAAAGTTCCTGTTTTACACGCTCTACATTTGCGCTTGGTTTATCAATTTTGTTGATGGCAACGATAATCTCAACACCTGCAGCTTTTGCATGGCTGATTGCCTCTACCGTCTGCGGCATGACACCATCATCTGCAGCAACAACCAGAACTGCGATATCGGTAGCGTTGGCACCACGCATACGCATAGCTGTGAACGCCTCATGTCCCGGTGTATCCAGGAATGTGATCTTCTGGCCTTTGATGTTTACCACGTAAGCACCGATGTGCTGTGTGATTCCGCCGGCCTCGCCTCTGGTTACGTTTGTATTACGGATGGCATCCAGAAGAGATGTTTTACCATGGTCAACGTGACCCATGACGCAGACTACCGGAGGTCTTGGAACCATATCGTCCTCATCCTCTTCATCCTCTTTGAGGAGTTCTGCGATTACATCTACTTTTTCTTCTTTCTCGGCAATGATATCAAATCCAAGTGCGATCTCCTCTGCCTTGTCAAAGTCGATCTCCTGGTTTACGGTTACCATGACACCTTCCATGAAAAGTTTCTTAACGATCACAGATGGCTGCATTTTCATAGCGTCCGCAAGCTCACGGATGGTAAGCTTCTCAGGAATGGTGATCTCCTTGATCTCAGGTTTCTTTTCTTCCTGCTTCGGCTGTGGATTCGGTTTCTGAAGTGCTTTCGGGATTCTGGAATTCGGTCTGCGTCCACCCTGATTTGGTCTGCGTCCGCCCTGGCCGCCTTTCTCGAAATCTTTCTTCTTGTTCTTATTCTCCCTGTCACGCTCACGCTTGCTGTCCTTGGATGTCTTGGTCAGCTCCGGAGTAAATACGGAATCGGAAGAACTGCTTCTTCTCTGTCCCGGACGTGCTCCGCCCTGGCCACCGCGGTTCTGACCGCCGAAACGGTTATCTCCGCCTCTTCCGCCTTCAGAACGTCCACCCTGGCCGCCCTGGCCACGGTTTGCTCCGCCGCCAAAACGGTTTCCGCCATCTCTGCCTTCGAAGCGTCCGCCCTGACCGCCCTGGCCACGGTTTGCTCCACCGCCGAAACGGTTTCCGCCTCTTCCGTCGTTCTGACGTGGTCCTCTGTTTCCTTCGCCCTGTCTTGCCGGACGTCCCTCACCATTCTGGGAACGGTTGCCGCCAAAACGGTTGCCGCCGTCTCTTCTTCCTTCGAAGCTTCTTCCGTCACGGTTGCCGTCTCTTCTTCCTTCCGGACGGTTACCCTGCGGTCTTCCGCCCTGAGTACGGTTTGCTCCACCCTGAGAGTTTCTCTGCTCGCCGGACTCATTATTTCTTGTGCCCTGGCCTGCCGGACGCTGTCCGCCGTTCTGGGAACGTGCCGGGCCTTTTTTCTCGCCTGCTGCCGGTTTTCTTCTTCCTTTACCGCCGTCGCTGGCATTCTGTGCATGGAATACACGGATGATATTTTTTTTCTTTTTCGGTGCCTCAGACTTGTTACCCTCTGCGTTCACCGTTGTTGTCTTTTCTTCTGTTTTTGGAGTATCCAATTGTCTATATTGCTCCTTTCCCGATCTGCTGAATTTATCTTTTATCATTATTATCGTCAAACCTCCTTACAGACGCCTGTATCATGCAGGTTATCTGCCGGATTCTTTTTCCAGCTCCTTCATGATCGCCTTTGCAAAATTTTCGTCCTGCACGGCAAGGCTGGCACGGAATTCTTTGCCCATTGCTCTGCCCAGGCTCTCTTTGTCTGAAAGGAAATATAACGGAACTTCGTAATAGGTACACATATTCCGAAATTTCTTTTTTGTGTTTTCGGAGGCATCATCTGCCACCAGTGCCAGGAAACCTTTTCCTGTTTTTACGGATTTCTCTGTGGAAAATTCTCCGCTCACTGTTTTTCCTGCTTTTGTCGCAAGTCCGATGAGTGATAAAACCTTACTGTTTTTCAATTGACTCAAACTCCTTCTTGAGGTTCTGATACACTTCATCCGGAACTGCCATTTTCAAGGAACGCTCCAGGCCGTGGTTTTTGATGGCCTTTTCCAGGCATTCCTCTGAGAAACAAAGGTATGCGCCGCGTCCGTTTTTCTTACCTGTAGCGTCCAGGATGATCTCATTCTCTGATGTTTTGAGAACTCGTATCATTTCCTTTTTGCTTTTCATTTCCCTGCAGCCGGTACACTGACGCATGGGAATCTTGGTTCTCGTTTTCATTATTCTTCGGCATCTCCATCTGCTGTTTCTTCAGCTTCTGTTTCTGTCTCTTCTGTATCTTCCTCTGTTTCCGGAATTTCTTCGGAAACAGCCTCTTCTGTCATTTCGTCCTCTGCTTCTTCGTGTTCCTCATCGTAATCATCGTAGAAGTCACCGGACTCTCTTGCCTGTGTCTCGCTCTTGATGTCGATCTTGAATCCTGTAAGTCTTGCAGCAAGACGTGCGTTCTGTCCCTCTTTACCGATGGCAAGGGAAAGCTGATAATCCGGAACTACAACCAGTGCAGTCTTCTCATCCGGATCTGCCATAACTGCGATAACTTTTGCAGGGCTTAATGCGTTCTCGATAAGGATTGCCGGGTTCTCATCCCAGTTGATGATATCGATCTTCTCACCGTGAAGTTCGTTGACAACCGCACCTACACGTGCGCCGTTCATACCGACACATGCTCCCACAGCATCTACATCCGGATCGTTACTCCATACAGCGATCTTGGTACGGGAACCTGCCTCACGGGCAATGCTCTTGATCTCAACGGTACCATCTCTTACCTCTGCAACCTCGGACTCGAAAAGTCTCTTTACAAGGCCAGGATGTGTTCTGGAAACAAGGATACGTGGTCCCTTCGGTGTATCCTTTACCTCAAGGATGTAAACCTTTACTCGCTCAGTTGGCTGGAATGTCTCGCCTTTTACCTGCTCGTTCTCTGTAAGGACTGCGTCTGCCTTACCGAGGTTGATGCTGACATTCTTGCCCATTACTCTCTGAACAATACCGGTTACCACTTCTTTTTCGATTCCGTAGTACTGATCGTAGAGAACTTTACGCTCTTCCTCACGGATTTTCTGAAGAATGACGTTCTTTGCGTTCTGGGTTGCGATACGTCCGAATTCCTTGGACTGGATCTCAACTTTCATAACATCACCGATCTCTGCGTTGGTGTTTGTTTTCTGTGCATCCACCAGAGAAATCTCAAGGGCCGGGTCCTCCACATGCTCTACAACAGTTCTGTCAGCGTAAACACTGAAATCACAGGTCTCCGGATCGATCATAACGTGAACGTTATCTGCCTTTCCGAAATGATTCTTACATGCCTGGATCAGTGACTGCTCAATTGCCTCCAGCAGTGTATCCTTACTGATGTTTTTCTCTTTTTCGAGAACGTCCAGCGCGTCTCTTAAATCTCTGCTCATTTTCCTTTTTTTCCTCCTGAATTTTTACAGATTCGATTCTCTTTTAGAATTCGATCGCAAGACGAATCAGGGCGATATCTTTTTTATCAAAAGTGCGTTCTGTGCCGTCTTCATCGATTGTCACACTGTTACTATCATATGCATTTAAAATACCGCAGAATTCTTTCTGCTTCTCGATCGGCCGGTAGGTACGGATCTCCACCAGCTTGCCAAGGCTTCTCTTAAAGTCTTTCTCTTTCTTAAGAGGCCGGTCAAGTCCCGGAGAACTGATCTCCATAATGTAGCTGTCTTCGATGAAATCCTGCTCATCCAAGATATCGCTGAATGCACGGCTTACGTCCTCGCAGTCATTGACTGTGATTCCGCCCGGCTTGTCGATATAACCTCTGAGATACCAGGTTCCAGCTTCCTTGACATACTCCACATCTACCAGTTCAAAGCCCTTGGACTCTACGATCGGTGTAAGGATCGCCTCTGCTTTCTGTTCATATTCTTCCCGTCTGCTCATGCTTCCCACCTGCCTTTCTTATTTCTGCCTGTTTCTGAACAAATTCCTTCTCAGCAAATAGGAGCGGGCTCTCGCCCACTCCTATGCCAACAAGTTCTTAGTTTTGTTCATTGTAACACCAATATCTGTTAATTGCAAGTATTATTTCTTTTCTTCCTGTTTCCATTCCTCTTCCGCTTCCTGAAGTTTTTCCTGCAGGGTCTTTTCCAGTTCCCCAAAAGCCGGAATGAAACTGTCCCGGATCAGAAGGATCATTTCGTCGATTTCTTCTTCATTGTATATGTGGACTGATGTGTTCCGCTTCTTCAGCATAAGCAGCCACACTGACGCATCACTTACAAATCCCAGTTTATATCCCAGCTGCAGGATCTCCCGGGGTGAGCCTGTCTCTGCGCCTGCTGCACCATGCAGCTTCAGAACTTCCTGCAGTGCCTTCCAGGCAAGTTCAAAGGTAAGATTAAACTGTCCGATGACGCCGGTCCTGTATATCTCATTACTATCTGCCAGTTTAAAATCAGCATTCTTCAGTACGGTAAGGCAATTCGAAAAATTATCAAGCTTTTTCATAAATCACGATCCCATCCTTTTTAATTTCGTTCTTCAGTTCTTCAGAAATATGTCCATCTGCTTCCACAACATCAAACATCAGAAGCGAATGTACCTTTTCTTTTATATCCCAGTAGAAAGAATCAAAGTCCCCGCCATATACGGCAATATCGATATCGCTTCTCTCTGTATGATCTCCTCTTGCACGGGACCCGAAAAGAATAACTCTTTCAACCGAATGTTGCCGGGCAAATGAACAGACCTCTCTCAACACTCTTTCCGGAAGATTATATTTCATTGATCACATCGCCCCCTGTTTTGATAAGCATATCACACTTCCCTCTTCTTAACAATATACGAACCCCGAAAACATTCAGCTCTCTGTCAGCAGCCTTACACAGAACTTTCCGTTTCCCAATTATACAAACTGGAATTTGTATTTTCATTTTTATTCTTTTTTACGAAATTCCTTCAAATTTAATTCACGTTTCAATTCTTCCTCTGACGGTAAATAAGTGAAGTATTTAGATGCAAATATCTGGTGATTATCTTCAGGGAGTGTATATATTTTACAATGGAATCTCCTTTATCTGCACAAAGCACTATCCCAATAGGCTGCGTGTCTCCCTCATTCATCATTTCACGAGTATAATAATTCACATACATCTGCATCTGTCCCAAGTCCTGATGGGTCAGTTTACCCATTTTCAAGTCAATGAGAACAAAGCATTTTAAAATATAATTGTAAAATACCAGATCAATGAAAAAATCCTGTCCATCCAATGTAAACCTTTTCTGACGTGCTACAAATGAAAATCCTCTTCCAAGCTCTAAAAGGAAATGCTGAAGATGATCAATCAGTGCCTGTTCCAAATCTCCTTCATACACATGAGTGTCCGGCTGAATTTGCAGAAATTCTATAACATAAGGATCTTTCACTATTTTCTCATACTCTGGTTTTGGCTCCGTTATTTGAATTTCTTTTGCAACTGCTGTCTTATCCTGACTTGCTAAAATACGCTGATAATACATCGTATTAATCTGCCGTTCCAGTTGGCGGACACTCCACGCTGCTTTTGCACACTCCTCCATATAAAATGTTCTTGCCTGTTCATCATTTATACGCATCAAAACACGATAATGCGACCAGCTCAATTCAGGACACAGTGTGTCTCGAATTGGGAAAGTGCAATAAAACTGCCGCATCTTACGAAGATTCGATTTATCAAAACCTTTTCCAAACTCTGCGGTCAACTGCTCAGAAAGATATTCCAATAATCTCTTTCCATATTCTGCACGATCATTTTCTCCACATGCTTTAAAAATCTGTTCTCCTATTTCCCAATAAGTTGTTACCATAGCTGAATTTACCGCTGTGCTTAAACGATCACCGACACGTCCCGCACTGTTGCCAAACAGATGTGTCATCCCTTTCTGCGGTGCGGACAACTAAATAACAGATTAAAAAACAGCAGTTATACCGGTAGTTTATCGGATATAACTGCTATTTTTATTATGACAACCGTCCGTTCTCCATCTCATACACCACATCTGCCACGTTCATGGTGGAGACTCTGTGGGATACCAGGACTACGGTGCGGCGGGTGGTGTCTTCTTTCAGGGACTTGAGGATGATGCCTTCGTTGAGGGAATCCAGATTGGATGTAGGCTCGTCCAGAAGTAAAAGGGGACTGTCGTGGAGGAAGGCTCTTGCAATACCGATCCTCTGTTTTTCGCCGCCGGAAAGGGTATCGCCAAGTTCCCCGACCTCTGTGTCATAACCTTTGGGGAGGGTCATGATAAAGTCGTGGATGGAGGCTTTCTTCGCGGCAGCCATGATCTCTTCCCGGGTGGCTCCCGGTTTCGCGATGACGATGTTGTTTGCGATGGAATCGTGGAACAGGTGGGTTTCCTGTGTCACATAGCTTTCCATGTCGCGGAGATGGCGGGTGGGGATTTCCCGTACATCTTTGTTATCTACGGAAATCGTTCCCTGATTTACATCCCAGAAACGCATGAGCAGTTTCAGCAATGTGGATTTTCCGGAACCGCTGGCTCCGTGGATACCGGTAATCTTACCAGGAGCAAGTTTCAGGGAGTAGTCATCCAGGATGGTTTCGTCTTCGTATGCGAAGGTTACGTGAGATGCTTCGGCTCCGGTAAATCCGGCTGCACCAGATCTGCTTTCACCCGGAATCTCCTCCACCAGCGGCTTCTCCTCCAGAAGGGACAGCACACGCTCGCCGCTTGCCAGTGTCTGGTTCAGGTTGTTGGAAAGACTGGACAGCGCCACAACCGGGCCAAAAGATCCCATCATAGCAATGGTACAGGTAAGGATCCCGTCAAAACCAATCTCACCTTTTCCATATAGATGGATCGTCAGCGCCAGCATTCCAAAGGATGCAAGCAAAATCATCAGATTGGTAAACGATCTCTGAGAACCTTCCATCTGGCTTAAATCTTCCTGCATTCCCGCAAGTTTCCGGGAACGCTCTGACATCTGGCCTTTTCTCTTTTCGCCCTGGTTGTACTGAATGGTCTCATCCAGTCCACGGAGGGAATCCAGCACAAAACTGTTCAGCTCACCAAACTCTGTACGGAATTCCATACCCTTCTGGCTTCCACGCTTTCCATTCCACATCGGGATCGCCACACCTACAATCAGGTAGGCGGCCAGAGCCAGTACTCCCGCAAGCATATGGTATCTTCCAATAAAGATCACCATGATCACAGAAATCAGCGTAGCAATGGCGATAGGGGAAATGGTATGTGCGTAAAAAACTTCCAGAAGTTCGATATCCGTAGTGATGATCGAGATCAGGTTACCCTTGTCACGTTCTTCCAGCTTAGCCGGGCAGAGCTTACGCAGAACCGCAAATACCTTATGGCGGATGATCGCCAAAAGCTTAAATGCAATAAAATGGTTACAGTACTGCTCCACATAATGAAGGATACCACGAAGCACCGCAATGAGGATCATCACGGCAAGGATCCCCTTCACAGAAGTTCCGGCAAGCCAGGTACTCTTCATTACAACTTCCGGAATCCCGGAAATCCCTGCGCCGGCCACATTTCCGGCAAGTCCATGGAGGATCACCTGTCCGGCCAAGATAGTCAGAAAGATGGCACATAAGTATCCTACCGTTCCAAGAAGGATAGCCGCTAGCATGATGTGGAGAAGGGGTTTTACGAGCCCGATAAGGCTTCCCATAATAGCAATGGCACTTCTCCGCTTCTTCGTTGTATTTTTCTCACCACTCATCACGCATTCCCCTCCTTCCCGTAATTTTCCAGTGCCATCTGACTCTCATACAGATGACGGTAATCACTGTCCAAAGCCATCAACTCTTCATGTTTTCCACGCTCTCTGATTTCTCCGTCCTTCAGGAAATAAATCTGATCAGATCCAACCACATTGGCAAGTCTGTGGGAAATCAGAAGCACAGTCTTTGTTTTTGCCATCTCATGGATCACTTCCATGATCAGCTCTTCACTTTCCACATCAATATTGGAAGTTGCCTCGTCCATGATATATACAGGAGCATTTTTAAGAAGTGCCCTTGCGATCACCAGACGCTGGCACTGACCGCCGGAAAGATTTCCCGCCTTTTCCAGAAGGATCGTATCCAGCCCGTTCTGAGTATCCAGAAATCCAAGAAGATTGACCTTCTTAAGAACCTCCCGCATTTCTTTATCCGTGGCATCTGGTTTTGCCATCTGAAGATTTTCACGGACAGTTCCCTTAAAAAGATAACTGTTATGCCGTACCAGAACTCCATGTTCCATCAGGTCATCTTCCCGGACATTCCCAAGAGGCACACCGCCAATCCGGATCTCACCGGAGAATTCCCGGTTCTTTCCGGACAGGATTCCCGCAATGGTACTCTTTCCACAACCGGACTCACCAACCAGGGAGACAAAACTTCCCGCCGGAACATCAAGATCAATTCCCTTAAGAATCTCACGGTCCTTCTCATAGGAAAAATGCACATCCTGAAAAGAAATATCCAGGCCGCCATCAGGCAGTGTCTTCTCTCCGGCCTTCGGCTCCGGAAGATCCAGGATCCGGAAGATCTTGTCACTGGCAGCCATACCATTCATGGCAATATGGAAAAAAGATCCCAGAAGCCGGAGCGGCAGGAAAAATTCACTGGCCAGAAGCACAATACAAAGAGTTCCGGAAAGACTTAAATTCCCATGTAGAAACTCTGTTACCGCCACCGCCATACCAATGGCAGCACCGCCATAAGCCACAATATCCATGACACTGGTGGAATTCAGCTGCATGGTCAGAACCTTCATGGTGATCTGACGAAACCGCTGGGACTCCGCATCCATCTCATCAGCTTTCTGCTGATCCGCCTGATAAATTTTTAAGGTAGTCAGACCCTGAAGGTTTTCCAGAAAGGAATCTCCAAGTCCTGTATAAATGCTCCAGTATTTATTCAGAAGCTTCTTCGCGATCTTCTGTACCACCACAATGGAGATCGGGATCAACGGCACACAGATCAGAAGCACCACGCTGGCCTTCATGCTCACCCGACAAAGAATCACAAACAGTGTCACTGGTGCGATCAGGCTGTAAAACAACTGTGGAAGATATTTTCCGAAATAGGTTTCCAGCTGCTCCACGCCTTCCGTGGAAACCTGCACCACCTCAGAGGAGGAAACCTGCTCTCTGTAAGAAGCGCCAAGCTTCAGCATTTTTTCGTAGATCTTTTCCCGGAGGATCCTCTTTACATCCACGCAGGCCAGATAGGAGGATCTTGCGCCCATCCGCTCGCAGAAGAAACGGATCACAACGACCAGGATCAGGATGAGGACCGTATGCTGCACGCCCGCAGCGGTCACTTTACCATAGACCACTTTTTCCAGAAGACCTGCAATGGAAAAAACGGCCATCACCTGTGACAGCAGGGCCAGCCACTGCCACAGGATCGTATACACGATATATTTTTTTGCATGGGATAAAAGTCCCACCAGTCTTGTCTTGATCATTGGTTACTCACACCTCCGGCTCCACAGTTTTTACCCTGAGGAAGAAATACAGAATGTGGCATACCCACACAATCGCGATACAGATCCTTCCCACAGGTACATTTTTCATGCAGATAAATCCGATGGCCATGACTACAGTCACCATGCCAATGATCCTGCATTTGGTTCCAAGCGTCATGGCTCTTTCCTGCACAAAACTGTCCAGATGTTTTTTATAAAGGCCGGTTCCTGTAAACCAGGTGTGGAGCCGCTCTGAGCTCTTTGCAAAGCAGAATAAAGTTCCCATATAAAAGGGAACGGTTGGCAGGATCGGCAGTACGATCCCTATGGTGCCAAGTCCCAGGCAAAGAAACCCCAGCAGAATCCAGAAAATTTTTAACGGATTTCTCATTTTCTTTTCCTTTCTCATACGTATTAGACGGTTAGTACAAACTTACGCCCATCCACCCGGGCTACTTTCAGATCGATTCCATAGAGTTCATGAATACTTTCCTCCGTGATCACCTCTTCCGGCTCTCCTTCCACGATAACTTTTCCGCCGGCGAGGCCGATAATTTTATCGGAAAAATAGATCGACTGGTTGATATCATGAAGAACCATGACAATGGTCATTCCAAATTCCCGGTTCAGCTTCCGCACAAGCTCCAGGATCTCAATCTGATAACGGATATCCAGATATGTAGTCGGCTCATCCAGGAACAGAATTTCCGTTCCCTGTGCAAGGGCCATGGCAATCCACACGCGCTGGCGTTGGCCTCCGGAAAGCCTGGATAATTCCCGGTCACGGAACTGGGAAACATTGGTTACTTCCATGGCCCAGTTTACATACCGCTCATCCTCGTCTCCGCGGATTCCCATCATACCAAGATGCGGCGTTCTTCCGAAAGAAACCAGCCGCTCCACCGTAATATCGTCAGCCGCTGTATTATACTGATGGACAATGGCCACTTTTCTTGCAAATTCATTCAACCGTAAGTGTGCGATATTTTTTCCACCAAGGAGAACCTTGCCTTTTCCGGGAACCAGATTCTTGGTCATCAGTGAGAACAATGTGGACTTGCCACATCCGTTGGCTCCCATGATGGTAGTCACCTTGCCTTTTTCGATTTCCAGGGACGCCCCTTTCAGGATTTCATTCTTTCCGTAGGAAAAAAATACTTTTTTTACCTCCATGGCAGGTCGTTTTTTTTCTGTATTCTGTGTTTCAGTCGCCATATTTCTTTGACCTCCTTAAGAGAATGATAAAGAACGGACCACCTACAACACTCATCACAACCGCCGCGCTGATCTCATAAGGAGCGGCAACCGTTCTTCCGATGGTATCCGCCAGAAGGAAGGTAAAAGCTCCCGCAAGAGCAGAGAACGGGATCAGTGCCCTGTGGTCACTTCCAACAAGAATTCTTCCGATATGAGGAACAATCAGTCCAAGGAAGCTGATGGCACCTGCAATAGCTGTGGAAATGCTGGCCAGCAGTACCGCAATGAGGGAAATCACGATACGGGTGGCATTGACATTCAATCCAAGGCTTCTGGCCGTTTTATCTTCCAGAGACATCAGATTACATTCCCCGATAAACAGGCAGGCAAGAAACAGTCCTGCCACAACGTAAGGAATCAGCGTGGTCACATCATCCCAGGTTTTCTGTGTGATATTGGCCTCCACAATAGAAGCCACACCGGACATGTTTCCGCCGCTCATACTGTTAAAAGCACTGGAAAGTCCGGTAAACAGTGCATCTACCGCAACACCGGTAAGGATAATACGAAGCGGACTCAAGCCGCCCTTCCAGGACAGGCAGTACACCATAAGAAAGGCGATGACACCTCCAAAAAACGCAACCAGTGGAGTAAAGAAGTACAGTCCCGGCGCAAATGCCGTAATCAGCACTGCCGCAAAACTGGCTCCACTGGAAATACCGATCAGTCCCGGATCAGCCAGGGGATTTTTTAAGACTGCCTGTAACAGAACACCGGAAACCGCTATGGCTGCTCCTGCCAGCATGGAAATAATAATTCGCGGAAAACGAAGGTCATAGATGGTAGCAACCTCGTCGATCCGTTCCACAAAAAGTCCTCTCATCAGTGTTCCAAAAGAAACCTTCAGGCTTCCGATATTGATGGCTGCAAAAAACAGCACCACCAGAAGCACCGCCATGGTCACAAAGGAGAGCACTGCACGAAGCCGCTTTCTTTTTTCTCTGTTTTCATCCATTTTTGTCACTTCTCCTTTTCTGTGGTCTTTTTGGAATCTTCCGCTGCAGTGGTTCCGGATGTGCCGGATTTCTGTGCATCCTCATATTTCTGCGTTGCATTGGATTTCTCCGCATTTTTCTGTGCACTTTCGCTGTTCTTTTTCGCCTTTTCCAGATCTGCATCACTTTCCGGATAGAGGATCGGCTGCAGTTCTTCCAACGCCTTCGGATAACGGAAGGTAGCACTCATACCGAAATTCTCATAGGTCAGATCGTAAACCCTGCCGTTTTTTACCGAATCAAAATGTTTCCCGATATCGTTGGTCTTAAAATCTTCGTTAAACATCTCCACAACCTGATCTGGAAGTGCATGGGCTGCACGGAGGATAATATCCGGCTCTTTTGTCTTCATATCCTCAGTATTCACGGTAAGAAATTCCTGACTGGAATCCGTATAAACATTTTCGCCTCCAGCCAGGGCAACCAGACTTCCCACATAGGATTTCTCCGTTGCAATGATATAGCTGCCGGGAAGGCCCATGAGGATCAGAACCTTCGGATGGTCTTTTCCCTCGTTCTTCTTTTTGTATTTTTCATAGAAATCCTGGAACTCTTTTACCAGTGCGTCTGCCTGCTCTTCCCTGTCAAAAATCTCTCCCAGCTCCTGAATGGACCGGTACATACCCTGTACACTTCGAAGATTCAGAAAGGCCCAGTCTGTACCGATATTTTCATATTTCGGCTGCAAATCAGACTGAAGGGATATGGGACTTAAGATCCAGTCCGGTTTCAGGGAAGCCACAATCTCCATATCCGGGCTCATAGCTGTACCTACGGTGGTTACATCCTGATAACGTTCCGGAATGGTGGAGATACTGCTGGAGCACACGCCCACAAGATCCAGATCCAGTTTATCACAGATATCTGCGGTTGCCGGAGATGTGGCAATGATCTTCGGGGTTCCTTCCATGGAACGCACCTTGGCTTTTGCCACCTCCACCGCCTGTTTTTCCACAGGGTCTGTGATCTCAAGCATGGACTCTACCGTCTCGGTCTGCGTGGTTGCTTTCGTTCCTTCCGGGTGCTGGTTGACACAGCCGGTGAGAAGAAGGGACGCTGCTGCCAGGCTTAGGACAAGCACGCCACGGCTTATGCAGGATTTAATATTCATCATCATCGTCATCCTCTCCGCCCCATCTGCGCCAGTTTTTCCGGAAATACCAGATGATCAGTGCCGTCACCAGAATCAGCACAAGACCGGAACCGGTCACTGCCAGGGCAATGGCAAATACGGTATTGATCTTCACCGTACCCTCGGATTTCTTTTCGCCGGAAGCAGTGCTGTCCGCTTCTGCAGTGGAAAGGCTTAATCCCTGTGCACTGTTCAGCTCTTTATCTGTGTCGGACTCCCCGGAATCTTTGTTTGCGGCAGCTGCCTGGGCCTGCGCCGCGGAAGCTACCGTATTTCCGGAATTCATGGCATTTGCATTCCCGCCGGAACTGTTTCCGGCTGCTGCCGCCTGGGTAGCCGCAGCATCACTCTGACTTCCGGTTTCGTTACCTTCTGTGCTTTCCTCTGCCTCTGTTTCTTCTCCTGACTGATTTTCACTCTCCTGGGAAGTCTCAGTTTCTTCCCCGCTTCCGGTATCCAGCGTACCATTGGAAACGCTTTCCGTACTGCCGGAATCCTGTGCAGATGCTGTCTCTGTCACAAATGCCGGGTTCATTCCCACACTGTTGCCCTCGGAATAATCACTGGGATACAGATAAAAAGTTACATCTCTTCCCATCGGTGATACATACATACTGACCCTTACGATGCAGTTTTCACTGGGAACCTGCATACAGATATCCGAAGTGCTTCCGTTGCTGTCAGAACCGTTTCCGGTTACCGCAATGCCGGTTCCACTCCATCCGGAATCTCCCACATTCTGTACACTGAAACTATGGTTTGACGTATAATCAATAAGACTCATGCGGATCGTCAGATAATAATTTCCCGAATCCGTAACTTCCATAAGTCCGCTTCCGTAAACCGCACCTTCCACCATGCCCTGTCCGGTTGCATAGGAAGCCTCTCCACCGGAGTCCTCGATCTCTCCGGTTACCGGGTGGGAATAGCACCGGTTAATGTTACAGGAGTACACCGCACCAGTCTCCGCATGGACAGAAACTGCCAGGAACCCAAAAGTCGCTGCCAGACAGAGAACCACTGCCCCAAGACCGGTCAGCAGATAATTTTTCCACTTCATCTCTCTCATTTTCTCTTTCTGGCCTGTTTTACCAGGCTTCCCCCTCTGCTTTTGATCTTATAGAAAATACCGGCCAGCGCAGCCAGAAGGCTGACGGTCACCGGAATGGCTACCTTCGTCATGTCTTTGGATGAGCTGCCGCTTTCATCCGCATAGGCGGTTCCCGAGGAAACCCTTCCCTGATCCTGATCAGATGCCTCGGAAAGTCCGCTGCTGGTAAGCTTTGTGGTTCCTGCTTTTGAAGAACTTTCTGTTCCATTCAGGCTCTTTCCGGATTTCAGAGCTGTTGTTTTCGCATTTTTCTTTGAAGTACCGCTTTTTGTGGTGCTGCTTCCGGAAGACTTCAGGGAACCGCTGCTCTTTAAGGAACTGCCTCCTGCCTTGGAAGAGCTGCCGCTTAAAGAACCGTTGGCACTTAACTTGGAGCCGCTTCCGCTTAAGGAACCGTTGCTGTTTGTACTTAAAGATCCGTTGTTTCCATTTAAAGAACCGTTTCCGCTGTTGTTATCAGTTCCGGAACTGGTGCCATCCCCGTTATTATTATCTTCATTAAAGCTGGAATCTTTGCTGCTTGTCTTTTTCAGGGTGTTCCAGTCCAGTTTCAGATATGCCGGCTGGGTTCCCGTTCCTTTTGTGATGGAATCCATAATCGGTACAAATACCTGTACCGGTACATATCCGTCACTCTTCGCCTCCTCAATCAGCGGGAAGGTAACCACATCCGGATAATTGGTTCCAAAATTATCTGTCACCAGCTTGCCATTGGTATACTTCTGGTAAGAATCCACCGTTACTTTTCCAAGAGAACCGGAAGGCGCTCCATATTTGTCCGTCTTATAACCGGTCTTAAAATATTTCAGGGTACCTAAGTATCCAAGCTGGCCGTTAATAGTCAGGCCTTTGAAATCCATGGTAATGGAATATTTTCCGTTTTTTACGGTCAGTTTGATGGTATGGTTGATGGCTTCGTTGGACATGGAAGCGGAAGACTTGTCAATCTTTACCATGGAACCTGTGACGGAATACACTCCATCTGCCAGGTTCTTCACATTCAGGCTGGAACTTCCGCTGCTATTACTGTTATTATTTCCGCTGTTACTGTTGCTGTTTCCGCCATTTGAGCTGGAATCTGTGGCTTTCTTTTTCAGGCCGCTGACTGCTTTGGACAGTTTCGTGATCTGGGCATTGACCTGCTTCTGGGTTGCGTTTTCGTTATCATAAACCGTCTTTGCCGCTGTGATGGCAGCATTAAGCGTCTTAAGTGTTGCCGCCGTGTAGATATCTTCCCTGCCTGCCATGTTGGATGCTGTGAGAATCATTTCGTAAAGTCCTGTCTTATCCACTTTGGTCTCGGACGCTTTCTTCATATTTTTCGTGACATAGTCAAGAATGCCGGTCTGGGCATCTGCCTCTTCCTGGCTTGCCTCTTTGTCCTCATAAACTGCTTTTGCCTTCTCGTAGACAGAACGGAGGACATCCATATCTGCTGCTGTATAGCTGGAAGTATCTGCCAGGTAGGATTCTGCTTTTGTGAGAGATTTTTTCAAGGCACGGCGGTCCGTTCCCTGGATAATCAGGCTCTGAATGGCATTGTCCACTGCTGTCACACACTTGTTGACTTCTGTCTGGGAAGCTTCTTCATTGTCATAAACCTGCTGTGCACGGTCCCTTGCACGCTTCAGAGCTTCCAGAGTGGAAGCTTCAAACTCCACATCTGTTTCATTGAGGTAACTGTCCGCAGTTTCAATGGCTTTTTTCAGCTGGCTCTTGTCGGAATCCACTTTTACCTTTGTGACTGCGTTCACTGCCATGGTAAGGGCGGTTACTTCCCTGTCCACGATAGTCTGATCTGTATTCATGTTTTTGTACACTGCCTGAGCAGCCGCAATCGCACTGGAAAGCATCTCCAGCTGTTCTGCGGCATATCCCTGGTTATCCTGCTGCAATGATTTCAGAACACTCTGGGCACTGGAAATCCCGGATTTCAGTGCACTCTTATCTGCATTTGTACCGCTGATCTGTTTCAGGTCATTCCAGTCCAGATAAAGTTTTGCATACTGGGAACCGCCTCCGGCACTGATGGATTCCATAACCGGAACATAAATTTTTGTCCACACAAGGCCCTGGTTCAGCTCTACCGGAATAGTTATGTAATGGGGATATTTCTGGCCTTTTACATTGGCATCAGTTCCTTTTTTCGGATCGTTGTAGGAATCGTACTTATCATAATAGGACTCCACACCCACTTCTTTTGCAGTGGCCGCCTCTGCTTCCGGTACCGCATTTTCTTCCAGTTCCCGGGAAGCAGCTTCTTCCTGGGCATCCGCCGTTTCCTGCTGCTCCTGTCCTTCTGTCTCGGAGCCGTCTGCAAACAGCCCGTCCTCTGCCTGTTCGCCGGAACTTTCCGTTCCGTTATCCGCATCCGTCTCCCCGGCTGCTTCCGCCTCTGCGGTTTCCACTGCACGTTCTTCTCCTGACGCCCCATAGGGCAGGGTATCCTCATCGGTCATTTCCGGATAATACCACATTTTTGCCAGGTAACCGGTAAAACTCTGGCTTCCAAGTTTGGTGGTAAGGGAGGTACACTCAATCCTCAGATGAATGTCATTGCCCTTTTTTACAAGCTGGAACGGTTTTACCAGTGCGGAGTTTCCCATGGAAACCTGATCCGCTGTGGCATGATGAAGAAGGCCGCCAATCTCATAGACGCCATCATAAACGGTATTGGCATCGGTTTTCTCATAAAGAGCCTCTGCTGCCGCCTGAAGAAGCTGAATGTGTTTGTCCACCATGCTCTGTGTGGCGGAGGCATTGGCCTTAACCTGTTTTGCGGAAGCAATGGCAGTTTTTAACTGCTGCACAGAAGCCTCATCGGAACCGGAAGTATCCAGGGCCTCTGCCTGACTGATCAGATCATCCAGCACACTTTTATCTACTCCGCCGCCCAAATTCTCTTCTGCTTGAACAACTGCCGCCGCTGCTCCGTCTGTTTCTGCCTGGGTTGCATTGCCGTCTTCCAGCACAGCCTGGGCCTGGGCACGGACATTTTGAAGGACCTCATAGCCTTCTGCCTCTGTGTCTGTGCAATCTGCGGACTCTGTCAGAACCGCTTCCAGAGAAGACTTATCCGCCCGGGCCACCAGACCGTTTTCCAGAATCGCCTGCAGCATCATTCCACCGGCCCCAAGCTCCTCTTCGGTTACATTTTCTTTTTCAAGAAGCGCCTGGGCACCGGCAAGAGCCTCATTCAGACTCTCGCAGCTTTCCGGCGTATAACCGGAAATGTCCGTGTTCCTGGCTTCCTCAATAAGCCTGGAAAGTTCATTTCCGTCCATGGCGTAAACTCCGGATGTGCTTCCAAGACACAGGGCAGCCGCCATAAAAAAAGCGCTTCCTCTCTTTATTTTTGCTGATTTTATTGTCATACTCACCTTTTCCCTCCTATGAGTACTTGTTATCCATGTTTAACCCTATCATAGGAAAAAGTTAACGTCAACATACTCCCTTTGAAACCGTTCCCTGTGGGAACCGTTCTCTGTTTCGAAAAATCTTTTAAATATCACATTTTTCCGGTTTTTCCATCAAAAAAAGACCGAAATTTTTTCATTTCGGCCTTTAATCCAGGACAGTCCCGGAATTCAGAGTTTCACATATCTGGCACCTGCGGCATCTGCAAGCGTTTCCGCCATTCCCATGCCAAAGATGCTGTTTTCCGTATCAATCACCAGAACCGGTATCTGCCACTCAAAATGTGATTAAATATACTCACATTGAGATAATGTGGCTTCTCTCGAATACCACTTACTGTTTCTTCGTGTATGTTTTTGAGTAACCGGAGTTATCTCTACTCACAGATCCTAAGTACACTCCACAGTCGTTAATTCCCAAAATAGCCTTCGGTACATGCTTATGTTTGCGGGATCATGCAATCTCGTAAGTTTCTGCATCTCTCAGATTCAGTGCTGCATTGAAATCTCTGTCTTCAATATAGCCGCATGCACATCTGTAGACTCTGTCTGAAAGTTTCAGGTCTTTTTTGATGTGTCCGCAACAGTGACAGGTCTTTGAAGAAGGATACCATCTGCTGACTATCCGTAATTCAATTCCAAATTCCTCACATTTTGTCTTAAGTTTTGTGCGAAATTCGTAAAATTTCTGTGACGCAACTGCTTTTGAAAGATGCCGGTTCTTCATCATACCGGATACATTCAGATCCTCAACCGTTATATGAGATGGCTTGGTTTTTACAATCTCAGATATCGTCTTATTGATATAATCTGTACGGATGTTTTCCAGACGCTGATGAAGCTTCTGTACTTTAAGCTTTTGTTTACGTATATTTGCTTTTTGAGTGGGCTCTCCTTTCTTTAAATTTTCATATTTACGGGAAAGCTTTCGCTGTTCCCGTCTTAATTGTTTTTCAAGTTTTCTTATTCGTGCTGTTTTATTAATATTTCTCTTTCAGCCTTACCCATCCAAGCGTCGGAATCTTAATCCGGTGTCTTTCGCAAAGACAGTCTTTGGGATTATTTCTTACAAAATACATTTTTACATTCGATCGTCCTTTTTTCTTATACCGCGGAAAACCACTTTGATGATGAAAAAATCTTGAAAAAGCTGTACAGGCATCTTCAATCGAATGTTTTACCGATTTGG
>NZ_JAAITI010000018.1 GCF_013304735.1 Blautia luti
ACCTATGACCCTCTGCTTGTAAGGCAGATGCTCTCCCAGCTGAGCTAAGATCCCATAACAGTTGCTCGTCTTAAGAACTCTTCTGTTCCGCAACTCGCTTTGCTATTATATAATGGTTTCTGACTTGTGTCAACAGTTTTTTTCACTTTTTTTAAATTTTTTAAAAAATATATGTTTTTTTGTATTTTTACAGTGGCAGGGAGGTCTGAAATCCCCTGCCACTGCAAGCTTACGGATATTACTTGAAGTATTCTACACCAGATTCAAAAATCTTGATATCCTGCTCTCCATAGATATTTACAGCCACACCTGCGTCACGACGCTCGCTGTGCGCCATCTTTCCGAGAACACGTCCATCCGGGCTTGTGATACCTTCGATGTTCATATAAGAACCGTTTACATTGAACTCGCCCTCATAGCCTGTTTCATCTACCGGTACATACTCCGTTGCGATCTGTCCGTTTTCTTTGAGTTTCTTCAGCCACTCATCATTTGCAACGAAACGTCCCTCACCGTGGGAAGCCGGGTTGCAGTATACACCACCAAGCTGTGCTTTCTGAAGCCATGGAGACTTGTTGCTGACAACCTTGGTATATACCATCTTGGATACATGACGGCCGATGGTGTTGTAGGTCAGTGTCGGAGAATCCTCTTTCTGACCACAGATCTCGCCGTACGGTACCAGTCCCAGTTTGATCAGGGCCTGGAATCCATTGCAGATACCAAGTGCCAGACCATCGCGCTCATTGAGAAGCTTCATAACAGCTTCTTTGATCTTCTCGTTCTGGAATGCGGTTGCAAAGAATTTAGCAGATCCATCCGGCTCATCACCTGCTGAAAATCCGCCCGGGAACATGATCATCTGTGCCTGGCTGATAGCTTTCTCAAAGATTTCCACAGAATCATGGATATCTTCTGCTGTCAGGTTTTTGAATACTTTTACATCTACTTCAGCGCCTGCTCTCTCAAATGCACGGGTGCTGTCGTACTCGCAGTTTGTTCCAGGGAATACCGGAATGAATACGCGTGGTTTTGCCACTTTATGTTTGCATACATAGATGCTGTCTGCTTTGTAAAGGGAACCGTCATCTGCTTTGACATCCTCGGTTCCTGCTGCTGTCTTGAATACGTTCTCCAGAGTGCCCTCCCATGTGGAAAGTGCCTCTTTCAGAGTGATCTCAGTATCGCCGTAGGAGAATTTCGCATCGTCTGTAACCTCACCGATCACTGTGTAAGTGATAGCAAGCTCGCCGACTTTTCCATCCGGAACTTCGCAGATGATATCTCCGAATGCCGGGGCAAAGAAATCTCTTGGATCAAGGCTATGCTCGATCTTCACGCCCATACCGTTACCAAATGCCATCTTGCTGACTGCTGCGGCGATTCCGTGACGGTCAAGTGCATATGCGGAGATCACACGACCAGCCTGGATATCCTTATGTAATCTGTCATACTGCTCCATAAGAGCCGGATAATCTGGAAGGTCATAAGCATCCTTCGGTGCACGGAGCCATACTAGTTTGCTTCCTGCTTTTTTGAGCTCCGGTGTGATCACATCTTTTACTTTTGCAACATCCACTGCGAAAGATACCAGTGTCGGAGGAACATCAATGTCATTGAAGGTTCCGGACATACTGTCCTTACCGCCGATGGAAGGAAGGCCGAATCCGATCTGTGCCGCATAAGCGCCAAGCAGTGCGGAGAACGGCTGGCTCCATCTCTTCGGATCTTCGGTCATACGACGGAAGTATTCCTGGAATGTGAAGCGGATCTTCTTATAGTCACCACCGGTTGCAACGATCTTGGCAACAGATTCGGTTACTGCGTAAGATGCTCCATGATACGGGCTCCAGGAGGAAAGGTATGGATCGAAGCCATAGCTCATCATGGTAACTGTCTCTGTTTTTCCGTTCTGTACCGGAACTTTTGCAACCATGGACTGTGTCTCTGTCAGCTGATATTTGCCACCGTGAGGCATAAATACGCTGCCTGCGCCGATGGAACCGTCAAACATCTCCACGAGACCTTTCTGTGAGCATACATTCAGGTCAGCGAGAGTATCCAGCCATTTTTTCTTTACATCTGTGACATCCGGACGTTTTTCGAAAAGGTTTCCGTCTTTGGACGGGATCTCAACCTCAACGGAAGTCTCCTGATGTGCACCGTTGGTATCCAGGAATGCACGGGAAATATTTACGATCTCTTTTCCTCTCCAGTTGAGGACAAGGCGTGGCTCCTTGGTTACAACTGCAACAGGAACTGCCTCAAGATTCTCTTCATTTGCGTATTTCAGGAAAGTATTCACATCTTTCGGGTCAACCACAACAGCCATACGCTCCTGAGACTCGGAGATGGCGATCTCCGTTCCATCAAGACCTGCGTATTTCTTCGGAACTTTGTCAAGGTCGATCTGAAGTCCCGGTGCCAGCTCACCGATGGCAACGGAAACACCGCCTGCACCGAAGTCATTACATTTCTTGATGATATGGCTGACTTCTTCCCTGCGGAACATTCTCTGGATCTTACGCTCTGTCGGTGCGTTACCTTTCTGCACCTCTGCGCCGCAGACCTCGATGGAAGCCTCTGTGTGGACCTTGGAAGAACCGGTAGCACCGCCGATACCGTCACGGCCGGTACGTCCTCCAAGAAGGATGATGATATCTCCCGGATCGGAATTCTCACGGATAACCGCACGTCTCGGGGCAGCACCCATAACCGCACCGATCTCCATACGTTTTGCAACGTAGTCCGGATGATAGATTTCTTTTACAGAACCGGTTGCAAGACCGATCTGGTTTCCGTAGGAGCTGTAGCCGTGAGCTGCGCTGCGGACAAGTTTCTTCTGCGGAAGTTTACCTTTCAGAGTTTCTTTTACGGATACGGTCGGATCAGCCGCACCGGTTACACGCATTGCCTGATATACATAGGTACGTCCGGAAAGCGGGTCACGGATGGCACCGCCAAGGCAGGTAGCCGCACCACCGAAAGGCTCGATCTCGGTCGGATGGTTGTGGGTCTCGTTCTTGAAGTTGATCAGCCACTCTTCTTCTTTTCCGTCCACATCCACCGGTACCACGATACTGCAGGCATTGATCTCATCGGACTCTTCCTGGTCTGCAAGTTTCCCTTCTGCTTTCAGTTTCTTCATTGCCATAAGAGCAAGATCCATCAGGCAGACAAATTTGTCATCACGGCCTTTGTACATGTTCTTATGGGCATCCAGATATTCTTCGTATGTTTTTTCGATTGGAGCCTTATAGTCGCCTTCATCAAACTTCACGCTGGTAAGCTCTGTGGAGAATGTGGTATGACGGCAGTGGTCAGACCAGTATGTATCCAGAACACGGATCTCTGTCATGGAAGGATCACGTTTCTCTTCCTTGTTAAAATAATTCTGGATGTGCTGGAAATCCTTGAATGTCATGGCAAGGTTCAGAGAATCGTACAGTTCTTTCAGATCAGCCTCAGCCATATCCTTGAATCCGTCAAAGATCTTCACATCCTCAGGATCCGGGAATACAGTTACCAGTGTCTCCGGTTTCTCAAGTCCTGTCTCACGAGAGTCTACCGGGTTGATGCAGTGATGTTTGATCGCCTCAAACTCTGCGTCTGTCACAGTTCCTTCAATTACATAAGTAGTTGCGGAGCGGATGATCGGTGCCGCATTCTCATCCAGGAACTGTACACACTGTACAGCGGAGTCTGCTCTCTGGTCAAACTGTCCAGGGAGGAATTCTACTGAAAATACACGTACGCCCTCTGCCACATCAAATTTCTCAAGATACAGATCATCTACCGGCGGCTCTGCAAATACGGTCTTGCAGGCTTTCTCAAATACTTCATCGGAGATATTCTCCACGTCATAACGGATCAGCTCACGGACTGCTGTCACAGTGCTGATGCCAAGATAATGTTTGATCTCATGTTTCAGTTCCTTTGCTTTTACTGCAAAGGCAGGTTTCTTTTCTACATACACACGTCTTACGTTGCTCATAGAAGGCTCCTTTCTCTATATCCGATAATAAGGATGGTAAACGTGCAGAAAGCATTTCTGTCTTTCTTTTCTGCTGAAAATATAGTATCATAGGAAATATCATTAGTAAAATTAATATATCTTATATCATTTATAAGCGGAGGATTTTTACATATGGATATCAATCTTGAACTCTACAAAGTATTTTATTACGTGGCCACAACCCTTAGCTTTTCGGAGGCTTCCAGACAGCTTTTTATTTCCCAGTCTGCAGTCAGCCAGGCGGTCAAAAACCTGGAGAAAAAGCTGGGCCACACCTTATTTGTGAGAAGCACCAAACGGGTGATCCTGACTCCTGAGGGGGAGCTTCTTCTCCAGCACGTAAAACCCGCCCTTTCCATGCTTAACGAAGGAGAGGCAGCCCTTTCCGGCGAAGGGAATCTTACCGGCCAGCTTCGGATCGGTGCCAGCGATACTCTGTGCCGTTATTTCCTCATTCCTTATCTCCGCCGGTTCCACAAGGACCACCCGGAAGTGCGGATCAAGATCATCAACAGCACTTCCATCGGATGTGCGGAGCTTCTGGAAAACGGCCAGGCAGAACTGATCGTCACCAACTACCCCAACTCCCGGCTTTCTTCCCACACCAAACTTCAGACTGTACTGGAATTCCGTGATATCTTCGTGGCAAACCCGGATTATTTTACCATGGGAAAAACGCCTCTTTCCCTGGAAAATCTTCTGGATTATCCCATCCTGATGCTTGCTGCGAAGAGCACCACCAGCGAATACCTTCATCAGGTATTTGCGGCCCAGGGACTGAAGCTGCTGCCTGAGGTGGAGCTGAACAGCAACGATCTTCTGATCGACCTTGCGGAAATCGGACTTGGCATTGCCTGTATCCCGGACTATATGCTCCGCAACCGCCCTGGCCTGGAACCGGTCCACCTGAAAACACCACTGCCTGCAAGAAGTGCCGTGATTGCTCATCATGAAGCGCTGCAGCTTTCCCAGGCTGCTCAGTGCTTCCTGAAATATTTTTCCCAGATTTAACCAAATAACTGCTTGACAAAAAGACCACCGGAATCTGCACGAAGGATATTCTCAATCCTTACTGCATCGGATTCCGATGGTCTTTTCTGTTATTGTCTTTTTATTTCTTACGCCTCATCTTTTGGCATTACATCTGCTGCCGCAGTGATATACTCGTTCTCGATCTTGCTGAACAGGCCGCTGTCTGCAAGCTCTGCAAGTTTCACATCGATCGGCATCTTGCCAAGTACCGGAACTTTAAGTTCTGCGGCGATCTCGTCGATATGGCTCTCACCAAAGACCTTGATCTCTTTTCCGCAGTCCGGACATTTCACGTAGCTGTAGTTCTCCACGATTCCAAGGACCGGAACCTTCATCATATCAGCCATGTTATAGGCCTTCTTGACGATCATGCGGACCAGATCCTGCGGAGAAGTAACGATCACGACACCCTCAATCGGCAGGGACTGGAATACTGTCAGCGGAACATCTCCGGTTCCTGGCGGCATATCTACAAAGAGATAATCCAATTCACCCCAGATCACATCACTCCAGAACTGTTTTACCATATTTGCAAGGACCGGACCTCTCCAAATCACCGGTGTCTCCTCATCCGGAAGAAGAAGGTTTACAGACATAACCTCGATTCCGTTTGCAGTTGGCATCGGATAGATTCCGTTGTCACTGCCCTGTGCGTTACCCTTGATGCCATACATCTTCGGGATGGACGGGCCTGTGATATCCGCATCCATAATGCCCACTTTATATCCCTTGGAAGCCATCAGGTTTGCCAGGGAGCCTGTTACAAAGGATTTACCGACGCCACCCTTTCCGCTAACAACTCCGATCACATGTTTTACGTCAGAAAAAACGTTTGGTTCTGCCATGAGGCTCTGGGGCTGTTTCTGTCCGCAGCCTTCACAGCTTGATTTGTTGCAGGATGTATTGCTACACTCTTTTGCCATAATAAATTCCTCTCATTCTTTGTATTTACACAGACAAAACTGGCTCTCTGTCCGTGTATTTTTCTCATTCACGATCTCTCATGAACTCCTTACCTTACTTCATAAATCTGTCGATCGCTTTTTCCAGTTCCTTGATAGCATCCCTGTCTCCATGCTCCACTGCATCCACGATGCAGTGTTCTATATGATCCTGCAGTATGATCTTGCCTGTATTATTGATCGCAGATTTTACGGCTGACAGCTGGATCAGCACTTCGCTGCAGTCACGTCCTTCCTCCACCATACGCTTAATGGATTCCATATGCCCGATGGCCCTGGAAAGTCTGTTGAGTACGGCCTTGGTCTGTGCGTGGCTGTGATGATGAGGATGTGTGCCATCGTGAGTATGCACATGTTCCTGTTCCCCATGGGTATGTTCAAGAACGGTTCCATCCTCGAGAACGTGCACATGTGTTTCTTTCATGTGTATTTCCTCCTTCAGATCTCCGTGAAAGAACAGCGCTGCCGGATCATAGATGTCTGAATGTCAAAAATGATGGTTCCGTCTTCCAATACTGTCTTCTCGTAGGAGACATCCTTCCCCTGAAATTTCTGTTTCACATACGCTTCCGGATCTATGATCTCCACTTCTTCCACAAATACATCACGCATCTGATTTCTCGGGCATTTGTTAAAAATTTCCCAGATTACTTCGTACTCTTTCATCCGTGTCTGTTCCTTTCTTTGTCATCTTATCTATTATAATAATTTTATGTTTTTTTGTCAAAAATAATTGCACTCACGCAAATATTGTCGTATGATACATATTAAAAATATTACTGCTCTGTCCGTGAGCAGTAAACAAACATACATTAATGTGATAAATCAAAGGAGATAAATTTCATGCAGCTTTTAAAAGACAGAATTCTGACAGACGGCGTAATAAAAGAAGGAAATATTTTAAAAGTGGACAGCTTTCTGAATCATCAGATGGATATTAACCTGATCAATGAGATCGGTAAAGAATTCAAGAAACGTTTTGACCACTGTCCAATCAACAAGATCCTTACCATCGAGGCTTCCGGTATCGGTATTGCCTGCATTGCGGCACAGTATTTCCACGTACCGGTTGTATTTGCAAAGAAGGCACAGAGTGTAAATCTTGACGGCGAGATGTACACAACTAAGGTAGAATCTTTTACTCATAAAAAAGTTTATGATGTGATCCTTTCCAAGAAATTCCTCGGACCGGAAGATCATGTACTCCTGATTGATGATTTTCTTGCCAACGGCTGTGCACTTCTTGGTCTGATCGACATCGTCAAGAAATCCGGTGCAACTCTGGAAGGTGCCGGAATCGTTATCGAAAAAGGCTTCCAGTCCGGCGGACAGACCATCCGTGATATGGGTATCCATCTGGAATCCCTTGCCATCATTGATTCCATTGAAGGTGGCAAGCTTACTTTCCGCGAATAAGATTTATCATAAAAAATACTCTTGGGAACTTACATATGCCGGTTTCCAGGAGTATTTTTATTTTGCCATATTTATTTTGTTTTATGCATCTGCACCTTTGGAAGGTTTCTCTGTAGGTGTCGGAGTTGCTGTCTCATCTGCTTCCGATGTTGGTGTCTCAGAAGCACCTGCCTCTTCGGACGGTGTTGATGTGATCTTGTCATCTTCTTCGTCAGCTTTCTCAGACGGTGTCGGTGTTACCTCTTTATCCAGTTCTTCTGTTACCGTAACTTCCGGTGTTTCCGTTGGAATCAGTGTCGGAGTTGCCTCCGGTACAATCTCATCCTCATCATAATATCCGTCATCCACAAGCATCTGGTAATTATCCGCATCGATCAGCTGGATATCGCTTGTTACAGTTCCCACGATCTTGGTTCCGTTGTCATACTGCTCGTAATCAGAAATCTCCGGTTTCTCCCCTTTCAGAAGAGTGTCCACCATAGTCACACAGTCATTTGCCAGCACGCGGTTGTCAAAGAACAGACTGTCTGCAAGTTTTCCCTCAATCACAGCAGTTACTGCTTCTGCCTCACAGCCACAGCCAGTGATCATTGGCCATCCCTCTTCACCTGACACATGGCCAGCATCCTCCAGGGCATCAACGGCACCAAGAGCAAGGTCATCGGCACCTGTGCAGATAATGTCCGGTGTGCCTTCTGTATAATTCTGGGAAAGGATCTCTGCCATATCGTTCTTCGCGGTATTTCTTCCGGAACGCATCACTGCAGTATCATCAAGCGTCTGCTTTCCTGAAGTGCACACCAGTGTTCCGTCATCGAAATATTCCTGAAGTTTTTCCATCACGCCATTATAAAAGAACAGTGCATCACGGTCATCCGGAGAACCCATCAGGAACTCGATGGTCAGCGTGCGTTTTTCTTCTCTGGCTTTCTCCAGATCCATTTTTTTGATGATGGAATCTCCCACCATTTTTCCTGCTTTTCTCGTATCAAAAGTAACATAATAGTTGATCTTATCCGTATCCATGATCAGCTGATCATAGGAAATTACAGGAATGGATTTCTCATAGACCTGCTCCAACACATCATTCAGACCGTAGGCATCTACCGGTGCAATCACAAGGGCAGATGTTTTTTCATCGTCCAGAATGGACTGGATCTGTGACACCTGTGTATCACTGTCCTCATCTGCAAAAAAGATCTCCGCATCATAGCCGTCTCCTTCCAGTGCAGTCTGAAAACTTTCTCCATCCAGGGCCCAGCGGGAATCATCTGCAGCTGAAGGCAGAAATACTCCTACTTTCTTATCGGCAGCTGCTGTTTCTTTTTCTTCCTCTTTTTCTTCTTCCTCTGCATCATCGCTGTTTTTGGCTTTTCCTTCCGGATCTTCGGACTCTACACTTTCATTGGCAGCCTCTGTTGCCTCTTTGTTTTTGCCGCAGCCGGAAAGAACTGCTGTAAGAGCCAAAGCTCCCACAAGCAGGATCGCTGTTTTTTTCTTCATGGTCAAATCCTCTCCTATACGCCTTTATATTCCTTTGCCAGTGATTTCAGATAATCTCTGTATGCCAGTGCGGATTTCTTTGGTTTCAGGATGCGGACATCTCCGCCCATGCCTGTCAGCCAGCCGTAAAACTTGGAATTTTCCGGAAGCTGAACCGTTACCATCAGATCTCCGTTTTCCTTTATTTTATACTCTGCGTCTTCGCCAAAAAAATCACGGATTTCAGCCTGTGCAACGCCTGTACAAAGAAGGCGCATTTCTTTTTTTATGGTTCCCGCAGAATTCTTAAGAAGCACCTGGTACCCACTTATATCAACGCTCTTTGTTTCTGCCTTTTCCTGAACTTTTTCCAGAGTGGAAACATTTGCATTTTCCGCCTGAACGGATGGCTGCTCTGCCCCCTGCTGTCCTGCCAGATAATAACCACCTGGCCGCTCCCTTGTATAGCGGATATCCATTCCAAACTCCCGCAGAACCTCCACATCGTCATAAATGCTCTTTCTCTCCGCACGGATCCCATGTTCCATAAGATTTGCAAGAATCGTCTGCATGGATATTGCATGATGCTCCCCTGTCTCCCGCAGCATTTTTTCAAGATACAGGATCTTCGCTTTCTGATTGTTTGATTTTGCCATACTATCCTCTTATCCTTCGTTCTTTACAAAGCGGTGGAAAATATAGGAGTTTGCCTCCTGCTCCTCGCTGTCATCCAGTTTCTCAAGTTCGATCTTCTTACCATATTTCTTTTCCAGTGCACGGCTGATCAGAAGATCAGCAAGCTGTGGATTCTTTGGAAGAAGTGGTCCGTGAAGATAGGTTCCGATCACATTTTTGTATACAACACCTTCCTCGCCGGACTGTCCGTCATTGCCATATCCGGACAGTACTTTTCCCAGAGCTTTGTTGTTTCCGATGGTGGTACGTCCTCCATGGTTCTCAAACCCTACAATGGGCATATCAAAAAGATCACTCTGCATCACAATATTTCCGATAAGACGGCCTTTTCCCTGCTCTGTGCTCATATCCACCAGTTTCAGTCCCTCGATCATTCCCTGATCGGTCTTATAGTAGTTTCCAAGGAGCTGATATCCACCACAGATTGCGATGACAACACCATTATCTTCCACATAGGCCTTGAAATCCTTCTGGATCTCTTTCAGCTTTTCGCATACCAGCATCTGCTCACGGTCAGAACCGCCTCCGAGAAGAACGATATCCAGTTTGGAAAAGTCGATCTTATCTCCCAGTTCAAACGCAATGGTTTCTGCCTCAATGCCTCTCCAGAGACAGCGTTTCATAAGGCACTGGATATTTCCTCTGTCACCGTAAAGGTTCAGAAGATCCGGATATAAATGTCCAATCGTTATCTTCATTTCTCACCCTCCAGTTTCTTCAGGATATTTCTGGTGCCAAACAGCGCCGTATAGTTTACAAGTACATAAAGATTGCCGCATCCGTCCTCGATCCGCTTGCGGATGGCTGTCTCCACATCACTTTCCAGCATGGACGGGATATCCACATATTTCAGTCTGAGGCGCATATCCTGACAGCGAATGCCGCTGACTGTGATGGAATTGATATTATCTCCTCCGAAAAGGTCAAAATCCACGTCCCAGAGCCAGGAGATATCTTTTCCATCCTGTGCGTTATCGTTGATCACAATGATGATATCCTTGGGAGATTCATCCTGCATCACAGCCGAAATATTCTGGTTAAAACCAGCCGGATTCTTGGCAAGGTTCAGGACAACGCTGGTGCCTTTGATCCGGAACTGCTCATTACGTCCGTTCTCAGGATTAAATTTCTTCAGCATCTCATTGAAATGTTCTGCCTTAAATCCTGCAGTACGGATTCCCGCATAGGCAGCCAGAATATTATATACATTATAGAAGCCTTTGTAATTGGCTACGATCCGCTTGTCCTCAACAGTGAAGGCGATCTGGTCATCCACCTTCACATCTGTGGCATCAAAATTAATCTCCGGACGTTTAAAACCGCATTTCGGGCATCTGTAGTCTCCCAGCTGGCTGTAATGATAGAAACTGTAGACCAGTCTCTCTCCACAGCATTTACAGAAGCGGCCCTCGCGGATCTCATTTGTTTTGTTTTTGATCACCGGTTTGCTGATTCCGTAGGTCACAAAAGGATTTCCGCAGTCCATGGCAAGATATGCGGACAGTGCATCGTCACCATTGACAATAACTTTCATATCCGGAACTTTTTTCATCATCTCTTCCAGGATGTTCATGGTGATATCGATCTCACCATAACGGTCCAGCTGATCACGGAACAGATTGGTCATAACCATATAATCCGGTTTGATCTTTGTGAACACGTGCCTTGTGGAAGCCTCGTCCACCTCAATACAGGCATAATCTGCATCCAGTTTTCCGCTGAATTTTGCACCCAGCACGAAAGCTGCCACAACTCCGTTCAGCATGTTGGAACCGGTATGGTTGCAGATGACTTTTTTGCCCTCTGCCTCCAGGCCTGCACAGAGCATGTTGTTGGTGGTTGTCTTTCCGTTGGTGCCACATACTACAAATATTTTTTCTCTTACCTGGGAGGAAAGCTCTTCCAGGATATCCGGGCATATCTTCAGTGCGATCTTACCGGCCCAGGTTACACCCTGGCGTCCCATAAGCTTACAGACATGTCCTGTAATTTTTGCTGCCATCACAGCAATGGTTGTTCTTATTTTCATAATCCTCTGATTCCTTTGTTTTTATTTCTCCTACCACAGATCATCTGCTGTCAGAAAATCGGTGCAGATTCCCTCCGCCCCCTGTGCAATATACTTTCTGGCCTGATTCCGGTCATTTACCGTGTATACATACAGTCGGATTCCCTTTTTTTCAAAAATCTGTTCTGTTTCTTCAGACCAGTATTTCCAGTAAATGGTTGCCGCAGGGATTCCCTTTTCTTCACAGAAAGATGCAATATGCTCCAGATCCTCCGCAGAATATTCCTGCCACAGCGAATATACATAGGAAGGAAAAGAATAGATCATGGCAGTTCCGGGAAACATCGCCTCACTGTAGATTTCCGGAATGATCTGATCCAGTACACTCTCTGCTCCAGCTGCTCTTGCAATTTCCACGTAATCACAGTAATCCTCCAGTGTTCTCTGATAATTACGCAGAGAATACTGCTTGGAATCGATCATCACATAGGCATCCGGATGCTCTTTCAGAAGCAGGAAAAAATCTTCCAGTGTCATCGGTGTGTATGTTCCATATATCTTACTGTTCTTAAACTGTTTCTCTGTAAGAACTTTTTTCCCGCTGCCTTTCCACTGCCCCATGGACTCCTTCCAGTTGTGCCGGCATACCCACACTCCGTCTGATGTTCTGGAAAGATCCAGCTCAAAAAGCCGTACGCCTTGTTGGTACATGGCAAGAAATCCCTCTCTGGAATTCAGATAGTCTCTTCCGTCCAGCCCGCCCAATGCATGGGCTATGGTTCGGTGATCCGACCATGAAAACTTCGTTGTGCCGGCAGTGGCGGTTCCTGTCATTGCAAAACTTCCTCCTATAAGAAAGAAGGAAACAAACAGAATTTCTATTGTCAGTATAAAACGCCGCATCATCTTTTCACATCCGTGTACTCATATTTTGTACATTACCGATTGTACGCTAAAAAGGAATAATAATCAAGCCAGGATTTTCATATACATTTATTGGGAAATACAAAAAAGGACATCTGCATTTCTGCAAATGTCCTTTAAAATGGTCAGAAGTAAATTATACAAGCTCGATAAGAACTTCCATAGCTGCATCGCCTTTACGCTGACCGATCTTAACGATTCTTGTGTAACCACCGTTACGATCTGCGTATTTCGGAGCGATCTCGCTGAACATCTTGTCAACCATGTCAACTTCTTTTGTGTTTTTCTTTCTGCCAGCGCCCTTAGTAGGAACCTCTGTTACAGGATAGAAAACTTTCATCATCTCACGACGTGCATGAAGTCTGGAAGGAGCATCTTTTTTGATCTCTTTCTGAACTTCATCGTAAACTGTTTTCTTCTTGCCGTCTACGACTTCTTTTACACGTTTTCCGTCAGCATTTTTACGAGCAACTTTAGCTGTTACTGTAACAGTCTCGAAATTGTCTTTCTCACGTACAGCCATAGCGATAAGTCCCTCAGCGATCTTGCGGATCTCTTTAGCCTTAGCCTCTGTTGTCACGATTTTTCCGTGATGAAGAAGGTTTGTAACCTGATTTCTCAGGAGTGCTTTTCTCTGGTTAGATGTTCTGCTTAATTTTCTATATTTTGCCATTTTATTATCCTCCATCTGTGGGACACCAGGACATGCTTGTTCGGTCTTACTGCCCTGCTGCTGACACCCCACTCATTATTCTGTTTCCGGCGGTGTGCATGTCTTAAACGCATGCTGGTACCGAAACCTGTTATCCAGTTACGGTTCGCGACATTCACCGCGAACCGTCAACATTATTATTCCTCTGTAGGCTGGAGCTGAAGTCCCAGCTCTTTGAGTTTCGCAAGTACTTCCTCTAATGATTTGCGGCCCAGATTACGAACCTTCATCATATCGTCAGAAGTCTTGTTGCATAATTCTTCAACCGTATTGATACCGGCTCTCTTAAGGCAGTTGTAGGAACGAACAGAGAGCTCAAGCTCATCAATGCTCATCTCCAGAACCTTTTCCTTCTCATTGTCTTCTTTCTCGATCATAACCTCTGCGGTCTTAGCATTCTCGGAAAGATCAATGAACAGGCTTAAATGCTCGCTGAGAACCTTCGCTGCAAGGCTGACTGCCTCGTCCGGATCAAGTGTTCCATTGGTATATACATCCAGTGTAAGCTTGTCGAAGTCAGTTACCTGACCAACTCGTGTATTCTCGACGATCATGTTGACTCTGTCAACCGGAGTGTAGATTGCATCAACTGCGATCACACCGATCGGCATGTCATCGGTTTTGCCTTTGTCTGCACTGATATAACCACGTCCCTTGGTAATGGTAAGTTCCATGGCCAGTCTGCAGTCTTTTCCGCCGTTCAGGGTTGCAATTACCTGATCCGGGTTCATGATCTCAATATCCTGATCTGCCTGGATATCAGCTGCTGTAACAACACCTTTGCCCTCACACTCGATGTATGCGGTCTTCGGTTCGTTGTCACTGCTGTGATTCTTGATGGCAAGAGATTTCAGATTCATGATGATCTCGGTTACATCTTCCTTCACGCCCGGAATGGAGCTGAATTCATGAAGTACACCATCGATCTTCACCTGGCTTACTGCAGCTCCCGGAAGGGAGGACAGCATAATTCTTCTTAAAGAATTGCCAAGGGTAGTACCGTAACCTCTTTCAAGAGGCTCTACAACGAATCTTCCAAACTTCTTATCTTCGGATATTTCGGTAATTTCGATTTTTGGTTTATTGAAATCAAACACTATAAGGTTCCCTCCTTCTGGGTTAATCAACATTCGAGGGTATTACCAATTTTTATAACTGTAGACACAGTAAACAGTTACTAATTATTTAGAATACAGCTCGACGATAAGCATCTCGTTTACAGGAACATCGATCTGCTCTCTTGTAGGAAGCTCTTTAATTACACCCTTCAGGTTCTCCTGATCAGCGTCGATCCACTCCGGAACAAGTCTTCCACCTGTAACCTCAAGGATTCCTTTATATCTCTCAGAACCTTTGCTCTTCTCTCTGATCTCGATTGTATCGCCTGCTTTGCAGAGATAGGACGGAATGTTTACGCATTTTCCGTTAACAAGTACGTGCTTGTGATCTACGATCTGACGAGCCTCTCTTCTTGTTCTAGCGAATCCCATACGGAAAACGATGTTGTCAAGTCTGCTCTCAAGCATAACCATAAGGTTCTCACCTGTCTGGCCCTGCATTCTGTCGGCTTTCTTGTAGTAGTTACGGAAAGGTTTCTCAAGAACTCCGTAGATGAATTTTGCTTTCTGTTTCTCTTTTAACTGAAGTCCGTACTCAGATACTTTACGGTTTGCACGTTTTAACTGTCTTGTGGACTTTTTATCAATTCCTAAGTAGATCGGATCCAGGCCAAGGGATCTGCATCTTTTCAGAACAGGTACTCTATTTACTGCCATTTCAACTACCTCCTAATTAGACTCTTCTGCGTTTTGGTGGACGGCATCCGTTGTGAGGAACCGGAGTTACGTCACGAATGCTGGTTACTTCAAGTCCGCATGCCTGAAGCGCACGGATTGCTGCTTCACGGCCTGAGCCCGGGCCTTTTACCATAACGTCTACTGTTTTTAATCCATGAATTAAAGCAGCTTTTGTTGCAGTCTCTGCTGCCATCTGTGCTGCATAAGGGGTAGATTTCCTTGAACCTTTAAATCCAAGACCACCGGCACTTGCCCATGAAAGAGCGTTTCCTTCGTTATCTGTCAGTGTAACGATTGTATTGTTGAAGGAAGACTGAATGTGTGCCTGTCCGTGTTCAACGTTTTTCTTGACACGACGTTTTGTCGTTTTCTTTGTAACTTTTGCCATTTTAAAACTAACCTACACTTTCCTTTTTTTGAAATTAATTAGTTATATCTATAAATTATTTCTTCTTGTTTGCAACTGTTCTCTTCGGTCCCTTGCGAGTTCTCGCATTTGTCTTAGTCTTCTGACCACGAACCGGGAGTCCTTTACGATGACGGATACCTCTGTAGCATCCGATCTCCTGCAGTCTCTTGATGTTAAGGGCGATTTCCCTTCTCAGATCACCTTCTACTGTCATTGTCTCATCAATAACAGCGCTCAGTCTCTTAACCTCGTCATCAGTCAGATCTCTGACACGTGTGTCAGGATTAACCTCTGCTTTAGCAAGAATTTTGTCTGCGCTTGGTCTACCAATTCCATAAATGTAGGTAAGACCGATTTCAATACGTTTCTCTCTTGGTAAGTCTACACCAGCTATACGAGCCATGTACTGTTTCCTCCATTTTCTGTTTCTGAAAGTCCTGCATATCGTATGTCACTTGCTCTCGCAAGGTGAAATGGGACATATCAACCTGCCGCTTTCTTTTCTAGTTTCCTAATTGGGGTGCCTCGGTAAAACACCCAGCTGTAATTGGCGAATCACAGCCTTTCCGAAATTGCGGATCTTAACCGCTGTTGCCTCTCGGTATTAGGCAATACATGCTTATTATTCACTCAGCAGAACAACCCTTCCGGGTGTTTCATACTGCAGCCGCACGTTTCACAAACATTCCAAAGAAGTTCCGATATGGAAATCAACCCTGACGCTGTTTGTGCTTCGGGTTCTCACAGATGATTCTGATGGATCCCTTTCTCTTAATGACCTTGCACTTCTCGCAGATCGGCTTTACAGATGATCTTACTTTCACTGGAAATCCTCCTTCCGTAAATTAGTCTCATATCTGCAGTTTCACAGGCGCACTCATACACAGTATTTGCGCGCTTGAAATATATACTAACACCTGTTTTCCTGAAATGCAAGAAAAAATTTTAAAAATTTTTGATTTTTTTTACAGGCTGTATTATAATGGGTGGCAAAGTCCGGCAGACATATGGAATCTGCCTATTTTAATGAAAGGAATCTTTACATATGCATACGGAAATGAAATATCGTTTTCTGATACATTACACCTTATCTTTTATCGGTGGATACCTGGGGCTTTATGCCATTGTGTCAAGAGCTGATCTTTTCGGCAATGCCCAGACAGCCAATCTTCTTGGTGTTGTGCGGGATCTCATAGGCAGGAATTTTTCGGATATGCTTCTGCGTGTGGGTGCGCTTCTCATATATATGGCTGCTGTTATCCTTACGGTCTGGATCCCAGAGCATTTTTCCGCAGATCTTCGTTTTATCAGTATCGGGATCGATATCTTTGCGATCCTGCTCCTGGGATTCTTTCCTTCCGGAATGTCTCCGGTTGTGGCTCTTTACCCCGTGTTCTTTGCAATGCCTTTCCAGTGGTGTACCTTCAAGGCTCCCGGCGGATATAACAGCTCCACGATCTTTTCCACCAACAACCTTCGCCAGTTCACCACAGCTGTCACTCAGTTCCTTATGAAAAAGGACAGCGCACAGTGCGATAAAGCAAAATTCTACGGAATGACGCTGCTTTCTTTTCATACAGGTGCAGCTTTGTCTCTGATCCTGTATATGACCTGCGGTCTCTCAGGCGTATGGCTCTGTCTGGTTCCTGCCTTCTATGCTGTATGGCTGATCAGTGCAGACCGGAATACCGCAGCCGATACACCGGCAGTTACCCGAAGCACAGCTTCTAACGGCAGCAGCCTCAGGAATCTTTCCTATAAGAAAAAAGAGGCCTGACTTTATTTTAGCTTTGATAAAATAAGAGGAAATGTGATCTGTTTTTACACTGTCACATTTCCTTTTTTGTTTACGCATAAGCCCCTCTGGCGCTTACAGCTTATATGCGTTCGAAATCCAGTATCATGATTTTGAATGGCCACAAATTGATTTCATCTATATTTCTCATACTATCCTCATAACATATCAATATGCTCCGTAACTTGTTTAAACATTCCACGGTATTTGCATTGCGCTTACCGGGAAAATCTTTTATAATTATTCCAGAAATCATAAATCCTGCTATATATTTTTGACCGAACATGAATGGAGAATTGAAATGCCCAAAAGTATTTACGAAGATATCTATAAAGATCTGAAAATGAAAATAGAGGACAACACCTTTGCCTATCAGGAGCTTCTGCCTTCCGAAAACACTCTGATCCAGACTTACGGCTGCTCCCGCAATACCCTGCGACGTGCGGTCAGTCTTCTTGTCAGTGACGGCTATGTACAGACCATGCAGGGAAAAGGTGTCCGCAATATCTACCGTCCAAACGAGAAGACTGCTTTCACCATCGGAGAGATCGAAACCTTCAAAGAATCTGCTGCAAGGAACGGTCAGAATGCCCATACGGAGGTGGCTCTTTTTACAGAGCTTTGTATCAGCAAAAATCAGTCAGCTTACACAGGATTTCCCGCTGGTGCAGAAGTATATTATATTCAGCGTATCCATTATCTTGAAGATATCCCGCTGATCATCAGCCATAATTATTTTCTGAAGGAATCCGTTCCCGGCCTTACTGCCGAGATTGCCAGTCATTCTATCTATGAATATCTGGAACAGGTGCTTCATATGACCATTGTCAACAGCAAACGTATCATGACTGTGGAAAAGGTTACAGAAATTGATGAAAAATATCTTCATCTGAATGTGAAGGATTATAACTGCGTGGCTGTAGTGTCTAGCCAGACTTATAACAGTGATGGCGTGATGTTTGAGTATACCCAGTCACGGCACAGACCGGATCATTTTCGATTTTATGATAATGCCCTGCGCCGATGAGCCCGACTCATAGCTACTTCGCAGCTATACGGTTATGAGCAGGTGACAAATGTGGCTCACAAATATCCGTCTAGATCTGTATAGATGCTGCAGTTTCCTATTTTCCAAAATTATGTTATACTGAAACGATCAACGGAGAGAGGAAATTTTATTTTTATGAAAAAACGAGAATCTTTTAACAGCCGCTGGGGGTTCATTCTGGCCTGCATCGGGTCTGCGGTTGGAATGGGAAATATCTGGATGTTTCCCACCAGAGTTTCCCTGTATGGCGGTGGATCGTTCCTGATCCCATATTTTATTTTTGTGGCACTGATCGGCTTTACCGGGGTGATCGGTGAGATGAGCTTTGGCCGCGGGACACGTTCCGGGCCCATTGACGCCTTCGGCATGGCCTGTGAAACCAAATGCAGACGAAGGCTGGGCGAAACACTGGGCTGGATACCGGTGATCGGTGCACTGGCCATGGCTATCGGTTATACGGTTGTTATGGGATGGATCTTCCGATATATGCTCGGAACCTTTACAGGATCTACCCTGGCACCGGCAAATATTGAGTCCTTTGGCGCCAAATTCGGAGGCATGGCCTCTGCCTGGGGAAATAATCTCTGGCAGCTGGCTGCTCTTGTGATCTGCATGTTTATCCTGATGTACGGCGTTGGAAGCGGCATCGAAAAGGCCAATAAAGTGATGATGCCTATCTTCTTTATACTGTTTGTGATCCTTGGCATCTATGTTGCCTTTCAGCCGGGAGCTGCTGCCGGATACCGCTATATCTTCCGCGTGGAGCCGGAAATTCTGGCAAAGCCTTCCACCTGGATCTTCGCACTTGGACAGGCATTTTTCTCCCTGTCTGTTGCAGGCAACGGTACACTGATCTACGGATCTTATCTTCCAGACAGCGAAGATATCCCTGCATCTGCTGCAAGGGTAGCACTTTTTGATACTCTGGCTGCTATGCTGGCAGCACTTGTTATCATTCCGGCCATGGCTACCACAGGTGCCAAGCTTGACCAGGGCGGTCCCGGACTTCTGTTCATCTACCTGCCGCACCTGATCAAAACCATGCCTGGCGGACGGATCATCGCCATTATCTTCTTCGTAGCCGTTTTCCTTGCAGGCATGACTTCCCTTATGAACCTTTATGAGGCCCCCATCGCCACGGTTCAGGAAAAAACAGGCCTTGGCCGTATCCCTTCCTGTATGGTGATCGCAGCTATCGGAGTGGTGGTTTCTCTTCTGATTCAGGGCATCGTCTCTGACTGGATGGATGTGCTTTCCATCTATATCTGTCCTCTTGGGGCAGGACTTGCAGGGATCATGTTCTTCTGGGTATTTGGCAAAAAATATGTGGAGAACCAGATCAACAAAGGCCGCGAAAAACCATTTACGAAATATTTTTACCCGGTGTGTAAATATCTTTATATTCCGGTATGCTTCCTGGTGCTGATCCTTGGTATCGTGCTTGGCGGTATCGGATGATAAAACGCTGAAATTTACAGAACGTACTACATAAAAGAATCCCGCGGAAACGGTTTTAAACGTTTCCGCGGGATTCTTTTCATTTATATTTTTGCAAAAGGGATGTTCTTTTTTAGAGGGTATCTGGTTTCTCCACTTCATAATCAGACCAGGAGGCAACGGTATCGCTGCCTGAAGTATCTGCGGTATCTTCGTATTTATCTACGGTGATGGTGTAATCGCTGTCGCCTTCTACATATACAGTTCCGTCTGTTCCTTTAATTGTGACATTTTTTCCGGAATCGTCTACGATGGTTCCTGCGTTGGAAAGTGTGGATACGGTGCTGTCACCGGTTACTGTCCAGGTAGAATCGTCACTGACATATACATTACAGTAGCCATCTCCGCCGTTGCCGGCAAAACTCTCATCGTCTATGATAGCTCCTGTCAGGTTACTTCCATCTGTCATATAGAAATCAAGCTGGCTGATGGTATCCCAGATCACACTGCCTTCCATATCCTGGCTGATTGCAGTAAAGTCACAATCTGCTCCGTTGGCTCCGCTTTCGCCCCAGCCTCTTTCGTTGTTATTTCCTGTACAGCGAAGGAAATACTCATTGTCATTGTTGTATGTGATATCTACATCTTTCAGTGTAATATCACTCTCTGTGTTGGTTGTGTAGAACACGCCGCCGTTCTGGGAAGTAAGGGTTCCGCCGTCCATCTGGAAAGTGCTGTTTCCTACTTCAGAATCACCGGACATACTCTGATAGAGAATTACGGTCCAGGTACTGTCATTCTGACTTAAGTCGCTCATATTTCCCGTAAGGTCGCAGTTAAAAAGATGCAGGGAGTTCAGTCCTTCGATGCACACCGCTTCTGATCCATTTGCTGTAAGTGTGGCATCTTTTACTGCAATATCTGCGGTGCAGTATACTGCCGGTGATCCTACACCGTTGGATGTGTAAGTTCCGCCGTCTACGACCATGGTTCCGCCGCCACGATCGCTTCGGATGGCTGCTGCAGATTCTCCGTCTGTCTCCACATTCAGATCCCAGGCGTATAATTTACCGCCACCAGCTGCATGGATTCCACCGGAAGTATCCTGTGTTGTCTTGATGGTGGTATCTGCCGCATAAACGGTTCCGTCGCCGTAGGCAAAAAGTCCTGCTCCGCCGGCTGCGTCAGTGGTTACGGTTCCGCCTTTTACATAGGCGTTGCCCTCTGTTGCAAGGAGTGCCGCTCCTACGCCGTAAAAGCTGGAGTTATCGCCGCCTGTGCTGTCGGAAGAATTTCTTGTGATATCTACATTATCAAAAGTTACATTGGCTCCTGAGGAAACAAGTGCCGCATTCTCGTCTGTTCCTGTAGATTCCAGGGATGTATCGGATACCTCTGTATCAGAATCGTACGTATTGGCTGCATCATAGCTGTCTACTCCCTGGGACTGTCCACCAGGTGCTCCACCAGGACCTCCCTGACCGCCGCCCATGTCTGAGCTCTGTACTTTAATAGTAAGGGCGTTTCCATCATCGTCTGTGGTGATGGCTACGATGTCACCTTCCTGGATGTCTGAGAGTTCGATGGTCTCACTCTGGGAATTATTGCCGTCCGGCGCACCGCCCTGGTCACCGCCTGGGGCCTGACCATTTCCATTATCTCCGTCTGGCTTCTCAGGGGCTTCTCCCTGACCATTTCCATCTGTGCTGTCACCGTCCGGTTTCTCCGGGGCTTCTCCCTGATTTCCTCCTGGTGCTCCGCCTGGACCTCCGGCGCTTTCTTTTGTGATCACTGTATCGTCTGTTACTGTGACTGTCATCTCATCTCCGGTCAGATCCAGCATGGAAGGCGCTTCTCCCTGATCTCCGCCTGGGGTACCACCATTTCCATCTGCATTGTCACCGTCCGGTTTCTCCGGGGCTTCATCACTGCTGTCATCAGATGCTGCCTCTGAATCGGATTTGTCTGCTGTATCAGAAGAAGCATCTCCACCATTTCCGCCCATTTCTTTCATCGTTCCAACTGCGATGATAATCTTTCCGGCTTCCACAGATTTCACTTCACCGTAGGTCACATCTTCCTCATCAGAATCCTCTTTATCCACATCTGCACTGCTGTCACTATCATCTGTGCTTTCTGCACTCTCTACTGTTGTATCTTCTGTTTCTTTATTCTCTGAACTTTCCGCTGTATTCGTTGTTGTCTCTGTTGTCGCTACCCCACATGCGGTAACAGATGTTGTTGCTATCATAACTCCTAAGATTGCTGCAAGATATTTTTTCTTCATATAAACACCTCTCTCTTTCTTGTATGCTCATACTATATCAACAAAATCTGTTCACTTTATGTTTAAAGCGTGAAAAAAGTATGAGCGATAAAGTCCAGTTTGAAATCTTTTCCCGGAAAAAGGCATAAAAAAAGACCCGGCAGTTTAAACCGCCAGGCCCTTTACAGAATTTCTTATTTATCTCTCCAGATGATTCTTCCCTTGGAAAGATCATACGGAGAAAGTTCGATCGTTACTTTATCTCCCGGGAGAATACGGATGAAGTTCATACGGAGCTTACCGCTGATATGGGCAAGTACCACATGTTTGTTTTCCAGTTCTACTTTAAACATCGCGTTAGGCAGTTTCTCCAGAACAGTGCCTTCTACTTCGATCACATCTGCTTTTGACATTTTTTACCTCCTATGTCATGACAACAATTGCTGCTTACAGATTCGTAAGCGTCAGAATCTCTGGTTCCCCATCGGTGATGAGGATCGTATTTTCATAATGTGCGGAAAGTGAACCATCCATGGTTACTACTGTCCACTCATCGTCCAGCCATGCCACGTCCGCACGACCAAGGTTGATCATGGGCTCGACGGCCAGGGTCATTCCCGGAAGGAGCTTGATGCCCCTGCGCTTCTGCGGGAAGTTTGGAATCTGCGGATCCTCATGAAGATGAGTTCCGATTCCATGTCCTACAAGGTCACGTACAATACCGTAACGGTATTTCGCTGCGTGGGCTCCGATGGCTTTGGAAATATCATTTAAATGATTTCCGGCTTTTGCCATTTTCAGTCCTTCAAAAAAGCACTCTCTTGTAACCTTAATGAGCTGCTGTGCTTCTTTGGATACTTCACCTACCGCATAGGTACGTGCTGCGTCAGAATGGTAGCCCTTATAAATCAGGCCGGCGTCGATCTTAACCAGATCCCCGTCCTGGATGATCTTCTCTTCGGATGGAATTCCATGCACAACCTCGTCATTCAGGCTGATACAGAAAGAAGCCGGAAAACCTCCGTAATTCAGAAAGTTCGGAATACAGCCCATAGACCGGATCATTTCTTCACCGATCTTATCAATCTCCTTGGTGCTGACACCTGGTTTGATGTAAGGGATCAAACCGTCGTGCACCTTCTCAAGAAGATGGCCGGATTCTCTCATAAGTTCTATTTCATGCTGTGTCTTAATTGTTACGGACATTCTTATTCTCCTAAGATGTCAACGATCTCCTGGAATACCTCATTCAGGTCCCTGGTTCCGTCTACCGTCTTCAAAACACCCTGTGTGGTGTAATAGTCAATCAATGGCTGTGTCTGCTCATGATAAACATTCAGACGTTTCTGGACTGTCTCCGGCTTGTCATCGTCACGGAGTACAAGCTTGTCACCACAGGTATCGCAGACACCTTCTGTCTTCGGTGCTGCAAATACAACGTGATAAGTTGCACCACATTTCACACATGCACGGCGTCCACCCATACGTTTCACGATGTTATCATCCGGCACATCCACATCGATTGCATAGTCAATTTTGCTTCCAAGTTTATTCAGAGCTTCTGTCAGACATTCTGCCTGCGGAATTGTTCTCGGGAAACCATCCAGAACATAACCTTCTCTTGCGTCATCCTGCTGGATTCTGTCAACAACAAGGTCACAGGTCAGTTCATCCGGAACGAGAAGTCCCTGATCCATGTAAGTTTTTGCTTTTTTTCCAAGCTCAGTACCGTTCTTGATGTTGGCACGGAAAATATCTCCTGTGGAGATGTGCGGAATTCCATATTTCGCCGCAATTTTCTTAGCCTGAGTACCTTTGCCTGCCCCCGGTGCACCCAACATAATAATTCTCATAGCATACCCTCCATTTTCCTGTTTTCTGCCTGATTTTCAGACAGTCCTGTTTACAAATCAAGGCTGCGACACTTTCGCACCGCAACCTTCATTTTCAATTAGTTCAGGAAGCCTTTGTAATTACGTACAAGCAGCTGTGATTCCACCTGCTTAACGGTCTCCAGGATAACACCTACGATGATGATGATAGATGTACCGCCGAAGGAAACATTCGCACCGAACACACCGTTGAAGAAGAACGGGATTACGGCCACGATAACAAGACCTACTGCACCTATAAATATAATATAATTCAGGATTTTAGTCAAATAATCTGAAGTCGGTTTTCCCGGACGGATGCCTGGGATAAAACCGCCCTGCTTTTTGATATTATCGGCTACTTCCAACGGATTAAAGGTAATGGATGTATAGAAGTATGCGAAGAATACGCAAAGTACCACATACAGGATCAGACCCCAGCTGTACTGGATCTGACTTGGATTACACCAGTTATTGGAGGAAAGTCCTCTTAAGATCTCACTTCCAATGCCTGTTCCGTTTCCTTTGCCAGCGAACTGTGCAATGATTGACGGGAAAGACATAATGGAGGAAGCAAAAATAACCGGAATAACGCCGGCAGTATTTACTTTAAGCGGGATGTTTGTGGACTGACCGCCCATCATTTTACGTCCAACCATCTTCTTGGAATACTGAACCGGAATTCTTCTCTCTGCTCCGTTGAGGATAAGTACGAGCACTACAACAACCAGGATGATCACAGCGATGATGCAGGCTGCAAGCATTCCTTTTGCAATTGTTTTGCCCTTGACGAAGTTCTCATAAAGAAGGGATATATCGCTCGGGATCCTGGACACGATATTGATAGTCAGGACAATGGAAATACCATTTCCGATGCCCTTCTCTGTAATACGCTCGCCCAGCCACATAAGCATTGCGGAACCCGCTGTTAAACTTGCAACAACCACGATTCCCTTCAGGAAATTCATATCCGGGATCATACCCTGACGTCCGAATCCGATTGCCATGGCAACAGACTCAAACAGAGCAAGACCGACCGTTACATAACGTGTGATTGCTGTAAGCTTTTTTCTTCCTTCTTCTCCGTCACGCTGCATCTCTTCCAGTGCCGGAATAGCAATGGTAAGAAGCTGAATGATAATGGAAGAAGTAATGTAAGGTGTGATGTTCAATGCAAAAATTGACATCTGAGTAAAGGAACCGCCGGTGAACGCATCAAAGAAATTGAATGCGTCACCGGTATTAGATTCAAACCACTGCTTAAAGAAGTCACTGTCGACCCCCGGTACAGGAAGCTGGGATCCAATTCTGATCACGAATATCATCCAGATCAGATAGAGAAGTTTCCTTCTCATTTCCTTTACTTTGAAAACACTCTTAAGAGTCTCAAACATTAGATCACCTCTACTGTACCACCAGCAGCTTCAATTTTTGTTTTTGCAGTCTCGCTGACAGCGTTTACTTTAACATTGAGTTTTTTTGTAAGTTCGCCGTTTCCAAGGATCTTAACACCATCACCAGCCTTGGAGATTGCACCGCTTGCAAGTAAGCTGTCAACTGTAACCTCTGCGCCATCCTCAAAACGATTGAGAACGTCTACATTGATTGCGATAATTTCTTTAGAGTTTCTGTTAGTGAAACCTCTCTTAGGAAGACGTCTGTATAAAGGCATCTGACCTCCCTCGAATCCCGGTTTCTTGTGTCCGGAACGAGCAAGCTGTCCTTTATGTCCTTTACCAGCAGTTTTGCCGTTTCCTGAACCATGTCCACGGCCTCTTCTGAAGTTATCGCTATGCTTGGAACCCTCTGCGGGTCTTAAGTTTGATAATTCCATTCTGGCACCTCCTTAATCTTCTACTTTTACCAGGTGCTGCACCTGCTGAATCATTCCTCTAGTTGCAGCGTTGTCTGGCATCTCAACTGTTTTATGCATCTTTGTAAGACCCATAGCTTTTACAGTCTTTTTGTGCTTCGGTACTGCACCGATTGGAGATTTTACCAGTGTAACCTTGATTGTATCTGCCATTTCCATTTCCTCCTTAACCCAGAATCTCATCTACAGATTTTCCGCGGAGCTTTGCAACCTCTTCCGGAGTCTTTAACTGGCTCAGGCCTGCGATTGTTGCCAGAACTACGTTCTGTTTATTTCTGGAACCCATACATTTTGTACGGATGTTTTTGATACCAGCAAGCTCGATTACGGCACGTGCCGGGCCACCGGCGATAACTCCAGTACCTTCCGGAGCTCTCTTCAGAAGCATCTCAGCGCTTCCGAATTTTCCGATGAAGTCATGTGTAATGGAATTGTTCTCGTCTCTTGCAACAGTAACAAGTTTCTTCATAGCGTCCTCTTTACCTTTGCGGATCGCCTCCGGAATTTCTGCTGCTTTTCCTAAACCTGCACCAACGTGTCCATTGCCGTCACCTACAACAACTAAAGCTGTGAAACGGAAGTTACGACCACCTTTAACAACCTTGGTAACACGCTTGATTGATACTACTTTATCTTCTAACTCTAACTGACTAGCATCAATAAGATTACGTTTCATGTGTTCTTTTCCTCCTCTTAGAATTTCAGTCCAGCTTCTCTTGCTGCATCTGCCAGTGCTTTAACTTTTCCGTGGTAGATATATCCACCTCTGTCGAAAACAACGCTCTCGATACCAGCCTCAACAGCTTTTTTACCGATTACTGTTCCGACTTTTGCTGCAGCCTGTACATCGTCAGTGTTCTCAAGCTCTGCTTTTACGTCCTTCTGGAGAGTAGAAGCGGATACTAAAGTTTTACCAACTGTGTCATCAATAATCTGTGCATAGATGTGCTTGTTGGAACGAAATACTGCCAGACGAGGAGTAGTTGCAGTTCCGTTTAAATGATGACGTAATCTTCTATGCTTCTTTTCGCGAATTTCGCTTCTGGATGCTTTGTTAATCATATTCTCACTCTCCTTAATTATTTCTTACCGGTCTTACCGACTTTACGTCTGATAACTTCGTCAACGTACTTGATTCCCTTGCCCTTGTATGGCTCAGGTCTTCTCTTGTCTCTGATCTCAGCTGCGTACTGGCCAACTTTTTCTTTGCTGATACCAGATACGATGATCTTGTTTCCATCAACTGTGGACTCAAGACCTTCTGGATCTTCCATCTCTACCGGGTGAGAATATCCGAGGTTAAGTACAAGTTTCTTGCCCTGCTTAGCAGCTCTGTAACCAACACCGTTAACCTCAAGCTCTTTTTTGTATCCTTCGCTTACACCAACAACCATGTTGTGGATAAGGCTTCTTGTTAAGCCGTGAAGGGCTTTGATTCTCTTTAAGTCGTTCGGTCTTGTTACAACTACATGACCGTCTTCAACTTTGATCTCTAACTCTGTCGGGAGTGCTCTCTCAAGTGTTCCCTTAGGTCCTTTTACTGTTACAACGTTTCCATCTGCGACTGTAACCTCAACGCCAGCTGGAATTGCAACCGGAAGTCTTCCGATTCGTGACATAAATTTGTCCTCCTTACTTAGATTGTCGGAGAGGGCCCATGCCCTCTCTGTTTTCAGTTTAAAAGCTATATGACTGCCCTGTATGGACTACCATACAAATGCAAGTACCTCGCCACCAACCTGAAGCTTACGAGCCTCTTTGTCAGTGATAACGCCTTTGTTTGTGGAAAGGATTGCGATACCAAGTCCGCCAAGAACCTTCGGAAGCTCATCCTTGCCTGCGTATACACGAAGACCTGGTTTGGAGATTCTCTTAAGTCCTGTGATGATCTTCTGGTTTTTATCCTCACCGTATTTCAGTGTGATGTGAAGAGTTTTAACAACTCCATCCTCAACCAGATCATATTTTGCGATGTATCCCTCATCTACAAGGATGTTTGCGATAGCAATTTTCATCTTGGATGCCGGTACGTCTACAGTGTCATGTTTTGCAGTGTTTGCGTTACGGATTCTTGTAAGCATATCTGCGATCGGATCGCTCATTGTCATGTAAGTTTCCTCCTCTTTCTTCAGACTTTACATGTCGTGTGAATATTATTTAAATGATTAAAAAGTTGCTTTCACCTCGGCCTACCAGGAAGCTTTCTTAACACCCGGGATCTGACCTTTGTATGCCAGCTCACGGAAGCAGATTCTGCAAATTCCGTATTTTCTCAGGTATGCATGTGGACGGCCACAGATTCTGCAGCGAGTATACTCTCTTGTGGAGAATTTAGCTTTACGCTGCTGTTTAATTTTCATTGCTGTCTTAGCCATGAATCTTTTCCTCCTATTTAGCAAATGGCATGTTGAATAATGTCAGTAATTCGCGTGCCTCTTCATCTGTTTTAGCAGTTGTAACGAAGATAACGTCCATTCCTCTTACTTTATCAACCTTATCGTACTCAACCTCTGGGAAGATCAGCTGCTCTTTGATACCAAGAGCGTAGTTTCCTCTGCCGTCGAATGCGTTCGGGTTAACACCACGGAAGTCACGTACACGTGGAAGAGCAAGGTTGATAAGACGATCAGCGAACTCATACATCTTCTCGCCTCTTAAGGTAACTTTACATCCGATCGGCATACCCTCTCTGATTTTGAAGTTAGCGACAGATTTTTTCGCTTTTGTAGCGATTGCTTTCTGTCCTGTAACAAGTTCCATATCTGCGATTGCAGCGTCAAGAAGTTTAGCGTTCTCTTTTGCCTCGCCAACACCCATGTTAACAACGATTTTCTCGAGTTTTGGCACTTCCATTACGTTTTTGTATCCGAATTTCTTGGTCATGGCATCCATGATCTCGTTCTTGTAAAGATCTTTTAATCTACTCACCTTTATATGCCTCCTCTCTTAATTAATCGATTGTCTTTCCTGTTGCTTTGGCAACACGAACTTTTTTGTCTCCATCCATCTTGAATCCAACTCTTGTAGCTTTTCCGTCTACAACGAGCATTACGTTGGAGATGTGAAGCGGAGCTTCTTTTGTCACGATTCCACCGTTCTGATTAGCTGCGGACGGTTTAGCGTGCTTTGTAACCATGTTTACGTTCTCAACAACTACTGTGTTGTCTTTTACGTTAACTGCAAGAACTTTTCCGTCCTTACCTTTATCTTTTCCAGCGATAACTTTTACAGTATCACCTTTTTTAATTTTCATAGCTGACATTCGGCACCCTCCTATAATACTTCCGGAGCTAAGGAAACGATCTTCATGAATTTCTTCTCACGAAGCTCTCTGGCAACTGGTCCAAAGATACGAGTTCCTCTCGGAGTTAAGTCATCCTTGATAATTACGGCAGCATTTTCATCGAAACGGATGTAGGATCCGTCTTTACGACGAGCGCCTTTTTTAGTTCTAACAACTACAGCTTTAACAACGTCACCTTTTTTAACAACGCCGCCTGGTGTTGCATCTTTAACCGTAGCAACGATTGTGTCACCGATGTTTGCATATCTTCTTGTAGAGCCGCCCATAACACGAATACAAAGGATTTCTTTTGCACCAGTGTTGTCGGCAACTTTCAGTCTAGTTTCCTGCTGAATCATACTGGTTTCCTCCTTATTTAGCTTTCTCTACGATCTCAACCAGTCTCCATCTCTTGTCTTTGGACAGCGGTCTGGTCTCCATTACCTTAACGGTATCTCCGATGTTGCACTCATTGTTCTCATCATGAGCTTTTAATTTATATGTTCTCTTCACGATTTTCTTGTAAAGAGGATGTTTTACATGGTCTTCAATTGCAACTACGATGGTCTTATCCATTTTGTCGCTGACAACCTTACCCACGCGGGTTTTTCTCAGATTTCTTTCCACGATTTATGTCCTCCTGTCCTATTTGGAAGCGTTTGCCTGCTCAGTGATTACTGTCTGGATTCTGGCAATATTTTTGCGAACCTCTTTGATTCGTCCTGTATTGTCTAACTGGTTTGTTGCATTCTGAAATCTCAGATTGAAAAGCTCTTTTTTAGCAGCTACTAATTCTTCATTCAGTTCTGCAACTGACTTTGCTTTTAAATCTTCCACGAACTTATTAATTTTCACTGTTATCACCGCCTTCTAAGTCTGCACGAGAAACGATTTTACATTTACATGGTAACTTGTGCATTGCAAGACGTAATGCTTCACGGGCAACCTCTTCGGACACGCCTGCAATCTCAAACATAACACGACCTGGTTTTACTACTGCTACCCAGTACTCCAGAGCGCCTTTTCCGGAACCCATTCGAGTCTCAGCTGGTTTAGCTGTTACCGGTTTATCCGGGAAAATCTTAATCCAAACTTTACCGCCACGTTTGATGTAACGGGTCATAGCAACACGGGCTGCCTCGATCTGATTAGATCTGATCCAGCACGGCTCAGTAGCAACAAGACCGAAATCACCATAGTTGATAGCATTGCCTCTAAGGGCTTTTCCTCTCATGGAGCCACGGAATTGTTTACGACGTTTTACTCTTTTTGGCATTAACATTATTTATCGCTCCCTTCCTTAGTTCCTTTTGTCGGAAGAATCTCACCATTGTAGATCCATGCCTTAACACCAACTTTACCGTATGTGGTGTCTGCTTCCGCAAAGCCATAATCGATATCTGCACGAAGTGTCTGAAGCGGGATTGTTCCCTCGCTGTAGAACTCTGTACGAGCCATATCAGCTCCGCCGAGACGTCCGGATACGGAAGTCTTGATTCCCTTAGCGCCAGCCTTCATTGTTCTCTGCATTGTGGACTTCATAGCACGTCTGAAAGAAATACGGTTCTCAAGCTGAAGAGCAATGTTCTCAGCAACCAGCTGTGCATCTTTGTCCGGTCTCTTTACTTCTTTGATGTCAACGATAAGCTTCTTGTCTGTGTATTTCTGAAGCTCAGCTTTAACTTTCTCGATCTCTGCGCCGCCCTTACCGATTACGATACCAGGTTTTGCTGTGTAGATGATGATCTTAACTCTGTCAGATGCTCTCTCGATCTCGATCTTGGAAACACCTGCGCTGTATAATTTCTTTTTAAGGAATGTTCTGATGTTGTAGTCTTCTACCAGGTAGTCAGCAAATTTGTCTTCTGCATACCATCTGGAATCCCAATCCTTGATAACTCCGACTCTAAGGCCATGCGGATTAACTTTCTGTCCCATGCTTTTCCTCCTTACCTTTCATCAAGCACAACAGTGATATGGCTTGTTCTCTTCTCGATTCTGTAAGCTCTACCCTGTGCTCTCGGCTGAATTCTCTTCATTGTAGGTCCCTTATCTGCATAGCATGCTGCAACATAAAGGTTGTCTGCGTTCATTCCGTTGTTGTTCTCAGCGTTTGCTACTGCTGACTCAAGCAGTTTTTTGATCACGCTGGAAGCGTATCTCGGATTGTATGTCAGGATACCAAGTGCTGTCTGTACATCTTTGCCACGGATTGCATCTAATACGTAGCAGGCTTTCTGAACAGAAATTCTTGCATAAGATAACTTTGCAGACGGCCTTGTCTCTCTATTATTCTCATTTCTGGCTCTCTTTATCTGGCTTCTATGTCCTTTTGCCATCTTAAAGTGCCTCCTTTCCTAAATTCGATATCTGAGTTATCTGCCAGCTGTCTTAATCTGACAGCGGGCAGTTATAAATCTGATGACTAGCGTACTCCGGACTTCTTCTCGTCTTTTCCGTGTCCTCTGTAAGTTCTTGTTGCAACGAACTCACCAAGTTTGTGTCCTACCATATCCTCTGTGATATATACCGGCACATGTTTTCTTCCGTCATGAACAGCGATTGTGTGTCCTACGAAAGACGGGAAGATTGTGGAACGGCGAGACCAAGTTTTGATTACGGATTTATCATTTGCAGCGTTAAGAGCGTCTACTTTTTTAAGTAAGCTCTGGTCTGCAAAAGGTCCTTTTTTCAGTGAACGAGACATGCTTTCTCCTCCTTATTATTTCGATAATGCTTTTCCATCGCGTCTTCTTACGATGTACTTGTTGGACTGTTTGTTTTTCTTTCTGGTCTTCAGGCCGAGAGCAGGTTTGCCCCACGGTGTGCAAGGACCTGGGCGTCCGATACCGGTCTTACCTTCACCACCACCATGTGGATGGTCATTCGGGTTCATTACGGAACCACGAACTGTAGGTCTGATACCCATGTTACGTTTACGTCCGGCTTTACCGATGTTAATAAGGTTGTGATCTCCGTTTCCGATTACACCAACAGTTGCGCGGCATACGATCGGAACCATTCTCATCTCACCGGAAGGAAGACGAAGTGTTGCATACTTTCCTTCTTTAGCCATGAGCTGTGCGCCGTTTCCTGCAGAACGAACCATCTGTCCGCCTTTTCCAGGATGAAGCTCAATGTTGTGAACCATAGTACCAACCGGGATAAGCTCCAGCGGGAGGCAGTTTCCAACACGAACCTCAGCTTCCGGACCATTGTAAACCTTCTGGCCTACTTTAAGTCCCTCTGGAGCGAGGATGTAAGCTTTCTCGCCATCTGCGTAGCAGATAAGAGCGATATTAGCTGTTCTGTTCGGATCGTACTCGATTGTTTTAACTGTTGCAGGGATTCCATCTTTTCTTCTCTTGAAGTCGATGATTCTGTATTTTCTTCTGCTTCCGCCACCCTGATGTCTTACAGTGATTTTACCCTGATTGTTACGTCCGGCGTTCTTCTTAAGGGAAGTAACGAGGGATTTCTCTGGTTTTGCAGCTGTAATCTCAGAGAAGTCGGAACCAGTCATATGTCTTCTTGACGGTGTATATGGGTTATAGCTTTTGATTCCCATGATGTTTCTCCTTTCAATCTTTATCATCACGCTTTTGACTGCGTATATTCGGACTTAACTGTTAATTAAAGTCCTTCGAAGATCTCGATATCTTTGCTCTCTTCTGTAAGAGCTACGATAGCTTTTTTGGTCTTAGCAGTTTTTCCAACTACCATTCCACGGCGTTTTTTCTTTCCATCGTTGTTGATGGTGTTTACGCTTTTAACTTTTGTTCCCTCGAACATCTTCTCAACAGCCTCTTTGATCTGAGTCTTGTTTGCTTCTGGATGTACAAGGAATGTATATTTTTTCTCACCCATGGCGTTCATGGATTTCTCTGTGATAACCGGACGGATGATTACGTCATAGTACTGAATACTTGCCATTATGCGTATACCTCCTCGATAGATGCAACGGCATCCTTTGTAACAACTACGGTGTTGTGTTTCATAACATCGTATGTGTTGATTGTAGCCGGTGTTGCAGTTTCCACGTCAGCGATGTTTCTTGCAGAAAGAATTACGTTCTGATCGTTATCAGCTGTGATTACAAGAGCTTTCTCTGCTTTCAGGTTTGTAAGAACCTTCTGCATCTCTTTTGTCTTAACCTCAGCAAGTGCAAGGCTGTCAACAACAACAAGTTTATTATCCTGAACCTTGGATGTCAGAGCGGATTTAAGAGCTGCTCTTCTTTCCTTTTTGTTCATTTTTACTTCATAGTCTCTCGGAACCGGAGCGAATACAACACCGCCGCCTGTCCACTGTGGTGCACGGATGGAACCCTGTCTTGCATGACCTGTTCCTTTCTGTCTCCACGGTTTTCTTCCGCCGCCTCTTACCTCAGAACGAGTTTTCGCTTTCTGAGTTCCCTGACGGTTATTTGCAAGCTGACGAACAACTGCAAGATGAACGAGATGCTCGTTGATCTCAACGCCGAATACTGCGTCATTCAGCTCCATTGTGCCAACTTCATTGCCTTCCATATTATAAACAGTTACATTAGCCATTCTGATGCTCCTCCTTTCCTATTATAAGGACTTTACTGTCTCTTTGATTGTAACCAAAGATTTCTTAGGTCCTGGAACAGCACCTTTAACTAACAGTAAGTTATTCTCTGTATCTACACGTACGATCTCAAGATTCTGAACAGTTACCTGAACATGTCCCATGTGACCTGGCATATGTTTTCCTTTGAAAACCTTGCTCGGATCGGAGCAAGCGCCGTTGGAACCTGCATGACGATGATATTTAGAACCGTGAGCCATAGGTCCTCTGGACTGGCCATGTCTCTTGATGGCGCCCTGGAAACCTTTACCTTTGGAGATTGCAGTAGCATCGATGTGATCTCCTGCTGCAAAGATGTCAGCCTTGATTTCCTGTCCAACCTCATACTCGCCGGCATTGTCAAATCTGAACTCTTTTACAAATCTTTTTACAGCTACACCAGCTTTATCAAAGTGGCCTTTCTCCGGTTTGTTGACCAGTTTCTCTCTGATCTCGCCGAAGCCAACCTGAACTGATGTGTATCCATCGTTCTCCTCAGTTTTAACCTGAGTTACAACGCAAGGACCTGCCTGTAAAACAGTTACCGGAATTAACATTCCATCTTCATTGAAGATCTGAGTCATTCCGACTTTAGTAGCTAAAATAGCTTTCTTCATTTCTTTCTTCCTCCTTATAGCGGATTACCATTCGGTAATCATATAGTTAATGTCAAATGACATTATTAGCGGTTTTTCATCTTGATATCGATGTGAACACCAGCCGGCATTTCCAGTCTGGAAAGTGCATCTACTGTTTTCTGAGTTGGTGTCAGGATATCGATAAGTCTCTTATGAGTTCTCTGCTCAAACTGCTCTCTGGAATCTTTGTATTTATGAACAGCTCTTAAGATTGTAACAACCTCTTTCTTAGTAGGAAGCGGAACCGGTCCACTTACCATTGCTCCGTTCTTCTTTACTGTCTCGATGATCTTTGCTGCAGATGCATCAACGAGCTGATGATCATATGCCTTTAATGTGATTCTCATTACCTGATTTGCCATAAAAAAAGTCTCCTCCTATTCGTACTTATATAGCAGTACGACAAGCGGCGACTGTACACATCTCCGTGTGTGTCATGGTATATTTGCACACACGCCCATCCCAAGATGGTTATTGAACTTTGTACAGTGACTTGTCGTCAGTTTCCTAACTTGACATTCGCTCCACGGAAAACCTACCAATGTGGTAGCAACCTCGCGCTTCATAGCTATCAATGTCACAGCAAGGATTAGTATATACGATGATCTTTAAGAATGCAAGTGTTTTTTTTAATTTTTTTAAATTTTTTTAAAAAAGAAAAAAACGGCTCATTTCTGAACCGTTTCTTTCTTATATAATAGGTAGTTATTTATTCTTCCATGTCGTCTGCTTCACCGCTGATGATATCTGAGTAATCGAACAATGTCACGTTTGTGATATCATCTTTTACGATATCCGGTGCATCACCGGCCTTCTTCACACGGTTTGCCAGCTGTGCTGCGGAAAGAGACGGCATTGCAAGACTTCCGATTGTAACCGGTTCCTCTTCCTCCTCCCCTGCTTCTACAGCTCTTCTTGGCTGCGGACGGGCTGCTTTCGGTTCCGGCTGCCTTCTCTGTATTCTTTCTGCTGCCGGAGCTTCCTCCAGGTCTTCTGAGGTAGCTGCCGCAATCTCTTTCTTCAGTTCCTCATGTGCTTCACTGGCTGCTGTCTGTGCTGTACGCGCCATTGCGGAAGCTTTTCTTCCAGCAGGACGTTCCGTAACATCCTCCTCATCAATCTCATCTACAAAGCCACCGGTACGTACTTTTCGTTTCTCCGCTTTTTTGCTTTTACGTTTACGCGCTTTCTCTTCCTGAAGGATTTCTTTTTCTTCTTCCTTCATTCTTCTGGCACGTTCTTTTTCTTCCCGTTTCAGTTCTTTTTTTGATTTTACATATCCGGGTTCCGGATCATCCATGTCATCCTGCACATCCTCCGGCTCTTTTTTCCAGAGTTCCGCAATCACATAAAGAATAATCAAAAACAGAACAACCAGACCGAGAATAATCAGTCCTTCAATGCTTTCTGTAGCAACCAGCAGATATCCCACATATCCAATGGTAATGACAACCTTCGGAACATAATCTCCAACCTTGATTGTAAGTGTCTTGTCTCCAGAAACAGACTGATCTGTAACCGTTCCTGTTCCTTTGGATGCATCAATATTCGTGATGGTATATTTATATGTCTTGGAATCTTTCTCAACAAGAATCGGTGTACCTACTGTGATTTCAGAGCTTTTCTCCGGAATTGCATATGTAACGGAACCTACCGGAAGGTTCGTCGCACTGTCGGACTTATCCACGATCACAGTTCTCACTCCGAAAAACGGTGGAAGAACAAGCCCCAGCACACAGATCAGAGTACATATCACAACAAGATGTACAATAAATTTCAATACTTTTGACATAGGTAATCTTCCTCTTTCATATTAATAAGCGCCTTGAAGCGGAAAGGGATACAGCGGGAATCGGTCTTCCTTTCCGTCTGTATCCCTTTATATTCCTCATTCACAGAATCTCCCGTTCTGTGAACTGCTCTGTCCAAATTGATTACTGGTTGCTTAAATACTGTTCAATGCTCTCCATTGCCGCATTCTCATCATCACCGTTGGCAGACAGTGTGATCTCTTCACCTGCGTCAAGTCCCAGCGTCATCATCCCCATGATACTTTTTGCATTGACTCTTTTTTTGCCAATCTCAACATAAATTTCACTGTTAAACTGGCTTGCCACCTGAACAAGCTGTGCTACTGGTCTTGCCTCCAGTCCAGTGGATAAGTTGATAGTGATTGGTTTTTTAATCATAATAGCTCCTCCTTGTTCTCCCGCAGCTCATCTGCGATCTCACTCAGCTTACGAAGCCGGTGATTCACACCTGATTTGCCCACCTGCGGATTCAACATCATACCTAATTCTTTCAGTGTGGCATCTGGATACTTAAGCCTCAGCCTGGCCACCTGAGCCAGTGCATCGCTCAAACTTTCAAAGCCGACCGTTCTGCTGATCAGCTGTATGTCTTCCACCTGTCTCACTGCCGCATTTACCGTTTTATTGATATTCGCAGCCTCACAGTTTACCTTCCGGTTCACTGTATTACGCATTTCCTTAAGAATCCGGATATTCTCCAGATTCATAAGTGCTACGTTCGCTTCCATGACTGCCAGCATGTCAACGATCTGTGCGCCTTCTTTCACATAGACCACATATGATTTCTTGCGCACTACAATTTTAGCTTCTACGTGAAAACTGCGGATAATCCCCTGTAATTGTTCTGCTTTTCTCTTGTCCGGACATACAATCTCAAAATGATATCCTTTCTCAGGATCGCTGATTGAACCAGACGACAGAAAAGTACCGCGAATAAACGCACGCTTGCAGCAACTCATCTGAACTACAAGCGAATTATCCATTTCAAGTAACCCGGTTTTGTTATCCACGGAAAGTTTCGTTCCCTGCAGAACTTCCTCTGCCCTGGCCGGATCTGTAACTTCTACAAGATATACCCTGCCCCGTTTCAGATGGGACCCCTCCCTGATAACAATCGCTGTCTCTATATTAAATGTTTTTCTTAATAATGTAAAGCTTTTTCTTGCAACTGCTTCATTTTCTGTCTGAATCCACAGCTTTCTGTTTCCGTCCGGCAGATTTTCCACATGACCGCAGCCACAGAGTAACGCCGCCATTTCTGCCACCTGACAGTGTCTCGCCGGACTGAACTGCCCTGCAAGCTCTTCTTTAACTTTTCCTGAAAATGACATCCCGAACCCTCTTTTATATCTTCACTGCAGTGCTTTTCCTGCATTATTTTTTCAGAAGTCTGTCCTTCTCCGCATCTCTGTGTTCCAGACGAATTCCATAATCCTCCGCTTTTGACAACCTGGAATACAGTTCTCTGGCAATGGTAACCGAGCGGTGTTTGCCGCCTGTGCATCCGATGCCGATTACAAGGCTTGTTTTCCCCTCTTTTATATAATTGGGAATCAGAAAACGAATCATATCTTCCAGTTTATCCGCAAACGCCCTCGCAACATCGCTGTCCATCACATAATTAAATACCGCATCATCCAGACCTGTAAGAGGCCGCAGTTCATCCACATAATAAGGATTAGGCAGAAAGCGCACATCAAAAACAAGATCCGCGTCTGCCGGGATTCCATACTTAAAGCCAAAGGAAAGAACCGAGATCATAATGTTGCTGAATTCTCTGTCATCCACAAAAATTTTCTCAATTTCCTGACGGAGTTCCCTTGTAAGAAGGTGGCTGGTATCAATGATATAATCCGCCCGCTTGCGGAGGAATCCGGTTATCTCCCTTTCCAGACGGATTCCCTCATCCACCCTTCCTGTTCTTGCCAGCGGATGGCTTCTTCTCGATTCTTTATAACGCTTCACAAGGACAGAATCTTCTGCATCCATAAAAAGAATTTCATAATCATATCCTGTCTGTTTCATACGGTCAAGAACCACTTCCAGCTCATCAAGGGCACTTCCACTCCTGGCATCAATTCCCAGTGCCACATTTCTTACATTCTCACTCTGCATTTCCGGAAGAAGGGAGGCAAATTTTTCCAGAAGCTGAATCGGAAGATTATCCACACAAAAATATCCCATATCCTCCAGCATTTTAAGTGCTGCGGTTTTTCCTGCTCCTGAAACTCCTGTAACAATTACAAAACGCATAGTCTCTCTTCCTTTCCCACTTTTCTCTTCCTGTATTCCTATTCGAAATCACCCAGGAATTTCACTTCCGGTTCCAGAGTAACTCCGTATTTCTTATATACAATATCCCTTACATTATCCATCAGTGTGCGGACATCCTTTGCAGTTGCGCCCCCTGCATTAATCACGAATCCGCAGTGTTTTTCGGAAACCTGGGCACCGCCCACCTGATAACCGGCAAGCCCGCTGTCCATAATCAATTTCCCCGCAAAATAACCTTCCGGTCTCTTAAATGTACTTCCCGCACTTGGATACTCCAGAGGCTGCTTGGTTGTACGCCTGATAGTCAGATCCTTCATGGTTTCACGGATGGCTTCCTGGTCTCCTTCTTTCAGCTGAATCTTTGCTTCCAGAACTATATAACCTGCTTTTTTTATGACGCTGGTACGGTATCCCAGTTCCAGTTTTTCTGCAGGGAGGGAAAAAATCTCTCCCTCTTTGTCCATCACAGTTACCTCACAGAGAACATCTTTCATCTCCCCGCCATATGCACCTGCATTCATCACTGCCGCACCGCCGATCGTTCCCGGGATCCCTCCTGCAAACTCAAAGCCTGTAAGAGATGCATTCTTCGCAGCTGCTGCCACTGCAGAAAGCAATGCCCCTGCCTGTGCGGTAATTGTCGTGCCCTCAGTCTTTACGGCAGACATGTTTTTGTAGATCTGAATCACTACTCCACGATAACCGCCGTCTCCAACAAGAAGATTGCTTCCGTTTCCAAGAATAAAATATGGAATTCCTTCTTTTTTGCAGAGTCTGACGATTGCTCCTACATCCTCACTTTTCTCAGGAACCAGAAAATAATCGGCTGGTCCTCCAATCTTAAAAGTAGTATGCTGGCTCATAAGTTCTTCTGTAAAAACACGGTCTTCTCCAAGAAGATCGCAGAACATTTTTCTGATTTCTTGATTCACTTTTTCTGTTCCTCAGTCTTTCTGTTTTATTTCCTGTATCATCTATATTCTCTTTCAGCTGCGTAAAGTCGTTCCCGCTGCCAGAATGTCCCGTGCCACTTCCCCGGCAAGAAGATTTCCTGCCGTTCCCAGGACAAACGAAATATTTCCTTCCATCGGCTGCTTCACGGCCGTTCTGTTCCGTCTGAACAGCTTCTCCTTTGTAGGCCTTTCTCTGGAATACAGCACCTTCAGTTTCCTGATTCCACGTTTACGCAATTCCATTTTCATCACTTTAGCTACCGGGCATACCGTCGTTCTGCTGATATCCGCAATTTCAAGTCTGGACGGATCCAGTTTATTTCCCATATCCATACAGGAAATAACCGGTACACGCGCCTCTGCTGCCCTGCTGATCAGAAGCAGTTTGGAGGACAAAATCCCCAGCGCATCCACAATATAGTCAAAGGAGCGCAGCTCAAACATTCCTGCCGTCTCCTCATTATAAAAGGTTTCGTAGGTATGCACCAGAATATTCTCATCAATATCACGGATTCTTTTCTTCGCCGCTTCCACCTTGCTCATACCAATTGTAGAATGAAGTGCAAGAATCTGGCTGCTGATACTGGTCAGTGAAATTTTTTCATGGTCAATCAGTGTCAGACTTCCCACACCGCAGCGTGCAAGTGCCTCTGCTGCCTGAGCTCCGGCTCCGCCAAGACCGAATACTGCAATCTTCGCCCTGCTGAGTTTTTTTACACCTGTATTTCCAACGAGCATTTCCATTCGTGAAAAAGCATCCTGCATATCCGTCCTCCTGACACTGTTTTTTCTTCTGGTTAAGAAAGACAGCGTCTGTACGCCGCTGTCTATAGCCTTTTTTATTATACTATCTAAGTCAGAAAATGTACAGATATTCTTGTTTTTTAAGATTTCCGCATAAAAATTTTATATTCACTCATACTACTTCCATAGAAATCCACAAAGGAGGTTCCGTCCATGTTCCAACAGGCATTTTTATGCTTCACTGGTTTCTGCGCCGGTATCATCGTGGCAGGAGGGGTTTCCGGGCTTCTGATCGGCCTTTCCATTGTTCCCCGCTATGCAGGCATCACTCACACCGCTGATTGCATTTTTTTATATGAAGACAGTTCACTTCTGGGAACCGTTGCCGGAACTATCGTCACCCTCTTTCCGGTCAGGATCCCGCTGGGGCCTTTTTTCCTGGCTGTCTGTGGAGTCTTTTTCGGAATCTTTCTGGGCGGCTGGATTCTGGCACTGGCGGAAATCGCAAAAGTCTTTCCCGTCTTTGCCAGGCGGCTGAAATTCACCCAGGGACTTTCCCTTGTGATCGTTTCCATTGCTGCCGGAAAAACTCTTGGCTCCCTGTTTTATTACGCCAAAGGCTGGATGTGACCCTTACCGCCTCTCTATCATCTTACGAAAGGATCTTTCATATGCGTAATATTGATGAAAAAAAATACGAACAATATGTCAAACAGCTTACCCCCACCCACAGTCTGCCCCTGAATATGGCAAAAGCGTTTCTCACGGGCGGACTGATCTGCCTTCTTGGCCAGGTCATTATCAACATCTCACAGTCTCTCGGTGCAGACACTTCCGATGCCAGAACCTGGTGTTCTGTACTTCTCATCCTCTTAAGTGTTATTCTCACAGGATTGGGGATCTACCCGAAGATCGGAAAATTCGGCGGTGCCGGAAGCCTTGTTCCCATTACCGGTTTTGCTAACTCCGTGGCTGCATCTGCCATTGAGTTCCGGGCAGAAGGACAGGTCTTCGGCATTGGATGCAAGATTTTTACCATTGCAGGACCTGTAATCCTCTACGGTATCTTAAGCGCCTGGGCCTTAGGTGTGATCTATTATATCTTAAAAATCCTGGAGGTGATATCATGAGCAGAAATCTTCGTCTGGGTGCATCCAGCATTGCCTTTTCAAAGCCCCTTTATATCGAAAGCGCCGCATCCATCGTCAGCCAGAAAGAGGCCGATGGACCTCTTGGAGATTTTTTTGACCTGGTCTGCGAAGATCCCATGTTTGGCTGTGACACCTGGGAATCCGCGGAAAGTACGTTGCAGAAAGAAACTGCCACACTTGCCATGAATAAAGCCGGATTAAACTCCGAAGATATCCATCTGATGTTTGCCGGAGATCTTCTTGCCCAGACTGCAGCTACCTGCTTTGGTTCCGCCGGGCTTGGAATTCCTTTCTACGGACTTTACGGCGCCTGCTCCACCATGGGGGAATCCTTGTCTCTCGGCTGCCTTGCTCTCACCGCCGGTTTCGGCACCCGGGTCTTATGTGCCACCTCCAGCCATTTTGCAAGTGCGGAAAAAGAATTTCGTTTTCCTCTGGGATACGGTAATCAGCGGCCCTTTTCTGCCACCTGGACTGTAACAGGAAGCGGCGCCTGTATTCTGAACACAGCCCCTCCCGGGGAAAAATCTCCTCTGCGCTCCGGCAACGGCTGCGCTGCCATCACTGGACTTACGGCCGGCCGGGTCATGGATTACGGACTCAAAGATTCCATGAACATGGGCGGCTGCATGGCTCCTGCTGCCTGCGACACCATTGCCCGGAACTTTTCAGATTTCGGGCGGAAGCCTTCGGATTACGATGCCGTCTTTACCGGGGATCTGGGGAGCATCGGGCAAAAAATTCTCCTGGATCTTCTGTCCGAACAGAACATCCAGCTCTCACCCATTCATAAAGACTGCGGAATCCTGATCTATGACAATCCATCTCAGGATACTCACGCAGGAGGAAGCGGCTGTGGCTGTTCTGCCGTAGTCCTTGCCTCCTATATCCTTCCAAAAGTTGTATCCGGGGAATGGAAGCGGATTCTTTTTGTGCCCACAGGCGCCCTTCTTTCCAAGGTAAGTTTCAACGAAGGTGACAGTATTCCAGGTATCGCCCACGGAGTTGTCATTGAGCATATGGAGGTGTAAGTATGGATTATTTCAACGCATTCTGGTTCGGTGGTCTCATCTGCGCCCTGATCCAGATCCTTCTGGACAAAACAAAGCTGATGCCTGGCCGCGTGATGGTACTTCTGGTGTGCAGCGGTGCCGTATTAAGTGCCGTTGGTATCTACAAGCCGCTGGTGGATTTTGCAGGTGCCGGAGCTTCCGTTCCCCTGATCGGTTTCGGCCATGTGTTGTGGGAAGGAATGAAAAAAGCCATTGAAGAAGACGGTATCCTGGGACTTTTTACAGGTGGCTTTACTGCCTGTGCCGCCGGAGTTTCCTCTGCTTTGATCTTCTCCTATCTGGCCAGTTTCTTCTTCCGTCCGAAGATGAAAAAATAAGGTTTCAGGAAAGGAGTTTTTCTCATGAGTGATACTCTTTATCTTCAGCTGGACCAGAACATCGAAGTCACAAATCCCCATGTATACCTTCAGGACATTGCCGCCCTTTCCATGAGCAATCCCAAAATCCTCAACCGGCTCCGGGTCATGCCGGTAATAGTTCTGGACGGAACAAAGCCCGGACGCTATGTCATGTCCGTGTCAGATCTTCTGAAAAAGATCCAGAAGCTGGAACCCTCTGTTGATATTTCTCCCATCGGAGAAACGGATTTCATCATCACCTACCGCATCAGTTCCGCCACCGGAAAGCTTCTCCGGTATGTAAAAATCTTCTTTGTATGCCTGGTTTCCTTTTTCGGCGCCGCTTTTTCTATTATGACTTTTAACAATGACGTGGATCTTGGGAGCCTTTTTGACCAGTTTTACACCCTTGTCATGGGAAAAAGCTCCGACGGTTTTACCATTCTGGAGCTATCCTACTCTGTCGGGATCGGCCTTGGTGTACTGCTCTTTTTTAATCATTTCGGACATCTGAAACTGAGCGATGATCCCACACCCATGCAGGTACAGATGCGTACCTATGAAGATGATGTAAACCAGACACTGATCGAACAGGCAGAACGGACCGAAAATCCGGAAAAAGAAGCATGAGCCTTAATCCAGGATTCAACGACCTATCCGTACAGATCAGCCGCTTGTCGCACAAAAAAGCTCCTTACAGATTTCTCTGCAAAGAGCTTTTTTATATAATATGGGTTTACTGTTTTTCTGAAATAATGATTACAGAAGTCCTCCGATGGATAAGAACAGAGGAGCAAATACCAGTGACACGATGGTCATAAGTTTGATCAGGATGTTGATGGACGGACCTGATGTATCTTTGAACGGGTCGCCGACTGTATCGCCGACAACGGCTGCTTTGTGCGCCTCGCTGCCTTTTCCGCCATGATGTCCTGTCTCGATGTATTTCTTAGCATTATCCCATGCACCACCTGCGTTGGACATGAAGATTGCCATCAGTACACCTGTTACAAGAGCACCGGAAAGAAGTCCACCAAGAGCCTCAACACCAAGAACAACACCTACGATAACCGGAACAACGACTGCCATGATTCCAGGAAGCATCATCTCGTGAAGAGCTGCTGTTGTGGAGATTGCAACGCATGATTTGTAATCCGGTTTCTCGGTACCTTTCATGATACCTGGTTTCTCACGGAACTGGCGTCTTACTTCCTCGATCATCTTGTAAGCAGCCTTGGAAACGGATTCCATTGTGAAGGCTGAGAAGAGGAATGTAAGCATACCACCGATAAAGATACCGATTGTAACACGAGGAGCAAGGATATTGATTGCATCCATGCCTACTGCATTTGCGTAAGATACGAACAGTGCAAGTGCTGTAAGAGCTGCGGAACCGATCGCGAAGCCTTTACCCATAGCTGCTGTTGTGTTACCTACAGAATCAAGCTTATCTGTGATCTCACGAACTGACTCATCCAGACCTGACATTTCTGCAATACCACCGGCATTGTCAGCGATGGGTCCATACGCGTCAACGGCAACTGTGATTCCTGTTGTGGAAAGCATACCAACTGCTGCAAGAGCGATTCCGTATAATCCATCCACACCGTATGCTACAAAAATACCAACACAGATCAGCAGGATCGGGAATGCTGTAGATTTCATACCTACTGCGATACCACTGATGATAGTTGTAGCTGCACCTGTCTCAGACTGCTCGCCGATTCCCTGAACCGGTTTATAATCTGCAGATGTGTAATACTCTGTAATGTTTCCGATGATGACACCGACAACAAGACCTGCGATCACAGCAATGGCTGCCTTCATGTCTCCGAAGAGAATCTTGCTGAGGATCAAGGACACGATGATAACAAGTGCTGCAGATACATAGCTTCCTCTTGTGAGGGCTTTCTGCGGATTGGAATTATCATCACCTTTTACAAAGAATGTTGCAATGATGGATGCGATCAGTCCACAGCCTGCAATAGCCAGCGGATAGAGAACACCGGAAACTGCTCCGGCTACCGCACCAAGTGTAAGGGCAGATACCAGAGATCCTACATAGGACTCAAAAAGGTCTGCACCCATACCGGCAACATCACCTACGTTATCACCTACGTTATCCGCGATAACAGCCGGGTTACGAGGGTCATCCTCCGGGATTCCAGCCTCAACCTTACCTACAAGGTCAGCTCCTACGTCAGCTGCCTTTGTATAGATTCCACCACCAACACGTGCAAACAGTGCGATGGAAGAAGCACCAAGGCTGAATCCAGAAAGTACGTCAACGTTCTTTGTGATGATATACACAACGCTGACACCAAGTGCACCAAGACCTGCAACACACATACCCATAACAGCACCGCCGGAGAATGCAATGGAAAGAGCCTTGTTCATTCCTCCCTCTTTTGCTGCATTTGCTGTTCTTACATTAGCCTTTGTTGCAACGGTCATACCGCAGTATCCTGCGATTGTTGAAAACAGAGCACCTACTACGAAGCAGATTGCTGTTACCCAGCTTCCAACTCCGATTCCGATCAGTACAAAAAGTACGGCTACAAAAATAACCAGGATCTTGTACTCTGCTGTTAAGAAGGCGCGGGCACCTTCTGCGATCGCACCTGCGATCTCCTTCATTCTGTCTGTTCCTGCATCCTGCTTGCTGACCTTCGCTGCAAGGTATGCTGCGAACAGAAGTGCCAGTACTGCTGCCACCGGCACCAAATACATGTAGTTTTCCACTCTTTTTACCTCCGTTCATGTATTGTTAATACTTTATCACATTATTTTGCATATTTCAAATAGAATTTTCACTTAGTTTTTTGTTAATATTGTGATATAATAAAAATTTATATAAATGAAATAAAATTTTTTTATATTATTGCTCGCATTTTTTCAGTTTCAGACAGCTTATATAATAGGAAGTTTTTTATATCTCTATTTGGACAAAATTTCCATTTTTCTTTCCAGAAGATTTTTTTCCAATAATTGTTTTTCTGCATTTTCGAATCCAATTCGTTCTATAGTCTCGGCAAAACGTTCTCCCTTTAATCCCCGGTCCTTAAAAAGCAGGATTGCCTTCTCAATAACATCAAGCGCCTCTTCCTCTGACGTAAAGATCCGGTTCAGGGCCTTTCCATGAGAAATTTTCTTTCCCCAGCGTCCACCGATATAGATCTTGAATCCGTAGGTACCGTCCGGAATGGAGTGGAACGGGCATTTTCCCACACATCTTCCGCAGTGTCTGCAAAGCTCCTCATCGATGTGCAGCTTCCCGTCAACGACCTTCGCAACTTTATTCGGACATGCAGCTTCGATGGCACATTTTTTGCAGCCCTTGCAGGCCTCGCTGTCAAAGTGTGGAATTCTCTGTCCGATGATTCCCACATCGTTCAGATTTGGCTTCACACAGTTGTTTGGGCAGCCGCCTACTGCGATCTTAAATTTATGAGGCAGTGCAACCTGGCGATAACCCTTATAGAATCTCTCAAAAATCTTCTCGGAGATCCCATAGGAATCCAGAAGTCCATACTGACAGGTGGTTCCCTTGCAGGATACTACCGGTCGGACCTTTGCTCCTGTTCCTCCTGTCTCCAGACCTTCCTTCGCAATAAATTCCTGAAACTCTTCGATCTTTTCGTAGGGGATTCCCTGGATCTCCACGGAAAGCCTGGTCGTGTAGGTAAGATTTCCGTTGCCGAATTTCTCTGCTGCTTCCGCCATACATCTGTGCTGTGCCGCTGTCACCTTTCCGTTTACAGTGATCACCCGTGCAGAAAATTCATCCGTCCCCCTGTTATTTAAAAATCCCTGACCTTTCAGTCTTTTTTCTTCGTCTTTGCTTACCGTTAATGCTGACATATTTCCTCCTCCTGATCCTGCTGGCATTTCGTTACTCTTCCCCCGGTACCTATGCCATGTATCCTGTGATTGTGATTCTGAAATTACTGTTCACTCCGTGACCGGCAACATTCTGAAATCGTTTTCACGCACTTCCTACTATACCACTTGAAGATATATTTGAAAAATGATATTATTTTATGAAAACGATAGGTTTTTCCTATATATATCGAATCGTAAGTAAAAGGAGAATCCCACATGACTATCCGCCATCTCACTGTTTTTGTCGCCGTTGCAGAACAGGGCTCCATGAGTGCCGCTGCCAAACATCTTTATATTTCCCAGCCAACGGTCAGCCAGGCCATCCGGGAACTGGAAAACCATTACAATGGTCTTCTCTTTGAACGCCTCGGAAAAAAACTTTATCTCACAGACCGTGGAAAACTGCTTCTTCCACATGCCCGGGAAATGATCCGGCAGTTTCAGCAGCTGGAGGAACTGATGCAGAATCAGGGGCAGTCTTCCACCCTGAAGCTTGGTTCCACCCTCACGGTTGGAACCTGCCTGACACCGTCCATTATCCTGGATCTGCAGAAAAAATTTCCGGATCTGGATGTTTACTCTTTTGTCACCAACACCAAGAACATCGAGCAGAAACTTCTCCGCTCAGAACTGGACGCTGCTGTGGTAGAAGGTGAGATCCACTCTCCGGATCTTATCGTTCTTCCCATCATCGACGACTGCCTGGTCCTTGCCGCCGGAAAAAAACATCCCTTTTACCGCAGAGGCCGCATCCATGTCCAGGAACTGAATGACCAGAAATTTGCGGTCCGTGAATATGGCAGCGGTACCAGGCAGCTTTTTGAGGATTATACCCTTCGCCATGGCCTTAAGATCCGGACTGCCTGGGAAGCCAACAGTCCCCAGGCTCTGATGAACGCAGTGCTGTATAACCAGATGCTCTCCGTCATGTCCATCCGCCTGATGCATCAGGAGATCCGCCACCGTTCAGTCCGGGTCTTCTACAACGAAGCCGGGGAATGGAACCGAAAATTCAAACTGGTCTATCACAAGAACAAATTTCTCACCTCTGCCATTTTTGAGTTGGAAAAGATTCTCCATACCTACCAGCATCTGGAACTGCCGTCGGTTATGGGGGTTCTGGAACAGGAATAGGCATCCCGCAGGATGCCTACTCTATATTTAATTTCGATGAAAAAACGGCCGTACATACCGCTCTAATGTGATATGTACAGCCGTTTTTCATTTTTATATTATCCGCGACAGGAGCGGATCTCTTCCTGAACCGGATGCTAATTGGATTCGTTAAATACTTTTTTATCCAGCGCACCGTTCTGATGTGCAACGATGGTTGTGCAGACTGCATCACCGGTAATGTTAACCGCTGTTCTGGTCATATCCAGGATACGGTCAATACCCATGATCAGACCAATGGCCTCAACCGGAAGACCTACAGAGTTAAATACCATAGTCAGGGTAACAAGACCAACACTTGGTACACCGGCAGTTCCTACGGAAGCAAGGGTTGCAGTTCCGATAACTGTCACATAATCCATCGGACTTAAGTGGATACCAAAAGCCTGTGCCGCAAATACTACGGCAACACCCTGCATGATAGAGGTACCGTCCATGTTGATGGTAGCTCCAAGAGGAATGGTGAATGAAGAAATCTTCTTGGAAACACCTACTTTCTTGGACAGGGTATCAATGGACATCGGGATCGTGGCATTGGATGTAGCTGTTGAGAACGCAAATGCCATAACCGGGAAAAATTTCTTGATGAATTTTATCGGATTCAGTCCTGTGAAGACCTTCAGCAGAATCTGGTATACGCCGAAGCACTGGATCGCCAGTGCAAGGAGAACACCGATCATATATTTTGCCAGCGGGATAAATGCACTGAAACCGATGTTTGCAAAGGTTCTGCTGATAAGGCAGAATACACCGATCGGTGCAAGTGCCATGATCATCATGGTCATCTCCATCATGATATCATTGAACTGGCTGAAAAAGTTCGCTACTGTCTCTGCGCGCTCTCCCATTTTCGCAAGGATCACACCCACGATCAGGGCAAATACGATAACCTGAAGCATGGTTCCGCTTGCCAGAGAATTGATGGGATTGTCCGGGATGATGTTCAGGATAGTATCTGTAAGAGATGTAGCCTCCATAGTCTCCAAAGAGGAAGCGGAGGACTGAATAGAGCTCATATCCAGTCCCACACCCGGATTGATCAGATTACCTACAGTCAGGGCAACAGAAACAGCCAGAGCTGTAGTCGCCAGATAAAATACCAGTGTTCTCACACCTACGGTTCCAAGCTTCTTGGTATCACCGATGGACATACTTCCGCAGACAAGGGAACAGAATACCAGCGGTACAACCAGCATTTTCATCAGACGGATAAATCCCTGTCCGATTACATAAAGGATTCCTTCCACGATCACATCTTTCTTGAAGCTGCTGTCCGGAACCAGGTAACAGAGAATGATTCCCAGTATCGCACCTGCGATCAGCGCCACAAAGATCTTCGTGGTAAGACCCATTTTCTTTTTCTGCTGTGTTTTCTCTTTTATATTTTTCTCTTTCATCCTAGTCCTCCGTTCTTTCATCCATATATTCTTTCAGTGATGCTTTCCAGTCCGGCATGTCATACACTTCAATGATACGGAGGATAAAATTATCAAGGACTGCATAAGGCGGTCTGACAGAAGAAAGATCTGACTGCTCTGTCGGCACGGATCTCAGTTCGATCTCCTTTCCTGCAAGGCGAAGGATCTCTGTTGCAAACTCATAACGGTTGCATACACCGCTGCAGGTTACGTGATAAGTTCCATATTCGTTGGTATCGATAAGATACAGGATCATTCTTGCCAGATCTTTGGCACTGGTCGGTGATCCGAACTGGTCAGAAGCAACAGAAAGCGCCTGGCCTTTTTCCGCTGTCTCCAGCACACGGTTTACAAAATTGTTTCCGCCTTTTCCATATACCCAGTTACTTCGGATAATGAAATGTTTGTGTGTGAACTCTTTTACATAGTTCTCCCCTGCTCTCTTGGAACGGCCGTAAACAGTCAGCGGATTGGTATCGTCAAACTCTGTATACGGTTTTTTGCTCTTTCCGTCGAAAACATCATCTGTGGAAAGCTGTACGATCTTTGCGCCGCATTTTCTTGCCACGATACTTAAGTTCCTTGCTCCCAGTGCATTGACACGGTATGCATGTTCCGGATTCTTCTCACACTCATCGGTATCTGTGATACCGGTGCAGTTGATGATCACATCCGGACGGTTAATGGAACCGAAGTTGATCACTTCATCTGTGTCTGTGATATCCAGCTCATCAAGGTCTGTGTTCAGAGTCTCGATCTGCATTGGATCCAGAACATCATTCAGTGCCCGTCCGATCTGTCCGTTGGCACCTACGATCCATACTTTTAACATCTTTCTACCTCCCTGGTATAATGTGTGTGATACATAAATAAAGAGACATTGATTTAGATCAAAACCAATGCCCCTTTAACCTATATACTGAAATATATTTTATCAATATCACAAAAAGCTGTCAAGAAAAAAGCCCCTGTTTCCATAAGGTTCCTGTTTCCTTTGCTTCTGTCTGGTCCTGCTTCAGAGCCAGGGGCTGTCCACACAGGCCAGAGTCATCAAATAGTCAGGATCGTACCTTGCATTTCCACGCCTCGTATGCTATACTCAGTTTCGCTGCAAAAGCCCGAAAAAACCAAGGTCGTACAGGGCTTACAAGGCGGTCACCGCCTATAAATGTGCCGAGTGTTCGTGACCTTCCACTCGTAAAACAAAACTAAAGGAGAATAAAAAATATGAAAAACAAAGGTACTCATTTTCTGGTACAGGGAGCTGCCATTGCAGCTGTATATGTTGTCCTGACACTGGTATTCGCACCACTTAGCTTCGGTGAAGTTCAGATCCGGTTTTCCGAGGCGCTGACTGTGCTTCCGTTCTTCACACCGGCTGCCATCCCGGGACTATTCGTGGGATGTATCATCGCCAATCTTCTTGGCGGTGCGATTCCGGTTGATATCATTTTCGGAAGCATTGCCACACTCATCGGTGCATTCTTTACCTACAAGCTTCGCAATACAGGCAGATGGACAGCCCCGATCCCGCCGATCGTTTCCAACATTGTGATCGTTCCTCTTGTGCTTCGTTACGGATACGGCATCAATCTTCCTATCCCGTTTATGATGCTCACAGTAGGAGCCGGCGAATTTATCTCAGCCGGTGTGATCGGTATGATCCTTCTTGGAGCACTTTCCAAATACAAAAATGTACTTTTTCATAAAAAAGCAGCAGTCTGATCGAACCTGCTGCCCACAAAAGGGAGCCATGAGAAAACAGCAGCATTTCTCATGGCTCCCTTTTATTTTTTCTCTACGGATTCCTGCAGACTGCGCAGGATCCTCTTTTCCATTCTGGATACCTGTACCTGGGATACGCCAAGCTCATGGGCGATCTCCGTCTGGGTCATATCCTGAAAATATCGCATATAAATGAGTTTCCGTTCCTTTGCTTCCAGTGACCCCAGCATTTCTTCCAGAAAAATCCGGTTCAACGCTTTTTCCTGCAGGTTTTCTTTTTCCGGGAGCTTGTCCATCAGAGAAATCTCCGTTCCCTCACCCTGATAGATCGTTTTGTGAAGAGATTCCACCTCTGCACCGGATTCCATAGTCATTACCAGTTCTTCTATGGAAATTCCCATTTCCGCTGCCATTTCCCCCGTCGTAGGTTCCCGCTCCAGCCGGCGCGTCAGTGCTTCTCTCACCTGATAGATCCGGTAGTGATTTTCCTTCAGAGAACGGCTTACCTTCAGTATCCCGTCGTCCCTGAGATAACGTTTGATCTCTCCGATGATCATGGGAACTGCATAGGTGGAAAATTTCACATCATAGGACATGTCAAACTTATCCACAGCTTTCAGAAGTCCGATGCTGCCGATCTGGAATAGATCCTCCATCTCCACCCCACGTCCCAAAAAACGCTTTGCCACACTGTATATCAGCCCTGTATTTTCCTCAAACAAAAGATCTCTTGCCGCTTTATCCCCCTGGTGTGCACGCCCGATGAGGGCAAGAGTACGATCCATAGTTACCTCCTGATGATCTTTTTCATGTGCACAGTTGTTCCACGTCCCACTTCTGATTCCACCAGAACTTCATCCATAAATGCCTCCATGAAGGTAAATCCCATACCGGAACGGTCCTTGTCCGGTTTTGTGGTAAACATGGGTTCCATGGCTTTTTGGATATCCGCAATTCCCACTCCATGATCAATCACATCCACAGTAAGCTCCTGCCCGCTCAGCCGGCAATCTACCTGAATCTTATGTACCTCTCCTTCATACCCGTGGATGATGCAGTTTGTCACAGCTTCCGATACTGCAGTCTTCAGATCCGAAACTTCCTCCAGCGTAGGATTCAGCTGCGTACAGAATGAAGCCACTGCCACTCTGGCCAGTGCTTCATTTGTCGGCCTGCTGTCAAAGATGATTGTCATTTCATTTGTGTTTTCCATGATATACACCCTCCTGTTCTTCTGCTGCTTCCTGTGTTTTGCAGATATCAATATATCTGCCGACTCCGGAAAGACGCAAAAGCTTTGCAATATGACTGTTTACATTCATTACCTGCACACATTTCCCTCTCATTCCCAATGCCCGGTACCGTCCCATAAGAAGGCCAATGCCGGAACTGTCCATAAAAACAGTCTCTGAGAAGTCAAAAATCATATTTTTTATATATTCATGTCCAATAATACGGTCTGATTCTCTTCGAATCTCATCGGAAACCGGATGATCCAGTTCTGTCGGAAGATGTACCGTGAGAACTGTCCCCGACCTTTCAAACCCTGCTGCCATTTTATTCTTCCCCCTTTTTTCGATTTTTATACCTTTTCTTGCAAACACAAAAAGGGGAATGTACCGAAGCACATTCCCCTTCTCCGAGGTTTTTCCCTGTATGTTTTATTCTGTATATCCATCATTGTAGGATGAGTCATCGTATCCGCTTTCATCGTAACTGCTGTACTCATCACTGTAATCTCCGGAATCATCATAATTTCCGGAATCCCCCTGTGCACTCTGTGTGGAATCCGCACCCTCTGCGTTATCTGTACTTCCGGTGCTGTCTGTAGAACTGTCACCGGTACTGTCCGTACTGTCAGAAGACGAAATTCCGCTCACTCCGGTTCTCTCGCATATGGTGTTGTAAACACCCTTTGCTGAATCAGACAGCGTATCCACATACACATTCTGAATCTGAAGCGCTGCTGTATCCAGGTCTTCCTGCTGCATAGCTGTATAAGCGGAAAACAGTGCCTCATAACTCTGACTTCTCTTCTTCTCTTCTTCCACCTGCTTGGAAACCGCATCGGCCGTATCATTAGACTCGGCAGCTTCCCCCTGCGCCTTGGTAAGCTCTACACTCTGGCTGGAAAGGGAATCGCTGTACTGGATGATCTGCTGGTTTGCCTCACGGTAAATATCCTGCTTCACAGCTGGCAGTACCAGAAGCCAGAATGCCGCCGCACCTGCCGCAAATCCCAGAACCATGGTAAAAAACAGCGATACTCTGGACCGTTCTTTATAAGAAGACGGCCTTACAACAATCTCACCGGAAATGTTATCATTCTCTGCTTTCTCATTGCCGAAAAGACCTTTCCGTTTTTTTTCTATTTTTGTGGTAACACCGGTCTGCTCATCTACCTCCCGCAGGAAACGTAAGGTAGTTGTATTGGTTTTATCAATTCTGGCCGCTTTTTTCAGCGTTCTTCTCGCCTTGTTCCACTCCTGATTCTTCATCTGAATCAATGCGAGAAGATGATAGCCCTTAATCAGCTTAGGATTCTGGGAAAGAATCTTTTTCAGGCGGATAGCCGCCATATCCTCATGCCCTTCTCTGCACATGGCAAGCGCGTTGTTGTATTTTTTTATGCTCTCATTGATTGTATCCAGTTTATTCTGATTTGCCTGAAGCTTGGCAATATATTCTGAAGCCAGATTTCGGTTCTTCTGAATATTCTTGCTGATAACCCATTCACTCAGTGCCGCAACCACCTCACCGGTCTCAAAATACACCAGGCCAAGAAGGTTTCTCGCACGGATATTTCGTTTATCATAGGCAAGGCTCTGCTTCAGACAGCTGATCGCCCCGGACAGATCTCGGATACTTGCTTTTTCCAGGCCCTGATTATAATAAAGCTTGGAAAGGTAATCCACTTTCTTCTGGATCAACACATTGGCTCCGCAGTGCGGACAGTAATCCAGGTCTGTATCTGTCAGGAACGCTCCACAGTTTATGCAGTTCATTCATGTCTCCTTATCTTACACGTCTGTTGCTCTTGACCTCCCGCAGCATCTCCTGAAGCACATCCATGATATCTGTGATCTCACGGTCATAGATTGCACCTTCTACATCTGCCACATCCAGACATGGTTCAAATTTCTTCAGTTCCTCTTCATAATCGATCATAATTTTTTCCTCCTGATCACAGCCTTGATTTCCCCGACCAGATAAAGGGAGCCCACACAGAACAGCATGCCATCTTCGCCTTTTTCCTTAACTGCCTGTTCAAACGCTGTCGGAACATCCTCCACTGCTTCTACTTCCGGTACTCCGTCTTTACGGAAGATTTCTGCAAGCTCTTCCACCGGAACTTTACGGTATCCTCCTACCTGTGTGACAATCACATGGCGGAAACGGATACGTGTACAGATCGTACGGATCATATCTGTATAATCTTTGTCGTCCACTGCGGAAAACAGCAGGGTCAGCGGAAATTCCTTCTGGAAATGTTCCGCAGTCTCCACAAACTTCTCCACGCCGTCTTCATTATGTGCACCATCCACGATCACACCTGGGAGAACGGTCTCCATTCTGCCCTGCCAACGTGTCTTGGCCATACCGGCTTTCAGAGCTTCCAGTGATACCGGAATCTGATTTTCCAGAACCTGAATGGTTTTTACCGCAAGGGCCGCATTCATAACCTGATAACGTGCGATAAAAGGAATATCAAATACGGTATCTCCATAAGCCTCATCTTTCAGAGAAAACTTAATTCCATCTTTTGTAATTTCATGGATCCTGGTATCTTCCCGCTTCAGCTCATAATAAGGACATCCTAAGGTTTCTGCATGCTCACGCATCACGCGCGCCGCATCCGGATCATTTCCATCGTAGATCACCGGAACGCCCGGCACCATGATCCCCGCCTTCTCTCCCGCGATCTCGGAAACGGTATTTCCAAGGTACTGCATATGGTCGAGGCTTATGGAAGTGATCACACAGGCCGCCGGATTCTCCACTGCTGTGGTAGCATCCAGACGTCCGCCAAGTCCTGTCTCCAGTGTTACATAATCTACACCGGCTTCTGCAAAGATCACCATTCCCATCAGAAGAAGTGTCTCAAAATAGGTCGGATGATAACTTCCTTCCGCAACCAGCTCATCGGAAAGTGTCTTTACTTTCTCAAAGGCACGAAGGAAGGTATCGTCATCAATCACTTCCTCATTGATCTGAAATCGCTCATTGATCTCCACCAGATGGGGAGATGTAAAAAGTCCACAGGAATATCCTGCTTCCCGAAGGACCGATGTGATAAACGCACAGGTACTTCCCTTTCCGTTTGTTCCTGCTACATGGATCACACGGAATTTCTTCTGTGGATCTCCAAGTCTTCTTAAACATTCTCTGGTATGGTCCAGACTGTTCTTGGTTGTAAATCTTGGTATGTCTTCAATATACGCAACTGCTTCTTCGTAATTCATAAAAAAAACCATCACTTATCTATAATGTATTCGTAAGGAACTTTCGGGGAGAAAAATTTCTCCCCTCCTGTCCGTTACGATACCATTATATAATAGTGGTGGAAGATGTCCAGTCCTAATCGTAATATTTTATCCGACATTTTTTGTATCGGATGTGTTTTCTGTGCTGCTTTTTTCGCTGTCAAGTTTCCACTTACTGTCAGAGAGCAGTGCATAAACAGCACGGTCATGGCTCTTGGTCATGGCCTTTCTGGTGGAACTGTTGCTTCGCTGCACTACCGAAATCCGGTCAAAATCATCCAGTTCTTTTCCGGTAATGATCAGCTTGGTCGGATTCACGTAAACCGTATCGTACCATTCTCCGTTGATCTTCACCTGGCTGGACGGCGTAAAGTTGGTTCCCTGAATATAATAGGTATGGTCCGTCTCAGACACAACCTGAATGGAATCCAGTGTGGTATCATAGATTCCCATACGCATCTTGGTACGCTCAAAAGGATTCTCTCCGTCGTAGGAATACTGTTTTCCATAGAGAAGGTCATACTGCAATGTTTCCAGATCCACCTGATAATTCTTGGTGTTTCTTCTTGCCTGATGATATTTGAAAATATTTCCCTCATGGATACCCACGCGGTCCATAACCTCTGCTGCCATCTGGTATGCTGCAAGATTCTCTTTCTTTTTCTTAAGTCCGAAATTATCCCACATCACATACTCTGTCTGGAAGAGATATTTGTTATCCACATCCTCCACAGTCAGTCCCATGGTCGGCAGATGGTCACCGTACATAACCAGAACCACATCCTCCGGATAATCGGCGAGCTTATCTGTCAGCTCTTTGACAAAATTATCCATCTCATGAATCTGGTTTACGTAGTACTCCCACTTGTTGTTCAGTTCCTCGGTAGGTGCACCGGAAACTGTGATCTCCGGATTTTCCAGTACCGGTTCAGACGGATAATCCCCATGTCCCTGTACGGAAATAGTGTATACATAATCCGGGCCCTCTGTGGAATCCAGACATTTGATGATCTCATCAGTAAGCACGCTGTCCTTGGTCCAGCCCAGCGGGTTCTTCTGATTCTCATCCTTCATATACTCAGCGGAAGTAAAGGTATCAAATCCCAGATTCGGGAAAATGCTTCTTCTTCCATAGAAATTCGCCTCATTGTTATGTATGGCGTGTGTGGTATATCCCAGATTTTTCAGCACATACGGAGCACTCTCACAGGTGGTTTCCTTAAGAATACTCTTATAAGGATATTCACCCGGGCCAAAATAATGAAGGCTCATTCCGGTAATGGACTCAAACTCTGTATTGGCCGTTCCGGCTCCTACAGACGGAACCTTGTAATAACCGGAAGAATATTCTTCCATCAGTTTCCGGAAATTCGGGATCGGGTCCTCGGAAATATCCAGATAATTTACCAGTGTGGGATCAAAAAAGGACTCCAGCTGTAAAAACAGGATATTCGGATGGCTTCCGTCTTTTGTTTCCGGAAGGTTCTCCTCGGAATTTTCGATCTTTTGGATCTCATTTTTGGAATAGTCTCTTGGAGCACTGATTCCGGTATTGAAGATCGTTGTTGCCAGACAGTAAGGATATCCGTAATCCTCATAAGCAATGGCAATGTTTCCAAAATAATTGGAAAGTACTCTTTTTTCCAGAGCAAGCTGTGTGATTCCTCCAAAAGCAAGGATTCCAGCAAGAACCAGCGGAATATTCACCTTGTATTTCAGTTTGCCTCTGTATTTCGGCGATTTTATCAGAATGATCAGAAGGATCAGAACTGCAATGCCAAGAAGTACCGCACCGATCGTCATCTGGGTCTGTGTCAGGTACTTCTTTGCAATGCTGAGGCCATCGGTCAGGTTCTTTACATCCGGGCCTGTAAACGGTGTGACACGGTTGAGAAGAAGAACACCGTTTACGATTCCCAGAAACAGCCATAAGCTGCCAATAAAAATACGCCAGAAAATTCTCTTTCGGAAGAGATAAACAAGCAGCATAGTCGTAAAGATAAACGCCGTATTATAAGCAAATACAAGCGGCTTTGTGGTCATGTAGGTCCATGCCTCTGTGAACGAGTGCCTGCATATGGCCTCGATCACAAAGTACAGGACTGCACATCCCAGAGCCTGAAGTATCAGCGAAATCTTATTGAAAAAGTTACACCACTTCATTAAAACACTCCTTCGTTATTTCACCATCTGTGTTAACTGCAGGTTCACTTTCTCTTTCATCTCTTTGTATTTCTCAAGTTTCTCATTCTCTGCCTCTACCTTTGCTGCAGGTGCCTTGTTCACAAAGTTCGGGTTGTTCAGCATTCCCTCACAGCGGGCGATCTCTTTTGTAAGACGCTCCTGCTCTTTTGTGAGACGCTCGATCTCTTTTTCACGGTCGATCAGGTCTTCCAGCGGCAGATATACCACACCGTCTGCTACAACGATGGATACCGCATCCTCGCCGATTCCGCTCTTATCCTGCTGCACATGGATCTCTTTTGCAAACGCAAGGTTTGTAAAGGATCTCTTGCAGGACTCAAAACGTGCACAGCTCTCTGCGTCCTTGCCTACGATGTAGATATTTGTCTTTCTGTTCTGCGGTACGTTCATCTCATTTCTGGTGTTACGGATTCCACGTACAACTTCCTGGAAACTTGCAACTGCTTTCTCAGCATCTGCAAAGTTCATCTCGTCTTTGTATACCGGCCAGTCAGAGATCATGATAGACTCTTCCTCTGGAAGCAGTGTGCAGTAGATCTCTTCTGTGATAAACGGCATGAACGGATGAAGAAGCTTCAGTCCCTGTGTCAGTGCAGTACGAAGTGTCCACAGTGCATCGTTTGCTGCTGCCGGGTTCTCCTCTGCTTTCCACAGTCTTACTTTGGCCATCTCGATATACCAGTCACAGAGCTCATCCCACAGGAAGTCATAAACTTTCTGTACAGCGATTCCAAGCTCATATTTATCCATGTTCTCGGTAACATCGCGGATCACGGTGTTAAGTCTGGAAAGGATCCATTTATCCTCGTTGCAAAGAGCGTTCAGATCTTTCGGCTCTGTTACGGTCTTTCCTTCCAGGTTCATCATAATGAAACGGGATGCATTCCAGATCTTATTTGCAAAGTTACGGCTGGACTCTACACGCTCCCAGTAGAAACGCATGTCATTTCCAGGTGCATTACCTGTCATCAGAGTCAGACGAAGTGCATCTGCACCGTATTTATCGATAACTTCCAGCGGATCGATACCGTTTCCAAGGGATTTACTCATCTTACGTCCTTGGGAGTCACGTACCAGGCCGTGGATCAGTACATGGTGGAACGGAGTCTCACCGGTCTGCTCCAGTGCGGAAAATACCATACGGATAACCCAGAAGAAGATGATATCATATCCGGTTACCAGAACATCTGTCGGATAGAAGTACTCAAGCTCCGGTGTCTTATCCGGCCATCCAAGCGTGGAGAATGGCCACAGTGCGGAACTGAACCAGGTATCCAGAGTGTCCTCATCCTGGTGCATATGTGTGCATCCGCATTTCGGGCACTTCTCAGGCATTTCTCTTGCAACAACCATCTCACCGCACTCATCGCAGTAATAAGCCGGGATTCTGTGTCCCCACCAGAGCTGACGGGAAATACACCAGTCACGAATGTTCTCCAGCCAATGCAGGTAAGTTTTGTCAAAACGTGCCGGAACAAACTGAAGATTTCCGTCGTCCAGAGTCTTGATAGCAGCTTTTGCCATTTCATCCATTTTTACAAACCACTGTGGTTTGATCATTGGCTCTACGGTTGTACCGCAGCGATCATGGGTACCAACGTTGTGACTGTGCGGAACAACTTTTACAAGGAGTCCCTGCTCTTTCAGGTCTTCTACCATGGCCTTACGTGCCTCGTAACGGTCCATACCTGCATATTTTCCGCCAAGGCTGTTGATGGTGGCATCATCATTTAAGATGTTGATCTCCTCAAGGTTATGACGGCGTCCAACCTCAAAGTCGTTGGGGTCGTGTGCCGGTGTGATCTTAACGCAGCCTGTTCCGAATTCCTTGTCAACATACTCATCGGCAATAACCGGGATCTCTCTGTCTGTAAGAGGAAGCTTCAGCATCTTTCCTACAAGGTCTTTATATCTTTCATCCTCCGGGTTTACAGCAACTGCTGTATCGCCGAGAAGTGTCTCCGGACGTGTGGTTGCGATCTCAACGAAACGTCCTTCCTCACCTACGATCGGATAATTGATGTGCCAGAAAAATCCGTCCTGGTCCTCATGTACAACCTCCGCGTCAGAAATAGAAGTCTGGCATACCGGACACCAGTTGATGATCCTGGAACCTTTGTAAATATATCCTTTCTCATAGAGACGGATAAATACCTCCTGAACAGCCTTGGAACAGCCCTCATCCATGGTAAAACGCTCGCGCTCCCAGTCTGCGGATGCACCCAGTTTTTTCAGCTGGTTGATGATCTTTCCGCCGTACTCTTCTTTCCATGCCCAGGCATGTTTCATAAACTCGTCACGGCCAATCTCGTTCTTGTCGATTCCCTCTTTACGAAGTTTCTCTGTTACCTTAACCTCTGTAGCGATGGCTGCGTGGTCAGTTCCCGGCTGCCAGAGAGCCTCGTAGCCCTGCATTCTCTTGAAACGGATCAGGATATCCTGCATGGTCTCATCCAGTGCATGGCCCATATGCAGCTGTCCGGTTACATTGGGCGGCGGCATTACGATTGTGAAAGGTTTTTTGTCCGGATTTACTTTTGCATGGAAGTATCCGTTGTCCATCCATTTTTTGTACAGACGATCCTCAATACCCTTGGGATCATAAGTCTTTGCAAGTTCTTTGCTCATGTTTTCCTCCTGAATCTTTCTTGGGATCAAGCTGTCTTTTTCGGCAGCTCTTTCTGATTATGGGAGCTTTAAAGCGCTCCTGTTTTCTGCAAGAAAAAACACGCCCTCCACACCAAAGCTAACAACTCCTGTGCGAAGGGCGATCATTCTCGCGGTACCACCTTCATTATCCGGGAAAAATATCTTATCTACTGTTCCCGTCTATCTCTTGTCCCTTAACGCGGGGTACGTGAAAACCTACGCAGCAGCTTCTGTGTCTGTTCTACACTTCTGCCTTCAGTCTCCCGGCTCCTAAACTACCTTCTGCAGTCTTCCATCTGAAAATGCCTTCCAGCCTGCGCTCCTTCTGCGTCCGTGCATTTCTCTCTGTCAGCGTATTCCTGCATACTCCTCTTATTCAACGCCTTTACCATGTTCCTACTATAATGAAATTTTCTTTTTTTGTCAAGACGGAGGCCTGCATTTCCAGGGATTTCACATATTTCCCTGTATGCAGGCCTTCTTCTCATTTCCGTATTTTTATTCTACGCTCTTCAGTGACTCTACCATATCGATCTTTTTCAGTTTGAAATGCATTACCATATTTACAAACATGGAAAATCCAAAGGTGATAATGCCGCTGTAGATAAAGCTTGGTGTCTTGATATTTCGTCCGAACATTACCGCATCTACCTCAACGGTTGTGATCACATACCGGTGAAGGAAGATTCCGAACACTGCACCTACCAGGATTCCTATGATGGACAGAAGGATATTTTCCCGGAATACATACTGGGAAACCTCGCCATCATAAAATCCCAAGACCTTCAATGTTGCAAGCTCTCTCTGACGCTCTGTGATATTGATGTTGTTCAGATTATACAGTACCACAAATGCCAGCATTCCGGCGGAAATGATCAGAACCCAGATTACGGTTCCCAGGGATCCAAGCATTCGCTCTACCTGACCAGCTGTACTGCTTGTGTAGCTGATACTTAAAGCTGCCGGATATTTCAGGATTTCATTTCCCAGAGTTTCCAGATCACTCTTGGCGTCTTCTTTCATGGTGTATACTGTACTTGAATACTCCGGTTTCTCTCCGAATGTTTTTTCGTAGCAGGATGGGGTCATGTAAACGTAATGTCCCATATAGTTCTCCGTAACAGCAGTGATCTTCACCTTATACTTCCTGTTGTCTTTCTCCAGTGTGATCTCGTCTCCTGCCTTCACTCCCATAAGAGAAGCCGTTTTTTCACAGATCACCGCTCCGTCATCGGTAAGCTCATACTGCTCATGGGATTTTCGATCCCGCAGGGTAACATCCTCTTTGAAGTTTTCCAGATTTTCCGGAACATACACATAAACACTGACATTTCCCTTTTCTTTCGGTGCCGTCATCTTGGTAAGCTGCACGCGGGTATAGTGGTCGATTTCGCTGTTTCCATCCAGGAATTTCAGAAGATCCCTTTCCTGGCTGTCTGTGGCATCCTCATCATTGATCACCATGGCATCGTAATGCTGGATCTGATCATACTGAAGAATCGCAATATCCATAATGGAGTCATAAAGTCCGAATCCTACAAGCATCAGTCCCATGCTTCCTGCAATTCCGAAAATGGTCATAAAAAGACGTTTCTTATAACGGAAAAGATTTCGCATGGACGATTTCCAGGAAAAGCTCAGATGCTTCCATATAAAGCCGATCCGCTCAATAAGGATCCGTTTTCCTTCTTTCGGTGCAGGCGGCCGCATCAGGGATGCCGGTGTCTCTGCCAGAGTCTTTACGCAGGAAAAAAGTGTTGCACCCATAGTACAGATCACTGCTGCTCCGGAAGCGATCAGTGCATAGCTCATCTCATAATCCAGTTGCATGTAATCACCGATATTCCAGTACATGATCCCGTAGGCCTGGATAATGATAAACGGAAAAACCTTTTCTCCAAAAAGTACTCCTACGATACTTCCGCCTACTGTAGCCAGGAATGCATAGCTGAGATACTTGGATGCAATGGCTGCTTTTCCGTAGCCCAGCGCCTTCATGGTTCCGATCTGGGTTCGCTGCTCCTCCACCATTCGTGTCATCGTGGTAAGACTGATCAGCGCCGCCACCAGGAAAAATATCATTGGGAAAACCTTTCCGATGTTTTTCAGCCGCTCTGCGTTATCACCAAAATCCGAGTATTCCGGAAGGTCATTGCGATCTGTGATGATCCACTCCGGTGTTTCAATATCATCTACCTCTTTCTGGGCATCATCGATCTTCTGCTGGGCTTCCGCAATTTTATCATCGGCCTCTTTTTTGCCATCCTGATATTCTTTCTTTCCATCGGAAAGCTTCTTTTTTGCGTCCTCCAGATCTTTTTTTGCATCTTTTAATTTTTGTTCGTTTTCCCGGATCTCTTTTTCACCATCCAGAAGCTTCTGTTCACTTGCATCCAGTTCAGCCTGACTGCTGGTAAGCTTTTCCGTATTTGCCTGGATCTCTGCCTGGCCTGCATTTAACTGTGCCTGCTTTTCCTCCAGCTGCTGCTGCCCGGAGCTAAGCTGGGCTCTGGCTGAATCCAGCTGGCTCTGGCCGTCATCCAGAGTTGCCTGGTTTGCCGTAATTTCTTCTTTTGCCGCTGAAAGCTCTGTTTTCTTTGCCTCCAGCTCTTTCTTTCCTTTGTCCAGTTCTTCCTGGCCTGCGTTCAGCTGCGCCTCTGTCCCGAAAAGTGTCTCTTCCTGCTCTTCGATCTGACTGAAGCCCTCATTGATCTGACTGAGGCTGCTTTCCAGTTCAGCCCGGGTCTGAGCCAACTCTGATTTTTTCGCTGTAAGCTCTGACTGCGCCTCGTCGATCTGTGCCTGACCGGCATTTATCTGTTCTTCCATTGCACTGATCTGGCCATTTAATGTCTGGATCTGCATGGAAAGCTCCGCCAGCTCTTCCTCAGTTTTTCCTTCTTCCGCACCGGCATCATACTGCGCCTGCAGTTCCGCCGCCTGACTGCTTAATGCCTCTTTCTGGCTGGTCAGTTCATCCAGCTGTGCCTGCTGCCCGGAAAGAGCTTCTTCACTGGAACTGATCTGAGTTTCGCCCTCGGAAACCTGTGCAAGTCCTGCCTCACACTGTTCTTTCTGACTGGTAAGAGTTGCCTTTGTTTCTTTGATCGTATTCTTTCCAGCTTCCAGCTGTTCCCTTCCGCTGTCAAGCTCAGCCTGTTTGCTTTCCAGCGTTTCCTCCGCTTCCCTGATCTGAGCCTCACCGTCACTTAACTGCTGTTTTGCGGCATTTAGCTGTTCGTATCCGGCAGTCAGCTCTGACTGCTTCTCATTTATCTGTGCCTCGGAGTCGGCAAGCTGGGATCTGGCAGAATTTAACTGGGACAGACCGTCTTCCACCTGCTGTTTTGCGCTGTTAAGCTGAGACCATCCATCTGCGATCTGCTGCCTGCCGTCAGCAAGCTGCTGTTTTCCATCGGTCAGCTCCTTTTTTGCATCACTAAGCTGCTGTTTTCCATCTTCGTACTCTTTTTTTCCATCGTCATACTCTTTCTGTCCATCGTCCAGCTTTTTCTTCGCATCACTGAGCTTTTCTTCTGATTCCTTCTTTCCGTCCTCAAGCTCTTTTCTGGCGTCATCCAGCTTTTCATTGGCTTCTGCGACGACCTCATCGTAGCGCAGGCTGCACTGTTCTTTTTCGATACCTTCCACACGCTTCCGTATCTTTTCGATAAGATTGTCGTAGGCATCGGTATAGCTGATCACATCCCCGGATTCATGTACCATAATATAGATCTGGGTAAAAGCCTCCTGATCAAAATCCTCCGGAAGAATGTATCCGAAGCCGCTGATCTCACCGGATCCAAGAGTCGTATTTCCTCTGTTAAATGAAATATAAAGAGGGCTGCTTCCGATTCCCACAACTGTATAGGTTGTCTTTTTCAGAAGTTCACTGTCTCCATCCTCACTGACGGATATGGTGTCACCGACTTTATAGCCCTGGTTCTTTGCAAATGGCTTGTCCAGAAAGATCTCGCCGCTTTTTTCCGGTATCCTTCCTTCATCTGCTGTAAGCAGGTTAAAATTGCTGCTGATGGATTCCAGATGAAGAACCTTCCTGGCATCATCCTCTCCACTCATAACATCCGTAGAATAACCACCTTCAGCCATCTCCACACCGTCAATGTCCGATACCGCTTCTACATCATTCTGAGTGAGTCCCAGTGTTCCCTGGATCTTCAGATCCATCAGCTTTGCAGCTTCATAATAGGCATCTCCGGAATATCTCATATCCGGAGAAGAGGCCTGGATCCCGGAAAAAAACGCAACGCCCAGTGCCACGATCAGAAAGATCGAGATAAAACGTACTTTACTTTTTCGGATCTCCATCCAGAAATCTTTGTGTAATGCTTTCATTCCGTCACCTACCATTCAATCTCTTCCACAGGTGTGGGATGTGCATTTTCGGTCATCTTCGAAACCTTGCCGTTTTTAATTTTAATCACACGATCCGCCATAGGTGTCAGTGCAGAGTTGTGGGTGATGACAATAACGGTCATGCCCCGCTCCCTACAGGTATCCTGCAGAAGTTTCAGGATTGCCTTACCGGTCTGATAATCCAGAGCTCCTGTGGGCTCATCACAGAGCAGAAGCTTGGGATTCTTCGCCAGGGCCCTGGCTATGGAAACTCTCTGCTGTTCCCCGCCGGAAAGCTGTGCCGGAAAGTTGGTCAGCCTCTCTTTCAGCCCTACCTCCTCCAGAACTGTCCTGGCATCCAGAGGATTTTTACAGATCTGAAGAGCCAGTTCCACATTCTCCAGTGCCGTCAGATTAGGCACCAGATTATAAAACTGGAACACAAAGCCGATATCCTCACGCCGATATCCGGTCAGCTGCCGATCCGTGTATTTTGCAATGTTTTTCCCATCGATCCAGACATTACCGGACGTAGCCTTATCCATTCCTCCCAGAATATTCAATACCGTTGTCTTTCCGGCACCACTGGGGCCTACCACAACCACAAATTCGCCTTTTTTTATCTGAAAGCTGATCTCATCCACAGCTATGATCTTCACTTCTTTTGAGCCATAGATTTTGGATACATTCTCCAGCTTCACATATTCTTCCGTATGCTCCATTTCCACCCCTCCTCTCTACTCTCTATATGATTTCAGGGGGCTTTTATCTGCCCCCTTTTAATTCTCTCACTCACGTATCACAGCTGTAGAAAAATGTTTTCGGCTGTGATCGAATATTATCAATAACTATATTTATAAGTATATCGGTTCTTAATTCAAAATGCAATTTCTACTTATATTTTACAAAGATTTTTCATTCCTGCGCATTTGTATTTTACATTTCTTTTCTATAATACAGACAGATAAAGGAAATCAATATTATGGCTGACTGTTGCTGACAACAGCAGAAGTATAATTCCAGCAAAACAGGAGGAATGGATTATGTATAAAGTACTGTGGAATCACTTAGATCAAAATTTAAAAAAGGCCCCTGCGCCAGCTGTTTTTCTTGCACTTTTGACAGCTGGATGGAGTGTAGCCGGAATTCTTGCAGGATTACTTGTTTGTCTGGAACTTCAGACAGAACTGATGGTGAAGCTGACTGTGATCTTATGTGCCGGTGGATACGCCGGACTGATTCCCGGCTTCTTCGGTGGGATCTTTTATCTTTACCGAATGGATCTTCGGAAACCTTCTGCGGATCCTGCAGCTGAAGCTGATCTGGAAAAATCTTCTGCGGATCCTGCTTCATTAATCTATTTTCACAATAATTGACAAAAAAGCAGAACTCTGCCTGGTTGTGCAGGGTTCTGCTTTTTTTATTGAATATGTGTATTAAGTTTGATTACTTTCTTATGGAATCAGCGAGATTTTTTGCTTCTGCTGTCAGCTCTTTTATTTTGTCAAATTCTCCTGCCTTCACAAGATCTCCTTTTACCATCCAGCTTCCGCCGCAGCAGAGGATTTTGTCACAGGAAAGATATTCCTCAAGGTTTTTCGCATTGATCCCGCCTGTAGGCATAAAACGGATTCCTGTATAAGGAGCTGCCATAGCCTTGATCATTGAAATTCCGCCTGCCGGTTCTGCCGGGAAAAATTTAACTATCTTAAGTCCTCTTTTCACTGCCTGTGCAACCTCTGACGGTGTGATACATCCCGGGAAAACAGGAATTTCTTTTTCCAGGCAGTAATCTACGATCTCAGGATCAAAGCCCGGGCTTACGATAAATTTTGCTCCGGCGCCAACAGCCGCATCTACCTGTTCTGTTGTAAGCACTGTACCTGCTCCCACAAGCATTTCCGGGAACTGCTCTGCCATGAGACGGATAGACTCTTCTGCTGCTTCTGTACGGAATGTCACCTCCGCACATGGAAGGCCGCCCTCAACCAGAGCCTTTGCCAGCGGTACTGCATCCTTTGTATCTTCCAGCACTACAACCGGAACCACACCAAATTTCTGAAATTTTTCTGCTATCTCTTTCATCTGAATTTCCCTTCCTATTTATCTTTTTATATCAAAGTTCATTTCCATCACATGTCTGATCATAGATACATCATCGGTAATGTTTCCATCACCATGGATCGTATGCTTCACGGCACTGGCTGCAACACCGAAATTCACGGTATCTTCCGGTGTATACTCATTCATAAGACCATAGATGATTCCGCTTACAAATGCATCTCCGCCACCGACACGATCAAGGATATGGAAAGTCAGACGCTTGCTTTCGTATGTCTTTCCGTTTAACCAGAGATACGCCATAAGACTGTTTTCACTGCAGCTATGTGCAAAACGGACATGTCTTGCAATGCATTTTATATTCGGATATCTGTCCGCAAATGCCCGGAACACTTTTTCCTGCTGTTCAAAATCCGGCTGAAACGGGATTCCATCCTTTACATCCCCTGCACTGTGGTCTTCTTCATTTTTCCAGATATGGTACGGCTCGATTCCGAAAAGGACATTTACATATGGAAGACAAAGTGTACAGAAATCTCTGGCCTCTTCCCAGGTCCACAGCGTACTTCTGAAATTTCCGTCAAAGCTTACGGTCATGTTCATTTCTTTTGCTGCCTTCAGGCAGTTTAAGATCAGATCCCTGCATTTTGTTCCAAGAGCAGGTGTAATTCCGCTCAGATGCAGCCATGTATATCCTTCCAGCATTTTTTTTACATCTGTTTTGCTGAAATCATACTCGGAAAAAGCGCTGTGTTTTCTGTCGTAAACTACCTTGCTGGGGCGGATCCCGTAGCCGGTCTCCAGATAATAGGTTCCAAGACGGTGTGTCGGAGTTTCTTCCGCTGTGGAATAAACCACACTGTCACAGTTCACATCATTGCTTCTCATCATACGTACAGAACTTTTTCCAAGACTGTTGTCCGGAACTACCGTAAAAAACGAAGCATCTATTCCAAGATTTGCCAGGGAAAGGGCTACATTCGCCTCGCTTCCCCCGTATCTTGCCTCAAAGGTTGTTGCTGTTCTGATTTTTTCATAATCCGGCGGTGTCAGACGCAGCATGATCTCGCCGAGAGTAATAAATTTATGTTTCATGATCAATACTCCAGATAGGCTCCCTTCATTGGGCTTGCAGCATGCTCACTGAAAAGTCTCAGCACGCCTTTTTTGTATTTTGATTCTCTTGGCTTCCAGTTTTTGCGTCTCTCGGCAAGGATCTGGTCGATCTCTTCCATGGACTTTCTTTCGCCTGCGATTCCGATGATGTTCAGCTTTCTTTCCATAACGTCGATCTCAATAAGGTCGCCTTCCTCAACAAGTGCGATTGGGCCACCGTCAACAGCCTCAGGGCTGCAATGTCCGATAACAGGGCCTGTAGATGCTCCGGAAAAACGTCCATCTGTGATCAGTGCGATGCTCTTTCCAAGCTCTTTGTCACTGCTGATCGCCTCAGATGTGTAGAACATCTCGGGCATTCCGCTTCCCTTTGGTCCCTCGTAACGGATGAATACTGCATCACCTTTCTGGACCTTATGCTTCAGAACTGCATCCAGACACTCCTCTTCACTGTCGAACGGTCTTGCACGGAGAACGGATTTAAACATTTCCTTCGGGCATGCGGTGTGCTTGATCACAGCACCCTCAGGTGCAAGGTTTCCACGAAGAACTGCGATACTTCCGTCGGTTCCGATTGCCTTGTCATATGGACGGATGATATCTTCCTTTGTAAGGCTTACGTTGTAGCGTTTGTTAAATTCCATAAGCCATTTGTCGCATTTCTCATAAAATCCGTTGTTCTTCAGCTCCTCAAGGTTTTCTCCGAGAGTCTTTCCTGTAACTGTCATCACATCCAGATGGAGATGTTCCTTGATCTCCTCCATGATCGCCGGTACACCACCTGCATAATAGAAGCACTCAGCAGGCCAGCGTCCTGCAGGACGTACATCCAGAAGATATCTTGCATTTCTGTGCAGTCTGTCAAAGGTATCACCTGTAATCTCAATTCCAAACTCATGTGCGATCGCCGGAATGTGAAGCAGACAGTTTGTACTTCCGGAGATTGCAGCGTGTACAAGGATCGCATTCTCAAAGCTGTCCATAGTTACGATATCAGAAGGACGCATATTTTCCATCTGTGCGATTCTTACTGCCTGTCTTCCTGCCTCTCTTGCGAAAGCAAGAAGATCCGGGCTTGTTGACGGCATCAGAGCTGTACCAGGAAGTGTAAGTCCAAGTGCCTCTGCCATGATCTGCATTGTTGAAGCTGTTCCGATAAAGGAGCAGGCTCCACAGCTTGGGCAGGCATTGCATTTTGCCCAGTCAAGCTTCTCTTCGTCGATCTCTCCACGCTCAAACTTTGCACTGTACATTCCCAGCTGCTCAAGGGTCAGCATCTCAGGTCCCGCATTCATGGTTCCGCCCGGAACAAATACGGAAGGGATATTTACTCTTGCAAGTCCGATCAGATTTCCCGGTACACCCTTGTCACAGCTTGAAAGATATACACCGGCATCAAATGGTGTTGCATTTGCATGGATCTCGATCATGTTTGCGATCATTTCACGGCTTGCCAGGCTGTAGTTGATTCCGTCTGTTCCCTGGCTTTCACCATCGCAGATATCGGTACAGTTATAGCGTGCACCAAAACCACCTTCTTCTGCGATTCCTTTACGAACTTCTTCCACAAGGATGTTCAGGTGTCCGCTTCCCGGATGGCTGTCACCATAAGTGCTTTCCACCATGACCTGAACCTTTCCCAGATCTTCTTTTTTCCATCCTGTTCCAAGGCGCAGCGGATCAAGCTCCGGTGCAAGATTTCTCATTTCCTGACTTACTAACTTCATGATTTTTTCCTCCATTTCCTATTCTCTGATCAGATTCAGATTTTCCAGCTTTTCTCTAAGTTCCTTTACATCCTCTTCTTCTGCTCCGATTTCCACATTATTAAATGTAGGAAGGCTGAATACTCCCAGCATGGACTTTGCATCTACGATATATCTTCCGCAGATCAGTTCCACATCCTTCCGGCAGCCGGATGCAGCCTGTACAAGATGCTTTGCATCATACATGTCTCTTAAATAAACCGGTATCTTTATCATTACGCTCTGCCTCCTATGCAAAAATTGAAATAACAAAGCCTACAACAAGTGCTGTAACACCGATCAGTGTTTCCATGATCGTCCAGGATTTTAATGTCGTTTTTTCGTCAATCTCAAGGAAAGTACTTACCAGCCAGAATCCGGCATCATTTACATGACTCAGTGCAGTTGCACCACCGCAGATCGCACAGCACATAGCAGCTCTGTAAAGCATGCTTGTATCCATTACTGCCGGCATAGTCGCCATGATTCCTGATGCCATGGTCATTGCCACAATGGAGCTTCCTACAGATGCCCTTACCAGAATTGCGATCAGAAACGCGATCAGGATCAGCGGAAGACCGCTTTTTTCCAAGGCCGGTCCGATAATATTTCCAAGGCCGGAATCCTGAAGCATCCATCGGATCACTCCGCCGCTGGCGATGACCAGAAGGATCATTCCAACCGGTCTCAGTGAATGATCCAGTATTTTCTTTAACTGTGCACCGGTAAAGCCACGACGGATTCCAAGAAAATACATTGCTGCAAGCGTTGCGATAGTCAGTGCCAGAAACGGTTTTCCGATAAATCCGAGAAAACTCTGTATTCTTGCCGGAATTGGCATGTATTTAGATACAGTACTGAGAAGGATCAGAACAAGCGGGATTAGTATCACGCCAAGCACCAGACCAAATGGCGGCAACTCTTTTCCATCATCTTTGATCTCTTCCACATTGGCCGGAAGTTCAGTGAAAATTTTGTTTCCAACCAGATTTCCCCAGATAATTCCTGAAACCAGCATACAGATCAGTGCAGTTGGAACTCCAACCATGATCATAGTTCCCAGGTTTACGCCAAGTGCATTAGCAACCAGTACAGATCCCGCAGAAGGCGGTACAAAAGCATATCCGCTGGCAAGACCTGAAAGAAGTGGGATTGCATAATACAGTGTGGATTTTTTTGTCTGCTTTGCAACACTGAATACCAGTGGGATCAGTACTACAACACCTGCTTCAAAAAATACGGTTGTACCGATCACCAGTCCGGTAAGTCCCAATGCCCATCCGGCTTTTTTCTGACCGAATTTGTCGATCAGTGTTTCCGCTATTCTCTGAGCGCCTCCGCTCACTTCCAGTATTCCGCCGAACATGGAACCCAGTCCTACCAGAAGTGCGATTCCCTGTAATGTCTTTCCAACACCTTTTTCTACTGTGTCTGCGATCATTTCCAGTGGCATTCCGGCACCTGCACCGATGATGATCGCTGAAATCATCATTGACAGAACCGGATGTAGTTTAAATTTGATGATCAGCACCAGCAGGATCACAATTCCCACTGCCGCAGCAAGCATCAATCTCATTGGATCTGCTGTAAATGTTGTTTCTTCCATTTTTTCTGCTTTTGCCTCCTTAATTCATCCGATGTTTTACTTTTCGTTAAATACATCTGACCTTTCTGTTGTTTTTTCTTTTGAATTGTGCTGATTTTCTTTGTTTTCGTTTCAATTCATCTGATGTATTTATAATATATTCATTCTTGCAAAAACGCAATACGGTAATTTTATCTAAATTATCGTATTATTTTTTGTACATTTTGTCGTTTTGACATTATAGTTTAAAGGAATTATTATAGATATAAGGAAAATATAAAAAGAAATAACGAATAGAAATGGAGAAACTCATATGATGATTTCGTCATCAGAAGAAAAAAGTCTTCCGCAAAAATTATCGGAAGACATCATCGCATTTATTTTAAAGGAAAATCTGCAGCCTGGAGACAAGCTGCCTAATGAAACGGTTCTGTCCGAACGTCTGAATGCCGGAAGAAGCTCTGTCCGCGAGGCAATGAAGCTTCTTGCTTCCAGAAATATCGTGACGATCCGTCAGGGATCCGGAACCTATATCGCATCATCTCCGGGAATGGTGGAGGATCCGCTGGGATTAACCTTTATCGGCAACAAGCAGAAGCTGATCCATGACCTTCTTGAAGTCCGTTTTCTGCTTGAACCCTCTATTGCAGCAATGGCTGCCACCCGTGCCAATAAAAAAGATATAAAAAAAATCACCACACTTTGTGATGAGGTTGAAGCATTATTAAAAAAACATGTGGATCATACCCAGAAGGACATTGAATTTCATACAGCGATCGCGCTGAGTAGCAAAAATGTTGTTGTTCCGCGGCTGATTCCCGTAATTAACAGCTCTATTCCATTATTTGTCGAATCAACCAGTGGTGCTCTACACGAAGAAACAATTGAGACACATCGTGAAATCGCAGATGCCATTGCAGAGCATGACGCTTTGCGTGCCCAGGATGCCATGTACCTTCATCTGGTTTATAACCGTAAAAGGATCCTGCTTACAGAAAAAAAATCCTGATCTATCGGACAGCATCCTTTCCTGATGCTGTCCGATCTTCCAGAAGTCTGTCTTCACGGCCTTCAGCAAGTACATTTTTATAGAAAAAATAAGCCCTGGAAATTCATCTTTCCAGAGCTTTCTAAGAGGTGCCACCCGGATTTGAACCGGGGATAGAGGTGTTGCAGACCTTTGCCTTACCACTTGGCTATGGCACCATGCTCCCCCTGTTGGACTCGAACCAACGACACTGCGGTTAACAGCCGCATGCTCTACCGACTGAGCTAAGGAGGAATACTTAATTTAAGGTTTGTACCTTAAAAACTACATACATGCTTGTTGATTGTTAATCAAACTCTTTGAATCAATTCTTAACCTGCGTTTCTTGGTCAAGCCCTCACCCGATTAGTAACAGTCAGCTCCATGTGTTACCACACTTCCACCTCTGCCCTATCTACCTCGTCGTCTTCAAGGGGGTT
>NZ_JAAITI010000019.1 GCF_013304735.1 Blautia luti
CTGGCAAACGTGTAGTCGTAGAGTGCTTTGTCCTGTAAGCCACTGGTTTTAAGATGCTCTATTTCCATTTGTTTTTCATGAAGTTTTCTTTGGGCTTCTTCCTGCTCAAAGATTTCCTGCTGGCATTTACAGCGGATGGAAGGAATAAGAACTTTTCCCTGTAATTCATGCCGGCATTGTCTTGGTGTATTGCATTTGGAACAGTAGATCAGGTGGTCTGTTTCGTTAAAATATTCATCAGGCTGAATCTCTCTGTTTGGTGTTATAGCGGTTGCTTTTTCTGTAAATTTTGTCATAATGTTTCGTATTCCTCACTTTCGTAATTTCTTTGCCGGGAAGCAGGATGATCCTGTCTTGCCCAACTGATGATGGTAGCTGCATGGTTCTGATATTGCTTTCCGGTAGAAGCCATATAACCGGATAAGCGTTCAATATAATCCTGCCAGTCAGGGATTGTCTGCCGGATATCTTCCAGCTCTTTTTCTGACAGAAAAACATTTTGAAATTTTCCATAGGATGAGAGTGGCTCCTTACTCCCTCTTATTGCTAAATTGTTCTTTTTTATCTCTTTCTTATTACCAGACAGTTTTCTGTCTGTATCAGGGAAAGAATCCTGTCTGTCAATAGGACAGTTTTCTGTCTGTCTTAGGGAAAGAAATCTGTCTGTATAGTGGATGGCTTCTTTTGGGAGTTTTACATAAATTCGATTGGGCTGTCCGGGTCCCTGCCGTTTTCGGAAGATAAGCTCCTGTTTTTCCAGTACTGCCAGAGCAGTTTTAACCGTCATCTGGCTTTTGTGGAGAACTTCTGCCAGTGCTTCAATTGTAAAGTAAATGAACACATGACCATCGATATCTGACCAGCCCTCATTTTTCTGGGAAAGCCTTGCCCGGTCGAGCAGGATAATATAAAGCATTTTGGCAGTTTCGTTTATTTCCATGTCCAGAAGAAAACGGGGAAACATCATATAAGATGACAGGTTGGTGTCTGCTGTCAGAAAGTCCGTCATGTGTTCACCTCCAATCAGTTATTCGCCAAGAAAATCCCAGTCTACATCACTATCTGGCAGTGAATTTTCAGGTGCTGGAAAGGACGCCCTGATTTGGGGCTCCCTTTGCACCATGCCTGCAGTCAGTCCGGAAAGAAAAAGTGGCAATGCCTGTTTCAGACTGTTTTCCACTGCATCTATAATCTGTTTCACAAAAAGTTCTTCCCGTTCTCTTGTTTCCAGATAAGGATCAGCCTGTGTGCGGTAGTAGCGGTCAAAATAATCTACCAGTGCAAGAGAGATTACCTGACTGTAAGATTTAAAATCCTGCCTGTCCATCGTCTGTAAATATTCCCAGGCTCTCCGCTGCTGTTCTTTGTCCAGATTAAAGCGTAGGTTTGTGTTGCGGATATTGTTCTGCATGGTTTATCCCCTCCTTTTATCGTATTGATTGATTCAGCAGGTTGTACCGGTGTGGTACTGCTTTGCTGTGAGATAAGCATACGAAAATCAGAGGAAAAAGGCATTGAGGGGAAATTGAGTTGGAATTGAGAAAAAGATGCAATATTTTTTGAGTTGAAGTATAATATCAAGTGTTAAGCCAATAGAAATAAAAAACGTTATTGCTAACGTGTATATAAGAACAAAGGAGTGAATTACATGATGTATAATCCACAACTTGATACATTTATCTGCGTTGTAGAAGCTGGAAGTTTTAGTAAAGCGGCAGAAGAATTATATATAAGTGCACCTGCGGTTATTAAACAGATAAATTCTTTGGAAAACAGCTTAAATTTGCAACTATTTGAAAGAACACACAGAGGTCTTATTATTACGGAAGCTGGTAAATCGCTCTATCAGGATGCAAAATATCTGATTCAATATTCAAAAGAATCGTTGATACGGGCGCAGGAAGCAATGAATCATAATGAAGAAATCATTCGTGTTGGAATATCTCCGATGACGCCACCGGAAGTTTTTGTGGAACTTTGGCCTAAGATACAGAAAATATATCCGGAGATGAAGTTTAAATTGATTACATTTGAAAATACACCAGAGAATGCAAGAGAGATACTGGCTAATATGGGAAAGAATATTGATGTGATAGCTGGAATCTTTGATGAAACAATGCTTGAACTCAGAGGCTGTGATGGCACTGAGATTTCAAGAGAACCATTTTGTGTGGCGGTATCAATTCATCACAGGCTGGCAAAAAAAGAAAAAATAACACTTGATGATCTGGCTGGAGAAAATCTTATGCTCATGAAAAGAGGATGGAGTTATTATGGCGATATGCTAAGGGATGATATGATGAAAAATCATCCTGAAATCAATATTGTAGACTTTAATCTGTACAATGTAGAAGCATTTAACCGATGCGAAAACAATAATGAGGTATTACTGGCATTCAAGAGCTGGGAAAGTGTTCATCCACTGATCAGAATCATTCCAGTAGAGTGGGATTATACTATGCCGTTTGGAATTCTTCATTCGAAAAAACCGTCCATTAAGGTTAAGCGGCTGATAAATGCTATTAACAAGGTAAAATAAAAATTGAATACATGCGAGTAGAAACCTAAAGGTTAATACTGAATAACAAAACGAGACTTCTAATGGAGTCTCGTTTTGTTATACTTTAGCTGAAGTGAAAATGGAGGATACTATATGCAGATAAAGAGGATAGCTCTTGGAGGAATCATCATGACTGTTATCATGTTCAGTGGGTGTAGCACAACAGTCCATAACCTGGCAATCGTGGAAGAAAAAACGCTGGAAACAGGAAAAACAGAGCAAGAGAGCGTGACAGAGAAGGATATCAATATGAATGAAAAAGAAAGTTTTAATGCAGAAAGTAATATAAATGATGTTATCCATGATTCAGCTTTCGATGATTATGGCAGACTCATATTTCCGGTAGATATGGAAATAGAGGACAATCTGAAATTAAAAGACGTCAGCTCTATTTTGCCGTGGTACAGCGAAGTCAACACCGATAAAACAGTAGAAATCGTAAATTATATGAAAAATCAGGCAATGAATGGTGAGCAGATTTTTTATCCAATATACAGTGAAGAAGAAATGCAGGCAGATGCGGATAAAAAGGATACAGGTTTATTTTTCTTTCGGGGAAATGCAGGAGCAAAAACAACGATTATCAATGCAGGAGGAGGCTTTGTATATGTAGCCGGAATACATGATAGCTTTCCTCATGCCTTAGAATTGTCAAAGAAAGGCTATAATGCATTTGCTCTTATTTATCGTCCGGGAGCACAGACTGCCTGTGAGGATCTTGCCAGAGCAATTGCGTTTTTACATGAAAATGCAGAGAAACTACAGATTGATATGACGGATTATTCTCTCTGGGGTGGCTCAGCAGGAGCAAGGATGGCGGCCTGGCTTGGTTCTTATGGAACAGCTTACTTTGGAGAAAAAGAATATCCTGCACCGGCTGCGGTGATTATGCAGTATACAGGACTTTCCCAGGTGACAGGAATGGAGCCTCCAACCTATGCCTGTGTCGGAACAAGTGACGGAATTGCATCATACAGAAGTATGGAAAAATATATTTCCCAGATACAACAAAATGGCCCAAATACAAAAATAGAAGTATTTAAAGGCCTTTCTCATGGATTTGGATTGGGAGAGGGGACTGTAGCAGAAGGATGGATTGATCGTGCAATATCTTTCTGGGAAGACAATATGAATGCTTTAGATAAGAGGTAGGATATGAAAAATAAACGATTTACAGCAAAAATATTGATAGATATAGGAATGACGATATGTTTGCTTCTTCTTATGCCATATAGTCTGCTCAGCGAGACTGCACATGAGTGGATTGGTATGGCGATGCTTGTGCTTTTTATTTCACATCACATACTGAATCATAAATGGGTGACCTCTGTAAGGAAAGGAAAATATAATGCGTTCAGAGTGATACAGACAGTACTGGTTATCATCATGCTTATTCTTATAATGGGTTCCATGATAAGTGGAATATTGTTATCTAATTATATATTTAAATGGATAAAGATTTCCGGAACATATATGACAGCCAGACAGATACATATGTTTTGCGCATACTGGGGACTGGTGGTGATGTCATTACATCTCGGATTTCATTGGAATATAGCGGTAGCAATGGCAGGACGATTATGGGAACATCCATCCGTCATCAGAACATGGGCAGCAAGATCTGTCGCAACCACAATTGCAGGTTATGGTTTATATGCATTTTACAGGAGACAGATAGGAGATTATCTGATTATGAGGATGCATTTTGTATTTTATGATTATGAAAAGGGGATCTTTCCTTTTCTGCTGGATTATCTGGCAGTAATGATATTGATTGCATTTATTGGATATTATAGTGGAGTGTTTCTAAAGAAAACAGGTAAGAGAAAACGAAAAGGTTCATACTGAAAGAAGGTGGTGTATTTATGGAAAAGCGGAAATTAGTACTTACAATTATTGGAGTTGTTATTTTAGCAATGGTAATCATGGTATATATCTACTTTTCAAAACCTGGCAAGGATGAAAAGAAGAATCAACAAACAATAAACCAGGTACAGACCGTACAGCAGAAGACAAATGAGAAAAAAGAAAATACAGAAAAAAATACATCCGGAGATGAATTGGAAAATGTTACGCCGGGAAGCGAAGAATACCGGGGCTTCCTCCTGGATAATGTTCTTCATTCTCCAAATGAAGGGGACATTCATTACAATGTATATATTCCGGATGCATATGACGGGACAAAGGAATATGCACTATATGTAACATTACCCGGATATCAGGGATTATATTTTCAGGGCGTGGGAGAAAATATCCGGACAGAAGATTTTGGATTTGAAGCACAGAAGTATATTACCGATATGATTATTGTAGCTCCACAGTTAAATGACTGGGGACAGACATCAGCAGATCAGACAATTGAACTGACACAGTATTTTCTGACGCATTATATTATTAATCCATCGAAAGTATATATTAATGGTTATTCCGGAGGAGGAGAAACCCTGTCACTGGTATTGGCAAAGCAGCCGGAATTATATACAGCGGCACTTATGTGCAGCTCTCAGTGGGATGGTGCATATGAGCCGGTTGTGGAGATAAAAACGCCGGTATATTTTGTGATTGGCGAAAGCGACGAATACTATGGATCAGAACCTTTTAAAAAGGCATACCAGCAGATACATGAGCTTTACGAAGAACAGGGATTATCGGAATCAGAGATTGATAAACTGGTGGTACTGGATGTAAAAGATAAAGATTACTTTGAAGGAACACCGGTCACTTATCAGCATGGCGGTGGCTATCTGTTTTGTCGTGACAAAGAAATTATGGGATGGCTGTTCAATCAGTAAGAACCAGAATAAACCGAAAGGTTAAGACTGAAAAACTTATCGAAACTTCTCAAAGGAATCTATCAGTATTATAGTATGAATGTAAGATGAATGAAAGAAAACAAGGAGGATACGACAATGGAATATATTTCATTAAATAATGGTGTAAAAATGCCAATACTGGGATATGGCGTATATCAGGTAACAAAAGAGGAATGTGAAAGATGTGTGCTTGATGCTTTAAAAGTTGGATACCGGGCGATTGATACAGCACAGAGTTATTTTAATGAGGAAGAGGTTGGGAATGCAATCCAAAAGTCAGGCATTCCAAGAGAAGAAATCTTCCTTACAACAAAGGTGTGGGTTGAACATTATGGATATGAAGAAGCAAAGAAATCAGTTCTTGAATCCATGAAAAAGTTAAAGACAGATTATCTGGATCTGGTATTGCTTCACCAGCCATTTTCAGATGCTTACGGTGCTTACCATGCATTGGAAGATCTGTACGATGAGGGAAAAATCAGAGCAATCGGAATTTCCAACTTTTATGTAGACAGAATGGTTGATTTTGCATCCTTCAACCGCATTAAACCTATGGTAAATCAGGTGGAAACCCACATCTTCAATCAGCAGAAAGAGATGAAGGAATGGGCAGACAAATATGACATCCGGTTAGAAGCATGGGCACCATTCGGTGAGGGCAGAGGAGGCACCTTTGAGAATCCTGTCATCGCAGAGATTGCAGAAAAATATCAGAAGACTCCGGCACAGGTTATGCTTCGCTGGCATATTCAGAGAGGGGTAGTGGTTATTCCGAAATCAACACACATTGAGAGAATGGAAGAAAACTTTAATGTTTTTGATTTCACACTTTCTGATGAAGATATGAAGACTATTGCAGAACTGGACAAGAAGACAAGCTCCTTCTTCTCGCATCAGGATCCGAATATGGTGGAATGGTTCGTGAAGATGGTTGAGGAAAGAAAAAAGAATAATGACAGTTCAAAAGAAAAAAAGAACTGGTAAGCATAAGAGGAAAAATCAATGAAAGTATTACTTGTCAATGGCAGTCCACACAAAAATGGCTGTACTTATACAGCTCTTTGTGAAGTATCCAGTGCATTAAATGAAAATGGCATAAGTACAGATATTTTTTGGATTGGAAACAAGCCGATTTCAGGATGTATTGCCTGCAGAAAATGTCAGGAAAAAAATAAATGCATCCTGGATGATATCGTGAATGAATTTCTGGAAATAGCAGGGGATTATGACGGATTCGTATTTGGAACTCCGGTACACTGGGGTGGTGCAGGCGGTGCAATCACATCCTTTATGGACAGAGTCTTTTATGCCGATTTAAACGGTGGCGGCGACAGATTCCGCCTGAAACCTGCCGCTGTGGTAATTTCAGCAAGAAGGGCCGGAACAACGGCCACATGGGATCAGGTAAATAAATATTTTGGTCTGATGCAGATGCCGATTATCACTTCGAGATATTGGAATATGGTACATGGGACGAATCCGGATGAAGTAAAACAGGATCTCGAAGGAATGCAGGTTATGCAGATCCTTGGAAACAATATGGCATATTTCATTAACTGTAAAAATGTTGCGACAAAAATGGGAATTGAAATGCCAAAGGCACCGGATTTTGTATTTACCAATTTCATCCGATAGAAATTAGCGTGACAAACATTTTATACGACAGGAGGTGACCTTAGAATGAAAACAAAGAAAATAGCAGCAGTACTCTTAACATGCATCGTGGCAATCGGTTTGATGGCAGGATGTGGAGCAAGCAATACCAACCAGTCTGCTTCTAATAATGACAGCCAGTCTACAAGTACAAACCAGTCTGGGAATGAAGAAGCGGATACAAATTCCGAAAACACTACAGATACAACAGAAAATACATCAACAGGAAATGGAAAAACATTGGTTGTATATTATTCAGCTTCAGGAAATACAAAAGATGTTGCTGAAAAGATAGCAAAAATTACAGAGGCAGATCTGTTTGAAATAGAGCCTGTGGAGCCATATACAGATGATGACCTTGACTGGACAGATGATGACAGCCGGGTGTCAAGAGAACATGATGATGAGAGCTTAAGAGATGTGGAACTGGTATCTACAACAGTTGATAACTGGGATTCATATGATACGGTATACATTGGCTATCCTATCTGGTGGGGAATTGCAGCATGGCCAGTAGATAACTTTGTAAAAGAGAATGACTTTACAGGAAAAACAGTCATCCCATTCTGTACAGCAGCGACCTCGGGAATCGGTGACAGCGGTAATCTTCTGGAAGAGATGACAGGAACAGGTGACTGGAAAGAAGGGGAACGATTCCATGGTGGAGCGTCTGAATCAGATATCAGTTCATGGATAGACAGTCTTGGATTATAAAAGAATATAAAAATATTTGGAGGAATCGTAATAAGTAAGACATAACCTTTAGGTTTAAACTGCCTAACAAAGAGAGACTTCTGTCCGGAGTCTCTTTTTCTTATACTTACAGTAAAGTTTGAAATATAGAAAAGGAAGATAAAGATGGAGATAAGAATTTTAGGAAGAGACTTAGAAGTATCAGAAATCGGATTTGGATGTATGGGAATGAGTCATGCATATGGAACTGTTTCAACACAGAAAGAAGCAGAAGAATTGATTGAAAAAGCGATCGATGAAGGCTGCACATTTTTTGATACGGCAGAGATATACGGAACAACAGAAGACCCTCATCACAATGAAAAACTGCTTGGGAAAGTGTTAAGGCCATATAGAAACAAAATTGTCCTTGCATCAAAGTGTGGGATACGTTTTGATGAAACTGCAACAACTGTAAATAAACCTTTGATTCCTGATGGACGACCGGAGACGATTAAAGCATCGATTGAGGGATCTTTAATGAGACTTAACACAGACCATCTTGATTTATATTATATTCATCGTATTGACATGACTGTACCGATTGAAGAGACGGCAGGAGCTATGAAGGAGTTAATGGAGCAGGGAAAAATCACACACTGGGGGTTATCAGAAGCCAGTGAAGAGATTATTCGACGTGCACATAAAGTATGCCCGGTTACAGCGATTCAGAACAGATATTCCATGATGTACAGGGATTATGAGAAATTATTCCCGGTGCTTGAAGAATTGAAAATAGGATTTGTTGCATTTTCGCCGCTTGCAAATGGATTACTGACAGCAGCATATCATTCCCATGGGGAATTTGAAAAGCCGGGAGATTATCGAAGCGCAATGCCACAGTTTACAGAAGAAGGATTAAAGGAAAATAATGAATTTATGTCCTGGATGAAAGTGATTGCAGAAGAAAAAAATGCCACGCCTGCACAGATTTCTCTTGCATGGATGCTTGCAAAGAAACCATATATCGTACCAATTCCGGGAACAAGAAAAGTAAATAGACTGGAAGAAAATCTGGAATCAGCAGATATAAAGCTGACTCAGGATGAAGTAAAATCTATAGATGAGATGCTTGCCCATATGCCGATGTCGCAGGTGTTTGGAGGTTCAAAAATACAGAAGAAATAAAAGAGGTGAGCAATGAAAACAAGGAAAAAGATAACCATCGGGGTAATAGTGGCTTTCTTAGCGGTAGTCATGGTGGGTTATATCTATCTGTTTACAGGGGTTAAAATAAGTAAAGGAGAATAGAGATAATGAAGAAAATGTTAGTTGTATATTATTCCTGGTCAAATGGAAACACGAAAAGAATTGCAGAGCAGCTGACTAATGGGACAGGTGCAGATATTGCGAGAATCGAAACAACAGAGCCATACAGCGGCAGTCATGAAGATGTGGTTGAACAGGGAAAAAGAGAGGTAGAGGCAGGCTTTATGCCTCAGATCAATCCGATATCTGTAAATCTTGCTGATTATGATGTGATTGCTATCGGAACTCCAACGTGGTGGTATACGATGGCACCTGCAGTGCTTACATTTTTGACAACAAATGATTTTACAGGAAAGACAGTGATTCCATTTATGACAAATGGTGGATGGCCGGGGCATGTTATAAAAGATATGGAGGAAAATTGCAAAGGAGCTGCCTTTGCACATGAAATGCAGATTCAGTTTGATTCCAAAGGAAAAGATCATCTGGAAACTTCAGAAGAGGTGATTACAGAATGGATTGGGCAGATAAATACTGATATAAACAAATAACCATAAGGAGAGATAAAACAATGAGAAAAAATTTTGGAGCAAAGCCATTTTTATATCCACAGCCGGTTATGATTCTGGGAACCTATGATGAAAATGGAAAGGCAAATGCAATGAACGCTGCATGGGGCGGAATTGTAGGTGCAAATGAGATTATTGTAGATTTGTCTGCCCATAAGACAACAGACAATATTATAAAAAATAAGGCTTTTACAGTAGGGGTGGCAGATCTTGAACATCTGGTTGCCTGCGATTATGTGGGAATTGTTTCTGCAAATAAAGAAGCAGATAAGATGAAAAAAGCAGGCTTTACTACAACGAAAGGTGAATTTGTAAATGCACCAATCATCAATGAACTTCCATTGACTCTTGAGTGTGAACTTGTAAAAGTCATTGATGGCAGCAAGTATCTTGCGGAAATTAAAAATGTAAGTGCAGATGAGAAATATCTCGGTGATGACGGAGAAATTGATCTTAGTAAGTTTACACCAATTACATATGATCCGGTACATCACGGATATTACAGACTTGGAGAACGTGTGGGAAATGCTTTTACGGATGGAGCAAAGTTAAAATAAGGACAGGTGATTAAAGTGAAAAAAATTGTACAGACAGCAGGAAGAAACGCACTGAATGAATTTGCACCACAGTTTGCACATTTTAATGATGATGTTTTGTTTGGAGAAAACTGGAATAATCAGGATATTGATGTAAAGACAAGATGTATTATAACAGTCACAGCACTTATCGCTTCAGGAATGATTAATACATCTTTAGTACATCATTTTGAAAATGCAAAAGCTCATGGAGTGACTCAGAAAGAAATTGCAGCCGTGATTACCCATATAGCATTTTATGCAGGGTGGCCAAAAGGATGGGCGGCATTCAATCTTGCAAAAGATGTCTGGAGTATAGACAAAGGTGATCTTTCATATGAAGATGAAGCAATGAGAGCTCATGCTAAAAAGATGATATTCCCGATTGGAGAGCCAAATGATAAATTTGCACAATATTTTACAGGGAAAAGTTTTTTGGCTCCTGTGTCTACGTCACAGGTTGGAATTTTCAATGTGACTTTTGAACCTGGTTGCAGAAATAACTGGCATATTCATCATGCAAAAAGCGGAGGCGGACAGATTCTTATCTGCATTGCAGGACGTGGATACTATCAGGAAGAAGGAAAAGAAGCAGTAGAAATGAAACCCGGAGATTGTGTCAATATTCCGGCAGAAGTAAAACACTGGCATGGAGCAGCACCAGATGAATGGTTTTCACATCTGGCAATTGAAGTACCGGGAGAAAAAACATCATCCGAATGGTGTGAAATAGTAACGGATGAGATATATGGAAAACTGAAATAAGTACTTTCTCCCAAAAGTGGGAAAAAGAAATTTTACGGCGAACAATTATGTCCGCCGTAAAATTATGTCTGTTTTGTTAAAAAGTCTGATAGCTGTTGTCCAAGAAAGAAACCAACCTGTGGATATAACTCCTGGATTTCCTGATATTTTGCTTCAATCATTTCTGGTTCATCAGTCCAGATCTTTTCATATATTTTGAAAGCTCTTTTAAAATGTGTTTTGGCTTGCGGAAGATTGGCAGTCATTAGATAAATGGTTCCAAGGGTTTCCTGTACTTTGGCATAATCCAGACAGTGATCGGAATGGTATTCCTTGATGATGCCGGATAATTTTTGCAATTCGGAGATTCCTCTTTCGGGTTCCTGCTGTTCTGTCAGGAACATTGCATAATTGGCAATCTGAGGTATGCTGTCATTTATATGAAGCAGGTTAAATTGGTCAAGCAGTGAGATACTTTTTTCCATGTGTTCTCTTGCAAGATCGGGATGACCGTTCATGCGGTAAAGTCCACCGAGATTGGCATGAAGGTTGGAAACAAGGCGAGCATTGTCAACAGTGATAGTTTCTATCTGGGCAAGTGCATCTTTTTCCAGTTTTATTGCTTTTTCAGGTTTAGTTTCAAGAGTTGCCTGAAAATCCAGTAATAATGCCCGGTCGGAGTCGGTGCCAATACTTTTTGTTTTTAATAGACATTTCAATTCCTGAATGATTCCATTCATACCTTTGTGGTAGTTATAGTTATCCATGTATGGAAATGCATTTTCCAGAAAAAGCAGATACTTTGGTATATCATCCTTTTCAATCAATTCTATGATATTTCCGATTGTTTGAAACAGTTTCTTGTAATAATCAACTTCCATTCCATGCATTAAACATATGTGCTGTAAAGAATCCAGTAATATGTGGCAGCGAGTTACAGATGGTTTTGTCTCTGAAAGGGTGATTTCCTGAATCATCGGATGCAGAGAGATAGTGCGACGTGTTGTTGTCTGAACGAAACCAGTCTCAATTAAATCGTTGATTTCATTTAGTGTGGGCAGTTCCAGCCATTTGGCAAATATACGGGCAGAAATACCGGTGGAAGGAAGAAAGCACATATTACACATGATATCCTGCTGTTCAAGAGATAAAGTGTATAAAGAAAACAGCGTATGGATATGACTGTAATAGGTGGCTTTGCTGCTTTGTCCATCTTTGATTATTTTAATTTTATCTTCGTTATGGAAAGATGCTTTTTCCACCTGAAGTCTTGTTAATAACTGGTCTGGAGTTGAGATTCCATTTTCCAGAAGTTTTGCTGCCAGTTCCACGGCAAAAGTATGAGAATGAACAGTTTCGATGATCTTTTCAACTGTTGCCCGGTACGTGTCTGCCTCTGAATAAAATACTGATGCCAGCTGGAAGAGAGCGTTCATATTCTCTATTTCTTTTAATGGCAGAGTACAGTATTCATCCAGTTTGCTTCTGGTTGTAAACAAAATCTGGCAGCGATATTTTAATACTACTGACAGAAAGCTGTCCTGTGTCGCAGTGACATTAAAATTATCTATGATAAGCAGAGTATCGGATTTCAGGGAACGAAGGAAACGGTTATGTCTTTGAAACCGTTCCTGTTCAGTGCTTTCCGGCAGATCGTCAATAAAATCCATGTCAGTAATATCCTGATGAAGATTGCCGGTATATTCTACATAAAGGATATTGGTGTATTGCTTTATGTACCGCTTTGCGTAGGCTTTGGCAAGTTCACTTTTTCCGATTCCGGCGATTCCACAAAGAAAAACATGACGGTTTTCCTCAAGCATGGTATATAATTCTTCCAGTTCTTTATCTCTTCCGATAAAATGACGGCATGGTTTCGGAACCTCACTGTCCATAATATAATCCAGCACAATGGGGGATAAAGCGCCTCCGGCGAGCAGCTTCTGATTTTTGGTATTACGTTTGATGAATTGGCGTTCCATGCCAAAAGAAATCAGTTTTGCAAGAAACAGCAGTCTTGAACTGGCTGGTTTATATAAGGGAGTCAGATTTTTCTTTTTCGCATCTGAGATGCTGTCATCCTGAATGAATAAAGTGTAAATATCTTGTATAGCCATATTACAGTCAGACATCAGTGGAAGAAGATTCTGGTGGATGGTATGGGCTAATTTTTCCTGATTGGATGGCTTGGAATAGTAAGCGGATATTTTAGGACTGATTTTAGCCTGACCAGTCATCCAGCGGCAAACCAGACCGTTATCCATTGAAAAATCCTGATTTGCCGGATCATCCATAAAATCTTCAAATAATTCGTATAAAAAATCAGGCTGACTCATTTGATTACTTTCGCTGATATGATTTTTTAAGCAAGTGCTAATAGAAGAAAAATCGCATCGATTCAATAGAAATTCCCCTTTCGTAGTTAAGATTGAGTATATCTATCATAACACGAACATACATTCGATTCAAGGAAATACGGATATTTTTAAAGTGATTGTGTCAATTTACAATCAATTCCTATTCAATGTGGTTTTCAGGCAGGTTCTGTAAAATAAGCTCAGAACAAACAATAACGGGAGGAGCTTATGCAACAGAATATTGAATTTGAGCGGTGCATTGATTTTCTGGTACGGATGATTGATAAGTACGGCGAAGAAGTCCTCCGGGAGTTGGAGGAAGAAAAACAGAATAAGGAAGAAAAAGAAGCGGCAGTTTCCTGAAATACAAAATGTAAATCAGGCTGTCGCTTTTTTGTGAAATTATTCGGTTGCGTTATCTTTTACTTCTGCAAGCATAATCTGCTCTAGTCGGTCAATATCTGGAAATACCACTTTTTTGCCTCTGGAATGAAGTTGACGAATTTTTTTCATACGTGTTGTTACTTCCCTGTGAATGGAATGCTTAACAGGAACCGGATTATTATTTCGAGTATGTATATGGTCAAGATAGTACTCTCTGATTGGAAACATATTCTGGAGAAGAAAAGCAGCTTCTTTTCCATCAAATTCACCTAAAACAATCGTTAGGCACTTTCCGTATTTAGCCACCTGTTTATCGTGTATTGCTTTAAACTTTTCTACACGAGAACTGAGTGGAACCATCCATAACAGAGAAGTTTTATTGTCACGCAGACAGTAAAAAGTAGGACGGTATGTACCGCCCTCTTTGTTCTGCATTAAGTTGGAATCCTGTACTTTTTCAAAGTATTCATCTTTAATATGGTAAACGTATCCTTCTTGATATATCATGTTTATCACCTATAAAATAAGCCCTGCCATGCGGCAGGGCCGAAATTTTCGAGCCGGACATTTATTAGACGCTTCCGGTGAGCGAACAATATTTTCGAGCCGATCACTTATAAGCCGCCAACGGTAGGCGAACAATATTTTCGATGACAGAAATCCTGTCTCTATCATTATTATATGGTTGTAACGAAAATATGTCAATAAAAAATAAAAAGAAGTATTGAAAATAGTTGGAACAAGTACTAAAATAAAGTTGGGACAACAAAACGGAGTTATATTGCGAGGAAGATTATGAAGAATAAAAAGATTAAATGCGATATATATACCAGAGTATCCACAACCATGCAGGTAGATGGATACAGTCTAGATGCTCAGAAAGAAAAACTCAAAAGATATGCGGAATTTCAGAACATGGAAATCGTAAATGAGTATTCCGATGAAGGTAAATCTGGAAAGAGCGTAGAGGGCAGACCGGAATTTCAGAGAATGTTGGATAATATTGAGAATGGAACAGATGAGGTACAGTTTGTATTGGTGTTCAAGCTTTCCAGATTCGGTCGTAATGCGGCAGATGTATTAAATTCTTTGCAGAGGATGCAGGATTTTGGAGTGAATCTGATTTGTGTAGAAGATGGAATTGACAGCTCAAAAGATAGTGGAAAGCTGATGATTTCTGTTCTGTCTGCGGTGGCAGAGATTGAACGAGAGAATATCCTTGTTCAGACAATGGAAGGACGTAAGCAGAAAGCCAGGGAAGGAAAATGGAACGGAGGATTCGCTCCATATGGTTATGAATTGGTAAATGGAGAATTACAGATTGCAGAGGACGAAGCGGAGATTATTCGTCTGATTTATGACAAATTTATTCATACAAATATGGGAATCTCTGCGATTGCTGCATGGCTGAACCAGCACGGATATAAAAAGAAAAAACGACAGAATAATACACTGGACGCATTTGCTTCTTCGTTTATAAAAGGTGTTCTGGATAATCCGGTATACTGTGGAAAGCTGGCTTATGGACGAAGGAAGAACGAGAAAGTTTCAGGAACAAGAAATGAATATCGCATTGTAAAACAGGAAAATTATATGCTGCACGATGGTATCCATGAAGGGATTGTTTCAGAAACAGACTGGGAGTTGGCCCATCAAAAACGAGAAAAAACAGGTGTGAAATATGAAAAGACACATAGTCTCGATCATGAGCATATTTTATCTGGAATATTGAGATGCCCGTTATGTGGAAGCGGTATGTATGGAAACGTGAATCGAAAGAAAAAGAAAGACGGAACTTTATATAAGGATTATTTCTATTATGCCTGCAAACATCGTCGCCTGGTAGATGGTCATAAATGTGGATATCGTAAACAATGGAGTGAGGAGAAGATTAACAATGCAGTGGAAGAAGTTATTCGGAAGTTGGTGAAGAATCCAAAGTTTGAGGAAGCAATACTGAATAAAATCGGTTCAAGAATAGATACAGAAGAAATAGAAAAAGAGATTGAAGGATTGGAAAAGCAGCACAGGCAGTTGACCGGAGCAAAAGCAAGACTTGGACAGCAGATGGACAGTCTGGATATTATGGATAAATTTTATGAGAAGAAATATCAGGATATGGAGACAAGGTTATACCGTTTGTATGATGAGATTGAAGGCGTGGAGAACAGTATAGAGGAAGTAAAGAATCGCCTGCTGAATATTCAGCAACAGAAAATATCAGAAGAAAACGTCTATCAATTTCTTTTATATTTTGATAAACTATATGATAAGTTCACCGACCTGGAGAAGAAAGAATTTCTTAACAGCTTTGTGGAACAGGTGGACATTTACGAGCAGGAGCAGCCAGATGGCAGATTCCTGAAGCACATAAAGTTCCGTTTTCCGGTGTATTTTGGAGACAGGGAGACACAGGAACTTTGTTGGGACAACGAAAGTACCGTTGAGACGATAGCGTTGATTTCGAGAAAAGATAAATATGGAGCGGAGAGATAATAATATATTTGGTTATGAGCAAGTAGCGAAGCGGATTGCGAATATCCGCTTGACACACAAGCATGAGTTCAGAAAATTAAGAAGTGTCTTGTGGAAATAAAATGAAAGTGCTATACTTAAACAAATAAGGCCATGTGGATAAGAATATTAGAAATTCACATGGCTTCTTTTAAAACAATAAGTTAGCTATAACTAACACATGACAAAAAGGAGGAACGCTAAAATGAACATAAATGTATTCTATGGAATTCTGATCCCGTTTTTGGGTACTTCTGTGGGAGCGGCCTGTGTGATTTTTATGAAAAAAAATTTAAATGCACACGTGCAGAGGGCACTGACTGGCTTTGCGTCAGGAGTTATGGTGGCTGCTTCTGTTTGGAGCCTTTTGCTTCCGTCAATTGAACAGTCGGAGAAACTGGGAAAATTTTCTTTTGTACCGGCAGTGGCAGGCTTTTGGGCAGGAGTGTTGTTTTTGCTTTTGCTGGATCATGTGATTCCACATATTCACCAGTACAGTGACAGCGCCGAAGGTCCGAAGAGTAAGTTTCAGAAAACGACAATGATGGTCCTGGCAGTAACGTTACATAATATTCCGGAAGGAATGGCGGTTGGCGTGGTTTGCGCGGGATATCTCATAGGAAATACTCATATCACATTTAAGGGAATGATGGCACTTTCTATAGGAATTGCAATTCAGAATTTTCCGGAGGGTGCGATCATTTCCATGCCCCTTCGCTCTGAAGGCATGGGAAAAGGAAAGGCATTTATAAGTGGTGTGCTGTCAGGAATTGTAGAACCTTTTGGAGCAATACTCACAATTCTGGCAGCGGATCTTATTATTCCGGTTTTGCCGTATTTACTCAGTCTTGCTGCCGGTGCTATGATCTATGTAGTGGTTGAGGAGCTGATCCCGGAAATGTCAACAGGGGAGCATTCGAATATTGGAACCATATTTTTAGCAACAGGTTTTTCCTTTATGATGATATTAGATGTGGCGTTGGGATGATTGGTCTGTTTATTTCGCACGTATGAAAAAATAGGTAAAAATTTGAATAGAGTAGCAATACACCCTACATATATGATATGCTCTACCTATCAACCACAAGAAAAGGAGGAACAAAAAATGAATAATAAAGGCATCGGCGCAGTTTTCTGTCTGATATCGGCAATCCTGATCTCTGCAAAATACATCTCAGCTGCGATATTTATGAGCGGTGTGAATACCTGGGATGCCACATTATTTGCTGCCGGACTGGGGTATGTGGGGCCTTTCCTGTCAATCGCTTCTGCTGTTGCACTGATCGTCGGAATTTTGTTTCTCGGATATGGGGTATATGAGGAGATAAGAAAAAACAAGAAATAAACAGGTTGCAGACAAGGGGGAATGTAGCAAATGTTTTTTACACTGGAAAAACTGGAAAGAAACACAAAACAGTTAAAAGATCTCCGTTACAGAGAACGGATGGAGATCCCGTCATTTGACGCGAGCACGCAGGAGGAGGAGCCGGTGGGAAAACGGCCGGAAAGCGTGGTCTACACGGGAACTCTGAAAAAAGGTGATTTCTGGATCGGAAGAGGCACTTATCTGTGGATCCGACAGTCCGTAGAGATCCCGGCGGAATGGGCGGGGAAAAAGATCGCCGGGCTTTTTAATATGGGAAAAACCGGCGAGGGCCTGAATTCCGGGTTCGAGGGACTGATCTACGTCAATGGTTCGCCATACTGCGAAACCGGCTCCTATCATGAAGAAGTGATCTTTCCTTCAGAGCTTGCCGGTACGAAAGTGGAGCTGGCTATCCGCCTCTGGGCAGGACTGGAAGGCGGCGGAGTACCAACACAACAGACTCATCAGTTCAAACAGGCAGAGCTTGCCGTTCTGGATGAGGTTGCGGATGATTTTTATTACAGCAGCAGAGCGGCTGTTGAGACTGTGCGTATGCTGGATGAGAACGATTCCATAAGAACAGATCTTCTGACAGCTATGGATCGTGCACATCTGGCTATAGATTGGAGAAGGCCTGGTTCTGATGCCTTTTATGGATCTCTGAAAAAAGCTCTGGAAGTCTGGAAGAAGGAGGTTTCCAGAATCTCGTGGACCAGCCCGGTAACAGTCCATACTGTGGGCCATTCTCATATCGATGTGGCCTGGCTCTGGCAGCTGAAACACACCAGGGAAAAAGCAGCCCGCACTTTTTCAACGATGTGCACTTTGATGGAGCAGTATCCGGAGTTTACCTTTGTCCAGTCCCAGCCACAGCTTTATGATTATATTAAGACGGATTATCCGGATATTTATAAACGGATACAGAAAGCCGTAAAAACCGGAAACTGGGAACCAAACGGAGCGATGTGGGTAGAAGCTGACTGTAACATTTCTTCCGGTGAGGCTCTGGTACGTCAGATCCTGAACGGACAGCGCTTTTTCAAAAAAGAGTTCGGCGTAACGGCCAATGTTCTTTGGCTTCCCGATGTATTTGGTTACAGCTGGGCACTGCCTCAGATCCTGAAGCGTTCCGGAATTGACAATTTTATGACCATTAAGATTAGCTGGAACCAGTACAACCATATGCCTCACGATACTTTCCGCTGGATCGGTGTGGATGGTTCCGAAGTACTGACGCACTTTATGAGCACTCCGACTTTTGGCGATGATGGTGGTTATACATATAATGGGCTTATCGATCCGGCATCTGTAAAAGGGGTATGGGATCTTTACCATGATAAAGAGATCAATAAGGATCTGCTTCTGGCTTACGGAAACGGAGACGGAGGCGGCGGAGTGAACCGTGATATGCTGGAGATGGGACGCCATCTGAAGGCTATGCCAGGACTTCCGGAAGTAATTCCTGGAACGGCCTATGATTATTTCGAAAATCTTCAGAAGACCATTGCGTCTACAGACCGTCATGTACCAACCTGGGATGGCGAGCTGTATCTGGAATATCACAGAGGAACCTACACTTCTCAGGCACGGAATAAGAAAAACAACCGGAAGACAGAACTGAAACTGCGGGAGGCAGAGTGGCTGGTAAGTGAGGCCGCTGTAAAGACCGGCGATTTTTCTTCCTATCCGGAAAAAGAGCTCCAGGAAGCCTGGAAGATCGCACTCAGAAACCAGTTCCATGATATCATTCCTGGTTCATCCATCCATGAGGTATACGAGGATTCCGCAGCAGAGTATGCAAAAGCCAATGAAATCCTGGATACGATCGAGAAAAATGCCCTGAAGGTTCTGGTAAGAGAATCAGATTCCATTGTAACTGTAGTAAATAACAGCAGTTTTGCAGGTGAAGGAATTGTAACAGTAAAAGTAAAAACTTACGAGGGCAGAAAGGGAAGCTGGTTTTCAGCAGATGGAAAAGAGCTGCCTGCTGTATATACGGAAGATGGCTGGCTTGTAAAAGTTTCTGGCATAGAGCCTGCCGGATTTACAACTCTGACTCTTATAATTGGAACCAGGGCGGAATGTTTTTGCACAGAAGAGTGGACCGGGGAACTGGACACGCCATTTTATCATATTGTCTGGGATGAAAAAGGCCGTATGACTTCCATTTTTGATAAGGAAAATGACCGTGAGATCCTGAAGGCAGGCGAATTAGGAAACCACCTGGTGGTTTATGAGGACCGTCCAATGAAGTACGATGCCTGGGATATTGATATCTATTACCAGGAAAAAGGATACGAGGTAGAGGATCTGAAAACGGTTTCTGTGGAAAAATCTTCTTTGATGACAAAAGTAAAAATGGATTGGAATTATCAGGATTCCACGATCTCACAGGAAATCCGCTTTTACAATGATAACCGCAGAATTGATTTTGTCACTCATGCAGACTGGCATGAGCATCAGCAGCTTTTGAGAGTTCTTTTTCCTTTGGATATCCGCACCAGCGAGGCAACTTTTGATATCCAGTACGGAAATGTGAAACGTCCCACCTACGAGAATACCAGCTGGGATATAGCAAAATTTGAAACCGTTGCCCATCAGTGGGCGGATTATTCCGAAACCGGATACGGAGTCAGCCTAATGAACGACTGCAAATATGGCTACAGTGCCAGGGGCCATGTTCTTGGCATGTCGCTGATCAAATGTGGAATCCATCCGGATTATGCGGCAGATCAGGGAATCCATGATTTTACCTATGCACTTTATCCACACAGTGGCAGCTGGCAGGAATCCGGTGTGCAGAAAGAAGCCTGGAGACTGAACAATCCGCTCTGGACTGTGGAAGGTGCAGTGGATGCAGAGGTACGTCCTGCTTTTTGCAAGGCAGATACAGACCATGTAGCCATCGACTGTATAAAGAAGGCAGAAGATTCTGAAAGTCTGATCATCCGTTTCCACGAGTATGCAGGCATGCGCGGTCCGGTAACGCTAAATTTTGGTTTTCCGGTAGACTCCTGGCAGGAGACGGATCTGATGGAAAATCCGGCAGGAGAAGAAATGACCGGAGAACTTAAGGTAACGGTACGCCCTTATGAAATCCGAACTTTCCGCGTGACTCCAACTCTGAGTAATAAATAATAACTGAAATATGGCGCTGGTTTATCTTTGGATATGTACCAGAAATTCTGGGTATATCTTCAGGATTACCGGCGTTTTTATTACAGGAACCTGAAAATATTTATTTTTTTGCATCCATCCCCACTCCTCCCACGTCTAATAAACAGAAGCACAGAAACAAATGCTTTCAAAAAACATTTCCTGAGGACCGGTCCGTGCAGGAGAATGGAGATTACCAATGAATGAGATTTTGATACGAAAGGCGAAAAAAGGGGACAAAGATGCTTTCTGCCGGCTTATGGATGAGCAGATGCAGAGTATGTACAAGATTGCCATCTCCTATGTGAAAAATGACGAAGATGCTGCGGATGCCATCCAGGATACCATCCTTTCCTGCTATGAAAATCTGAAAAGCCTGAAATATAACAGGTATTTCAAAACATGGATGATACGGATCCTGATCAACAAATGCAAGGACATCCTGCAGAGAAAAAATCGAATGATCTGTACAGACGAGATGCCGGAGATGCCTTTCCATGAGGCGGAATATGCCTCGGCAGAATGGGCGCAGATGCTGGAACCGCTGGACGAGAAATACCGGATGATCGTTCTTCTGTACTACATGGAAGGATTTAATACCCGGGAGATCAGTGAGATCCTGGATATGAAGGAAAGCACAGTGAAATCTCGTCTTCAACGCGGAAGAAAACAGATTGCGAAGATGTACGAGTACAAGGTCAGGGAGGGACGTGTTTGATGATGACATTAAATGATAATGAAAAAAATTTTCAGAAAAAACTTCAGAAAGATACAGAGATACCGGTGATTGTGCGGGAACGGGCAAACCAGGCATATCATCACATTGAGAACAATACTGCCGTACAAAAGAGAGAAACGAATGATAAAAATGCCCTCCGCTGGATGAAAACAGGCGGGAAGGTCGTGGCGGGAACAGCAGCAGTACTGGCAGCAGGTATTCTGTTCTGTGCGGCAAATCCGGTCATGGCAAAGAATATCCCGGTGGTGGGAGGTCTTTTTGAAACATTACAGGATAAAGTAAGCTTCTTTGGAGATTTTGCAGATCATGCGACGACACTGGAAGATACAGAAAAATCTGCCGGAGCGAAAACAGCAGATGGAAACTCTGATCAAACAACGGATCATACAGCATCAGATAATGCAAACGCAGACACCACCTACACAAAAACATCCGGCGGCCTCACCATCACCTGCTCCGAGATTTTTGCAAACAGCCAGGCTGTCTATGTGACCATGCAGTTTCAAAGTGAGGAACCATTTCCTGATACGTTAAAAGGACTGGATGGGAAGCCTGCTATGGAAATGTATTCAACAAGACTTCTGGATTTTAAGCCGGTGGACGATGGGGTGATGCTCAGCAATCTGGAAGGAGAATTTCTGGATGAGAATACATATGCCTGCATCCTTCGGGTAGATCTTGCAGAGGCGACAAAAGACTACAGTGAATACAATAAAAAATACGAGGAAATGTGCCAGCAGGTACGGGATGAAATGGGCATCACCCTGGATGACATAAATGATGAGACAGAAGAAGGCAGTGCACTTCTTGGAGAATATATAGAAAAAATATCTGTCAGAGGAGGCGCACTTCAGTCTTATATCAAAGAGATCGATATTCCGGAAAAGTTTAACATGCATCTGGGTATCAGTGAGATCCGTGGAATGCGGCCGGATGAAGCTTCAGATCCGAATGATCCGGATGCGGGATATTATAAATTCGAAGGAGACTGGAGTTTTGACATTCCGGTAACAGTCGATGATTCAGAAACGGAAGTTCAGGAGATCAATGAGACAAATGAGGCAGGAATCGGTCTTAAGTCCGTGATCCGGACTCCATATGAGCTGACGGTAAATGAACTTTATGAGGAAGGTTCCAACAGCGACTGTTTCATGGTTGCGCTGGATGCCAATGGAAACAGGCTGCCATATAATGAGTCCAATGGAAACTGCAATAATTTTGCCATTCAGGACAGAGATATTTCCACCGTTGATATTTATATCCTGGATTACGTGCAGTATATGGATGAGCTGAAAGGAGAAGAAAATTACAACAATAACGAGAAGAAACCGGAAGGTGAAAAATGGAGTGATCTTCTGGATCAGCATGCGAAATATCACAAAACACTGCACTTTAACCAAATCAAGTAAGTCCCCTGCGGGGTTGCGAAAGGCAATAAGCAGTGGGTGGGGACTTGCTTGTATCAGGAGGAGTGCAAGCTCCTCCTGATAAACTGCGGAGCAGTTATTTGGTGTAGAGCTACGTAGCGAAGCGGATTGCGAATATCCGCTTGACCTGATAATGCCTGAAAGGCATGGAAAGCTATATAAACTGGGTATTTTACATAATTCAAAGAATCCTTTACAATAAAAGTACAACATATGGAGCGCACACAATGATACAGGGAGGGATTCATTATGGAATATGCAAAACTTGGGAACACCGATATCGAAGTATCAAAATTATGCGTAGGATGCATGAGCTTTGGAAAGGCCGGCACTATGCATAAATGGACATTGGATGAAGAACAGAGCGGAGAAGTAATCCGCCATGCGCTGGATCTGGGAATTAATTTTTTTGATACAGCCAACGGATATTCCGAGGGAACCAGTGAAGAATATCTGGGACGGGCTCTGAAAGAAAGCGTAGCCAGAGATAAAGTGGTGATCGCGTCCAAGGTTTATTTTAACCCGGGCCGTCTTTCCAGAGAGGCCATTATGCGAGAGATCGACGGAAGTCTGAAACGTCTGGGAACAGATTATCTGGATCTGTATATCATCCACAGATTTGATTACGAGACACCTGTCGAGGAAACAATGGAAGCACTCCATGACCTGGTAAAAGCAGGTAAAGTACGCGCACTGGGCGCTTCCGCCATGTACGGATATCAGTTCTACAACATGCAGCTTGCAGCCAGGGACAATAACTGGACACCATTTTCCGTAATGGAAAACCATTACAATCTTCTTTACAGGGAAGATGAAAGAGAACTGATCCCGATCTGCAACCAGATGAATGTTTCACGGATGCCATACAGTCCTCTTGCAGCCGGGCATCTGGCAAGGCCGCAGTGGAAGTCTGATTCTCTCAGAGGAAAAACAGACCGCGTTGCAGTGGGAAAATACGACCGTATGGAACAGCAGGATATCAAGATCGTAAAACGGGTTCAGGAACTTGCTGAGAAACATAACTGCAAAATGTCCCAGATCGCCATTGCATGGCAGTGGGCAAAGGGAGTAACATCACCGATCATCGGAGCCACGAAAACAGAATATCTGGATGATGCGGCAGATGCACTGAACGTAAAACTTTCTCCGGAAGACATTGCATATCTGGAAGAGATGTACGTTCCCCATCCCATCGTAGGTGCAATTGACAAAAATCCGGCAGAGGGTGTGATCCTTCTGGACGAGAAGAAATAAGAGGCGCCGAAATGTTTTCCAATAAACAGTTAAAAGATATGATACTTCCGCTCCTGATGGAGCAGTTTCTTCTGATGCTGGTAGGCCTGGCAGATACAATGGTTGTCAGCTATGCGGGAGAGGCGGCAGTTTCCGGAGTGTCCCTGGTAAATTCATTTAATACCATATTTATTAACCTATTTACGGCACTTGCATCCGGAGGAGCAGTTGTAGTCAGCCAGTATATTGGCCGGCGGGATATGAAAATGGCATCGGAATCATCCAGTCAGCTTCTGATGGTAGCTACTGTATTTGCAGTAGTGATCTCAATTCCGGTACTGATCTGGAAAGTCCCTCTTCTGAAGGGATTATTTGGCAAGGTAGAACCGGATGTAATGGAAGCGTGTAAAACATATCTCAGGATCTCCGTATATTCTTTTCCGGCTCTGGGAATATACAATGCAGGAACCGCACTCTACAGAAGCATTGGAAAGACAAGTGTGACCATGAAGATCTCAATTGTATCCAATCTGATCAATGTGGCAGGAAATTTGATCGGAGTTTTTGTTTTCCGAGCAGGAGTAGCAGGCGTTGCTTATCCATCCCTGATCGCCAGAACGTTTTCAGCAGTGGTGATCACACTGCTTTGCTTCCGGGAAAAGGAAGTTCGCTATGTGGGCCGATGGATCTTTCAGTGGAACAGAGAACTTCTGAAAAAAATGCTTTCTATTGCAATCCCCAATGGAGTGGAAAGCGGGATCTTTCAGTTTGTAAAAGTGGCACTTTCCAGTGTGGTTGCGCTGTTTGGTACTTACCAGATCGCGGCAAACGGAATTTCTCAGAGTATCTGGAGTGTGGCAGCACTGATCAGTGTGACCATGGGGCCGGTATTTATTACTGTGATCGGTCAGTGTATGGGAGCTGGAGATATCAGGCAGGCGGAATATTATTTTCGGAAATTAACGAAAGTGACAGTCTGTATTTCAGTCGCCTGGAATACACTGATCTTTCTGATAACGCCACTGCTTATAAAGATCTTTGCAGTTTCCCGGCAGACAGGGCAGATGATCCTCTATCTGGTGCTGATCCATAACATAGCCAATGCAGTGGTATTTCCATTTGCAGATCCTCTGGGAAAAGGCCTCCGGGCAGCAGGAGACGCCATGTTTACCATGGGAATCTCTTTGTTCACAACCATTGGCGTGAGACTGATATTATCTATATTGCTGGGAATTGTCCTGGATCTGGGAGTGATCGGGATCGCACTGGCCATGTGTCTGGACTGGACGGTCCGCGGAGTGATCTTCTGGATCCGTTTCCGCCAGGGAAAATGGAAAACTTATCGTGTGATCGGTGAATAACCGGAACAGAACAATAAACAAGAAGAGAAAACAAATGAAAAAGCAATCGGCAGAATGCACAGATATCAACAGATCAGAGCTTTCAGCAGGTTGCTTTTTTTGGCGGATAGCGGTAAGATAACAAAGACTTGACTTAAACGCGGATCGTTTTTATCCGCCTGAAATGCAGACATAGGAAAACATACGGAGGAATATCTTTGGCAAAAAAACGAAAACCCAAAATGGAGCTCCGGTATTACAAAATGCCGGAAGGGAGTCCGATTCTTGCATTGCTTGGTCAGAAATGGATCCAGAATTACGGAAACGATATCGATTATCTTCATTTTCATAATTATCTGGAGATTGGTTTCTGCTATGAAGGTCAGGGGTTCTTGATTCTTGGAGAAGATAAGGTACGGTTTCATGACCGGGAATTTACAGTGATCCCGCCCAATTATCCCCATACCACAAACAGCGACATTGGAACTGTCAGTCGGTGGGAGTATCTTTTTATTGACGTGGAAGGATTTTTGAATAAATTTATTGACAATTCCGTGAAAAAGGAAAAGATCGTTCAGCGTATCAACTCCAGAGCACTTTTTCTGAATGAAAAAGAAAACCGTTCCATGGCGGATAAGATCCTGAAGATCCTAGATATCATGCGGAATGGAGAAGAGTTTTATCTGGAAGAAGCCAAGGGGATCCTGGCATCGCTTCTTGTGGAGATTGCAAGGATCAACCGGGATTCGGGGGAAGAGCGCTACAGTGAGGGAAGAGGAAAAGTCATGGATATGATCTCCAAATTCCAGGATTATATTTCCGATCATTACATGGAGGATCTTCGGATCGATGAGCTGGCAGAATACTGTCACATCAGTGAAACCCATCTGCGACGGATCTTTACGACCTACATGAAGATGAGTCCGCTGGAATACATCAATACCATCCGGATCCAGGCGGCCTGTGATTATCTGAAAAAGACGGATCAGCCCATTGCGGATGTGGCACATAAGTGCGGCTTTACCACTAATTCCACTTTTAACCGGAACTTTCGCCAGGTTATGGGGATGACACCTCTGGAGTGGAGAAAACGGCCAGAAAATTATGAACAGCAGCTTCTTAAGTTTGATATCCATTCAGAGGAAGGCTGGTAGAACAAAAAAACAGATCTGTGGATCTGGCACAACAGAAAAAATACAGGGTAGTGTGTCGGATCAGACAGATGGAAAGAGGGAAAAATGTACGACTACAGGATCGTGGAGCAGGTCTCCCGAAAAAAGAAACATATGTCAGGAGCTCTCAGAAAAGTAATGGTGATCTTTGCGGTACTTTTTGTACTGATGGGAATCACCATCTCCCAGGCATTTATGCTCCCGGGATTTCTTCTGGCGCTGCTTTATTTTGTATATGATATCTTCAGCCAGAGAGATTATGAATATACCATGGAGAATGGCCAGCTGACCATTGATGTGATCTATGGCAAAAAATACCGGAAAACAGCACATGTGCTGAACCTTGAGGAGATGGAAGTGACCGCACCTCACTATCACGAAAAAGTGGCAAAATACAAAAAGAATTCCGGTACAGAGAAACTGAAAAAATACGATTATACCTCCTATGAGGATGATGTGCCATACTATACCATGATCATCCGGGAAGACGGGCGGAAAATAAAACTTCTTCTGGATCTGACAGAGGAGATGTTACATACGATGAAAACACAGTTTCCGGAAAAGGTCTATTTTGCATAATATGTTAAAATGTTTGTGAAATATGTATAAAAAATAACGTAGAATTTTATGAAATAGAAACAAAAACCTTCTTTTTTGGCGAAAAATATTCGCAGAATGTCGAAAAAGAAGGTTTTTCTTTGCCATGATGACCAATGAGAAAAATGAAAAACACTCAAAATGCATAAAAAAGCAGGTGCCTGAATCATGAAATAGTGCAAAAACAATAAAATGGTTGAAATTGCACATTATATGAACGGTTCTGCAAACTATGGCCGGAATACGGATGCTATAATCCATTCATAAGCAAACGGGAAATGCTTAATAAAGGAGGAAAAGTAAATGAAGAAAAAATTACTCGCAGTATTAATGACAGGCATTATGGCAATGTCTTTCGCTGCAACAACTACAGCAGTATATGCAAAAGGTGACGATGACAATACACTGACCGTATGGGCATGGGACCAGAACTTTAACATCAAGGCTATGAACATTGCAGGTGAGCAGTATGCAAAGGATCATGAAGGATTTAAAGTAGATGTAGTTGAGACATCTTCCGATGACTGCCAGACGAAACTTACAACAGCTGCAAACGCCGGAGATTACAGCACACTTCCGGACATCGTTCTGATGCAGGACAACAGCTACCAGAAATATCTGAAGAGCTATCCGGACGCTTTCACAGATCTGAAAGACATGGACATCAACTGGGATGACTTTGGAAAACTGAAACAGTCCTACTCCATGGTAGATGATACACATTACGGTGTTCCATTTGATAATGGTGCAACAATCGCCTGCTACCGTACCGATATCCTGGAAGAGGCAGGATACACCATCGATGACCTTACAGATATCACATGGAGTAAATTCGAGGAGATCGGTAAAGATGTTCATGAGAAAACCGGTAAATACCTCCTTACAAGTGAGGCAACAGGCGGCGATACTCTGATGATGATGATCCAGTCCTGTGGAGCAAACTTCGTAAATGAGGATGGAGAAGCTTACATTGTAGGAAATGATGTAGCTGAGAAATGTGTAGATCTTTATGTAGACCTTGTAAAGAACGATGTTGTTAAATTAGTAAACAACTGGGATGAGTACATCTCCACAATCACAAGCGGTGAGGCAGCAGGTATCGTTAACGGTAACTGGATCACAGCTACACTGATGGGAACAGAGGATCAGAAGGGTCTGTGGCAGATCACAACAATGCCGAAAGTTGACGGTGTTGACACAGCTACAAACTATGCGAACAACGGTGGTTCTTCCTGGTATATCACATCCAACTGCAAGAACGTAGAGCTTGCTGAGGACTTCCTTGCAAGCACATTTGGTTCCAGTACAGATTTCTATGATGCGATCCTTACGGAAACAGGAGCAATCTCCTGCTACCTGCCAGCTGGTGAGTCTGACGTTTACAACGAGCCAAGCGAGTTCTTCAACAACCAGCCAATCTTCTCAACAATTGTAGAGTACTCTTCACACATTCCGGAATTCACAAAGACTCCGTATCACTATGAGGCAAGAGAGTGCATCAACACAGCAGTTGTTAATATCGTAAACGGCGCAGACAAAGAGTCTGCACTTCAGGAAGCACAGGATACACTGGCATTCAAGATGACAGAGTAAAATCTGAAGGCTGCATTCTGAAATGAATAAGTAAATACGAAGCAGGGGACTGCATGCAGTCCTCTGTCTTATGTAAAGGCTTAAGAGGTTTGAAAGGAGGAGTTCCTGTGAATTCCAAAAAAAGTGGCATGTCTCTGGTAGCGAAACAGAGAGCGGCAGGCTGGATCTTTCTGGCACCTGCAACCATCATGATCGCTGTCATGAGTTTTTATCCGATGATCCGTGCATTTATCATTTCTTTACAGACAGGTGCCGGAGCAAACATGAGGTTTGCGGACCCGATCTTCAGTAACTACAAACGTATCATGATGGATAAAGTATTTCAGCAGTCCATCGTCAACACATTTTTATATCTTATTATTCAGGTACCGATCATGCTGATCCTTGCGATCCTGCTTGCACAGCTTCTGAATAACAAAGATCTGAAATTCAAAGGATTTTTCCGTACATGTGTATTCCTTCCATGTGCGACATCTCTGGTATCTTATTCTCTGATCTTCCGTTCCATGTTTGCAACAGACGGTCTGATCAACAGTATCCTGATCAAACTTGGAATTTTAACAACCGGTTATAACTTCCTTGGAAACTCCACAAGTGCAAAGATTGTTATTATCATCGCGCTGATCTGGAGATGGACTGGATATAACATGGTATTTTATCTTGCAGGACTTCAGAATATTGAATATTCTGTATACGAGGCAGCAAAGATCGATGGTGCCAACGGCTGGAAGACTTTCTGGAAAATTACCGTACCACTTCTGAAACCGACAATTATCATGACATTTATCATGTCAATCAATGGTACACTGCAGTTGTTCGACGAGTCTGTCAACCTGACAAAAGGTGGCCCGGCGAACACTACCATCACAATGTCCCATTATGTTTATAATACATGCTTTATCAATGTGCCAAACTTCGGATATGCGGCAGCAATGTCATTTATCATATTTATCATGGTAGCGATCCTGGCATTTATCAACTTGAAAGTAGGTGATACACGTGACTGAGAAAAAGAACAAATCTGCAATTCAGAGAAGATTGATCCCTACATATATTTTTCTGATCATCGTATCATTTATCTCTGTATTTCCGCTGTACTGGATGATCTCTGCGGCAACCAATACATCCACCGATGTATCAAGAGGCCGTATTCTTCCGGGTACATATTTTATGCAGAACTTTAAAAACCTGACTGCACAGCAGCCGCTGTGGAGAGCTCTTGGAAACTCTCTGTTTTATGCAGTTCTTACTACAGTGATCTGCCTTCTGATCTGTTCTATCGCAGGTTATGGCTTTGAGGTATATCATGACAGATGGAAAGACAGACTGTTTTCCATCCTGCTTCTTGCCATGATGGTTCCGCAGGTTGCAACAATGGTTCCTTTATTTAAGATGTTTTCCAAAGCAGGACTCTTAAATACAGCGGTAGGTTTTATCCTCCCGATCATCTCCACACCATTTATGATCATGATGTTCCGTCAGAATGCCAGAGCATTTCCTATCGATATCATTGAGGCAGCACGTATTGACGGATTAAGCGAGGTAAGGATCTTTTTCCAGATGTTTATCCCGACTATGAAATCTACTTATGCGGCGGCAGCGGTTATCACATTTATGAATGCATGGAATTCCTATCTGTGGCCGAAGGTAATCATGACAGATAACAAGGCGATGACCATGCCGATGTTGATCGCCAATCTGATCACAGGATATGTAACGGATTACGGCATGCTGATGTGTGGTGTATTATTCTGTTCCATTCCGACTATGATCGTATTCTTCGTATTACAGAAACAGTTCGCAGAAGGTATTACCGGAGCTGTTAAATAAGATTCAAATTTAAAAGGATGCTGTCGAAAGCTGTAGGTGTATTGTATAATATGCTTCAAGTGGATCACACAGCATCCTTTTTATAAAGTGTCATAATAAAAAATATAAGGAGAAAGAAAAAATGGCAAAGCAGATCAGATATGACCATTTCCTGCACGGTGGCGATTACAACCCGGAGCAGTGGCTGGACAGACCGGACATTCTGAAAAAAGATATCGAATATTTTAAGAAAGCACATATCAACACGGTTTCCATGGGGATGTTTTCCTGGGCTGTACTGGAGCCGGAAGAAGGGAAATATAACTTTGACTGGCTGGAAGCGGTAATTAACAATCTGTATAAAGAAGGCATTTATACGATCCTTTCCACACCATCCGGAGCCAGACCGAAATGGATGGCAGATAAATACGAGGAAGTTCTCCGTATGGACCCGGATCGGACAAGAAGATTTTTCGGTGGAAGACATAACCACTGTTATACTTCTCCTGTATACCGTGAAAAGATTTTTAATATCAATAAGAAGCTTTCCGAACGCTTCGGAAAACATCCGGCAGTGATCCTGTGGCATATTTCCAATGAATACGGCGGGGAATGTCACTGTCCTCTGTGCCAGGAAAAATTCCGGGAATGGCTGAAAGAGAAATATGGAACCATTGAGAATCTGAATTCCAGCTGGTGCACAACATTCTGGAGCCATACCTACAACAGTTTTGACCAGATCGAAAGCCCGTCACCAAAAGGAGAAAATGCACTTCATGCACTGACTCTGGACTGGAAACGTTTTGTTACAGACAGGACTGTAGATTTCATGAAACATGAGATTTCTGCGATCCGGGCAGGCGGCTCAGATCTTCCTGCGACTGCCAACCTGATGTATGACTACGACGGACTGGATTATAAGAAATTTAAGGATGTTATGGATATCGCATCCTGGGATAATTACCCAAGCTGGCATAAAAAAGACAATTATACCATAGCAGTGGATGGAGCCATGCAGCACGACCTTATGCGAAGCATCAAAAAAGCGCCGTTCCTTCTGATGGAATCCTGTCCTTCCGCAACCAACTGGAAGCCGATCAACAAACTGAAAAAACCGGGAATGCATCTGGCTGCTTCTCTGCAGGCAGTTGCTCATGGTTCCGACAGCGTTCTGTATTTCCAGCTTCGCCAGAGCCAGGGTGCTTCTGAGAAATTCCATGGTGCGGTGATCGATCACTATGGTGGCGATGATACCAGAGTTTTCCGTGAAGTGACTGAGGTAGGAGAGGTACTGGAGCAGATTCAGGAAACTGTGGGAAGTGTGACCAAGTCTCCAGTGGCTGTTCTCTACGACCGGGAAAATGACTGGGCGCTGAAAGATGCTCAGGGACCTCGAAACGAAGATATGCATTACCAGGAAAATGTGCAGAAACAGTATCGTGCACTTCGAAGAAAAGGCTATAATACCGATATCATCAGTATGGAACATGACCTGTCCGGTTACAAGCTGGTTACAGCGCCGATGGCTTATATGTTCTATCATGGATACGCCGAAAAGCTTCGTACTTTTGCGGAAAATGGCGGTACACTGGTGATTTCCTACTGGTCCGGACTTGTAGATGAGACGGATAAATGTTATCTTGAGGGAACTCCTTACGGTCTTATGGAAGCAGCTGGCATCCGCACCGAAGAGATCGACGCACTTTATGACTGGGAAGAAAATACCGGGATCCCGGAAACCGGAAATCATCTCAAACTTACAGAAAGCTATACCTGCAAAAATCTCTGTGAGCTAGCAAAAGTTTCCGATGCGGAAGTGCTGATGCGTTACGGAAAAGATTTTTATCAGGGCTATCCGGTGCTGACTCACAAAAAATATGGAAAAGGCCATGTTTATTATGTGGCAGCCGATATGGAAGCAGCCTTTTATGAGGACTTCCTGGGACGAGCAGCAGAAGAAGCCGGTGTGGAGATGCCGCTTACGTTTATACCGGAAGGAGTTTCTGTGACAACCAGGGAAAATGAAGATACGGAATATCTGTTTATCCAGAATTTCGGGGAGAAAACGGAAACAGTTTCTGTTCCGGAAGGTTACGAAGTCCTTTATGGATCGGACAGTGAAATTATGGCCCCGCTTACTACAAGAATCTTAAAGGGGAAAAAATAATCACAGCAAAAAAGTATAAAGCATATCTGCTTTCGGACGGTATGCTTTTTACTGCTGTCTGGGAAAGAGAAGGTAAGATGACAAAGATACAAAAAGAAGAGATAAAAAAAATCGCGGATCAGTTTGCATTTACCGGGGAACTGATTTCCTGCGCCCCCTGCGGAAGCGGGCATATCAATGGAACCTACATGCTGAGATACCGGATCGGAGAAATGGGCTCCATCAAGGTGATCCTCCAGAAGATCAACAGGGAGATCTTTCAGAAACCGGAAGAACTGATGGAGAACATTGCCGGAGTCACCGGACATCTGAAAAAGAAGGTCATTGAGAAGGGTGGAGATCTGGAACGGGAAGTTCTGAATCTGATTCCCACAAAAGAGGGAAAAGCATATCTGACAGATGAGAACGGAGAGTGCTGGAGAGCCTATATTTTTATTACAGATGCGGTAAGCTATGATCTGGTGGAAAAACCGGAGGATTTTTACGAAAGTGCTGTTGCATTTGGAAAATTTCAGGAAATGCTGGCTGATTATCCGGCAGAGACTCTGCATGAAACCATAAAGGATTTCCATGATACAAAAAAGCGTTTTCAGGCGCTGAAAGATGCCGTGGAAAAGGACTGCTGTCACCGTGCCGCATCGGTAAAAGAAGAAATTGCGTTTGCACTGCAGCATGAAGATCTGGCTGGAATATTTGGAAAACTTCTGGAAAATGGGGAAGTTCCACTTCGGGTAACCCATAACGATACAAAACTGAATAATATCATGATCGATCTGGAAACGGGAAAGGGAATCTGTGTGGTCGATCTGGATACTGTAATGCCAGGACTGGCCATGAATGATTTTGGTGATGCGATCCGGTTCGGAGCCAGCACTGCGCTGGAAGATGAGAAAGATTTAAGTAAAGTCTCCTGTGACATGGAGCTCTACGAGATTTACGTGAAAGGTTTTCTGGAAAGTTGTGGAGACAAGTTAAACGCCAGGGAGATCGAGATGCTTCCTATGGGCGCCAAGGTGATGACCTATGAATGTGGCATCCGTTTTCTTACTGACTATCTGGAAGGAGATCATTATTTTAAAATCGACCGTGAAGACCATAATCTGGACCGCTGTCGTACACAGTTTAAGCTGGTGGCAGATATGGAGCAGAAATGGGAGCAGATGCAGGCAATCGTAAAAAAATATCAGAAATAAAAAACAGGGGATTTTTACAATGGAGGTAAAGATAATGAGCGAGACAAAAGGAAGAGTGACCATCCCGACAGATCTGGATGTGATTCCGGAGACACTGAAAATGCTGGATGAGTGGGGTGCAGATGCCATCCGTGACTGTGACGGAACAGAATTTCCGGCAGAGCTGAAAAATACAGGGGCCAAGATATATGCTACCTATTATACTACCAGAAAGGATAATGCCTGGGCGAAGGCACATCCGGAAGAGATCCAGCAGATGTATATCATGACATCTTTTCACACGGCAGTTTCCGATACTCTGGAGATACACCTGATGGACCATCTGTATCCGGATATGCTTGCTGTCAATACCAGAGATGATATTAAAAGATGGTGGGAAGTTATGGACCGTACCACAGGAGAGGCTGTCGGTACAGAAGAATGGTCCTATGATGAAAAATCCGGAAATGTGGTGATCCGTCCGGCAAAAGAGTTTCATGAGTATACGGTAAGTTTTCTTGCATATATCATGTGGGACCCGGTACATATGTACAATGCTGTTGTCAATGACTGGAAGGATGTAGAGCCTCAGATCACCTTTGATGTGCGCCAGCCTGCAACACGGGCACATTCCCTGGAACGTCTCCGCAGATTTCTGGATTCGCATGATTATGTGAACGTGGTACGATTTACCACATTTTTTCATCAGTTTACGCTGATCTTTGACGAGATGGCAAGAGAAAAATATGTGGACTGGTTTGGATATTCTGCCTCAGTGAGCCCTTATATTCTGGAACAGTTTGAGCGGGAAGTAGGCTATAAATTCCGTCCGGAGTTTATCATTGACCAGGGGTATATGAATAATACCTACCGTATCCCGTCAAAGGAATTTAAAGATTTCCAGGCTTTTCAGAGAAGAGAAGTGGCAAAGCTTGCAAAGGAAATGGTAGATATTGTCCATGAGTATGGAAAAGAAGCCATGATGTTCATGGGCGATCACTGGATCGGCATGGAGCCTTTTATGGATGAGTTTGCATCCATCGGGCTGGATGCAGTAGTGGGAAGTGTGGGAAACGGAGCAACCTTACGCCTGTTCAGTGATATTAAACATGTAAAATATACAGAAGGAAGATTTCTTCCATACTTTTTCCCGGACACCTTCCATGAGGGCGGCGATCCTGTAAAAGAGGCAAAAGTAAACTGGGTGACTGCAAGAAGAGCCATCCTTCGAAGTCCGATCCAGAGGATTGGTTACGGCGGCTATCTGAAGCTGGCTCTGGAATTTCCGGATTTCGTACAGTATATCAAAGAGGTCTGCCAGGAATTCCGCGTGCTCTATGACAACATCCAGGGAACTACACCGTACTGCGTAAAACGTGTGGCAGTTTTAAACTGCTGGGGAAAAATGCGCTCCTGGGGCAATCATATGGTACATCATGCCATCTATTACAAGCAGAATTATTCTTATTTCGGCATCATCGAGGCATTAAGCGGTGCGCCGTTTGATGTTTCCTTTATCAGTTTTGACGACATCCGTGAGGACAAAGAGCTTCTGAATAATTTTGACGTGATCATCAATGTAGGTGATGGGGACACTGCACAGTCCGGCGGCGAGAACTGGGCAGATCCGGTGATCCTTACAGCAGTGCGGAAATTTGTCTATAATGGCGGCGGATTTATCGGTGTCGGCGAACCGGCTGCTCATCAGTGGCAGGGAAAATTCTTTCAGCTGGATGATATCCTGGGAGTAGAGGAAGAAAGAGGATTTAATCTCAATACAGACAAATACAACTGGGAAGAACACAGAGATCATTTTATTCTGGAAGATACAGACGGAACCGTAGATTTCGGCGAGGGCAAAAAGAATATCTTTGCACTGCCGGATACGAAGATCCTGATCCAGAAAGACCAGGAAGTCCAGATGGCGGTGAAAACCTTTGGAAAAGGCCGTGGTGTTTATATCAGCGGACTTCCGTACAGCTTCTGTAACAGCCGTATTCTTTACAGAGCTGTACTCTGGTCAGCGGCAGCGGAAGGCGAACTTCACCGTTGGTTTTCTTCCAATTATAATGTGGAAGTACATGCTTATGTGAAAAATAAGAAATACTGTGTGGTAAACAACACGTATGAGCCACAGGATACCACAGTTTACACAGGGGACGGACAGAGTTTTGACCTTCATCTGGAAGCCAATGAGATCCGCTGGTATCAGATCTGAGAAAAGTGTCGTTCGTGAAGATTCTGTGAAATTTCCTGACGGCGTTGACAGAGGATAAAACCTATAATACAATAAGCCTATCACAATACTAGGAAATAAAAAACTGTTACAGTAGAATCTATGATTTATTGTAACAGTTTTTGTTTTGTTTTAAATGAAAAATGGAATGTGGGAGTCTGATTCAGAAATCTTATGAAAAAGGTGAGGAGAAAAACATTGAAACATGAGAGGGTATATATTGATGGTATGACCTGTATCAACTGTCAGACTAGGATCTGGAATGCACTGAGATCCAGAACCGGGATTACAGATGTCACAGTCAGTTATGAACGGTCACAGGCAGAATTTTACTATGAGCCACAGCAGATCACACTGGATGAGATCCGTAAGCTGATCGAGGATCTGGGATATCAGATGATCCCCGGGGAGAAATTCAGAAGAAAACGTTTCTGTCAGGCGGCAGGAGAAATTTTTGTGATCGCCTTTCTGTTTCTGGTCCTGCAACACTTTGGGATTCTTAACCATCTTGCGCCGGATTCTCTTGCAGAGACAGGAATGGGATATGGAATGCTGTTTGTCATTGGCCTGATCACTTCTGTACATTGTATTGCCATGTGTGGCGGGATCAATCTTTCCCAGACCTTGCAGAAGCAAGAAGCGAACGCAGAGGAAATATCAAGGTCAATGTTTCGGAATACATTTTCCTATAATATGGGACGGGTTGTTTCCTATACTGTGATAGGAGGAGTTCTCGGGGCCGTGGGTGGTCTGGCAGGGATCGGTGACAGTTTACAGACTTCCACCGTGTTTCAGGGATCTCTGAAACTCCTGGCTGGAATTATCATGGTCGTTATGGGGGGAAATATGCTGGGGATTTTTCCGGGACTTCGGAAACTGAGGATTCACATTTCATTTTCTGGTAGGAAATCTTTATGGAAAAAAAGGACACCTTTTCTGGTTGGGCTGTGTAATGGGTTCATGCCCTGTGGACCACTGCAGTCTATGGAGATTGTTGCACTGGCTTCCGGAAGCTGGGCCTCCGGAGCTTTTTCCATGTTCTGTTTCAGTCTGGGAACGGTTCCTCTGATGCTGGGATTTGGTTCGATTTTTTCCGCACTGGGAAAGAAATTTACCAGACAGATCCTAAAAACAGGCGCGATCCTGGTGGTTGTTATGGGGCTGGCTATGATGTCTCAGGGGAGTGCGCTATCAGGTTTTGGTAGCAGGTCCGGCGAAAAGGCGGCAACAGAAGCGGACAATGTGCAGGATAATGATCAGACAGATACGGCAGTGGAAAAAGATGGAGTGCAGTATGTTTCCAGTATATTGCGTTCTGGACGGTATCCGGATATTACTGTGAAGGCAGGGGAACCTGTAAAGTGGGAGATCCAGGTACCGGAGGGCAGCATCAATGGATGTAATTATAAGATGATCCTTCAGGATTTTGGAATGGATCATACTTTCGAGAACGGAGAAAATGTCATCGAATTTATACCGGAAAAAGAAGGCGTCTATACGTATAGCTGCTGGATGGGCATGATCACAGGGACTATTTATGTAACAGGAAAATAAAAACAGAGGAGTAATGTTAAAGATGAAAAAATTTATGATAACAGGTATGGTGTTTCTCACAGCAATGACAGTGCTTGCAGGATGTGGAAATGCAACCGAAACAACAACTACAGAAGAGATTTCCACAGCAGATGAAAATCAGGAAATCAGCGTCAGCTCCGGCGGGAACCTGACCATACCGGTTGACGAACTGACAGAAAATGCAGCTTTTTATTCTGTAAATGTAGATGGCACAGAAATGGAAGTGATGGCAGTAAAGACTTCGGATGGAACCATCCGTACCGCTTTTAATACCTGCCAGATCTGTTATGATTCCGGAAATGGCTATTATAAACAGGAAGGGTGCATATCAGAGTTAATGCAGCATTGACAGGAAAAAGAAAACATCATATAATAAATCCATTCCAAAAGAGGGAAAACAAGGCTGTTACAATAGAAAAATCTATTATAGCAGCTTTTTTACTGCTATTGACAGACAATTTTGCTTACAAAAAGGAGGTCTTTATGAACAAAAAAATCAAAACATTGTTTTCGTATCTGATGATCATTATCGGAGCCATACTGGCCAGCTTTTCCGTTGCCTGTATCCTGCTTCCCAATGATGCCATCGATTACGGAACTGCCGGAATTGCCATTATCATAAGCAAACTCACTGGGTATAATCTGTCGTTGTGTGTACTGATTGTCTTTCTGCCATTTCTGATCGCCGGGATCATTCTTATCGGTAAATATTTCTTTGCAAAAACGTTCGTAGGTTTTGTAATCTACACAATAGGTCTTTCCTACTTTGAAAAAATCCCTTTTGAACTAAATACAGAACATTTTATTGCGGTGGCTTTCGGAGGGGCGATTCTTGGAGCAGGACTTTCTCTGATTCTCCGAAATGGTGGCTGCATTGACGGCTCTGAGATTTTTGCCAATATCATTGTAAAAAAAATCTACAATCATTCGGGCAAAGACTACAGTATTTCCTACATATTAATTGTATTCAATGCCTGTGTATATGGGGCGGTGTTTGTACTTCTTGACAGAGATTCCGCACTTTTAAGTCTTCTGGTGTACATCGTGGCAACTTCCATCATCGATCATTTCACAGATCATTTTGAGGCATTGAAACAGGTGACCATCATCACAAAAGATCCAGATTCAATCATCTGCGATATTAAAGAAGAACTGAATAAAACCTGTACTATTATCAATTCTTCCGGTGTGAACGCGGGGGAAAATAAAACATTGATCTGTTATGTGAATTACTTTGAACTGCAGAAAGTGAAAGAGATTATTTCCAGGAATAAAGGATCTTTCAGTACTGTTTCAACTATTGATGAGATCCTGCGATAAGGCTTTACAATAAAAGATGGGTTTTTCTCCGAAAAAATGTTATCCTGTATAAGGATGAGGAAAAAACAAAGGAGAAGAATTATGAATCTATCAGAAAAATACGAATTTCGTTCCATACGTAAGGATGAGGCAGATCAGGCGACAGAGATCGAGCAGATCTGTTTCCCTCCGGCAGAGACAATCAGCAGAAAGGATATTATAGACCGGGTGGAAAAAATCCCGGAACTGTTTTTTGTGGCAGAAGACCGGGAAACAGGGAAGCTGGCAGGATATCTTACAGGTCTTGCAACGGATGAAGAAGTTTTTCAGGATAAGTTTTTTACAGATGCAGACTTAAGTATGCCGAATGGCAAGAACAATATGCTTCTTGGCCTGGAAGTTCTTCCGGAACATCGCGGACAGGGGATTGCCAGGGAATTGATGATGCGTTATCTTGCCAGAGAGCAGGAACGGGGGAGAAAGAAAGCGATCCTCACCTGCGTGGATGGGAAAGTCGGAATGTATGAAAGGATGGGATTTGAATATACAGGAATTTCCGCTTCTGTTTTGGGAAATGTAAAATGGAATGAGATGGAATATATATTCCAATGCCTTTGAAAAAGATGTACAGCTGATCAAAAGTGCGGGAATGAATGAGCGCATATCCAAGCCTCTTGATACAACGAGGCTTTGGATGTGCTGTGGAAGTGGATCTAAAGTCTGTTCGCTTAAAGAGTGAAGATTCTGTGAAATCAGCATTCATTATTGAAAGAAGAAATCTGCTTCACAGAATCTCTTAAAATTAATTTTGTACCAATCCGGAGTTTGCGTGAGCGCAGCTCCGGAATTTCTTTTTCCCGGTTGCTGATCATACGCAGAAGTTCATCGACTGTTTCCACAGAGATGGCATGCTTGGAAACATCTACAGAAGTCAGAGGAGGAACGGTAACCTGACAGGCTGGGCGGTCGTTGAATCCTACCAGGGAAATTTCCTCTGGAACCTGATATCCCTGTTCTGTCAGTGCGCGCAGAACTCCTACGGTGATGGTATCGTCATCTGTCACAAAAGCAGTTGGCAGGGAAGCGTGTGACCGGTCAAAGGATTCCAGATATTCCCGCATATCCCGGTAGCTGCTTTCTTCTGTATAATGAAGGGTAATAATATCTTTTTCATCAAGATTCAGACCAAAATGCTCCATGGCTGCCCGGTATCCGTTCTCACGTTCCACAAAACTGTTGATCCGGATGTTACATTTCAGATAACCGATTCTTTTGTGTCCCATTTTGACGAGGTGTTCAATTGCCTGAAAAGAGCCCATCTGATTATTGATGGCAACAGTATTGCAGGAAAGCCTGGAAAAATCATTATCCATTGCAACAAACGGATAGGGAAGCTTCTGAAAAAGAGCAATATCTTCATCCTGCATTTCTGTGGCAAAGATAATGGCCCCCTGACAGTTCAGGGTATTCAGATAAGAAAGCTGCGGGGCCAGTTCCCGACGTTTGTCTACCGTGCAGAGAATGATATTGTAACCAAAAGAACGGGCATGGTTTTCTATATTTTCCATTAAAAGAAGAAAAAAAGGATGCAGATCCAGAATTTCTCCGTGGCGTTTGTAAATAATAAAAGCCAGATTTGTTCCGGCGGGAGCGGATACTTTTTTGATCAGATTTCCGTAGCCCATTTCTTTCAGCTGGGAGAGTACTTTGGTACGGGTGGCGTCGGACACGCCAGGTTTATGGTTGATGATCAGTGAAAGTGCTGCCGGTGAAATTCCCAGTTTTTGAGCAATTTCTTTATTTGTCATATCAAAAATCCTCCTTTGGAGTGCAATACATCGTTTATTATTGTAAATTATATAGTAGTTCATAAAGAAAGTCAATTGTTTAGTGAAGCGTTTAGATAAATATTTAGCGCTTATAAACAAAATATTTAGTACAGTTTTAAAAGATTAAGTGTGAATTTCAGTTTTTGCGCCAGACGGTGAAAAACAGAATATTGGATGAAAAAATAAAGGCAGAAAGAGTGGTATTGTGATAAAATAGAAAAAAGATCCTTCGAAAACAGAATATAATAATCAGAAAGGGGTAGATACTATGGCAAAAGCAGAAAAGCAGACACTGAAACTGGAAATAGAAAAACCGCAGTACATTACGGTAAGTGATGTAACCTATGCACAGGTGGACTCCTGGTTTGGTCATTGCAGAAGAGACCTGAAATTAGATATTATCTATCCGGAAGCGCAGGATGGAGCCACATATCCGTGCATACTCTGGATCTGTGGCGGAGCGTGGCTGATGATGGATAAATCAGCCCATAATCTTTATCTGAGCAGACTGGCTGGCAGCGGTTTTGTAGTAGCAAGTGTGGAGTACCGTACTTCTAATCAGGGGCCGTATCCAATGCCTCTGCAGGATGTAAAAGCAGCAATCCGCTATCTGAAAGCGCACGCGGACCGGTTCCGTATCAATAAAGAAAAAATGGGAGTTATGGGAGAATCTGCCGGAGGATATCTTGCCTGTATGGCTGCACTGGACAATGATCCGTCTCTGGATGTAGGAGAATATCTGGAAGAATCCAGCAAAGTACAGGCCGCCTGCCCCTGGTATCCGCCTACGGATCTTTCTGCATTTCCGTGTGAATCCGCAGAACAATGTGCTTCTTCCGCAGAGTCTCTTCTTCTGGGCTTTAATTCCAAGCGAAACAGGGAAAAGGCGTATAACTGCAGTCCGGTATCCAAAGTAACAAAAGATGCACCGCCATTTCTGATCATCCATGGAAACTGTGACCGGACAGTGCCGTATGTACAGTCAAAAACATTATATAATCTACTGGAAGCGCAGGACTGTGATGTAACCTTGCTGACGTTGGACGGGGCAGATCATGCGGATCTTCAGTTTTTCCAGGATGAGACATGGAAACGGATTATTGATTTTTTCAGAAGAAAATTAAAATAAAACAGAAAACAGGGGATTTTTGGGGCATGGCTCTGACGATATTAAGATAAGAAAGGAAGCGGAAACGATGTATCAGAAATTAATGACATGTCTGGAAAGTGTAAGAAAGAAAACGGATTTCAAACCGGAAGTTGCACTGGTTCTTGGATCTGGACTTGGTGATTTTGCAGAGCGGATCCAGATCGAACAGATCATTAAATATACAGATATCGAAGGATTTCCGGTATCTACAGTAAAAGGACATAAGGGACGCTTTGTATTCGGTTATGTAGAAAAAACACCGGTTGTGATCATGCAGGGTCGGGTTCATTATTATGAAGGATATCCAATGTCTGACGTAGTTCTTCCGACACGCCTGATGGGGCTGCTTGGGGCAAAAAAACTGCTTCTTACCAATGCAGCCGGAGGTGCCAACCCATCCTTCCATCCCGGCGATCTTATGATGATTACAGATCATATTACAACTGCAGTTCCAAGTCCTTTGATTGGACCCAATATTGATGAGCTTGGAACCAGATTTCCGGATATGAGTGAAGTATACAGTCTCCGCCTTCAGGATGTGATCCGTAAATGTGCGGTGGAATGTGGCATTGAACTTCAGAAAGGTGTTTATGTGCAGTTTACAGGCCCTAACTATGAGACACCGGCAGAGATAAGACTTGCTCAGCGATGGGGTGGAGATGCGGTTGGAATGAGTACAGCATGTGAAGCCATGGCTGCCCGCCATATGGGAATGGAAGTCTGCGGAATTTCCTGCATTACAAATATGGCAGCAGGGATTTCCAAGGAAGCTCTGAATCATGAAGAAGTGCAGGAGACGGCAGACCGCGTGGCAAAATCTTTCCAGAAACTGGTTGAAAAAGTTGTTGTAAATATGTGATCCTGAAAAACTAAAATAAGAAAAGAGAAACACAAATGATAACATTAAACGATTATCTGTATTCCGGAGATACTCTTCTTCGGATACTGAAAAAATATATCCGGGATCTTAGGACAGAGGCAAAGGAAAAACATAACGAAATCGATCTGGTACACTGCAATTTTCTGATCCAGATCCAGGAACTTCTGGAACATAATGATTTCCTTACTGCCCAGTCCCAGAAAATCCGGGAATTCTATAAATATATGGCCGGGGAATATCCGTTTCTGGCATTTACCTTCAAGGGGAGAATTAAATCTCTGATCCGCGCAGAAGAAAAATTTAATGGATATGTGGTGGAGTTTATCTATGATTATTATAAAGAACATGGAGAATATCCTTCTGTATCTAAGATCAAGGAGCGCTTAAGCTGTTTTCGGGATTTTATCGCTTACCGGATCGTTATCGCCATGCCCAGGTGTCATCTAAAAAATGGCGAAAATGCCAGAGAGGAAGAATTGCGTTATCTCTATGAGATTGCAAATGTGCTCCCGGGTTTTCTGGAAGAAAGAGGATTTACCGCAGAGCCGGCCAGAGGCGTGCAGGAAAGCACTTCTCCATTGCTCAGCGAGGAAGCCAAACCTTACTATCGGGATTATATCTGCAACAACAGTGAGGATGATTATCAGTCTCTGCATATTACCTTTTATGATAACAGTTCCAGAAGCTATATGGAAGTACAGTTGCGGACCAAAGACATGGATGATGTGGCAGAGATCGGCTCTGCCAATCACTTAAGCTATGAGAAAAAACAGGAAAGTGAGCGCAGGCGAAGAGATGCGATCCCTCATGGCGAATGTATTTATTTTGACGAGGCTTATGAACGTGGGATGAGACTTCTGGGTCTGGATCTTGCAAAATTGGATGTCAATATGTTCGGGGCGGTAAACAACAGCCTGATCAATGACGGCTGTGGACTGTTCCGCGGAAGAATGATTCTTCCCTATGAGCATCTTTCCCGTTTTCAGAATGATATCATTGACTGAGGGAGGATGCTATGAAAGATCTGACAAAGGGAAAACCTTCCGCTTTGATTCTTTCTTTTGCACTTCCGGTGTTTCTGGGGAATCTTTTGCAGCTGACGTACAGCCTTGTGGATACCAGGATTGTGGGAACTTTTCTTAAGGAAGATGCGTTGGCGGCGGTGGGAGCAACCAGTGCTTTAAGTGGACTGATTATCGGGTTTCTGCTGGGCCTTGCAAATGGTTTTGCCATTATTACCGCACAGAAATTTGGTGCCGGAAAGAAGGAAAGCGTGCGAAAATCTTTCGCCTTGTCTCTGATGATGGGAAGCGCAATTGCATTACTTCTGACAGTTATAGGACTTCTGTTTCTACACCCGATCCTTACATTCTTAAATGTGCCGGAGCATCTGGTAAATATGGCTGCACAGTATATTTTTATTATTATTGCCGGTATGCTGGCAACATTTCTTTACGATGCTTGTGCTGCGTCGTTGCGTGCGTTGGGAGATACGGTTACGCCGTTAATGATCCTGGCGGTATCTGTGGCTTTAAATATTGCAGGAGATCTGTTTTTTATACGGGTAGTGAAGGCAGGAGTCCGGGGAGCGGCCATTGCCACGGTGCTTTCACAGGTACTGGCATTTCTGGTGTGCTGGTTTTATATGGTTCGCAGATATGAGATTCTTCGGCTGAAGAGAGAGGATTTTGTAAAGCCGGATAAATCCATGATGAAAAATATGCTGAGTGCAGGATTGTCCATGGGATTTATGAGTTCTCTTGTAAATCTTGGAACGCTTGCTTTACAGACATCCATCAACCGTCTGGGAAGAGATATTATCGTGGCACATACGGCAGCGCGGAAAATTACCGAAATGTTTATGATCATGTTCAGCGTGTTCGGCCAGACCATGGCAACGTTCTGTGGACAGAATGCAGGAGCAGGGAGAATGGACCGTGTGCGAAAAGGAATCGGCCTTGCGATTATGTATACCTGTATCTGGTCGGTATTTGCCGCAATTTTAAGTTTTACCATAGGAAAACATCTGGTTTATCTGGTTACCGGAAGCCGGAATGAAACAGTAATTCTTAATGCAACCAATTATCTGAAATTTGATACGCTTTTTTATTTTGTGACTGCTGTGATCAGCATGCTGCGTAATTCCATGCAGGGCCTGGGGGAATATGTGATTCCATTGGTTTCCAGTTCTCTGGAAATGATTGAAAAAGTTATCATTGCGATGACGCTGGTGCCGCTTCTGGGGTATACCGGTGTGATTGTGGCAGAGCCCATTGTATGGTTTATTATGGTAATTCCGCTGATTATAAAAATTTTCCGGATGCCGGTATTTGAGAAAAAAACAGTATAACAGTATAAAAAAGCACGCTGCCTGGAAATCCAAAAGCAGCGTGCTTTTTAACACTTTGAAATTATTTGTAGTTACATATTTGTAGCGGCTTCTTTGGCGCTTTCTTTTTCAGGGAAAATATGTCTGAAAATAAAACGTACAATAGGACCTGCGTAGATCAGCTGCCAGAAAAAGGCTGCCGGGAAATTCATAAAAGTTGTCTGAAGCCAGACAGCAATAAACTGATTTCCTGCATGTTTAAAGAAAAGAGTTGCAAAAAAGCTCATCAGCGGACACATGAAAGCAATGGAAGCAACAGAGATTGCAAGGATCATGCTGAACGGATGACAGCTGCGGAAATCTACCATGCGGTTTGCGCAGGCAAAAGCAAGTTTGGATACAAGGAAGAAATCAAGAACAAAGGCGATCGGTCCCATAAAAGTAAGCTCACGAAAAGCAGAGAGGAACACGCTATTTGTCATTGCTCCGGTGTTCAGTACGATGTTGTAACAGATCATGGCGTAAACCATGAAAAATACCATGATGATAGTAAAAATGACTTCCTGAAATTTGTTTTTTGGCATAAAAAATCCTCCTTTAAAATGATTAAGTGATAATGTAAAACCTTAGAGCATGTGTTGTTCGTTAATCATTCAGGAGAATGTGCGTTTCCAATATATGACAGGATTTTGTCATAAACCATATTCAGTTTTTATTCCGGCGGTTATATTAGCATAATCAACAAAGCCTTGTCAATATGTAGTTGAGAAAAAATAAACAATAACCCCTCTTGACCACGAAAGTTAGATATAGTAAACTCATATACGGTTAGTAGGTTCTAACTATTGCGTAAATAATTGTGGCGGGCCGCAATCCCCTGACAAAAAGCGGCCCGGGCAAAATTTACGGACAGGGCGAAAAGGCCAGACAGGAGGATAAATATCAAATGGAATATTTAGAGATCGAGAAAGTCATTGGAAGAGAGATCATTGATTCAAGAGGAAATCCGACCGTAGAGGCGGAAGTTTATCTGGCAGATGGAACTATCGGAAGAGGAGCAGCACCGAGCGGAGCATCCACAGGAGAATTCGAAGCACTTGAGCTGAGAGATCAGGATAAAAGCCGTTTCGGAGGAAAAGGTGTTTCCAAAGCCGTTGAAAATATCAATACTGTAATCAACGATGCACTGACAGGAATGGATGCATCTGACATTTATGCTGTAGACGCTGCTATGATTAAGGCAGACGGAACAAAGGACAAATCCAAACTTGGTGCAAACGCTATCCTTGCGGTATCTATCGCATGCGCCCGTGCGGCAGCGATTTCCCTTGACATTCCGCTTTACAGATTCCTTGGCGGCGTGAACGGAAACAGACTTCCGGTTCCGATGATGAACATCTTAAATGGTGGAGCACATGCTGCAAATACTGTAGATGTTCAGGAGTTCATGATCATGCCGACAGGAGCACCAAGCTTCAAAGAGGGACTTCGCTGGTGCACAGAGGTATTCCACGCACTTGCTGCACTTCTCAAAGAGAAAGGTCTTGCAACAAGCGTTGGTGATGAGGGCGGCTTTGCGCCGGATCTTGGAAGTGACGAGGAAGCCATCGAGTACATTCTTGAGGCAGTAAAGAAAGCAGGATACGAGCCTGGAAAAGATTTCGTACTTGCTATGGATGCTGCATCCAGTGAGTGGAAAGGAAGCCAGAAAGGTGAGTATGTCCTTCCGAAATGCGGAAAGAAATTTACATCTGCCCAGCTTGTGGAACACTGGAAGAACCTGATTGAGAAATACCCGATCTACTCCATCGAGGACGGCCTTGACGAGGAAGACTGGGAAGGATGGCAGATCATGACAAAAGAGCTGGGTGGAAAAGTACAGCTTGTAGGTGATGACCTGTTTGTTACAAATACCGAGCGCCTTGAAAAAGGTATCAGCCTTGGATGCGGAAATTCCATCCTGATCAAACTGAATCAGATCGGCTCTGTATCCGAGACTCTGGAAGCAATCAAAATGGCACATAAAGCAGGCTATACTGCAATCTCATCTCATCGTTCCGGTGAGACAGAAGATACAACTATTGCAGATCTTGCGGTAGCATTAAATACCTGCCAGATCAAGACCGGAGCGCCGTCCAGAAGTGAGCGTGTTGCAAAATACAATCAGCTTCTCCGAATTGAAGAAGAACTTGGGGATGCAGCGGTATACCCGGGATTCCAGGCATTCAACATTAAGAGATAAAGGAACTTTCATATAAAATTAGCCAAGAGTACATCGGGGCCGGAACAGATTTTTTCTGTACCGGCCCCGGTTTTTGGGCAAAAATAATGTTGCCAGATTTGTAAAAATGGTATATTATGTTTAACAGCCGCGTGAAACAAATAAAAAATTTAATATTGGAGATGCTATGAAAGAATACGTAAATACTTTTTTACATTACAGGTTCCTTCTGGGAGAGCTTGTAAAAAAAGGAATTAAGTTGAAATACCGACGTTCCTATCTTGGTATTGTCTGGTCGCTTTTGGAACCGTTGCTTACTATGATTGTACTGACTATCGTATTTGGTACTCTGTTTGGAAATAAGGATCGGACGTTTCCTGTATATATTCTTACCGGTCGTTTGCTGTACAGCTATTTTTCAAATTCAACGTCACGTGCGCTGAAATCAGTCAGAGCGAATGCGGGAATGATCAAAAAAGTATATGTACCGAAGTATATCTATCCATTATCCAGTGTACTTTATAACTACGTGATTTTTCTGATTTCATTGATTGTGCTTGCGATCGTAAGCGTTGTGCTTGGAATTCAGCCAACTATTTATATGTTCCAGATACCGATCGCGTTGATACTGGTGCTTTTACTTTCTTATGGAATCGGAATGATTCTTGCGACAATTGGAGTCTTTTTCAGGGATATGGAGTATTTGTGGTCAGTAGCACTGATGATCATTATGTATACTTGTGCAATTTTCTATTATCCGTCCAGACTTTTGAAGAGTGGTTTTGCATGGATACTGAAATTCAATCCATTGTATTGCACAATCAGTATTTTTCGTTCTGCCATGTTTGGAGAAATGATGAATATCCATTATTTTGTATATGCGCTGGGCTTTAGCTTGGTGACAATTCTGGTTGGAATGATCTGTTTTAAGAAAAAACAGGATGAATTTATACTTTATATATAATTGCGGATTTACAGGAGAGAAAAATGGGAAAACCGGCAGTTGTAGTAGACAATGTAAGTATGAAATTTAATCTCAGTAAAGAGAAGGTTGATAACCTGAAAGACTATCTGATTAAATTCATAAAGAAAGAAATTAAATATAATGAATTCTGGGCTCTTCAGAATGTGAAGTTTGAAGTGGAAAAGGGAGACCGTGTTGGCATCCTGGGACTGAACGGAGCCGGAAAAAGTACTCTGCTTAAAGTAATTGCAGGCGTATTTAAACCTACAGAAGGTAAAGTTATCAAAAATGGAAGACTGGTTCCGCTTCTTGAGCTTGGAGCTGGCTTTGAGTCACAGTATACCGGCCGTGAGAATATCTATCTTTACGGAGCAATGCTTGGATATTCCAAGAAGTTTATTGAAGAAAAATTTGATGAGATCGTTGAATTTTCAGAACTGAAGGAATTTATTGATGTACCGATCAAGAACTATTCTTCCGGTATGAAAGCGAGACTTGGATTTTCCATCGCGACACTGGTGTCACCGGATATCCTGATCCTGGATGAGGTACTTTCCGTAGGAGATGCCAAATTCAGGAAAAAGAGTGAGAAAAAAGTTCTCAGTATGTTTGACAAAGGTGTCACCGTTCTGTTTGTCTCACATTCCCTGCAGCAGGTACAGCGCCTCTGTAATAAAGCGATGATCCTTGAAAAAGGAAAACTGATCGCATATGGTGATATTGATGAGATTTCTGAACAGTATGAAAGAATGATCGATTAACAGAAACAGGAAAGCTCAGGCGGATGCCTGAAAAAATGGCGATAGCCAGACGATTTGCGGAAATAATGCAAATGTCTGGCTATTGTGTTATTATACTATGGAAGAACAGGGAGGTAAAAAATGACATTACAGCAGATTCTTGAAGAAGTAAAGAACGGCCAGCTCTCTGTGGAACATGCAGAGAACCTTCTGAAAAAAGAAGGCTATGAGGAGATGGATTACGCAAAGCTGGATACCACTCGGAAAGAACGGACCGGTTTTGCAGAAGTGGTTTACTGTGCAAGAAAAGCCGATGAACATCTTTTGAATATTTATCAGAAACTTTATGAGGAAGACGGAGAAGTATTTGGAACAAGGGCGTCTAGACATCAGTATGAACTGGTGAAAAGCATTCTTCCCCAGGTAGTTTATGATCCTGTCTCCGGGATTTTGAAGATTGAAAAAGAAAAGGAACATATCGGAAAAGTGGCTGTATGCACAGCCGGGACTGCAGATATTTCTGTTGCGGAGGAGGCAGCTCAGACTGCAGAGTATTTTGGTACCCACGTAGATCGGATTTATGATGTGGGAGTCAGTGGCATGCACAGACTTTTTTCCAGACTGGATACCATCCAGGAGGCTAACTGCGTGGTTGCCGTAGCAGGAATGGAGGGCGCACTGGCAAGCGTGATGGGCGGACTTGTGAAACGTCCGGTGATTGCGGTTCCTACTTCGGTGGGATATGGTGCCAGCTTCCATGGTCTGTCAGCGCTTCTGACCATGATCAATTCCTGTGCCAACGGAATTGCGGTAGTAAATATTGACAACGGATATGGAGCCGGATATCTGGCAACACAGATCAACTGGCTTGCGGAGGGAAAATAGATGAAAAACAAATTATATCTGGAGTGTACCTCCGGGATCAGCGGAGATATGACAGTTGCGGCACTTCTGGATCTTGGCGCAGATCAGAAAAAACTGGAGAGAGCTCTTAAAAGCCTTCCGGTAAAAGGCTTCGACATAAAGATCAGCCGTGTGGTAAAATCCGGGATCGATGCCTGTGATTTTGATGTACTGCTGGATCAGGAACATGAGAATTACGACCATGATATGGAATATCTCCATGGACATTCTCACAGTCATGCTCATGAGGAGCATCATCATCAACATAGTCATGAAGCCCTGGAAGCTCATGAGCACACCCATTCTCATGAACATCATGTACATACAGAAACGGTGCATTCCCACCACGGTCACCATCACCACGAACACCGTGGCCTTAATGAGATCATGGAGATCATTGACCATGCAGATATGACAGACCGTGCGAGATCCTATGCGAAAAAAATCTTTACCATTCTGGCCCATGCGGAGGCGAAAGCCCATAATGTACCGGAAGATATGGTGCATTTTCACGAAGTAGGAGCGGTGGATTCCATTGTGGACATTCTTTCCGTTGCAATCTGTATGGATGATCTGGATGTGGAGGAAGTGATCGTTCCGAGACTCTGTGAGGGAAGCGGAACCATCCGCTGCCAGCATGGGATCCTTCCGGTACCGGTACCGGCAGTAAGCAACATTGTAAGTGCCCATCATCTGAAACTGCATATCACACCGGTACAGGGTGAACTGGTAACCCCTACCGGAGCGGCTGTCGTGGCAGCATTCCTTACATCAGAAAAACTGCCAGAAGATTTCACAGTGGAAAAGATCGGCATCGGAGCAGGCAAGCGCCAGTACGAATGCCCGGGAATCCTCCGGGCCATGCTGATCCGGGAATCCGGGGATGTTTCGGGAGCGGATGTTTCCACAGAAACAGATACCATCGTGAAACTGGAATCCAACATAGATGACTGTACGGGAGAAACTCTCGGTTATGTTATGGAACGTCTGTATGAGGCAGGAGCCAGAGAAGCCAATTACATGCCTGTATTTATGAAGAAAAACCGTCCGGCGTGGCTGCTTACGGTTCTCTGTAAGAGGGAACAAGTTCCGACAATGGAGCAGATCATTTTCAGAGAAACCACAACCATCGGGATCCGCCGTCAGGAGATGGAACGGACCATTCTGAAAAGGGAAAAAAGAACGGTTACCACTCCTCTTGGAGAGGTGGAAGTAAAGGTCTGCACTTTTGATGGACAGGAATATTTTTATCCGGAATATGAAAGTGTAAAAAAACTCTGTGAAAAAACGGGAATTTCCTATAAAGAAGCATACCATATGGCTGTCCGGGGATGAGGTCAACATGTCTGTCCACGGATAATGGGGGCTTACATATTGACACATTTTCAAAAAAACTATATAAATGTATATAGAGCGATTATTGCCGGACAGAGAATCTGGCAGTGACACAGTAAGGCAGAAGCAGGAGAAGGATTTATGGCGGTAACGATACAGCAGATTGCAGAACGGGCAGGGGTTTCCAGAGGAACCGTAGACAGAGCATTAAATCACAGGGGACGGATCAATCCGGAGGTGGCAGAGAAGATCTGTCGTCTGGCGGACGAGATGGGATACGTACAGAAAGAGCGGAAACGTTCCAGAACAGCTAAAGACGAAAGACTGAAGATCGGAGTGGTAACACAGCTTGCCAGATCTTCTTTTATGCAGGAAGTGAACCGTGGCATTGAGAAGGCTGCCCAGGAACTGAAAGAAAAAGGAATCCAGCTGATCCTGAAAGAAGGCCTTTCCGTAGATGAGGACGAACAGCTTCAAGCCATTGAAGAACTGGAACAGGAAGGGATCCGTGGCCTTGCGGTGATGCCGGTAGACAGTGAGGCTGTCCGGGAAAAACTGAATGCACTCATCGAAGAGAAAAATATTCCTGTGGTAACCTTTAACTCGGATATTGTGGGGACAAGAAGAGCCTGCTTTGTGGGAATGGATAACCGTAAGAGCGGACGTACCGCAGCGGGTCTCTTGGGAATGATGACAAGAGGAAGCGGAAAGATCCTCATCATTACCGGATATTTCAGCAACCATGTTGACAATCAGCGCGTGGATGGTTTCGTGGAGGAAGCCAAGAGGGCATTTCCACATCTGGAGATTGCCGGAGTTCATGGAAGTTTCGATGAGGCATCGGAAGTGGAACATATTATCGAGAATGCCATGATGAGTACTTCCGGGATTAGCGGGATCCTGGTGGTATCTGGTGGTCAGGCAGGTGTGGGGAAAGCGTTTGATAAGCTCAGGCTGGACCGTCGCCCGTATGTTGTGATCTATGACCAGACACCAAAGAATGAGAAAGCACTTAAAAATGATTCCGTGGATTTCCTCATCGATCAGAACGGATATGTCCAGGGCTATGAACCGCCAAGGATCCTGGCAGATATCCTGACCAAAGGGCAGGAACCGGAACGGGAATTTCTTTTTACAGATATCAAGATCAAAACCAAATATAATCTGTGATCAGGCCGGTGGGCGAAAGATCACACAGAAAAATAAGAAAGTCTGCAGGATGGAAACATGCAGGCTTTTTTTATGGAAAGAATCTTCCTTGTTATGAAAAATATACATTCAAAAAGCGTGCTATATGCGTGCTGAAATACAAAGCACGTAAAAGCACATGGTAACAATAGCCACTTTCACCAAAATAAAACCATAGAAATTGTACAGAATAACAGAAAACAAAGAAAATGAAAAGAAGTACTTGCTCAATTTGAAAAAGAGTGCTATATTAACACCATAAGGAACACGCAAGAAAGCACGCTAGACGAAAAGAAAAGCACGCAAAACAAAAAAGCACACAAAAAAGAAGTAAAAAATAAACCATCAAACAAACGGAGGTAAGATCATGAAGTATATCGAATTTGATGAATCCAGACCAATGGACCTGGTACTCCTTGGAAGAGTTGCCATTGATTTCAACCCTGCTTACAACGATCAGGTGAAAGAAGAGTTCAAACCCCTGAAGAAAGTACATATGTTTGAGAAATTCGTAGGAGGATCTCCTGCAAACATCGCTGTAGGTGTTACCAAACATGGTCTGAAAGCAGGATTCATCGGAAAGGTTTCTGACGATCAGTTTGGTGAGTATGTAGTGGATTATTTCAATGAGAGAGGAATCGATACCTCACAGATCACAAAGTGCACAAACGGAGAGAAACTGGGACTTACCTTTACCGAGATGCTTTCTCCGAAGGAAAGCAGCATCCTGATGTACCGTAACCGCATCGCAGACCTGCAGCTTCATGTAGATGATATCCATGAGGACTACATCAAAAACGCAAAAGCAATTCTCATTTCCGGAACAGCTCTTGCAGAGAGCCCGTCCAGAGAAGCAGCCATCAAAGCAGTTATGCTTGCAAAGAAAGTAAATACAAAGATCATCTTTGATATTGATTACAGAGAATACAACTGGAAGAACGCAGATGAGATTTCCATCTACTATTCCATCGTAGCCAAGGAAGCCGACATCATCATGGGCTCCAGAGAAGAGTTTGACCTTACAGAGAAGCTGATCAAAGAAGGCATGACCGATGAGGAGAGTGCAGCTTACTGGCAGTCAAAGAATGCAAAGATCGTTGTGATCAAACATGGTATGAAAGGCTCCACAGCATACACAGTTGACGGACAGAAATTCAGCATCAAGCCATTCCCGGTTGAGGCAAGAAAAGGTTTCGGCGGCGGTGACGGATACGGCTCCGGATTCCTGTATGGACTGTATCAGGGATGGGAGATCATCGACTGCCTGGAGTTCGGTTCTGCAGAGGCATCCATGATGGTTAAGAGTAACAACTGCTCCGACTCCCTTCCAGGACCGGATGAAGTTCACGCATTCATTAAAGAAGAAAAAGAAAAATTCGGCGAAATGATCGCAAGAGTATAAAGAAAAGGAGTGGAAAAAATGGCAAAGACAGTAAGAATGACAACTGCACAGGCAATTGTAAAATTCCTGGATAATCAGTACGTTTCCATGGACGGAGTGGAGACAAAATTTGTAGAAGGCTTTTTCACAATCTTCGGACACGGCATTGCCGTAGGACTTGGTGAGGCACTGGATACCAACCCGGGCCAGTTAAAGGTTCTTCAGGGAAGAAACGAGCAGGGCATGTGCCACGTTGCAACCGCTTTTGCAAAACAGAGCAACCGTAAGAAAATTATCGCATGTGCATCTTCCATCGGACCTGGAGCTGCAAACATGGTAACCGCATGTGCGACAGCTACAGTAAACAACATTCCGCTTCTTGTATTCCCGGCAGATACTTTTGCATCTCGCCAGCCTGATCCGGTTCTTCAGCAGCTGGAGCAGAGCAGCAGCCTTGCCATCAGCACAAACGATGCATTTAAACCAGTTTGCAAATACTGGGACAGAATCACAAGACCGGAGATGGTTATGACAGCTCTTATTAACGCAATGAGAGTTCTTACAGATCCGGCTGAGACAGGTGCATGCTGTATCGCGCTTTGCCAGGATGTTGAGGGTGAGTCCTTTGACTTCCCGGAGTACTTCTTTAAGAAGAGAGTACACAGAATCACAAGACCGGTTGCAGTAGATGAAGAGCTTGAGGATGTAGCAGAGATCATCGCAGGAGCTAAGAAACCGCTTATCGTTGTTGGTGGTGGTGTTCGTTACTCAGAAGCAGGAGAAACCGTTGAGAAATTCTGTGAGGAGTTCAAGATCCCGTTTGGCGAAACACAGGCCGGAAAGAGTGCCTGCCAGTCCAGCAATCCATACTGCCTTGGCGGCATCGGCGTAACAGGAACCTACGCTTCCAATATCATCGGTAAAGACGCAGACGTGGTAATCTCTATCGGTTCCAGAATGTCTGACTTTACAACAAGCTCCAAGCATCTGTTCCAGAACGAGGATGTTCAGTTCGTAAGCATCAACAACTGCAGATTCCACGCATACAAGATGGATGCAGTAAAAGCAGTGGGTGATGCAAAAGCTACCGTAGAAGCACTTGCAGAGAAACTTCGTGCAAGAGGATATAAATCCGCATACACAGATGAGATCGAGAAAGCAAAAGCTGCATGGGATAAAGAGATGGAGCGTCTCGGAAGCATTGAGTACACAGGAGATGACTTTGAGCCGTTAATCAAGGCAAGAGATCCTCGTACCATTCCGGAGTATGTAAAACTTACAAACGGAAAGATTACACAGACAGCAGCACTTGCAGCTATTAACAGAACCATCGACAAAGATGCAACCATCATCACAGCAGGCGGTTCTCTTCCAAGCTGTATGCAGCGTATGTGGAGAACAGACAAACGTGGCGGATATCATGCAGAGTACGGATATTCCTGCATGGGATACGAAGTTGCCGCTACCCTTGGTGTTAAATTTGCAGAGCCGGATAATGAAGTATACTGCGTGGTTGGTGATTCCAGCTTCCAGATGCTCCACAGTGAGATCATGACTATCATGCAGGAGAGACAGAAAGTCAACATCATGGTATTTGATAACTGCGGATTTGGCTGCATCAACAACCTTGAGATGAACCACGGAATCGGAAGCCTTGCAACAGAGTTCCGTTACACAGACGGCAAGAAACCGACCGGAGATCTGATCCCTGTAGATTATGCAAAAGTCGGCGAAGGCTATGGCCTGAAGACTTATACCTGCCGCACCATCCAGGAGCTTGTTGACGCTCTGGAAGATGCCAAGAAACAGGATGTTGCATGCCTCTTTGATCTGAAAGTTATCCCGAAGACCATGACAGATGGATATGAGTCCTGGTGGGATGTAGGAATTGCAACAACATCTGAGAAAGAAAGCGTAAGAAAGGCCTGCGAGGGAGTTATGAAAGGCCGTGAAGAGGCAAGACTGTACTAATCTGGGAGGTAAGAAAATGAGTAAAGTATTTGGTTATCCGGAATATGACGAAAAAGGCGAAAAGATTCTTACAACATACGATAATGAGTACAAGGCCATGATGATGGACATCCGTGTTTACCGTATGAAAGCAGGAGAGACAAGAACATTTTTAAGAGAGGGTGAGGAGACAGCAGTTCTCCTTCTCTCCGGAAACATTACTTATAAATGGAACGGAAACGAGGCGACAGCAACAAGAAAAGATGTGTTCACAGAAGGACCATGGTGCGTTCACGGATGCACAGGAACAGAGATCACAGTTGTGGCAAATGCAGAGTCACAGATCCTTGTTCAGTGCACAAAGAATGAAAAAGATTTCGGCGCAAAACTTTATAAACCGGAAGATGCTCCGTGGGGATATTCCTGTGTGGGCAAATTCGGAAATGTTGCAAAGAGAAGAGTAAACACGATTTTTGATCATGATATTTCACCAGAGTCCAACATGGTACTTGGTGAGGTCCTCAATGACAGAGGAAACTGGTCCGGATACCTGCCGCACAGACATCCGCAGCCTGAGACATACTTCTTCAAATTTGACCATCCGGAAGGATTCGGAGCAAGCTTTGTCGGTGATCAGGTATTTAAGAGTACAGACGAGAGCTTTTCCGCAATTCCGGGAGGAGAGCTTCATCCGCAGGCAGTTGCACCTGGATATCAGATGTACACATGCTGGATGATCCGCCACATTGACGGAAATCCGTGGCTGCAGACAGACCGCTGCGAGGATGAGAGATATACCTGGCTTCATGACGCCGAGTTTTAAGGATTCGGAGAAACAGATACTGAAACGTAAATAACAGGCAGCAGGAAGAGGAGAATGCTGCTGTCCGTGAGGAACGGACAGTGGCAGACCTGCTGCTATTATGAAAAAAATTGTACTGACTGAAGGGAGATTTTGACAATGGCAAGAGAATTTATTGTACCTGGAGAAATTATTTCCGGTTCCGGAGCACTGGATATGGCGGAAAACGCACTGAAACTCCTTGGTAAAAAAGCTCTGATCGTAACCGATAAAGTAATGATCGACCTGGGAAACTGTGCAAAAGTTGAGAAGGCGCTGACAAATCAGGGCATTGCATACAGCATTTATTCTGACATCTGTGGTGAGCCGACAGATACCATGATTGAAAAAGGCTTACAGATCTATAAAGATGAGAACTGTGACTTCCTGGTAGCTTTGGGAGGCGGAAGCCCCATTGACTCCATGAAAGCTATCGGATCACTGGTAGTAAATGGCGGAAGCATTTCCGATTACATGGGAAAAGTGATCGATGTAAAGATGCCGCCAATGGCAGCAATCCCTACTACAGCAGGAACGGGATCTGAGGCAACACAGTTCACGATCATCACAGATACTAAAAAAGACATCAAGATGCTTCTTAAAGGCAAAGTTCTCATGCCGGATCTTGCCATTATCGACCCGCAGTTTACTATGACTGCACCTCCAAAGATCACAGCAGCAACAGGCCTTGATGCACTTTGCCACTGTGTGGAGGCTTATACATCCAGAAAAGCACAGACACTTTCCGATACATTTGCGGTATCAGCAGTAAAGAGAATTTTCAAATATCTTCCAATTGCGTACAAAGACGGAAAGAACGAAGAAGCCCGTGTACAGATGTCAGTAGCAGCTCTGGAAGCAGGAATCGCATTCAACAATGCATCCGTTACCATTATCCACGGAATGAGCCGCCCGATCGGAGCTCTGTTCCATGTAGCGCACGGACTTTCCAATGCCATGCTTCTGAAAGAGTGCCTTACTTTCGCACTTCCTGGAGCATATGACAGATTTGGTGCCCTTGGCCGTGATATCGGTGTTGCTGACGCCTCCGATTCCGATCAGGAAGCAGCTGAGAAATTCCTGAAAGCAGTAGAGGCACTTGTAAATGAACTGGATACTCCGACTCTGGAGCAGTTCGGAATCAACAAAGAAGAATTCTTCAATGTAATTGATAAAATGGCACATGACGCTATGGACAGCGGAAGCCCGCAGAATACCATGCGTGACGTAACCGAAGAAGAAGTGAAAGAAATCTACAGAAAACTCTGGTAAAATGCACATGTAAATCCGAAATGCCAGATAAGAAAAGACTCCGGACCGGAGAAAAAGGCTCCGGAGTCTTTTTTTCCGTAGTAAAAACAGCGGCAGCTGCAAAAGAAAGGGAGGCATATCCTTCGTGAGAAAAAAATATATCTGTATTCTGGCGGCAGTTTTAAGTTTTTGCAGCCTTTCCGGATGCGGGCCCTCAGCAAAGAAAACAGAAGAGGAAAAGGTAACCATCGGTGTTGTCACAAAATCCAAAAGCAGCGAATACTGGCTGTCCGTCTGTGACGGAATGGAAGATGCGGCGGAAAAATATCATGCGGATGTGGTGATCCTGTCTCCGGATTCTGAGACAGAGGAAAAAGTCCAGAAAAATATGATCAGGGATCTTCTGAAAACAGATATCCAGGCGCTGGCGGTTTCCCCAATTGATTCTTATGAATGTGAAGAGTATGTGCAGCAGGCGAAGGAAAAAGGTATTTCCGTGTACGCCTGCGATACCCCCATAGAAGATGCAGATGTACCTTATATCGGAATTGACAATGAAAAACTGGGTTATGAGCTTGGCGAGCAGCTTGCCAGGGCCCTGGATCATAAGGGAAAGATCGGTGTGATCGCCGGTGATTTTAATCAGGCAGGGCATCGGATGCGTGTTAACGGATTTGAAAAATATATGGAAAAAGAACCCGGGATCACCATTGAAATGGTGCGAAACGGTTACAGCAATATGCAGGTTTCTCAGAAAGATGTGGATGAGATCCTCAAGAAGTATCCGGATCTTGACGGGATCATGACCACCAGTGCTGTGACGGCCCTGGGACTTGCGGAGGCAACGGAAGGGAGGGAAATCTCCATTGTTTCCGTAGATGCTCAGGAAGATGCTCTGAAAGCAGTTCAGGATGGACGTATCGTGGCCCTGGGTGCCCAGTCCGGTTATCAGATTGGTTACGAAACCATCCGGTATATTGTGAACGATCTGGAAGGAAAGAGAACCGGAGAGGATGAGATCCTGGATTCCCAGGTGCTTACCACGGAAAATATTGATGCATACATAAAAGAAGACAAATATGGTTCTTCTTAAAGTGCAAAGGCAGGAAGCAGAGCATCTTCATCCAAAAATAAAACACAAAACATAAAAATAGGACAAAAACAGGACACCGGGAAACCGGAAACAGGAGAACTTTGGCACAGATTTAACAGTCAGGCAAAAATAATACCGAAAAAACTAAAATTTCTCACACTTTGATAATCCCGTATTTTCGATAAAATAGAATCATCAAAAGGAAGTCGAAAACAAAAAACGAAAAGAAATGAAAGGGCGGGATAATAAGATGGAGAAGAAAAAACTTTCGGTATCAACGAGGCTGTGTTATGCTGGAGGAGATGTAGGATGTAATATCGTGTTCGGAATGATTGGAACACTGCTGACACTGTTTTACACAGATTATGTAGGGATCAGTGCAGCGACAGTCGGACTTGTCATGTTGCTTTCCAGATGCTTTGACGGATTTTCTGATCTGGTTATGGGTGTCATTGTAGAGCGTACCAATTCCAAATGGGGAAAATCAAGACCCTGGCTTCTGTGGATGAGTGTACCGTTTGCACTGTCAGCAGTACTGCTTTTTACAGTACCACACACAACAGGAATGCTTCAGTTTCTGTATCTGTTTGTAACTTATAATTTCTGTACAACAGTATGTTATACAGCGATCAACCTTCCATATGGAAGTCTTTCCACAATGATGATCCGTGAGTCATCGGAGAGAGATAAACTCAGTGTTATGAGAATGGGCCTTTCCCCTCTTGGCAGAATTATCGCTGCAACCTGTACACTGCCACTTGTAAAACTGGTTGGAAACGATCAGGCTGCATGGATCAAAGTTATGAGCGTCTGGGCAGTACTGGCACTGGTTCTTCTGCTTCTGTGCTTCTTCAAATGTGAAGAGAAAGTTCAGATCGAGGCAAGAAAGAAAGACGAGAAACTTCCGGTTCCTACAATGCTGAAAGCACTTTTTACAAACCAGTATTTCTGGGCAGTTATGCTTCTCTGGACAGTACAGAGCGTATCCTTTACGATCACAGGAACCATTCTTCCTTACTACTGCAAATATATCTTCAACAATGACACATGGATGTACAGCGCACTGTATCTTACAGAAACACTGGTACTGGTAGCAGGAATCTTCGTCTGCTCACCGTTAATTAAGAAATTCGGAAAAAGAAACATCGCATTTGTCGGCGGATTTATCGCACTTGGCGGACAGCTTCTGTTCTTCCTGAACCCATACAGCTTCGGATTCATGGTTATGAGCTGTGTTACACGTGCCATCGGACTTGCACCGTTAAACGCAGTTGTATTCAGTATGGTCGGTGATGTAGTAGAGTTCGGACAGTGGAAAAACCACATCCGTCAGGAAAGCCTGATCTTCGCAGGCGGTTCCATCGGAACAAAAGTTGGCGCGGGTCTTGCATCTGCAGTGATCACAGGACTTTTAAGCAGTTCCGGATATGTAAGTTCTTCCGCAGGAATGACAGCACAGCCGGAAACAGCACTGGAGATGATCGTTTCTCTTTACAAATTCGGACCGATCCTCATTGCAGCAGTGATCATCGTAACACTCTTCGGATACAAACTTGACAAGATGTATCCGTCGATCATGCAGGAGCTTACCGAGCGCGAGGCACACGGACAGTTATAAAGTTTATTGTAAAACATATATTCAACCACAAACAGGAAATCAGGCAGGGGTAAGATACTCCTGCTGTTTCCTGTGTTTATGAGGAAACAGCCAAAGCGGAAGAGATGTATCCGCTTTTACAGAAGGGAGGAGGTCTTGTGTTAAAAAGCATCCGGGCAAAGATCATGCTGGCGATTCTGACAGTTACCATGTTTACCGCCGGTTCTCTTACCGTGGTATTTTATCTCCGGGCTGCAGAGATGATCGAAGAAAATTATTCCGGGATCCTGTACGGACGGATGCAGCAGACTGTAAAAAATCTGGACGAATCCCTGAAAGAGATTTATTATGTGAATATGAAAACTGCCTGGGATGAGGATGTCCGGAATAATGCGGAGGAATATATCCGTACCGGGAATGAAAACAGCCTGGAAAATATAGCCGGGCTTCTCCGGGAATACAGCCGGGAATATAAAGATATCAACTCCCTTTACTTTGTTTTTCCAGACAAAAAAATGGCGGTGACATCGGAAGAGTTTCCGGTAAACAAACAAGGGATTAAAGGAGAGCGGATCGAAGAGCTGGAAGAAATACAGGAGAGGGATTCTTTTCCGGTCCTTGTGGAATCCCTGGTCCATGAAGGCAGCAGTTTTCTTTCGGTGATCCAGAAGGTGGAAGATGACAACGGAGAGGCATTGGGATATGTTGCGGCGGACATCAAGGAACGGGCCATTTATTATGAATATCTGGAAGCTGTCAATGATGAGAAGATCACCAGGATTCTGCTTGTGGATGGAAATAATGAGATTGTAACATCAGAAGATTACAGTGATCTTGGGAAAACATTTCCGGAGATTACAGACCATGATGTTCCAGGTGTGGAAGGATATATAGAAAAAAACGGTGTGATCTCCTTTTTCAGCAGAGGAAGTTTTTCAGACTGTGGGTTATACCTGGAAGTACCAAAAAAAGAAGTCCTAAGTGGACTTTCCCAGATGAGGCTTTTCCTGATCGGAATCTTCGGGGCTGTTTTTGTGGCAGCTGTGCTTCTGGCACTGTGGCTTTCCAGGGTGGTCTGCGGACCACTCCGGTCCATGACAGGTACCATTGAGAAGGTTGGTGAGGGAGACTTAAGCCTTCGCACAGAAGTGACCACTGCCGATGAGATCGGAACCCTGGGAAAAGAATTCAACCATATGCTGGATTACATCGAAGATCTGATCGCCCAGGTGATTGAGGAGGAACAGCAGAAAAAAGATGCGGAACTGGAAGCGCTGCAGTATCAGATCACACCGCATTTTATGTATAATACCCTGAATTCCATCAAGTTTGCCGCATTTTTAAAAGGGGAGAAAGAGCTGGCAGGCCTCATCGGAGATTTTGTGGAGCTTCTTCAGGCTAGCATCAACAAAAAAGGAAGTTTTCTCTCCGTTGCTGATGAGATCCATATCCTGAAAAACTATATCCATCTGCAGGATTTCCGTTATCAGGGGAGTTTTCAGGTGGAGTATGAGATTTCCGAGGAAGCATACCGGTGCTATATTCCAAGGCTGATTCTTCAGCCCCTTGTGGAGAACGCCCTTCTTCACGGGATTGACATCAAGCGGCAGACAGGAAAGATATGGATCAGCGGAAAAGTAAAGGAAGGAGAGCTGATCCTTATAGTAAAAGATAACGGAAGAGGAATGACAGAAGCACAGATCCGGGATCTTTTGGGAAGTCGTGCAAAAAAGACAAAGGGACTTTCCGCAGTGGGAGTTCCCAATGTAAAAGAACGACTGGAGCTTTATTATGGAGAAAAAGGTGGAATGAAATATGACAGCAGCAGTAATGGTACAATCGTTACTGTCTTTCTGCCAGCAATCTATGATATACCGGAAGAAGGGAGGAAAAGCTGATGTACAGAACACTGGTGGCAGATGATGATTTTCTGGTAAGGAGTTATCTGAAAACACTGGATTCCTGGGAAAAAGCTGGATACGAGATCGTGGATGATGCCGAGGACGGAGAGGAAGCCTACGGGTTTCTTCAGAAAGAAAAGATCGATGTTCTTGTGACGGATCTGACCATGCCTGTGATGGATGGCATTGAGTTGATCCGAAAGATCCGTGAGGAAAACAGGGATATCTATATTATCGTGCTCAGCTGTCATGATGATTTTGAATATGTAAAAGAGGCCATGCGCCTTGGCGCGGATGAATACGTACTGAAAAACAGTCTGGATGAGGACAGTCTCTATGATACCCTGGAAAAATCAGCCCGGCTGATTGAAAACCGCAGGAAAAAAAGCCAGGAACAGGCGCAGGCAAGAAAACTGATCCATCTGGGAAGCCATGCTCTAAAATATTATTTTTTCAACGGCCTGATCTCCGGGATGCTGAAAAACCAGGCACGTGAAGAAAAACGTGTGGAAGCCGGGATCGCCGGGAAATATTTTAACAGCGCTGTGATCTGTATGTTTATGGAAAGATGGGCGGAGCGGGAACGGCAGTGGACCCCGCTGGAAGTGGAACAGTATTCCCATCATTTCCGCCACAGGCTTTTGGAACGGACGGAAGAGCTCCTTGGAACAGAAAGCGAATTTACAGAAGTGATTTATCTTGGTGCAGGGATTTTCTGTTGTTTTCTGGATCTTTCCAGGGACTGCAGGACTTCAGCCATGCAGCAGAGGCTGACAGAGGTTGCGGCTATTTGCTACCGGCACTGCCAGGAGGATTTTTGCGATTTCGGCATCAGTGTCAGCAGTGTCTGCATGGGAGAGGAAGGAATCCGTCAGGCTTACCAGCAGGCCAGAGAAATGATGAAACTGCATTTTTATGAGAAAAAAGAGATCCTTTATTTTGAAGGCCGGAAGAAAGCGGACAGTGTTCTGCCGGAAAGTGCCGACATACTGGAAACACAGATTTCTGCCCTGAAAGCAGGAAAGGACAAAAAGAAGGCGGAAGAGCTCTGGGAGCAGGTCCTTACAGAATGTCAGAATCGTTATACGGACGGAAGGCTTCTTGTACAGTGGCTTAAGAAACTGAACCAGACAGCAGGCCTTGAAAAAGATCCAATCTGGTATGAAGAGATCGAAGATTTTGAAGAATTCCGGGAAAAAGGAAATTCCTGTATTTCGGAACTTTTTGCAGGAGGAGAGGATGTGGTTCCGGAGGGGATTTCTGCTGCTGTGAAAAAGGCGCTGGAGTTTATCCGGGAACATTATGAAGAGCAGATCAGCCTCCAGGATGCGGCAGATGCGGCGGAGGTGAATCCTGCCTATCTCAGTTATCTTTTCAAACAGGAGATGAAGATTGGTTTTTCCAATTATGTGCAGGAGCTTCGGATTGACTGTGCGAAGAAGCTTCTTTCCGGGACGAACTGCAGGGTGAAGGATGTGGCCCTGCGCTCCGGTTTCGGAGATTACCACTATTTTTCCAAGACATTTAAGAAGATCACAGGGATGAGCCCTGCGGAGTACCGGAAGGGTTCCGGCATATCATAGGGTATAGCAGAGAAGAGGAGCAAGAACATGGGTGTTACCATAAGACAGATTGCAGAGGCTGCTGGTGTTTCCAGAGGAACCGTTGACAGAGCATTGAATAACAGAGGGCGTATCAGGCCGGAAGTAGCAGAACGGGTCCGGCAGATCGCGGAGGAGATGGGGTATAAACCGAATCAGCTGGGCCGTGCCCTGTCCATGAGTAGAAATAATATCAAGATTGGCGTGATCCTTCAGGGTGCGGAGACTCCTTTTATGAAGGAAGTCATGAAGGGTGTTGAGGAGGCCAGGGCGGAAGTCGATAATCTGGGCGGCACGGTGCTGATCCATACCATTGAGCATCAAAGTGCAGAGGATGTTCTTTTTGCCATGGAAAAAATGCGGCAGGAAGAAGTCAGCGGTATTGCGATGGTTCCTCTTGAAGCCGAAGAGGTGAAAAAAGAGATCGACCGGTTTGTGGAAGAGTATCATATTCCGGTGGTGACTTTTACTTCCGATGTGGAGGATACGAAGCGGCTTTGTTTTGTGGGGCAGAATGGTGTGCAGTGTGGACGGGCGGCTGCGGGGCTTATGGGAGAACTTACCGGGGGAAAGGGGAAAGTTGCCATTATCTCTGGTTACAGGACCAATACTTCTCTTAGCAGTCGTGTGTCGGGGTTTCAGTCTGAGATGAGGAAAAAGTATCCGGGGATTGAGATCATTGGGCCGGAGTATTGTTTTGAGGAGAATGTGCGGGCCAGAGAGATTGCGGAGAAGATTTTTGAAGAGGTTCCGGATCTTGCGGGGATTTATCTTACTTCTCATGGTGAGGAGGGCGTTTGCCGGGCTATTGCAGAGGCTGGTAAGATGGGCCAGGTGAAGATGGTTGCTAATGATTTTATGGGGCGGAATTATGAATTGATGAGGAAAGGGTTTATTCATTTTCTGATTGGGCAGGATGCCAGGATACAGGGGTATGAGCCGGTGATGATTTTGTTTCGGCTGTTGTTTAATGGGGAGGAACCGGATAGGGAGAAGTTGTTTACGGAGATATATATAAGAAATGAGTATACGATTCCGGAGGGGAGACACTGAAATGGGGGTGTCTCCTTTTTTGTGCGGATGGACGGACCGGACGCCGTGGAAGGGGATGCTGTCTGGTCTGCGGCTTCGTCGGGGGCTGGCTTCTAGGGCGCCGGAATTCTGCTAAAACCGTTTTACAAAAGTCCGAACTCGCGGCCTGCTGCCGCTCAGACAGCGGACTTTTGTAAAACAACGCAGATTTCCGCCGCCCAAGAATCAGCTCCCCTCCTGCAGAAGCAGAGCCAGACAGCATCCCCTTCCACGGCTGGTGCATCCAGCGAGAAATAAGGTCGTTTGACGGATAGGTTGTGGGTCGTCAGCGCTTCGCTGGACGACTGCAAGGGCTGAGTTTGCGTTTGTCTGACGGGAGGGTGGCGGGCATCGGCGCTGCGCTGGATGCCTGGAGTTGGAGGGGCTGAGTTTGCGCTTGCGTGGCGGGAAGGTGGCGGGCATCGGCGCTGCGCTGGATGCCTGGAGTTGGAGGGGCTGAGTTTGCGCTTGCGTGGCGGGAAGGTGG
>NZ_JAAITI010000001.1 GCF_013304735.1 Blautia luti
TATGATCTGAGTAATAAAACAGTAGAAATCACATTAAAGAATCTTACGGAGGAAGAAGATTATGATAAGACAGTCATTACAGATGGAACATGGGACTTTAAATGGACCTTGGGTGCAGTAAAGCCTCAGACAACTCTGGAAGTGAACCGGAAATGTGATTTTGGAGGTTATGAAATCACAGTGAAAAAAATGGAAGTAACGCCCCTTTTATGGTCATTATATCTTGATTATGATGAAGCTATGAAGGTGTATGAAGATGAAAAAAACAAATTTGAGTACGCAGGTACGGACTATGGCATGGATCTTTATGCCAGAACTAGTATTGACCAGGTGCGTTATAAAGATGGAACGGTTTTAACACTTGATAGGACCATGGGAGGCATCGCTGGCGGTGGAGAAAAACAGGATAAGGAAAATGGTGTCCTGATCATCAGAAACAGCTTTCCGCAACTGGTTGATGTAGATAACCTGCAGGCGGTACATTTTGGGAACATTGACCAGTGGCTTGAAGTGCGGGAATAGGAATGTGCTGATAACCACTGAAATTTAAGGAGTCAACAACATATGATAAGAAGCCGGAAAATCAGTTTTTCATTACTGATTTTCCGGCTTCTTGTAGTTGTCAAATCAATATCCAAGTGTGTCGTTAACGAGGATCACGTGGATTCTGTCAGTGTGTCTGGAGAATCTGGTAATCAGGAACTGGCAGCAGATAGTATCCATGGATTTGCAGTCAAAGCATTTGGGATACTCCCGATACAAGTTTTGTTTATGCGTTTCCAAGTACAGCTGAGATTTTAATTTCTTTTTCCTCTTCGCAAAGATCAAACGCTTCATTATCCTGTACGGTAAAGTGAACTTCGTATAATATATTGTCAGATAAAGTATCTGGTGTTTCACCAGCTTCTGTCTGAATATGCCACAATTCTGCAGGGACCTCTTTTAAAGAACCATCTGTTTCATAGGAATAAAGTTTAAGACTTCCAGTTTCTCCGGATATACCCTTCATACGCAGAGCAACCGTAGTATTTGGATGAACATTTTCAACTGTGACAGTATTCAGCCATCCTGTTACAGTTCCCTGTCCGCCATCAGCCTCAAACTTATCCTGACTTAAAACGTTTCGGTTAGCCTTGTCCAGATTGACTTTACGATAAGGCATTTCCGGAAGATATACAAATCGATCCTGTAATCTCAGAAGTTCAAGATATCCGGTTGGACAATAGAGGGCATTTCCACTGTTTCCTGCATACATGCCAATCGCCATGTTATTATATCCAGGTTTATTTGATACATTCATCGTGAACACAGTTTTACCGGTCTCAAAATCAAGCATAATATACTGCCACATGCTGGTTTCCATATCCTGAACATAACCGTAAATGTATCCGGTCGCGGTAGAAAGCTTCAGCATAGAAGTGTCAGAGAGATCACTTCTGCACCAGATGCTCTTCATTTCATAACCATCATCTGTTTTTATTGTATCTACGCGTTCCACACCAGGAGCAATCATGCTGTTTCCCTGTCTTAACCAGTTTACATCATAAATATTTTCATAGCTCTGTATGGATGAGTCGCTGTCTTCTTTCCCAAGGTTGGCACTTCCAGCACCAAACCAGTTGCACACGATCGTACTTACTGTTCCGGATCCGTTATCGTATACGATTGCTGAGTTTTCAACAGATACCTGTACATCCTCAGGAAGTTCATCGATGACTGGCATGGTTGCCATTGTTTCACCGGTTTTCATGTCCAGTGCAAGCAGATTTACCGGGTTCTGGTTGTCTGTAAACATAACAAGATCCTTTGTCAAAGATGGGGAACATCCACTTCCCCATGCAAGACAGCCACCGGTTGTAGAATCTCCTTCTTTGCTCTCTTTGGCACCGACACTTTCATAAGCAGTCTGCCATACTTTATTTATTCCATTATCTGCCTGGAACAGATAACAGTTTGTATTTGTAAGGATTACAGCGCCATCTTTTGAAGCAGAAATTCCGTTTTCTGCACCTTCACCAGGAGTTAATTCGTATACAAATACGGCATCTGACAGGTTTATTTCTTCACCGTTCAGAATAGAATCAATGGCCGCCCGGGAAATATAACCAACTGCCCCTTGCTGTTTTCGATCAGGATAAATACGGAATCCACCTGTTGCAAACCACAGATTTCCATCATAATCAAATACGACAGAAAGAAGATTCTGATCCAGTGTTTTTCCAAGTTTTTCTTCGGCAGCTGCTTTTATATCAATATCAAGTACCTTTTCAAATTCAGGAAGGACATTACCTTCGTCATCAGTTGCCTTCAGCATAAGAACATGATTGTTGCTGGTAGGACATACCAGACGGTTGCTCTCATCGACAAAGGAATAGGAACTCTGGATCATATAACCACCACCATCATGCTGTTTTGGAGAAAAGCAGCCCAGTGTCTGAGTTTCATCAGCATTGATGTCGCGAATGGCGAGTCCGCCAAGGAACGGAACTACGGCATGTCCGTAAGTGTCAAAAAAGATTGCAGGAGAAGCATTTGGATTTGTCTTCTCATAAGAAACATTGATTTCTGAATAGATATCAACAGGAAGCACTTCATCTGTAGAGTCAGTATTGTAGCAGTCATGGTGAATATTGGAATCACTTTTTGCCATATAAGGATTTTCATCCACTATTTTGGCTGTCAGAGATTTTATTGGTAATTCTGTTGATTCAGAGGTTTCGGCTGCTTCTGTTGGTATTTCATCGGCATATACGGCAGTCAGGCTGCCTCCAGATGTCATAGTGATCATTAATGCTGTCATTGCAAGGAATAAAGTTCTTTTCTTCATTCATTTTCCTCCTGAAATTATATTGTTTAAATGATTGTTTTTTTCAATCTGAACCAGGCTCTGAGACCTTCCTGGATTTCATCGTCCCTCACTGGTTCCAGAAAAAAGTATTCTACACGAAGCCTGAAAGCATGAAGTGAAAAATCTAAATTGCTGCACCAGATAATTCCACAGCCAGGAAATAAGGAGCGCAGATGTTCTGCCGCATTGAGTCCATCTATTCCAGGTAGTACAAGAAGTACAATATCTGGTACATGTGTTTGTATCTCTTTAAAAAAAACTTCCTGATTCTGATAAGTTTCAAGTAATGGAAAAAGCTTTTGATTTATGCAGTAATCATTAATTACTTTTGCGTAATGTTCCCCTTCATGTTTTAAATCAGTTAATACTGCAATACGATACACAAATCTCCTCCTTTCACCTATATTTAAAAGCATATTTAGTGGAATCAAGTAAGTTATTGTGAGGGATATTCGTTTGTTTTATTATATGAAAAGTAAGAAGAATTTCAAGAATTCTGTCACGAAACAGCAGAAAATGGCACGAATTGCAAAAACACTTTCATGGATTGGATAAAAAAATTATGCTATACTCTTTATATGTTTCAGAAACATGAAGGGGGAGCGACTATGAGAATTGCGATTGTCGATGATATAAAAGAAGAGCGTGCGGTATTGTATGGATGGCTTAGTAACCAGCTTTCAAAAAGGAATATTCCTGGTGATTTCGTTGAGTTTGAATCAGGAGAAGAATTTCTGGCGGCAGCAAAAGAACGCCCTTTTACCGTAGTGTTTTTGGATATTTATATGAATGGCGCAAATGGAATTGAAATTGCAAGAGAACTTAGAATGTCAGATTCAGATTGTTTCCTGATTTTCACTACCACATCCACAGATCATGCATTGGAAGGATTCAGAGTCAGGGCACTGCATTATCTTGTAAAACCATATAACGAAAAAGAAATTTCAACACTGCTTGATGAAATACTCTCCAGAATTCCAGATTCTGGAAAGTACATTGATGTAAAAGTGAATGGAAGTAACATACAGATCCCTTTTAAAAATATTATTTACGCAGAACATTTTTCACACATGATCCATATACACACTACGGGTGGAAAGGAGATGCTCACCCGTCAGTCTTTTGAGGCATTTACGGCTTCGCTGAAAATGGATTCTCGCTTTTATTCATGCAATAGAGGGATTGTTATCAATTTGGAGCATGCGGTTGATTTTGATGGAAGTATGTTTCTTATGGATGATGATAATAATATTCCTGTCAGTCGTAAGCTGCTTAAAAATGCAAGGCAGACTTTTATGGAATTTTTGTTTCAGTGAGGAAAATAAAAATGAGTGAAATAATGCGTCCGATATTGGAAATTGCTGTAATTATTCCGGGTATGCTTCTTGCATATCTGCCGGTAAAGGCCTGCCTGAGGCAGGCTCCTTTTAAACTTGGATTATGGATGTTTCCGCTGCTTTTGGGAATCAGCCTGTCAGGAGGTATTGTCTGTTATTATTTTCAGATTATGACTACTTTGTTTTTGATTCCTGTATTGCTGTTTCTCATGCTGCTTTATCATAAAACTCTTCAGATCTCCATTTGGAAATCCAGTAGTATTTTTCTGGCAGTCTGTGCTGTTTTTGCGTGCGTAAAAAGTCTGTCCAGGGCAGTAAATGCTATTATGATCTTTGAACCTGATATCGCAGAAAAACAATTATGGTTATGTGTGAAAGCAGGGATTTTTTATAATCTCATCTGTCTGAGCTTTGTATTGATTGCATGGTATCCTGCCACGCATATGGTACGGATTCTGATAGCAGATGAAAATTTCGCTCAGACGTGGTATATATTCTGGATCCTGCCGTTGATTTTTATCGGATTAAATCAATTCATGGTCCCAAAATATCAGAGTACTTTATATACAGGGCAGATTTTACAGATTTACATAGTAGTCAGTATTGTTCTTTTAATAATTCTGACTCTCTTTTATGCGATATTTCTTATGATGGCATTAAGTCTGAATAAAAATGCAAGGCTTCAGCAGGAAAATCATTTCCTTTCTCTGCAGCGCTCCAGATATGACAATCTTTGTGCGGCTATTGAAGAGACAAGACAGGTACGTCACGATATCCGGCATCATTATCTTCAGCTGGCTGCATTGGCAGAAAAAGGTGATATGGAAAAAATTAAAGAATATCTTTCCAGTGCCGACAGAAAAATGCCAAGTTTTGATTTCCATTTCTGCGATAATCAGGCCGTAGACAGTATACTTGGATATTATTCGGATCATGCAAAACAAGAAGGTATTCCTTTTCTGGCACAGATTGATATTCCAGAGAATTTTGCCGGGGATGAGATGGATATATGTCTGGTGCTCTCAAACCTTCTGGAAAACGCAATAGAGGCAAGTCTGAAGACAGAAGATTCCAGAAGAAAGATTGTTATAAAGATGTATTTGCATCATACACATATTCTTCTGATTCAGGCTGAAAATAATTTCGATGCAAAGATACTGGAAAAGAATGGTGTTTTTCAGTCTACAAAACATTCGGGAAATGGAATAGGAATTCAATCCATACGCCATATCACAGAAAGAAATGGTGGTGCCAGCAGCTTTACATATAAGGATGGTGAATTTATGGCAAAAATCATGATCCGAATATAAAAGAAAGATTATCGATTGGATTGAGTTTGTGAGTAATGCAAAAAACACAGGAATATATTCATTCTGTTTCACGCATATTTATACCGTTCATCTCTAGACGACACATATGGTGCTTATTGGTGATACATGTAAGGCACGCATCAGCGTAGGTGTTATCGGCAAACATATCGAACCATGTACTGGCTGGAAATTGCGAGATACCTACAGTTGATTTCCTGCCATCCCTGGTATCAAGGACTTCAAAGAGATCCCGGTATTTATCAAGATCGAGTTCCATAAGACCGAAATCATCAATCACAAGCAGCTCCAGTTTGGTCAGAACACTTTCGCATGATGCTCTGCTTATTCTGCTGGATGAACCGACCAGTAATCTGGACAGCCTGAATGAAACAGTGATCCTGAAGGCTCAAAAATCCGACAGAATATGCTCACACAAAGAGGAATTATTTCGGTTGCTTTCGGAAAGTGTAATTATCTCGACATTTGGATGATTTACTATTTCAGGCCAGCAGGCTTCTGCAGGTTCCTGTAAGACGCCAAGAACAGGAATCTGTCCATCAAGAAGATGTAAGATTTCCTCACGGAATAAAGCAGCTTTTGCCTCATGTGGACCAAGCTCATCCATAATGAGCAGGGAACAGTCAGAACACATGGAAAGAATCCTGCAACCAAGACAATTGAAAGTATCTGCAGTATGCTCATTGGCTTTTCCGCACACAAACAGAAGATTCTGTTCATTTGGATCTCTGGATTCTGTCAGATGATACATATGGACAGAATACTGATCTCCCAGATATTCTTTTGTCCGTACGGTCAGAAATCCGTCTGCAGTTCCCTGGTAATTCTTTAATATTTTTTGAAGCAACGTAGATTTACCAATCTGTTTTTTTCCGGTTAAAAATATATGTCGAGCCATATCAGAATTCCTTTTTATTTTGTAGTAATACCGATTATTTTGCCATGCTATCATTTATGACAGTTCTGTAATCAGGTCGAACTGTTTTGTTTCGAACATCCCAGAGAATTCTTCCATAAGCGGAATGTGTGACTTCTTTGATTTGTCCGTCTTCATTTAAATGGGTGTGAATCCAGTCGGTGATCTTATGTACATTTTCCAGTGTGTGTTCCTCAGATGGAAGCATGTGTTCCATAAGAAAGTCAATGTATTGTTCGTCCGGAGTTACCCAGGTTTCGCGGTGAGATTTTTCATAGCTTGTTTCAGGATCATAGCCAAGTAAAAATAATATATTAAAAAGAGAGAAAAACCATCGACCATTCCACTGAGGCGTTAGTTGTCGGCCAAATACATCCTGCATGATCTGTTCCCGGAGTAAGTTCCGTCTTTCAAGATGTGTGGTGTTACAGCACCATGCCCGGCTCATTTCAATGGACTTCATCAGTCCGTTCATACCATGGAGTGCGGGGGTCATTGAACTGAATACAAGATCAAAGGCATGTTTATAACCTGCTTTTTCGATATCTAATTTTTGAAAGTCACATACATAAAGACAGGCATTACTTAATCCTTCTTTTTGAATATGTTCCATTCCGTGTGAGATCATTTTGTCGGAGATATCAAGTCCGACTACTTTATGTACGTGCCTGGCAAAGGCAGCAACAAAACGGCCGGGTCCGCATCCGATATCTGCCACATCATAATTTTTGTCAAGAAGTCCCTTTTGTTCGAGATAATTTATTGCACTGACAACACGTTCATTTCCTTTTTGATTCTTTTTGCGTGCATTTTCCCAAAATTCTGCACGTCTGTTCCACATTTCTACCGACTGCTCATTCATATCTGCAGACTGAGATTCCTGCAGAGAAATAAAGTAATCCAATACAGAATTCATTTAAGCTCCTCCCTGAAAACTGCTTCATGAATTATTTACAGGTAAACAGATGGTCCGTTCACATCCGTAACGGTCATGTGCTGTTATAACATCCATTTCAATATCATATACGGATTGTAGTGTTTCAGATGTAATGACCTCCTTGGGAGTGCCGAATCCAACGACTTTTCCTGTTTTCATGAGGAGAACCTTAGTACCGACAGAAAAAGGGTGCTCAGGGCTGTGTGTCGACATGATAATGCAGTATCCCTGACGGGCAAGTCCTGAAATTACATTCATGAGAAGCTGATGATTTGCATAATCCAGATTTGCTGCCGGCTCATCCATGATAAAGATTTTTGCAGACTGACAGATGGCCCGGGCAATTAAAACCAATTGTCGCTGTCCGCCACTTAAAGATGTATATTTCTTGTTGGCAAGATGCAGTGCATTTACTTTTTCCAATGCAGAGAAAGCAGCCTCACGGTCAGGTTCTTTTGGGGTTTCAAAAGCCGAAAAATGGGAAGCACGTCCCATAATTACGACATCAAGAACGGTATAGGCAAATACGGGGGAATGGTATTGAGGAATATAGGCGATCATATTTGCCAGTGCCTTCGTTGTAAAGTCATGAATGTTTTTTCCGTCAATGGCTATTTTTCCATCAGTAACAGGAAGGGTTCCCAGCATCATGCGGAAGAGAGTTGTTTTTCCGCAGCCATTAGGGCCAAGCAGGCAAAGTACATCACCATAGTCGGCATTGCAGCTGATACCTTTTAAAACATCTCCATTTCCGTAACCGCCAAAAACATTTTCTATTGTCAGAAGCATAAACTATGCACGCTCCCTTCGTTTGATAATAAGATAGATAAAAAATGGAGCACCCATGATGCTTGTAACAACACCAAGTGGAAGTTCCATGGATAAAATGGAGCGGGCAATGTCATCAACCAGTATCAGATATCCGCCGCCAAGCATAGCGCTTGCAGGTATCAGTCGGTTATAATCCACGCCTACCAGTGCGCGTGCCAGATGTGGAATCATTAATCCCACCCATCCGATCAGGCCGCCAAGGCAAACAGCTGCAGCACTGAGTAGGGTTGAAGCAATGATAAAAATCAGACGATATTTACGAATATTTATTCCAAGACTTCTGGCTTCTTCTTCATCTAAAGTGAGCAGATTGATCTGCCAGCGAAAAATAAAGATCATACTTAGTCCAATGATCATTGGAATGACACTCCATACAAAAGAATTCATAGTAGTCTTGGTCAGACTGCCCATGAGCCAGAAGGTGATCTGTTGAAGAACGTCATTGGGATCTGCAATGTATTTGATCATGGTTACGCCCGCATTGCAGAGTGACATGATCATAGTTCCTGTCAGTACAAGACTGAGTGTGTGAGAGTGTGCAGACTTTCGGCTGATGAGGTAGGATGCGGCAACTGCAATCACACCGCCTGCAAAAGCAGAAAGCTGAATCACCCAGTTTGAAGCTCCGTTTAAAATAGCAAAAGCAGCACCAAGACTGGCACCGGATGAAACACCAAGGATGTCCGGAGATACCAGCGGATTGCGAAACATTCCCTGATAAGTGGAACCTGCTACTGAAAGGGAAACTCCAATAAATAAAGCGGAGAGGATACGCGGCAGACGGATATTCCAGAATATGGTAGCTGCCTGCGGCAAAATATCTCCCTTATAACCAAATTTTGATAAAAATGCTTTCAGTACCTGAGAAGGCGTAAGCGGATAATATCCGACTCCAAAGGAAAGTATTATAATTATAAATAAAATTACCAGCATAACTGTCAGTAACAGACGATGATGTTTTCGCTGGGTGGTATTTATTTCTTTAGCGTTATCTGTCAAATTCATGATCACTCACCTTGTGTAACTTGACTAACTGAGTTTATGGCGCTATACTCAGAAAAAAGCGAATTGCTTTTGAAAACTATTCGCATATATATTATAATGCGAAAAAGTTGTATAGTCAATTTAATAAACGTCAAATCTGACTGAATATGGAGAAAAGAAGGGAGAGAATTTATGAACAAAAAGCACAGACATCTTTTGGCGTTGCTGTTATGCTTCGTGATGACAGTCAGCCTTTTTGCAGGTTATTCGGAAACAAAAGCGGCTTCGGAAGAGACAACACAGAGTGAGGAGCAGACTGAAACACAGGAAACCGGGGAAACACGTGAGATCACAGATATGGCTGGAAGAAAGGTTACTGTCCCGGCAGCAGAAGATATAGAATCTGTTTTTTCGACAGGCCCGGTTGCTGCAATTTTTATGTATATGGTTGCACCTGATAAACTTCTGGGATGGAATTATGAATTAAATGACGTTGAGAAGTCAATTATTCTGGAAAAATATCATGATCTTCCGAATTTTGGAATGGGAGATGCGATCAATTATGAAGCTGTAATTGCTGCTAATCCTACAATTGCACTTAATTGTGGCAAAATCAATGATGCAATGGTTTCTGACTGTGATACGTTATCGAAAAGTCTGGGAATCCCGGTTATTGCAGTGGATAACGAACTCAATAATTCGGCAGAGGCGTTTCGATTTATGGGTGAACTTCTTGGCGTAGAGGATCATGCAGAAGAGCTTGCTGAGTATTCAGAGAAGATATTTACAGATATTGCTTCACTTGCGGATATCCCGGAAGACGAGAAGGTCAGTGTATATTTTGGCAATGGAGAGGATTCTCTGGAAACTGCACCTAGAGGATCTCAGCATGCACAGATCCTTGATGCGGTCAATGTAACCAATGTTGCAGATCTGGAACTTGGAGACGGATCTCGCGTTCAGATTTCAGCTGAACAGCTTCTTGCGTGGAATCCAGATGTGATCGTTGTAAATGGTGAACCAAAAGCAGACAAAAGCGGAAACTCTGCAGCAGAAGATATTCTGAGCAATCCAGACTACGCTTCGTTAAAAGCGGTACAGGATAACAAAGTTTATGGAACTCCAAATGCACCGTTCAGCTGGGTGGATCGTCCGGCCGGACCCAATCGTCTGATTGGTATGCGTTGGCTCTCCGCAGTGGTTTATCCAGAATACATCAAATGTGATGTTAATGAAGAAATACGTGAGTTTTTTAATCTTTTCTATCATGTTGATCTATCTGATGAACAGTTGGAAAATGTTCTTAAAGGAACTTTATAAATGTCAGGCAGAGACGTGGAATAAGACTATACAATGAGATAAAAATCTCCGGTTCAGAGTGAACCGGAGATTTTGGCATATTAAGAAAAGTCATATCTTACGAAGTATTGCACTTCCATGCAGATCACATACAGGATCTGCGAAGAGATGGTTTTTCTGACAGAATTCATCAACAGCTTTTTTGCAGCCGGAGAACTGTGTGCTGTACACATCATGGATCAGGAGAACTCCGCCTGTAGAAAGGCGTTCATAAAACAGTGGAAGCGCAGCGGCAGTCGGAGCGTAGAGATCAGCATCCAGAGATACGAAACAGAAATCTGCATCTGTAATATCGGCAAAAGTATCCGGAAACCATCCTTTATGGATTACAGTCCGTGCAGGATCAGGCATAATGCGAAGAACAGAGTCAACATCAGTAGAAGAGAAATCACCTGTTCTGGCACGGGACAGATTACAGGAGGTCTCTATTGCCACATCTTTTTCTGAAAATCCCTCAAAAGTATCAAAAAGATGGATTTTGCGATCTGGAAAGGCAGCACTGATCAGGGAAGAAAATTCACCCTGAAAAACACCGAGTTCGGCAACATCTCCCGAAATATTTAACTGATAGATCTGCTCTGATAAGAGACGCATAACAGCAATCCGTGCATCGAACATGCGAAGGGCAGATGGATCACAAAATGGTCCGTGATAACCTAAGCTTTCCATCTGTTTTCTCATAGAGTTACGTCGTTCTTCATCTAATACACCCAGGATGATCAGATCCGGAAGAAGTGCAGCTGCATCATCTGGCGAACAGACAGGAACATGGCCAATATGCTGTCCATGCTTCCGGGAATCATTATCGGCAAAGCACAAAAGTTTACAGGAACTGCCAAGTAGTCTTGCAGTCATCTGTCCAATCTGTCCGGCACCAAAGATTACAGTTCGATATACAGGTTTTGTCATCATTTTGCGGCAGCCTTTCTGTCGGCACGAACCTCGATCATCTGTCCTGTGATGGAGATTGCTATTTCAGCCGGTGTTTCTGCTTTAATCTCAAGTCCTACAGGAGAGACAATCCGTTCCAGTTCTTGTTCAGTAACATCGTACTCTTCCACAAGCTTGCGGAAAACAGCAGCTTTTTTTGCACGGCTTCCGATAACCCCGATATAACATGCTGGTGTGGCAAGAAGCTGTGCCTGTACGATTGTGTCATAAGCATGCCCACGTGTCATCACGCAGCAGTAATCTGCATCTGTGACAGAGATACTCTGGTCCAGATGATTAAAATCACAAAGTATCGTTTCAACTGCATCCGGGAAAAGCACAGGATCAATAAATTCCGGGCGGTCGTCCAGAACGACACAGCGGAAATCAACACTTGCTAATATTGGTACAAGCTTTTGCGAAACATGTCCACCACCAAATACATAGACAGTTCCGGATGTGCCTATTTGTTCTGAAAACAAATCATAATCATCACCGCGATAACGGCATGGCTGTGCAGATAAGGACGATAATATGGATGAAGGAACAGCGGCATTTCCGATCAGGCCATAAGAAGGGCTGTAAAGACTCATGCCGGAGGTTGTCTTAAGATCACAGATCAGCCAGAAATCCTTTCGTTCCTCGTATGATTTTGCGGCAGTTTCTGTAATCTCTGAAATAACCGGATCATTATGATCAAGATACTGGAAAAAGACGGTAACATCACCACCACAGATCATACCGATATTCTCAACATCCTTACGGTTCAGTCGGAATTCATGTTCGCAGGATTCTTTTTTCTCAAGAATATCCTGAGCCATAAGTTCAGCACGATACTCGACAGCGCCGCCGCCGATAGTGCCTGCAATTCTACCGCTTTTTCCGATCAGCATGCGGGATCCGGCACCTCGTGGAGTCGATCCTGATGATGCTGTGATGGAAGCAAGCACAAGGTCATTTCCCTCCAGAAATTGCTGTTTTATTGTCTGAAATAATGTTCTCATATAAAAAACCTCCGGTAATTTTGTATGTTAAAGTGTTATGTAACAGATGGATTGTATCATATCCTGCAGCGCGCGAGCCTGCTTTAACTGGCGTTCGTGTGATTTCATCGCTTCCGGACTTTTGCATTTATGCAGATTGTCAGCAAATCTTTTTTCGATAGATACACGCTGTGTTTCCTCAATCAGTTTATCAGCCAGAAAAACAATAGCCGTTTCATCCAGTTTTGTTTCTTTTAAACCATGATGCTGTGAAATGATCTGGCTGATTTCGGGATAACCTAATTGTAAGAAAAGGTCACCGCCTGTTTTTGTGTGATGTTTCTGAAGTCTTGCAATATCATGCAGAAGCGCACCGGAGCGGATGAGCTGCTGATCAAAAAGATATCCATGAACTTTAAGTATATCACATAAACGGCAGGCCAGTTCCGTAACGGCATCGCTGTGAGCCTGTACATGCTGCGGGAGATCAACAGAATTCCTGAGCATCCGACATAATTCATCATTCAAAACAGGATGCGGCAATATGTAATGTGAATCAGATAAGGCAGCATTTCCCTCTGCATCTACTCTTAGATGATAATAAGAGCCGCATGGAAGCCGGAACTTCTGTATGTCAGATATTTCCGGATAAAGCATCCATAAATAAAAAGAGATCACATCCGTATGAGCGACAACCGCAATATTACTGTCCGAAGAATGAAGAATCCTGGAAATCGCCTGTGAAAAGCGTGTACCGGATTCCAGAGGAGTCTCTGCTCCTGGAATCGGACATTCCGGATTTTTGCCACGTGCCTCATAAATCGCCGGCCATTTTTGACGTATTTTATCAAAAGAAAGGCCGTCCCACGATCCAAGATTTCGTTCTGACAGTTCGGAAACAGTCAGATGTGGAAGGGCAGGTGCTATATGACTGGCTGTATCGACAGCCCTTGATAAAGGACTGCAGTATATTGCAGAGATCTTATCGGACAGTTCCTCGTGCAAAAGGACTGCCTGTAAGTGTCCAAGCATGGATAAAGGCAGGTCAGTCTGTCCGATACAATAAGAATGTTCATCCGGATATTGTGGCTTTCCGTGTCGTATCAGATAAAGATCACGCATTAAAAAATCCTCTGAAACAATTTTCAAATATTTTTTCTGAACAGTTTCGTGTTTCTTCTGAAAAACGCGCATATCGTTTCAGAAACTCTTCACCGTATGGTGTCAGTTCACTGTGACTTCCGTTTACACCGCCCTGGCTTCTGCTGATCAATGGTTCGTGAAGTTGCGATTCCAATGTACGGATCAGATTCCAGCTGGTGGAATAGGAAATGTGCATATGCTCACAGGCATCGCGGACAGAGCCTGTTTCATGGATCAGCGTCAGAAGCGAATAAAGCTGTTCATCAAAGAATACTTTTTCGCGAGCCAGCTGAATGTGGATTTCTGAACGGATCAGACTCTGGTTGTGTGCATGGAGAAGCTCGGCATAATCCTCTGGTGTGTCGGCATCGTGAATGATTCCGGGATCCTCCACATTCAGAAAATACATGGGTGTGCCGCAGTGCTCTACAGCACCTTCAAGACCTGAATTGCCGTCATCTTTCAGGATGGAATCAATAAGTGAGGAACGGAGCAGGATCGGGTGACCGGGTTTACCCTCACAGACCGGAGTTACAAGAGGATGGTCTGCGGAGAGCATTTGAGTGACAGTCCGGGCTGTAAACAGTGGAACGTCCACAGGGGTAAAGAGCACTGTATCAACCTTGTCTTTCAGATACTCCAGTCCGATCCGGACAGAATCAAACATATGAGTTGTTGCATAGTCTTCGTTTCGAAGAAAGATTACATTATTGGAGGCAAGATGGCGCTCCAGCACATCTGCCTTATATCCTGTTACCACAACTACTTTAGAAATCCCGGCCTGCCGGAAATTATTGATCACTCGCTGGGCAATGGAAATGGATCCAAGCTGAAGCATGGGTTTAAAGTCTCCCATTCGTGATGATTTTCCGGCAGCAACAATCAAGGCACCTGTCTGCATGATAGTCACCTCCTTAAAGGCATTGTATAAAATTGATACTATTATATCATAAAAAAAGAAAATTGTGTGAAAATAGCCAAATTTTATTTAATTGTAATTTGCAATATTGTAAAAAAGCATGATAGAATGAATATATACATAATGATGTGGACAGGAGAACTTTTTCATGGATAAGATTTTTGAAATTACCGCAAAAGAAGTTACCATACAGGTAAAAGATGAGCGTACGGGAGTTGAATACAGCCGGACACTTCCGATGGATTATTACGAAAATGCAAATGTATTAAAACTCAGCGGTGAGAATCTGGATGGAAGCAGTTCTTCCATTGTTTTCTATTCTGCCAGAGGAATGGAAAGACTCAAAGATCTGACGGGCAAGGGTGCGGATCATGATACATGCGGAACACATAAGCCGGAAGATCAGTAACATAATAGGGACATTTTTTTAACAGGAGGGATCCAAGATGATCAAAAAGACATTGAAGATCAATGGTGTTGAGAGAATCCTTATTCTTGATAAGGATGAAACACTGGCACAGGTTCTCCGTAATCATCTTCTTCTTACGGGATGTAAGATTGGCTGCGGTGAGGGCCATTGTGGAGCTTGTAACGTAATTATGAACGGAAAAGTTACAAGATCCTGTATCTATAAGATGAGTCGTGTTCCGGATAATGCAGAGATTACAACCATTGAAGGTGTGGGAACAATTTCTGATATGCATCCGATCCAGGTTGCCTGGATGGCATACGGATGTGCACAGTGTGGTTTCTGTTCTCCAGGTTTCATTATCTCAGCGAAGGTTCTTCTTGACAATAATCCAAGCCCGACTCGAGAAGAAGTAAGAGAATGGTTTAACAAACAGCGTAACCTTTGTCGCTGTACCGGTTACAAGCCGCTCATCGATGCAACTATGGCAGCAGCAAAAGTTATGCGTGGCGAGATGACAAAAGAGGATCTTGTTTTTAAACAGACCGGTGATTCTATTGTTGGTACAAATTATATTCGTCCATCAGCAGCACAGAAGGTAACAGGTACCTGGGATTTTGGTGCAGATGATGCCTTAAAGATGCCGGAGGGAACTCTTCGTCTGGCACTTACACAGGCAAAAGTTTCTCATGCGAACATCCTCAGCATTGATACAACAGAAGCAGAAGGCATGCCGGGGGTTTTCCGTGTTATCACTGCAAAAGACATTAAAGCAGCCGGCGGAACAAACAAGATTAATGGTCTTGTAATGCTTCCGAAACACAATAAGACAGATGGATTTGAACGTCCGGTACTCTGCGATGAGAAGATTTTCCAGTTTGGTGATGCGATTGCAATCGTAGCAGCTGATACAGAAGAACATGCACGTGCAGCGGCAGATGCAGTTAAAGTTGAGATTGAAGAACTTCCTGCATATATGAATGCAATGGATGCGATCGCACCGGATGCGGCAGAAATCCATCCAGGTGTTCCAAATGCATTCTTTGAGACAAACTGTATCAAGGGACCTGATTTTGACTGGGACAGCATTCCGGATTCACAGCAGGTAGAGATCGAATCCTACTGTTCACGTCAGCCACATCTCCATCTTGAACCGGACTGTGGTTATGGCTACATTGATGAAGATGGTATGATAACAGTGCATTCCAAATCTATCGGTATTCATCTCCATATGCCGATGATCGCTGATGGTATCGGCGTTCCGATGGAGAATTTAAGAATTGTTCAGAACCATGCGGGAGGAACCTTTGGTTACAAGTTCTCTCCGACAAATGAAGCCCTGATCGGTGCAGCTGTAAAAATTCTTGAGCGTCCTGTATCTCTGGTATTCAATCAGTTCCAGAACATTACTTATACAGGAAAGAGATCTCCTGCATTTATGAATATTAAACTTGCGGCAGATGAAAATGGTAAACTCCTTGCTCTCTGGGGCAACAATTATGTGGATCATGGTCCATATTCAGAATTTGGTGATCTGCTTACCATGAGACTTTCTCAGTTCACAGGCGCTGGTTATGGAATCAATTCTATCCGTAACAAATCTACAACAGTATTTACTAACCATGCATGGGGATCTGCTTTCCGTGCTTACGGTTCTCCGCAGTCCTATATGGGATCTGAGATCGCAATTGATGTTCTGGCAGCAAAGATGGGAATCGATCCGTTTGATATGCGTGAAATGAACTGTTACAAGGAATCTGAAGGAACCACGATCCCGACAGGTTATCCGCCGGAAGTATATTGTGAGGAAGCACTGTTCAAGACTGCACGTCCGTTGTATGAAGCAGCTAAGAAACGTGTTGCCGAGAAGAATGCAGCTTCTGATGGCAAGATAAAATATGGTATCGGTGTATCTCTTGGTGTTTATGGCTGCGGACTTGATGGTGTTGATACATCCAATGCTTTTGCAGAACTGAATCCGGATGGAACTGTTACAATGTATGCTGCATGGGAAGATCATGGACAGGGTGCGGATATGGGCGTTCTTGTATCATCTCATGAAACACTTCGTCAGGCCGGAATCAGACCTGAGCAGATCAAACTTGTTATGAATGATACTAAGACATGTCCGAATGCAGGTCCGGCAGGTGGTTCTCGTTCACAGGTTATGTCAGGCAATGCATGCCGTCTGGCAGCAGAAAACCTTGTTGCAGCAATGAAGAAAGAAGATGGAACGTTCCGTACTTATGACGAAATGGTAGCGGAAGGTCTTGAAACAAAATATGAAGGTAACTGGGTAACAACCTTCTGTGCAGATCATCCGATCGATCAGGATACGGCACAGGGTGATCCGTTTGCAACTTATATGTACACGATTTTCCTTCCGGAAGTTGCAGTTAATACAGAAACCGGCAAGGTTACTGTTGAGAAATTTACATGTGTTGCCGATGTAGGTACGATCATGAACAGACTTCTTGTAGAAGGCAACTTCTATGGTGGCCTTGTACAGGGTGTGGGTCTTGCTCTGACAGAAGACTTTGAAGATTTGAACCACGATACCACTCTGAAAAATTGTGGTATCCCATACCCGAAGGATGCGCCGGATGATATTGAACTTCATTTCAATGAAACCTATCGTCCAAGTGGCCCTTATGGCGCTGCCGGCTGTGGTGAGGCTCCACTGGATGCTCCGCATCCTGCAATCCTGAATGCAATCTACAACGCGACAGGTGCACGTATTACACGTGTTCCTGCCCGTCCGGAAAGAGTTCTTGCAGCATTGAAGGAACTTGAGAAATAAATCATAAATCTGATTTTATCATGTGATATAATGAGGGGAGACGGTAAACTGTCTCCCCTTTAGAGACGAAAGAATTGTATTGATCCGGTTCACAGCAACGAAAGGAGTGCAGGCTATGACATATATACAGGAAAGAGGTTCTACTCATGTGTATCATGTAAATCGAATGTCAAAGGAAGAGATGGATCATATGATCAGTCTCTGCGTCCATGATCAGCCGGCGTACTGTGTTGCGGCCTGTCCCTTCAAAGTAGATACAAAAGAGATGCTGTTTTATGCTGCAAAAGGAAATTTTAAGAAGGCTCTGGCAATCTATGAAAAGATCACTCCATTTCCGATGATTCTCTGCGACGGATGCACGGCTCCCTGTGAAGAGAAATGTAAGCTTTGTGAAATTGGCGACGGTGTATCCATACGTGAAGTAGAGCGCGCAATTGTCCGATATGGGGAATCCGGAAAACGGAGCAGTGTTTTTCGTATAAGAAAAAAGAAAAAGGCAGTAATTTTCGGGTCAGGATTATTTCCACTGTTTCTGGCAGGGGAACTGGAGCGGAAAATGTATCCTACAACTATTTACTGTCAGGAAGAAAATTATGAAGAGTATATTGCAGCAGCTGCACATCTGTCGGAATCTGATTGTCGGAATGAAGCGAAACGTCTGAAATCCATGGATCTTGTTTTTGAATTCGGATGCAGTCTTGATCCTGTATTTATCAGAGAAAAGATGGAACTGGCAGATGTGGTTTGTGCATCAGAAGAGATTGCACAAAAGCTGGCACCACAGGAAGAAGCAGATATAGAAATCATGCTGAGAGAACAGGCCAGGATCGTCAGCGGATCAACACAATCAGTGATGGATGCTGCTTTTTCTGCAAAGAGAGCCGCCCTGACGGTAGATCTTCTCGTGCAGAATCTTTCTCCGTACAGCAACAGAGGCAGTGAAGGAGCAGTTACTACCAGGCTTTATACGAATATAGAAGGCATCAAAGGGTCAGAAAGAATCCCCTGTGGTGCAGAGGGATATTCGAAAGAAGAGGCTGTTGAGGAAGCAAAGAGATGCATACAGTGTCATTGTGATGAGTGTATAAAAAGCTGTGTTTACTTAAGTGAATATAAAAAGCATCCGGGGCTTCTGGCCCGTGAAATTTATAATAATACCCAGATTATTATGGGAGATCATCCAATGAATAAAGCGATGAATTCCTGTTCACTCTGCGGACAGTGTACGGTGACATGTCCGAACGGATTTGATATGAGTCAGGTTTGCAGATCTGCAAGAGAAAACATGGTATCCACGGATAAGATGCCATTGGCGCCGCATGAGTTTGCGTTGATGGACATGTTGTTTTCAAATTCAGAAGCTTTTTTATGTAAACCTCAGCCTGGATTTGATATCTGCAGATATGTGTTTTTTCCAGGATGTCAGGCCGGAGCGATTGCGCCGGATGTAGTCATGGATGTATATGAAGACCTGTGCAGAAGAGTTGAAGGCGGGGTTGCACTGATTCTGGGGTGCTGTGGTGCAATCAGTGAATGGGCAGGTCGTTATGAAATGACAGAAAAAGTAAATGAGCAGCTGAAACAGGAGCTTGCAAAGCTTGGCGATCCTGCAATCATAGCAGGTTGTCCGAGCTGTATGAAACAGTTAAAAGAGAGTACTGGTGCAGTGGTCACAGGAGTCTGGGAAATTCTGAAGGAAATCGGACTTCCCGAGACGGCCAGGGGACTGGAAGTACCGGTTGCAATACATGATGCCTGCGGTGCCAGAGGAGATGTACATACACAGGATACGATAAGAGAGCTTCTGACCGAAATGGGATGTACAGTTGAAAATACAGAATATTCCAGAGATCTGTCTCCCTGTTGTGGGTATGGCGGCCTGACGGCATATGCGAATAAGGATATGGCAGCCAAAATGGCAGCAAAATGTCTGGAACGTTCAGATGCACCATATGTGACATATTGCATGGCATGCAGAGATCGATTTGTCAGAGAAGGAAGAGAGTCCAGACATATTCTGGAACTACTGTATGGAGATCATGCCTGCAGTATGCCGGATATCAGCGAGAAACGATACAACAGGCTTATGCTGAAAGAAAAACTTCTGAAAAATATCTGGAATGAGGAACTGATGATGGAAAAAAAAGATTATACCGTGACCTATACAGAAGATGCGATCCGAATGATGGATGAACGTATGATCCTTAAGAGTGACGTTGAGAGAGTGCTGGCAGATTACCGAGAAAGTCAGGAAGCAGTCCTTGATGAAGAAACAAAAGAACTGGTAGCAAGAAGTCGACTTGGAAATGTAACATTCTGGGTGCGTTTTATAGAAACAGAAGAAGGGTATCTGGTACGCAGAGCATACAGTCATCGAATGAATATTATGAAAAGGGTGGGACAATAATGGCAGTTGAGAGAAACTATTATACGATTGATCCGGAAGGAAAGCTGACCTGCAACAAATGCAAGGTTCCACTGGTAAAAGGAAAAGCAAAATTCATGTATCTGGAAAACGGTTTTCCGGTTGAGATGCCGGTCTGTCCAAAGTGTGGTTTTGTCTATGTTCCGGAGGAACTGGCTCTTGGAAAAGTTCTGGCAGTGGAACGTGCACTGGAGGACAAATAAATGAACAGACATCCGGGTGGTGAGGCACAGACACTCCATCTTCTGGAATATGTCAAATTCAGGAAAGGAATGGAAGCCCTTGATCTTGGAGCGGGTGAAGGTGAGACCGTGCGAATCCTGAAATCCCTGGGAATAAATGCACATGGAGTGGATCTTTCACCACGGAGCAGGGATGTACAGAAAGGAGATTTTCTGAACCTTGACTACACAGCAGAGAGTATGGATCTTTGCATCAGCCAGTGTGCATTTTTTGTCAGCGGAGATCAGCAAAAAGCTGTTTCAGAATGTTGGCGTGTATTGAAAAAAGGCGGATTACTCGTGTTGTCAGATCTGGATCAGGGAAATCTTGTAGAGGTTGTTAAATGTACAGGATTCTGCATTCTTCACCAGGAAGACCAGACGGCTCTCTGGAGGGAATATTATCTGGAAGCAATCTGGAATGATTCATTCTGCTGCGAGGAGTATAAGCTTCTGCAGAAGCAGTATAAAGGAAAAAAGCTAAGTTATACGGCAGTGATTGGCAGAAAGGAGTAGCATATGGACCTTTATGAAAGAATAGCGGAACTTGGGAGCATGGGATATCATTGTTCGCAGATGATGATGATCATGACGCTGGAAACCATAGGTGAAGAAAATCCACAGCTTGTAAAAGCTCTGGGTGGTCTTGGCGGAGGAATCGGTTATTGTGGAGATATATGCGGATGTCTGACAGGAGGTGCCTGTGCGATAGGATATTTCCTTGGCAACCTGGCACCGGAGGAGAAAGAAGATGTTCAGATGAAACCGGCTGTGCAGGAACTGTATCAGTGGTTCCGTGAAAAGACGGAAGAAGAATTCGGAGTGTTTTATTGTAAAGATATCACACATCTGGACTGGGGAGTGATCATGGAGAGATGTCCTGCACTCATCGCAGAGACATACATGAAAGTTATGGAAATACTGACAGAACGGGGGATAATTGAAGTTTGATTACAATTGGTAAAACGAAAAGCGTCTGTCCGGTATGTATGAAGGTACTTCCGGCTAAAAAATGTATAGGTGAAGAGGGGATTTATCTGACAAAGGAATGTGATCTTCATGGGAAATTCCGGACACTGATCTGGGAGGGAAGTGTAGCAGATTACCTCTCCTGGGGAAGAGAAAATCTGTCTGCTGAGACTCCTGTAAATCCAAAGAGTAAAGAAAAGGCCTGTCCGAATAATTGCGGGCTCTGCGAGGAACATGAACGAAAAGGCTGCTGTATGGTTCTGGAAGTTACAAAGCGCTGCAATCTTCATTGTCCGGTCTGTTTTGCTTCGGCAGGTGAAAGTCAGGAGAAAGGAGATCCTTCTATCTGTGAAATAGAAAAACAGTTTGATTTTCTGATGGAGCATGGAGGTCCGTTTAATATACAGCTTTCAGGCGGTGAGCCGACGATGAGAGATGATCTTCCTGAAATCATACGTATGGGAAGAGAAAAAGGTTTTACATTTTTTCAGCTGAATACTAATGGGATCCGCCTTGCAGAGGAAGAGGAATATGCCAGAAAACTGAAAAAAGCGGGACTGAACACGGTGTTTCTTCAGTTTGACGGAGTGAGTGATGATGTTTATCGGACGCTTCGTGGACAGGATATGATGGAAGTGAAGAAGAAAGCTGTCCGGAACTGTTCCGAGGCGGAGCTTGGAATTGCTCTGGTACCGGTCATTGCCCCCGGAGTGAATGATATGCAGGCAGGGGATATCCTGAAGTTTGCTCTGGATCATATGCCATTCGTACGAGGGGTACATTTTCAGCCAATCAGTTATTTTGGCAGGTGTTCACAGGAACGCCCGCAAAATCCGATCACGATACCGAGGATGTTGAAGCTGATCGAGGAACAGACAGAGGGACTCATGAAAGCAGAGGATTTTGCCGGAGGCGGAGCTGAGAATCCATACTGTTCTTTTCATGCGAGTTATCTGAGAAAAGGTGAGAGAAAATTAAAGCTTCTTGAAAAGAAATCCGGAAAAGGATGTTGTTGTACAACCAGTGATGATTCCAGACAGTATGTTGAGAACCAGTGGAGCTACAGTACAAAAACTTATGATGAGGGTGAGATGACGCAGACAGACGCACTGGATGAGTTTCTGAATCGGGTTCATAATGAGACCTTTGCAGTATCAGGAATGCTTTTTCAGGATGCCTGGAATCTGGAACTTGACCGTCTGAAACGCTGCTATATCTGTGAAGTGGATTCGGAATATGGTATGGTACCGTTTTGTGCCTACAACCTGACTAATTCGAAAGGAACATATTTATACAGAAAGTGAAACGAACCAATATTGATGAAATGATCTGTAAGCAGGAAGGTATTGTAGAAGTTACGAGAGAAGCACTAAATAAAATACAGCTTGCTAAACTGAATGCTGTTCTGAAAAGAGAAAAAGAACGAGAGGGATTTTACAGGAATCTGCCGGAAAAACTGGAAAATCTGGATGCTTTGAAAACATTTCCGTTTACGACAGAGTCGGAGCTGGCGAAAAACAGTGGAAGGATGCTTCTGTGTTCACAGGGAGAAGTCCAGAGAGTAATCTCAGAACAGACGAGTGGAACAACCGGTGCCGGTAAACGTGTATTTTACACAGAAAGAGACTGTGAACATACGATAGAGCTTTTTATGGCGGGACTTGGTGAGTTTATTTATCCTGGAAGTACGACTATGGTTGCCATGCCGTTTTCCGGTCCCTTCGGTCTTGGAGAACTGATCGCGGAGGCCATCAGGCGTATAGGCGCAAAACCTCTCCTGACCGGAACTGGCAGAACTTACGGCGAACTAAAAACAATTCTGGAAAAAGAGCAGCCGGATACTTATGTCGGTATGCCGGTGGCACTGCTTTCCATGCTCAGAATGTGTGGAAAAGGCAGTATAAAAAGAGCTCTGGTATCTGGCGATGCCTGTCCGGAAACAGTGATGAATGCGATAGAAAAAATTCTGGAAACACAGCTCTGGCCGCATTATGGTTCCAGAGAGATGGGGCTTGGCGGAGCCATTTGCTGTGCTGCTCATGATGGCATGCATATGCGGGAAAATCATTGTATTATGGAAATCATAGATGAAAAGGGAAACGTACTTCCTGATGGAGAATGGGGAGAACTGGTGATCACAACCATTGGAATGGAGGCACAGCCTCTGATCCGGTACCGGACCGGAGACTGTACACGTATTATTCCGGGAAGATGTATCTGTGGAAGTGAAGTAAAGCGCCTGGATTTTGTGAAGCGGATCAGTCAGCCCGGAACGATCAGAGAGATGGATGATGTGTTGTTTCAGATTCCGGAACTGGTAGATTACAGTGTCAGGATCACAGAAGACAAAAAAGAAATTACAGCACTTCTCACATCAGACAAAGGAATGGAATCACTCAGGAATGTTCTGACAGACGGAGATACCATATCTCTGAATTGCAGAAAAGCAGAATGGAAAGATACAGCCTTATATTCTGCAAAACGCGTGATACTCTATTATACCGGATAATATGGACCACCACAACAGGAATTATTTGTATGCTCCATCATCTTACCTCCCAAGGAAAAAATACCGGGCTATCCATCAGGACAGTCCGGTATTTTTAAATTCTAATTATTCACAAAGTTTGGAAAATTCGTCAGCTACAAACTGAACTTTTGGTCCAATGATTACCTGTACGGAAGTTTTGCCAGGTTTGATAACACCAGCAACACCAGCAGATTTGATTACTTTATCACTGACTGCAGTAATATCTTTTACTTCAAGTCTTAATCTTGTGATGCAGTTGTCAATGCTTGTGATGTTTTCTTTTCCGCCACAGCCTTCGAGGATTTTTGCTGCGATTGCTGTGTAATCGTTGCTTCCTAATTCAACTTTTTTCTCTGCTTCAAGATCGTCGTCATCTTCTCTACCAGGAGTTTTCAGATCGAATTTCTTGATTGCAAACTGGAAGGAAAATATTTGAAACTGCCTAAGATGACGGCTGTCAGAATGAAGCTTCACCGTCCGATATCAGAAAAATGGAAACTGAAATCTGTGACAGTCAGCAGGGAGCCATCCGGAAAATACTTTGCCAGTCTTGCTGAGAGCTTCGATGCAGTATGCGTGGAAGATCTGAATCTGAAAGGGATGGCAGGAGGACTTCATCTTGGAAAAGGTGTACATGATAATGGATATGGCCTGTTTCTGTCTATGCTGGAATATAAACTGGAGGAACGAGGAAAATATCTGATCAAAGTAGACCGTTATTTTGCATCCAGTAAGATTTGCAGTGTATGCGGAAATAAAAAAGAAGAATTGTCTTTATCTGATAGGATTTATTACTGTGAATGCGGTAACAGAATGGACCGCGATGCAAATGCAGCAGTTAATATCATGAATGAGGGAAAAAGAATCTTTGCAGAATGTGCATGACAGCACAATAAGAAGTCCGTAACCGGACTAATAAAAATCGCGGGGCACGCGAGGATAGCTTGTAGATACTTGGCTCTGTAGAGCCATTGAGCAAGAAGCCCCCACTTCAAAATCAGAGATTTAAGTGGTGGGAGCATGTCACTAAGCCCTTCAGATGATTTTGTTTTAGCTTAATTTTATCCAAGTTATGCTTATATTTAATTACGACTTTTCCAGTCTCGATAGACAGAATGTCAAGAAACTTGAAAAGAAAATAGTCATTGGCATATTCATTGATATGAGAGTATACATGGTCCTTTATAGAACGTAATTGCCCAACTTCTATATCATCGTCCTTAAATATATAAATTAATCTATTATTTGATAAAGTGGCATCATATCGTCCCGATCTGTTATTGGAAAAAAACATTTTGTGTCGTTTATCAATGAATTGTCCCTGATAAGCAGATATACCTATAGATTCCCAAAAGAATTCATTATTGTCATGATAATCAATGTCAGTACGATATACTTCGATTCTTGGAGGAAGTATTTCTTTATTATGGAGTACTAGCGGAAAATAGTGGCTTAATTCTTGTAAGAATTCCCATTCTATTTTACTTATAAATTCATATATTTTGTCTGCCTTTAGATAGTTATCGTTATAATGCGTTATTGAATAATTTTTGTAAGCACCGGAGGCGTTACTTTTTTTTGTTAAAGATTGAACAGCGAATCCACGTTTGTCTTTATAATTACATGAGATTAAAGAATTAAGTTCTTTCATTTTGAGCTCTGACAAATAAATATTAAATTGTAGAGACAAATAGCCTGAATTAATATTACATATTTTCAATGTAAAATAATCTATGCTTTTTTCGAGAGGGTGATTTTGGAATTCAAAAATACCACAATCAGTAGTTTCGTACCAACATAATAATGTTGAATCCATTTGATCTATTTTTTTACATAGTTCTTCTAATCCATTTGGGACAGTCAAAAAACGGTTTGATGTTCTATTTTTTAAAAGATATTTTACACCAGATTGCAATTTGTGAATATCTTCTCTTCTAATCAAATCTGAAATAGTGACAAAATATAAATTGAACATTTTATTTTGTGGTATTGAATTATCGTGTTTATCCAGGTTATGATAATTTTTAAAAACATAATCAAAATATTGTTTTTGAAATTTCCCTTTCTTTCCGGGGAATAAAGATAATAATTTAGCTCTGCTATATGCATAAAAATAGGTATATTTTTCTATTTGTTCTTTGTGTTTTAAGCCATAGTATCTCAAAGAAAAAGTCACTCCTGATATGTACATGTTTTTTATTCATATTATAGCTTTTAAGGGGAATATTATCTATAAAAAATGATATGTTTTTTCAAAATTCTTGACATATATAAAGTGTTTTGCTAATATAATAATATAAATGTTTTGTGGTGAAACATTATTCCCAAGACGCTTGTTATATCAGGTATGCAAGAAGAGGCGTAAAGCGGGGATTTATTCAGGAAGTCTGCACCTGTACCTGAGAGTGAAAACGAAAAAGAACGTAGTCAATAAAAGAAGATATTATGGAAAGGTCTGAGGATATTACCTTAGACCTTTTCTCATATGAGGAGTTATGCCAAAAAATGAAAAATATTTGCGGTTAGCCAAAAGTAGAAAAAATAAGCCGCTTGATATTGATCTACAGAAAATTGCAAAAGAGTATGAAAAACTTCTGCATAAAAAATTCTCTTATTTATTTCAGGGAAATTTGAAAGTGGATTTCCAATTTAAGAAAGAAAATTTTTATCATTTACTTGGGTTTCATAAATTAACAGATGTGACAGTAGTGAGAATGGTGGAAACTCATCAAATGAAAAGAGAAACTTTTTTTGAATATGTACTATCTGGAAGAATCGGTTTAGATAAGACCGATAAGAATATTGTAGATAGTGATATTATAGTTAATATTTGTGATACCAAAAAGAAATCAGACTTAGGAGAGATAAAAGCAAATCGTCTTGCCGTTTTTAGTGAAAAAAATATATTAGAATTGCTGTTAAGTGATCCAGTAATAGACTTTGAAGATTCAGATAAAATTTTCTTTAAATTACATAAAGAAAAAATGCGAAACTTAAATTTATTCGTGGGCTTTGATGCACAGAAAAATCAGCATTTTATTTCTACATTCTTTCTTGAAATGATAGCTGACAAATTTAAGATAAAAAAGGATGGAACTCCACAATCAGTTATATATATATTATCCAGAAGAATAATTAATACGACGAACAATGAAACTGAAGATTTTATGATTAAATGGGAGAATGTCCGAAAAGAATTGCTTGAGTTACCATGTTATCGAGCACAACGTCGTTTAAAAACCTGGATTAATAGTCCTCATATTCAAACAATAGATGTAGAATATAATATAGATGAGCAGCAGAAAATGTTGAAGAAATATGATAAAGAAAAGAAGAAATTACAGCGCTTATATCACATATTAGAATTGATAAAAGATTTAAATGGAAAGGATACAAAAGAACATGCAATTTTAGAATTAATGGAATATGACATAGATGCAGAAGTTGAAGAAGAAATTGTTGAGTATATAGAGAAAGATGCAGGCAAAGTAAAAGAACAATTGGATAGAATTGAACATAAAGCCTCCTCATTGGAGAATAAAATGTCTAAATTTAAGCAGTTTCTTCCAGAATTACGATTGCTTGAATTCGAAGAAGTTAAATATATATATCAACAATATTTACCAGAATTTAAGATAGAGTATGAGATTGTATCTCAAATGATTAGAGACGAGAAAATATATCAGAAAACCTTGAATCCAGAAAAGTTTAAAGAATATTATAATAATTACAAAGATGGGATGGAAATAGTCTATGAAGAAATTGCAGCAAGTGTAAATCCTGAAGAATCTTTTTGATGACTACATAAGCAATAAAATAGAAAAATTAGAACCTGATACGTATTTGTTTTTTATTAGACGTGAAAAAACCTGTGACTTACCTGTGACAAGGGAAAAAACGGTAGCGGAAACCTCCTTTCTATGCGGGTTCAGGGGCAGGGGTGAAAGTTCGAATCCTCTAACGCACGCTATGTCGAAAGGCTGGAAACCTTGAAAAATCAATGGTTTCCGGCCTTTTTTGTGCTTGTTAATTTAAGTTCGAACCTGTGATTTCCTTATCTGAAGTGATTTTAGTAACCAAAAGTGTATTGCAGTTGGCAAAACAGGATTGGATTACAGTTATCCGAAGTTTGGTGCTGTATATCATTGTTTTTGCGGAGATGTTGAAACAATAAAAAGGTATTGTGATGTTGGAGTAAAATATTTTGGAATTGGTGGGAAAATATTTTATGAAAATGAGCTGAAAGAGACAGTTCGTTTTATGCCGGAAGATAGCCTTGTACTTGAGACGGATGCTCCGTATATCAGGATTCCAGATATGAAAGGACCAAATACATCGCTTTCATTATGGGATATTGCAGAGCGGATAGCGCTTGTTCGAGGAACTACAACAGAAAAAATAATTGAACTGACGACAAGGAATGCAGAGCGATTATTTGATACTGGATATGGTGATGTGTAATGTGATGAGAAGAGAGAGGATAAGTTATGGGAGACAGAGAAAACAAAAAGATTTTGCTTGTGGACATAAAGAAATGTAGAATTACTGAGAAACTAAAAGATGCATGTATATCAATGGGGTTTGAAAAAAGTAACATATTTGTGACTTCAGAGGCTGAAGCAGAAGATTTTTCGGATTTTTTCGAGTATTACTATGTTACAGCAGGAAATACATTTGAAATTTTAAAGGAGATAAGGATTAAAAAACTTTCAGGTTTAATAAAAAGAAGTATGTTAGAAAATAATGCAACTTATATCGGCAGCAGCGCCGGTGCAATGCTTGCCAGAATCGATGTTCGCCTGGCATTGGATTTTGACAGAGATACGGAGGATCTTGATGATTATAGGGCATTGTCCTTATTTAATGGGACAGTTATTCCTCATTATTCAAAAGCAGATCTCAGACGTTACATTAAAAATACAGATTCTGATGTTCTTGCAGGATATGACAAAATATATTCAGTGAATGATAATGAAGCTCTGATTGGTGAATTTGAAAAAAATAGAAATGTTGATTTTCAGAGATTTTCTATTACCAGATGATCTATTATTAAATAACTGTGGAACTTTTAAATGCAGCTCCACAGTTTATTGGCGAAAACGGCCGATTTTTTAAATACGGGTTTTGAGGTGGTTTTTTATCTTCGGAAATAGGCGAAAAATTGTATTGACACTGGTAGTGGGCCAGAGTAGAATAAAAAAACAGAAAAGAAAAATTTTTGTAAAGCTGTTTGTTTGATACAAGCAGCTTTTTTCAAAAGAAAAAGTGAACAATAACAAAAATATAGAATACCTGAAACACAGGTGAACCTATCAGGAGGAAAAAACAATGCCAGGATATCTGATCAAAGATACAACAAAAGAGGAACGTAAACAGATCGTGGAGGAATCTCTTGGAAATATTTCTGCGAACTGTGATGGATGTATGGCCAGACTTGCGGATATGTACCAGGATTATATTGACGGGAAGAAGGAAATCCGTGAGATCAATATGGAATTCAATGCCAGATATGTCCGTGGAGATATGGACAAAGAGGAGAAAAAAAGCTGCCCGATGTAGGAAATGGAGATTGACAGTACCATGGACCAAAATGAAGTAAAATATGATAAGCTGCTGAAAATCAAAACTACCGGCCGTGACGATTCCAGGTCGGATCAGTACTGTTATCCATATGAACCAACGCCATACTGTGTACTGGAACGGCTTGCGTATTGTGGGTATCTGGGGAAAAAGAATCATCTGATCGACTATGGATGTGGAAAAGGCAGGGTGGATTTTTTTCTGGCATGGCAGGTCAGGTGCCGGACTACAGGTGTAGAGTACGATGAACGCATGATAAAAGCCGCAGAAGAAAACAGGCAGCGGGCTGTTTCCGGGGCAAAAACCACTTTTATACTGGAAAATGCAGCCCTTTTTCAGGTGCCGGAATCTGCTGACAGATTTTATTTTTTTAATCCGTTTTCTGTGGAAATACTGAGAAGTGTCATCGGACGCATCCGGGAATCCTGGTATGAAAAAACAAGAGAAATGCTGCTGTTTTTCTATTATCCATCTGACGAATATATTTCCTATCTGATGACTGTGGATGAACTGGAATTCCTGGACGAGATCGACTGCCAGGATCTTTTTGACGGAAAAAATCCCAGGGAGAGGATATTGGTATTTCAGATGGGAGAGGAGTAAAAACAACATGATAAAACTGATCGCAACAGACGTAGACGGAACTCTTGTAAAAGACGGGACCATGACTATCAATCCGGAATATATGACAGTAATCCGGAAGCTGACTGAGCTGGGAATCACCTTTGTGGTGTGTTCCGGGCGGCAGTATGACAGTGAGAGGAAGCTATTTGAGCCGGTGAAGGATCTGGTGTATTTTGTGTCAGATGGCGGTACGGTGATCCGGAAGAATGATAAGATCCTGAAGGTACATACACTTCCGGATGAGGTTTGGAAACGCATGCATCATATGGTAAAAGAAAAAATGCCGGAATGTGACTGCTTTATTGCCACACCGGAGTGCTGTTATGCGGAGAATGAAAATGGAAGGATGTTCCGATGGCTCAGGGATTCCTATGGTTATGATATGAGAAAAGTGGACGATCTTTCTTCTCTTGAGGGAAAACAGGTGCTGAAATTCTCTGTCTATCACCCGGAACGGTGCGAGGAGCTTTGTGCCCTGTATTTTACACCGGCATGGAGGGATAAGGTAACGCTGGCGGCTGCCGGAAAAGAATGGATGGACAGTACACCGCCGGAGGGCGAAAAAAGTACAGCTGTCGAATTTATCCAGCAACAGTTAGGAATTTCTCCGGAGGAAACCTGTACATTCGGAGATAACCTCAACGATATTGCCATGCTTCAGAAAGCGGGAAGGAGTTATGCGGTAGCTAACGCCAGAGCGGAAGTGCAGGCAGCAGCCAGGGAAGTATGTCCGTCATACAGTGAAGATGGAGTTTTACAGATCCTGAAAGGGATTGTTTCTGAAAGCGGAAAATAATAAAGATACATAAAATATGTGCTTTCGATAAAGAAAAGTCACCGGCCAGGGGTTGACTTTTAAAAACAATTCTGTTAAATTGAAAAAAATTGAAAATTTTAATTCCATGAGGGAGTAGTTCGCACGTAAGTGTGATTTGTCAACAGACCCGGTTTTTTCTGAAAAACCTGGCAAATCTTAAAGAATGAGACTCATGTATGCTTTGTTATATTTTATTGCAGCAGGGCATACATGGGTCTTTTTTATGTAACAAAAGAATGCCGGAAAGAATTTTTTCAGCAGGGCGTGCGACAATGAATCTCCAGGTTGTGGGAAATAAAAACAGAAAGTGAGAAGAAAAATGGAAAATCTGGTAAACAGTTCACCACTGATCCTTGTGTTAATCTTTCTTGTGATCGGCTTTGCTTTCTTGATGAAGGGTGCGGATTTCTTTGTGGAAGGAAGCTCCAGTATCGCAAAAAGGCTGAAGGTGCCGCCGATCATCATCGGTCTTACTATTGTGGCAATGGGAACATCTCTTCCGGAAACCGCAGTCAGCGTTACAGCGTCACTGGTCAATAACAATGAGCTTGCGGTCAGCAATGTGGTAGGTTCCAATATTTTTAACCTGATGGTGGTTGTTGGAGTCTGTTCCATCCTGACACCGATCCTGGTACAGAAGGAAACCATCCGGAGGGATATTCCGTTTTCCATGATCTGTGCGCTCCTTCTTCTGGGGCTTGGGATCCTGGCAGCAGGAGATACGATCGGAATGAGACTTGGTCATCTGGATGGAATGATCCTGCTGGGATTTTTTGCAGGCTATATTGTGGTAATGATCCAAAGTGCCATGAAGGCCAGGGCAGCAGGAAAAAATGTGGACATGGAAGGAATGGAAGAACTGGAAGAAGAAATCGGCATCCTTTCCTGGCCGAAGAGCATCCTCTTTATTGTGGGAGGCGCACTTGCCATTGCCTTTGGCGGAGATCTTACGGTGGATGCTGCCAGCCGCATTGCCATTGATCTTGGAATGAGCCAGACACTGGTGGGACTGACCATTGTTTCTATCGGAACTTCCCTTCCGGAGCTGGTGACTTCCGTGGTTGCAGCCAGAAAGAACGAAGTGGATATGGCTGTGGGAAATGCGGTAGGCTCCAATATTTTTAATATCCTGATGGTTCTCGGAGTTGCATCTGCCATCAATCCGGTGGCACTGATCCGGGAAAATATTATTGATATTGTCATACTTATCGTGTTCTCGCTGATCGTGTGGATCTATGCGGCCACAAAGCAGAGAATCAGCCGGAAAGAGGGAATTTCCATGGTGTGTATGTACCTGATCTATGCGGGGTATATTATCTGGAGATAAAATACCGGAACGAGGATAAGAGAGAAAGACTGTACGGGAATTTTATAGAGGGTACAGAAGATAAGAATACACAAAATATAGAAAATACAGAAAAAGGAAGCTCTTTTTATCCGGAAGAGCTTCCTTTTTTGCGGGTATATTTATTTAATAGGAAGTCCATGCAAAGTGTTATATGTGGAAGATGCGGTATAAAGGAGAACTTTTATGTGGAAAGTAACAGGTTATACAAAAACAGGAGAACGAAATCGAAAGAGCGGACTTAAGTGTCAGGACTGTGCGTGCTACATGGAAAATGAGGAGGAAGGAATCCATGTGATCACAACGATCCAGGGGGAACTTTACGATCTGTGTGAGAAATACAATGTAGGACTTGAAAAGCTCCATTCCACACTTATGGGACTTGCAGTAGATGCATAATTTTCTGCCAGGGTTTGAGGTCATTATTTATAACGGGACAAGTTACAGATGGGCGATGCATCTGTGTATCATTAATATACTGAAAGAAGGGATGGGAGATCAATATGATTGACGGGTATGAATTTCTATGTCAGAATAAGTAAAAAAAGCAGAGAGTACGATTTGGAAAAGGGGTACTGAAATGAAACAAAAAATCCTGGAAGTTTGTGTGGATTCTGTGGAGTCTGCACTTGCGGCAGAAAGAGGCGGAGCAGACAGGCTGGAACTTTGTCAGAATCTGGTGATCGGAGGAACAACACCCAGCCCGAAATTATTCGAAACAATCCGGAGATACAGTAAAATTCCAATTCATGTTCTGCTGCGGCCACGTTTCGGAGATTTCTGTTATACACAATATGAATTTGAAATGCTCCGTGAGGAAGTTACCATGTACCGTAAACTGGGAGCGGAAGGTGTGGTAATCGGCATGCTTTTGCCGGAGGGAACCCTTGATATCCGGCGCATGGAAAAACTGATGGAAGCGGCAGAGGGAATGCCAGTTACTCTTCATCGGGCATTTGATGTGTGCAAAGATCCGAAAGCAGCTCTTAAGCAGGCCACGGAACTTGGAATTCAGACCATTCTTACATCCGGACAGCAAAACAGTGCGTTAAAAGGTGCGCCCTTGTTAAAAGAACTGAAAGAGCAGGCAACCGGAAGAATTCAGATCCAGGCAGGCGGAGGAATCTGTGCGGAAGTAATCGAAAAACTTTATCCGCTCTGTGGAGTAACTGCATATCATATGTCCGGAAAAACAGAACTGGACAGCAAAATGGAGTATCGGAAAGAGGGAGTCAACATGGGGTTGCCGTCTCTCAGTGAATATACCATTTACAGAACCAGTGAAGCGGCTGTGCGGGCAGCAAGAAATGTTTTGGACAGATAATTTTGGGCAAAATCATTTCCCTCTGTGTTCCTTCCGGTATTCTCCGGGTGTTATACTATAAGTTTTCTTAAACAATCGCATAAAATGTTCCGGATTTTCGTATCCGGTCAGTTCGCAGATGGAGTTGATACTGAGCGAGGTCTCCCGCAGTGCGCGGCTGGCCTGGCTTAGTTTCAGCTCTTTTATGATGGTAAGGAAAGTACGGCCGGTGCCTTCCTTAATCAAGGTGCTGAAGTGAGAGGTACTGTATCCGAAATGGGCAGCGGTATCATGAAGGGTAGCGGTACGGTAATTCTGACTGAGATAATTCAGGATTTCCGGAATACTGCTGTTGCCTGCGGTTTTGGTGAGGATGGATTCGATATCATTCTCGTGATAACGGAGCAGCTGTGCCCAGAGCATCATCAGTTCCGCATTGAGAAAGGCGGAACGATACCTGGCATGAAGCATATATTCAATGTAGAGATCCTCCAGGGTGGAAAGAATCCGTTCATCTTCACCGGCATGAAAGATCAGGAAATTTCCTTCTGTTTTCTGATACAGCACATGGGAGAAAAATTTCGCCAGGGCACTGTCTGCGGCCATTGACTGAAAGAAAGTACTCTGGAAAGTGGAAGACCGGACAATAATATTAAAGGCCAGGCTGTCATCAAAAACGCCCAGGCTGTGGCGGGTATTTGGAGGGATAATACAGATATCTCCGGTGTGCAGGGTATGATGGATTCCCTGAATCTGATTGCTGACAGTTCCGTCATAGACACAGAGAATCTCAAAAAAGTCATGTTTATGTGTAAACTCCGGTGTGTAGCGGAAATGTTTGCTGATCACGATATTTTCCGGAATATTGGCAAAAACATCGTTTTCTCCCATAGATGGAAACCAGGGCTCCTCCTGGAGTTCCGGCACATACAGACGCCGGTCCTGAATATAAGCAGGATCCAGACTCTTCAGATACTCCCGGAATGTTTCCGGATGTTCTGTTCTTTGAAGGTATGTATTTCTGTAAAAAATTTCATCTTCCGTATATTCTGAGAGATATCGATGAAAATCTTTTTTGGAGATCTGCATAAAGTTTTCCTTTCCAGTTAAAAAGTCTTTTGTTCAGTATATCATATCCAAATCCTGAGAACGAAAAAAATGTCAGTATTTTTCCGTAAAAATGACACTTGAAGAACAGGTGTCCGAAACGTTAAGATAAAAAGCAGAAAGAAACAAAGGCCCGGTAACAGGGGGCTGAAAGAAATAGAAAACAGCAGATTATCAATGTGTGAGAGGAGAAAAAACATGGCAGAAGTAAGTATCGATTTAAATATGGTACGTGTTTCCAATGAAGAGTTTCTGAAAAAAGCAGCAGACTGTGCGCCACAGTTAAAAGAAACTCTGGTACGCCCGGTTGAAATTGTGGATATCCGTGAGACTGACGGTGTATATCCGGAGGTGCTTCACAGAGATTCTGTGGATAACCTGAAAAATTATCATATGAAAAAAGGCGATAAGCTTTGCCTGGATTTTGGAGATCATCAGGTTGGATATGTGACACTGAAACTTGCCTCTGTGGGAAGTCCGCAGGATGCACCGGCATTTTTCAAACTGAAATTCGGCGAAATCGCAAAAGAGATGACTGAGAAATCCGAGGATTATGATGGATGGATCAGCCGTGGATGGATTCAGGAGGAATGGTTCCACATTGATGTACTTCCTGCAACACTGGTACTTCCAAGAAGATATGCTTTCCGTTATCTGGAGATTGAAACCATTGATACTTCCATGAAATGGCAGCTGGTAGTGGAGGACGTTGTATGCCGCAGCGTTTCCTCCGTAAGCATGTCTGATGTAAAACCGGTTGAGACTGAGGATGAGATGGTGAAGAAACTGGACCGTGTCAGTCTTCGTACCCTTCATAACTGCATGCAGGATGTTTTTGAGGACGGACCGAAGAGAGACCGCCGTCTGTGGCTTGGAGATCTGAGACTGCAGGCTCTGGCAAACTATGAAACATTCAAAAATTATGACCTTGTAAAACGCTGCCTGTATCTGTTTGCAGGTCAGACAAAAGATAACGGACAGGTAAGTGCCTGCCTGTTTACGGAGCCGGAAGTCATTGCGGATGATACGTTCCTTCTGGATTATTCCATGTTTTTCGGAGCGACTCTGTATGACTATTATCAGGCATCCAAAGATATGGAAACTCTGAAAGAACTCAGCAGATGTGCGTATCGTCAGATGGAAGTTGCAGCAGAGCAGTTTGACGAGAATCACATTCTGAAAGAGCAGGATGGCTTCTGGGGATTCATTGACTGGACAGAAGGACTGGACAAACAGTGTGGAGTTCAGGGCGTTTATATTTACTGTGCAAAACGTGTAAAGAAAATTGCCGAGGTCCTTGGAGATGAGGAAGAGGTATCCAGACTTTCCGAGGAAATCCGTCTGAAAACAGAAGCTTCCTGGAAGTATCTCTATGATGAGAAACAGGGACTTTTTGTAAGCGGAAAAGAGCGCCAGGTCAACTATGCAAATCAGGTATGGATGATCCTTGCCGAGGTTGCGGATGTGGATACATGCAGTGAAATTCTGGACAGAGTTATTGCGCTGAAGCCGGAAAAAGGCATGGTTTCTCCGTATATGAACCATCATTTTGTAGAAGCGCTTCTTTTTACAGGAAAGAAAGAACAGGCAATGGATTACATGAAATATTACTGGGGAGGAATGATCGGTCACGGTGCGGATACATTCTGGGAACTTTACAATCCGGAAAATCCGGCAGAGTCCCCATATGGTTCCAGCATTGTAAACAGTTACTGCCATGCATGGAGCTGTACACCGACTTATCTTCTGAGAAAATATTTCTGAGAACGAATCGTACCATAAATATATAGAAATAAAAAAGAAAGAAGTCCGTACCGGAACATCAGTGAAATGTCTGGTACGAACTTCTTTTATTTTTCTGAATTATCTGTGGAATGGTGTTTCGGGGACATATCATCGCTGTCTGTCATGAGATATTTCCGGACTGCAAAAAGAATGGCAATACCGAGAATACCGATCAGGGTCTGGGTAGGCTGAAGATGTTCTACTACCATCTGTCTTGCCGTGGCGAAAAGGAGAACTTCCACAACTGTCTGGGCGGAATGGCGGCAGAGCATTTTTACAAACTCAACACCGACTACAAGGGACAGTGCCTGGGCAAGAAAGTTTGTAAAAAAATCGGTGTCCATATGCATGACAGAAGTGCCGGCGGTTGTGAGAATCAGCCGGAGACAGGACAGGGCGATAACAATAAGAATTACAATGGACAAAACAACCTCAGTGTAACGAGCTACGTTATAGATCAGTTCATTAAAATGTTTGCGGATTTTATGGTTGACTGCGGATCGGTTATTCATGTGAGATTATCCTTTCTTTGGATGGTCGATAAAACGGGTTGAAAAATAGCCAAATGTACAGGCGATCACAAGCATACAGGGCAGGAACAGCCAGAAGCGCTGCTGACTTAAGGCATTGAACCATGGAGAACCAGCCTGAAGAGTCATGATAACGGGCATATGCCACAGATAGATTCCATACTGGTTTCTGGCCACAAAATACAGTGGACGGAAAAACGGAAAGTCCATTTCCGGAAGTATGGAAAACCCGACAAGCAGAACAGAAAGGAGAACCGCCAGGATGGAATGGGAGGGATATCCCACTGCACTGGCACCATAAAGCCTGTGATTGCTGTAGTAAAAAATCCATATCAGAATCAGCACGATGCTGATAATGGAAGTAGGAAGACCAAGCTTCAGACGGTGTTCCTGGATCTTTTTTCCGGCATGCTTCCAAAATGCGGCAGCAGCCATTCCCAGGACAAAATTATCCAGAGAGGAGAATACCTGCCGTTCGTATACAAAATATATGGAAGTATCAGAAATCCCTCCTGCGCGGAGATACCGGACAATTAAGATTCTGCAGAAAACGGTAAACAGAATCGCCGCAATGGAAGAGATAAGCCAGTTTTTTTTGACTGCACGGTAGAGAAGCGGGGCAATCAGGTAAAACTGGAAGATTACGCCCATAGTCCATAGGGCACCGTTAATGGAACCATGTGTAACCGGGGAGAGATTTTCTGTAAAAGTATAGTAGGCAAAGAGATGCCGGAATCCATCACTGCCAATCAGACGGGTTGACATAAAGATCAGCAGCACGGTAACACAGACGTAATACTGGGGCATAATGCGGCGGCATCTTTTTTTCATAAAAGAACCCCAGTTTGGGAGGTGCCCTCTTTCCTCGGCAGAAGCCAGGGAAAGATAGATTCCATATCCACTGAGAAGGAAAAACAGAGTTACACCAACTTCTCCGCCAAAGGAAAGAAATGTATGGATGGCAGTGTGTGCATGCCAGGGCTTCCCGGACAGCGTATAACAGTGATACAGCATAATGTAGAGAATTGCTCCGGCCCGAAGCAGATCAATATTTTTGATTCGTTTCATGGTAATTCCTTTCAAAATAAATACGTCTGCCCCGCAATCTGACAGGACAGACAGAGATAAATTCAGTATATCATGAACCGGTGGGAATGCAAAGGGAAAACACCGGGTGGAAAGCAATTACGGCAAGGTTGCGGATATTTTTTTGGACTGATATAATCAGGTGGGAGGAAAAAACAATGATAAACTGTTTATTTGTGGGAATGGGAGGCTTTATAGGTTCTGTATGCAGATATCTTCTGGGATTACTGCCAGTGGAAAACAGTCAGGGCTTTCCGGTAAAAACATTGATTATAAATGTAACAGGCGCATTTGTAATTGGGATTATCGCTGCATCTGCGGCAAAAAATACATCGCTGAATCCAGGGCTTGTACTGTTTCTTAAAGTAGGAATCTGTGGCGGGTTTACCACATTTTCTACTTTTGCATATGAGACAGGGGCGATGATGGAAAAAGGCCAGATTGGATTGGCACTTCTTTATGTGATTTTAAGTGCTGTTTTCGGTGTGCTGGCTGTTTTTGCCGGACAGATGCTTGTGAGATAAGGATAAGATAAAAGTGTGAAATGAAAGATCAGTAGGAAAGGGAAAATATGGGAGAACCAAGAATTGACAAAACTATCTATACAGGAAGACCGGAAAATCCAGCGGGCCGTCTGGAGAAGGAGATCGCAGTGTACGATTTTCTGGACAGTCTGGGAGTGGAATATAAAAGGGCGGATCATGAGGCATTGATGACAATGGAGGCATGTGAGGCTGTGGATCAGCTTCTGGGAGCTCAGATATGCAAAAATCTGTTTCTCTGTAACCGTCAGAAAACGGATTTTTATCTTCTGCTGATGCCGGGGGAGAAACCGTTTAAAACGAAATTTCTGTCCAAGCAGATTGGAACAGCCAGGCTTTCCTTTGCAGAGGGAGAACAGATGGAGGACTATCTGAATATTACGCCAGGATCCTTAAGTCTGATGGGACTGATCTTTGACAAAGATAAGAAAGTACATCTGGTGATCGACAGAGAAGTTCTGGATGAAGAATACTTCGGATGCCATCCGTGTATCAATACTTCCACTTTGTTAATGAAAACCAGTGATGTAAAAGAAAAAATTCTGCCGGCGCTGGGCCACGAATATCAGGTGGTAGAGCTGCCGACAGAGTAAATAAAATTAACGGATGGGATTAAAGTCCTTTTTATTGGACTCTGATATAATGTAATGGGGACGGTGCTTGACTTCCATATAGGTTTTTGCTATGTACTGTCCCATGATGCCAAGGCAGAAAAGCTGCAGGCCGCCGATGAAAATAATCACGCAGATAGTGGAGGCCCATCCGTCGACCGGATCATCAAAGATCAGCTTACGCAGTACGATAACGATCAGGACCAGGAAGGAAACACCAGTCATGCTGGTTCCAAACCAGGAAGCAATGGTCAGTGGAGCCTGGGAGAAATTAATGATTCCGCTGATGGCATATTTAAACAGCTTCCAGAAATTCCACTTGGTTTCACCGGCAACACGTTCGATGTTTTTGTAGGGAAGCCAGAGGGTTTTGAAACCGATCCATCCGAAGATTCCCTTGGAGAAACGGTTGTATTCGCTCATAGAGATGATAGCGTCTACCATACTGCGTTTCATCAGACGGAAATCTCTGGCTCCGTCTACGATATCCGCATCGGAAATTCTGTTAATCAGTTGGTAAAATTTCCGGGCAAAAAAGCTGCGGATGGGAGGCTCCCCATCACGGCTGACACGTCTGGTGGCAACACTGTCATATTCTCCGGATTCCAGTTTCTGAAGCATTTCCGGAAGAAGGGCCGGCGGGTCCTGAAGATCAGCATCCATGACCGCAACATAGTCACCACGGGCATTACAGAAACCGGCATACATGGCTGCTTCCTTTCCGAAATTTCTGGAAAAGGAAAGATAGATCACGTGGGGATCTTTTTCTGAAAGTTCTTTTAAAATTTCAAGGGTTCTGTCTCTGGAACCGTCATTGACAAAAATCAGCTCATAATCGCAGTTCATTTCCTGGAGGACAGAAGTAACTTCCGGATAAAAAAGTGGAAGGGATTCTTCCTCATTGAAGCATGGTATAATTAAAGAAATCATTTTTTACCTCGTTTTCTAAGTACACGGTCATAAAGAGGACCGTTCAGGCAGAGAAGAGATTCTGCCTTGTCTTTATGTTACCTAAGGATGGGTATTACCCTATCATATCATATCTGACGGAAATCGGCTATAAAACCGCTTATATTTTTCTTGCAAGGGAAATTTTTTGTGTTAAACTGATAGAAAGAATTGAAAAAAGAAGGATAAGAGGTGGAATATGCTGGGGAAATTTAACAGTTTTATTGAAAAATGGATGGCGTTTGTAACGCCTGCCTGCCTCCTTATGGGTGTACTGTTTCCGGATATCGCAAAACATGGCGTGCCTTATGTAACTTATGCGTTTGCTTTTATGACCTTTATAGGTGCGCTGAAATCCAGGTTCCGGGATGTTGCGGACGTATTTAAGAAGCCGCTTCCGCTGATTCTGATGCTGCTGGTTCTCCATGTACTGGTGCCGGTGATTGCCTGTGGTCTGGGACATCTTTTATTTCCACAGAATATGAATTATGTCACAGGGATGGTTCTGGAATTTTCTGTGCCTACCGCAGTGATCAGCCTGATGTGGGTGTCTATTTATAATGGAAACAGCCCACTGTCGCTTTCACTGGTTGTCATCGATACAATTCTGGCTCCGTTTCTGATTCCGGTGGCTCTGAAAATTCTGGTTGGTTCCAGCGTGAAGATGGATACCATGGGAATGATGAAAGAACTGGTTTTTATGATTGCACTTCCGGCAGTTCTGGCGATGTGTCTTAATGAGTTCAGTCATGGAAAAGTGATGGAGACCTGGCCAAAAAAACTCGCACCTTTTTCAAAGATATGTCTGATTTTCGTGGTGACCTCCAATTCTTCCAAGGTTTCTCCCTATATGAAACATCTTAACGGGGAGCGGCTGGAAGTAGCTGCGGTAATTTTGCTTCTGGCAGCAGGGGGATATGCCATTGGCTGGGGAATTGCCATTCTTACAAAGCAGAATAAGGAGGCTACGGTTTCCATGATTTACGGATCGGGAATGCGTAATATCAGTGCAGGAGCCGTAATTGCAGGAGCATATTTTCCGGCGGAGGTATTGTTTCCGGTTATGATCGGAACTTTGTTCCAGCAGATTCTGGCAGCTTTTTACGGCAGTATGGTCCGTCGTGTGCAGACGGCTCAGAGAAAGAGAGAAGAGGAGGAAAAATATGGAGTTTCAGCATGAACTGATCATTCCAAATGAGGGACTTCCTTTCAAACTTTTTCTCTTTGAAGGAAGAAACGGGAATTATGTCAGGGAAAAACACTGGCATACGTCTATAGAGATCTTTACGGTAATGGAAGGAAGCCTTTTCTTCTATATTGATGAGGTAGAGTATCCTTTGAAGGCAGGAGAGTTTCTGATTATCAATTCCAATGAAGTTCATTCCATTCAGGCACCTGTGCGGAATGAGACTATTGTCTTACAGATCCCTCTGAAACAGTTTACAGATTATTTTACCGCACAGCGGTTTATCCGGTTTCACAGCAGAAATGTAAGGCATAGGGAAGACGTTTATGCTCCTGTGGCGTCAGAACCATCAGAAACTGATAAAAGAATGGTTTCTCTGATTCAGGATTTGTACAGGATCTATCTGTCGAAGGAGACTGGTTATGAATTTCGTATCCGGGCTGTGTTTTATGAGATACTTTATCTTATGGTTTCCACATACCGTGAGACGGAAGTGGAGGAGAGCGAACTGAAAAACAGCCGTAGACTGGATGCTTTGTCAAAAATCACCACTTATATGAGGGAACATTACAGGGAGGATCTGAAGCTTTCCGGTCTTGCAGCCATGTTTGGATATTCGGACGCTTATCTGTCCAGAATGTTCCGGAAATACGCAAAGGTCAATTTTAAGACATATTTACAGGATATCCGCATGGCCTACGCCTACAGGGAACTTCTGAATACAGACCATACCATCAGTTCCATTGCCCTTGATAACGGGTTTGCAAGCAGCAGGGCTTTTTCCAAGGAATTTGTGAAACGATATGGCATCCTTCCGGGGAAAGTAGAACGGCAGATAAAATAAAATGTCAAAAAAGTGCTATGAATGAGACAAGAAAAACGGCGAAAAGCATACCACGATGTGGTATGCTTTTTTCAGTTCAAAACGAAGAAGTGAAGAAACTGTGGAACAGTAATTCTGTAAGGAGGTTTGAAACGTGAAAATTCAGAAAGTAACAGATCCGGCATTCCGAAAATACGGAAAAGTCCTGGAGGGATACAATTTCGGGCCGCTTCTGAAAGAAATGAAGCACACACCGGTTCCCGAAAATGTGGTATATGTTCCGTCTGTTGAGGAACTTGAAGCCCTTGATGTGGAAAAAGATCTGAAAAACAAAGCGTTCGGTGGATTGCCAATTGAGATCGGATACTGCAATGGTCATAATAAGAAACTGAATGCTGTGGAGTATCACCGCAATTCCGAGATCAATGTGGCTGTGACAGATCTGGTTCTGCTCATTGGACATCAGCAGGATATTGAAGCCGATTTTACATACGACACAGCGAATATCGAAGCATTCCTTGTACCGGCAGGAACAGGAATTGAGGTTTATGCAACAACGCTTCACTATGCACCATGCCATGTGAATGAGAGCGGATTCCAGTGTGTGGTTGTTCTTCCAAGAGGAACCAATACAGAGATTGATTTCCCGATGCCAAAAGACGGCGAGAATGGATTAATGACAGCCCAAAATAAATGGCTCATCGCTCATGAGGATGCAAAGATCGAGGGCGCATTCAATGGTCTGAAAGGTGAGAACATTACACTTGACTGAGAAACATTCAGAGATGAGAAAGGAGAATAAGATTATGAACAACATGCCAGAAGTTAAAGTCGGAATCGTTGCAGTCAGCAGAGACTGTTTCCCGGAAAGCCTTTCTGTAAACAGAAGAAAAGCGCTTGTAGAGGCTTACACAAAGAAATACGATGCAAAAGACATCTACGAGTGTCCGGTCTGTATCGTAGAGAGCGAGATCCATATGGTCCAGGCTCTTGAAGATATCAAAAAAGCAGGATGTAACGCACTTTGTGTATATCTTGGAAACTTCGGACCGGAGATTTCCGAGACTCTTCTTGCAAAACATTTCGAGGGACCGAAGATGTTCATCGCAGCAGCTGAGGAGACACAGGATAACCTCTGCCAGGGACGTGGAGATGCTTACTGTGGTATGCTGAATGCAAGCTATAACCTGCAGCTTCGCAACGTAAAAGCTTATATTCCGGAGTATCCGGTAGGTGACGCGGAGGACTGTGCGGATATGATCCATAACTTCCTTCCGATCGCAAGAGCAATCGAGGGCTTAAGCAATCTGAAGATTATCAGCTTCGGACCACGTCCGACAAACTTCCTTGCCTGCAACGCACCGATCAAACAGCTTTACAATCTTGGGGTAGAGATCGAGGAGAACTCCGAGCTGGATCTTTTTGAGGCATTCAACAAACATGAAGGCGATGAGAGAATTCCGGCAATCGTAAAAGAGATGGAAGAAGAGCTTGGCGCCGGAAATAAGAAACCGGAGATCCTTCCGAAACTTGCACAGTATGAGCTGACTTTGAAAGACTGGATCAGAGATCACAGAGGATATCGCAAATATGTAACACTGACAGGAAAATGCTGGCCTGCATTCCAGACACAGTTCGGATTTGTTCCATGTTATGTAAACAGCCGTCTGACAGCACAGGGCATTCCGGTATCCTGTGAGGTAGATATCTACGGTACATTAAGTGAGTTTATCGGACAGGTAGTAAGCGATGATATCGTTACACTGCTGGATATCAACAACTCCGTACCGAAGGATATGTACAAAGAGTCCATCGAGGGCAAATTCAACTACACACTGAAAGATACTTTCATGGGATTCCACTGTGGAAACACAGCATCCAGCAAGCTGTCCTTCTGTGAGATGAAATACCAGATGATCATGGCAAGATCCCTTCCAATCGAAGTTACAAACGGAACTCTTGAGGGAGATATCAAACCAGGAGATATCACATTCTACCGTCTGCAGAGTACCGCGGACAACAAACTTCGTGCATACATCGCACACGGTGAAGTTCTTCCGGTTGCAACACGTTCCTTCGGAGCCATTGGTGTATTCGCAATTCCGGAAATGGGACGTTTTTACCGTCACGTGCTGATCGAGGGAGGATTCCCGCATCATGGTGCAGTAGCGTTCGGACATCACGGAAAAGCTCTCTTCGAGGTATTTAAATATATCGGTGTACCGGTTGAGGAGATCGGCTACAACCAGCCAGCAGGCGTAAGATATCCGACTGAGAATCCGTGGGGATGATTCGGTAACAGGTAAATAAATATGATTTGGAAACCGCGAGCTCTCAGGCGTGCAGACGCTGCGAACTGAGAGCCGCGGTTTTCCCGTTTACAGACATTTACAGGAGGAAAATTATTATGTATTATATTGGCGTTGATCTTGGAACTTCCGCTGTAAAACTTCTTCTTATGGAAGAATCCGGAAAGATCTGCAACATCGTATCCAAAGAATATCCGCTGTTCTTCCCCCATCCGGGCTGGTCTGAGCAGAACCCGGAAGACTGGTTTACTAAAAGCATGGAAGGCATCAAAGAACTCACAGAGGGAATCGACCGCAAGGAAGTAGCTGGAATCGGTTTTGGCGGCCAGATGCACGGCCTTGTAACCCTGGACAAAGATGATAACGTGATCCGTCCAGCGATCCTCTGGAATGACGGACGTACCGGTGAGGAGACGGAATATCTCAACACAGTTATCGGAAAAGACAAACTTTCTCAGTATACTGCAAACATCGCATTTGCAGGATTCACGGCACCGAAGATCCTCTGGATGCAGAAAAATGAGCCTGAGAATTTCAAAAAAGTTGTAAAGATCATGCTCCCGAAAGATTATCTTGCTTATCGCTTAAGCGGATCTTTCTGCACGGATGTATCCGATGCTTCCGGTATGCTTCTTCTGGATGTGAAGAACCGCTGCTGGTCAAAAGAAATGCTTGAAATCTGCCATATTACAGAAGAGCAGCTTCCGAAGCTGTATGAGAGCTGGCAGGTGGTCGGAACTCTGAAACCGGAGGTGGCAAAAGAGCTTGGTTTCTCAGAGGATGTGAAAGTTGTGGCTGGTGCAGGTGACAATGCGGCAGCAGCTGTGGGAACCGGAACCGTTGGTGACGGACAGTGCAACATTTCCCTTGGAACATCCGGTACGATCTTTATTTCCAGCAAAGATTTCGGAGTAGATGAAAACAATGCACTGCATTCTTTCGACCATGCAGATGGAAGCTATCACCTGATGGGATGCATGTTAAGCGCTGCTTCCTGCAACAAATGGTGGTCAGAAGAGATCCTTCAGACAAAAGATTTCGTGGCAGAGCAGGCGCCGATCCAGAAACTTGGTGAAAATCAGGTATTCTTCCTTCCGTATCTGATGGGAGAAAGATCTCCGCACAACAATCCGGATGCAAGAGGTGTATTCTTCGGAATGTCTATGGATACCACAAGAGCAGATATGACACAGGCAGTTCTGGAGGGTGTTGCTTTTGGTCTGCGTGATTCCCTGGAGGTTGCAAGAAGCCTTGGAATCAGTATTGAGCGCACCAAGATCTGCGGCGGCGGTGCCAAGAGCCCTCTCTGGAAAAAGATCATTGCCAATGTAATGAACCTGAAAGTGGATGTACCGGAGAACGAAGAAGGCCCGTCCATGGGTGGTGCCATGCTGGCAGCCGTAGGATGCGGTGCATATCCGGATGTGGAGACCATCTGCAAAAAAATGGTTAAAGTCGTAGATACCGTAGAACCGGATCCGGAGCTGGTTGCAAAATATGAAGAGAAGTATCAGAAATTCCGTAAGCTGTATCCGACGATGAAAGAGCTGTTCTGAATTTTATGAAATAAGAGTGATATTAAAAACAGGGGCATGTGAGAAAAAATCACAGCTCCTGTTTTTTTCTGTATTGTCTGGGCGTACAGCCTTTTATTTTTGTGAAAACTTTTGTGTAATAATTAGAGTCCGAAAAACCGGATAGTAATCCTGCTTCTGTAATGGAACAGGAAGAATTTTCCAGATAATCCAGACTTCTCTCGATCCGGTATTCCTGAATGTAGCCGAACAGTGTAATATTCATGCACTTTTTGAAAAGACGGCTGCATTCGCTGGGACTTAAGTGAATCAGGTTCGCAATGTCATCCAGGAGGATTTTTTCGGAATAATGATCTGCAATATAGGACATAATCCGGCGAATTCTGCGGTAATTTTCTTCATCCTGTACAGAAGGGGCAGCTGCCTGAGCAAGCGTATTGGAGCACAAAACTTTCCAGAAATGCTGCAGGCGGGCGATGATTTCAAATTCATACATAGGAGGATGCTGGCTGTCCAGACGGATCATCTGCCGGATATCTTCCACAGCGTCCTGGTGCCAGTCACAGGAAAAATCCAGGGGTACGGCAGAGAGAGAAAAACTGCGGAGTATGGGTTCCGTGTATTTCTGGAAGAGGGCACTTCCGGAAAACCCGTAGATCAGCTTCGGGTCAAAGGTTACGGGAATGTACTGGCAGTCCTGATTCTGGTACATATAACCTGCATGAAGGGCATTGGCATTGCCAAAAAGCGCCTGGCCTTCTTTCAGGTGAAAGGTGTTCTGATTGACCTTGTAAAGCATTTCGCCTTTTTTTACATAGGTAAGTTCGATTTCGGGATGCCAGTGCCACAGAAAGGAGCCGGTTTCATAGCCGGAAAGACGTTCATAACTTACCAGAAAAGGAAAGGCGTTGTCTCCGTGCTTTTTCAGTTCTTTGCCTGCGTTGTTGGTAATAATCTGCATGAAATATCTCCTTTCTTCCTTTTGAAATTTATTTTACCAGAAAGTGATTCATAAATCCATGCAGTGTGATGATTTGTGCATGGACAGTCGATGATAAATGGGATAAGATGATCCACGGTAAGAACAAAAAACAATATATGAGAATCATAATAAAGGAGAAATATATGAATCGATCACATTGGATCTGGTATCCTGGAGATTTTGAAATTTATCATGGAATGATGCAGAACTTCAGCAGAGAAGAGAGAGGCTTTATCTGGCCGGCTTATTACCATCTGGATGACTGCAGAAAACATGTACGTTTTACAAGAGAATATAATCTGGAAAAAGAAGAGACGGTTACGGTGTATGCCAACTGCCTTGGTTATTACCGCATCAATGATGTAAAAAAACGTTTCGGGGAACCAGTTGTGTGCGGACCTGGAAAACAGAAATTTGAGATTTACGCAGGGATGCCGTCCGGTGTACCATCTGTGCGGATTGAAGGAGAAACCATCACTTCCAATCGGGGATGGCTTGCAGATGATTTTGTCAGCGATCCGGTACCGGTGGGATACAATGAGATCTACACAGCAAGGGAACAGGATCCGTCCATATGGGTATACGATGAAAAAGAATATTTTCCATCTGAGATCCGTGAGGATGAATCCGGAGTCCTGTTTGTATTTGAGACAGAGCTTACAGCTATTCTGAAGGCAGAATTTCCAAAAGGATTCCGTGAAATGACACTGTGCTATGGTGAGTCTGAGACAGAAGCCAGAGATACGGTGAACTGTTATTACAGCCAGACGCTGCATACGCCGGAAGATGAGATTATCCGCAGGGCGTTTCGCTATGTGTTCATACCGGGCGTACATAAAGATGAGATCAGCATAAAGGCAGTTCACCAGTATGTGGATATTCCGGTTCGGGCGTCCTTTTCTTCTTCCGATGAGCTGGTGAATAAGATCTGGGACGTGGCAGTATGGACTTTCCAACTCTGCAGCGGAATCTTCTTTATTGATGGTGTGAAACGTGACCGCTGGATCTGGTCCGGGGATGCATATCAGAGTTATTTTGTGAATCAGTATCTGATGTTTGATGAGGATATCAACCGCAGAACGCTCTGGGCTCTGATCGGAAACAGCCCGATCCGCCAGCATATCAATACCATTGTGGATTATTCCATGTACTGGGTGATCGGAATCCTGAACCATTACCGCATGACCGGCGATGAGGAATTTGTAAAAGCGATTTATCCGAGAATGACTGCAATGATGGAGTTTCTGGGCGGACAGCTGGATGAGAACGGATTTATCGTAGGGCGCGAAGGCGACTGGATCTTTGTAGACTGGGCAGATATGGATAAAGAAGGAGCGATCTGTGCAGAGCAGATGCTTCTTGCCATGTGTTATCAGACGATGGCCCAGGCAGATGAGCTGGTTCTGGGAGATGGTTCTGCATGGGAGAAAAAATATCAGGCTCTTGCTTCTAAGATTGAGAAATTCTACTGGAATGAGGAGAAAGGTGCCTATATCGACAGCTTTTCATCCGGCAAAAACAATGTGACACGTCATGCCAATATTTTTGCCATTCTCTTTGGATTTGCGGATGATGCGAGAAAAGAACTTCTTATGAAGAATGTGATTGAAAATGACAAAATTCCACAGATCACAACGCCATACTTCAAATTTTATGAGCTTGAGGCCATGTGTGCAATGGGCCGGTTTGAGGATGTGAAAAAAATGATGGAAAGTTACTGGGGTGGCATGCTCTCCCAGGGTGCGGTAACATTCTGGGAGGAATTTGATCCGGAGAAAAAACCGGAAGAACAGTACGAAATGTACGGAGATCCCTTTGGAAAGAGTTTCTGCCATGCGTGGGCTGCAAGCCCGATTTATCTTCTTGGAAGATATTTTGCGGGAATTCAGCTTACAGATACTGCATATAAGAGTTTTACTGTGAAACCAGAGACAGATACTTTTGAGTCTGTGGACTGTACATTCCCGGTAAAAGGCGGAATGGTTCATGTAAAATGGGATGAAAAAATTCTGTCCGTAGAAAGTTCTGTTTCCGGCGGAACGCTGATCTACTGTGGAAAAGAATATCTCCTGGAGCCAGGAAAAACTGTGACGACCACAAAATAATACTGTTTTTACGCAAAATCTTTATGGACAGAAAAAAAAGGGCTGTTATAATAAAATTAAAGGATCAAGCATCCAGAAAATGTACGGAAATTTTGCAAAAACAGGAGGAAATGAAAATGGGAACAATTAAAATTCCGGCAGCAGATGTGCTGAAAAAAATCTACGGTGAGACAGAGGAGAGCAGTGCACGTTATACCAATCTTGCAGTAAATTTTGAGAAGAAATATCATCATGACAAGGCAGAGTTCTTTACCGCTCCGGGACGTACCGAAATTATCGGTAATCATGTTGACCATAACGGCGGACAGATTATTGCTGCAAGTATCGATCTGGACACCATCGGTGCAGCTTACCCAAACGGCACCAATGTGATTCATATGATCAGTGAGGGCTACAGACAGGAAGTGGTTGTAGATCTCGACAAGCTGAGTACAGAGACCTATACCAAGGGTACCGATGCTCTTGTGGCAGGTATCATGGAATATATGAAGAAAAAAGGCTATGCAACTGGCGGTTTTGATGCCTATGTTTCTACCAAGGTTATTGCGGCAGCCGGTGTAAGTTCTTCTGCTTCTTTTGAGATGCTTGTATGTGCGATCACCAATTACTTCTTTAATGAAGGAAAACTGGAGTACGGCGAGTATGCAAGAGCAGGACAGTACGCAGAGAATGTATATTGGAAAAAAGCTTCCGGCCTGATGGACCAGATGGCATGTGCTGCCGGCGGCCCGATCCTTCTGGATTTCTCTGATAAAGAGAATATCAGCTGTGAAAAGATTGCATTTTCCTTTGAAGAGATGGGATGCAGACTTGTGATTGTAAACACTGGCAAGGGCCATGCTGATCTCAGTGAAGAATATTCTTCCATTCCTATGGAGATGCGTGAGGCTGCAAAAGCTATGGGCGTGGAGCTTCTCTGTGAGTCCAATATGGAGAACCTTCTTGCTCATGTTAAGGATATCCCAAATGACCGTGCGGTTCTTCGTGCAATGCATTTCTATGAAGAAAACAGACGTGTTGCGGATGCTGTGAAGGCTGTTGAGAATAAAGACGGTGAGGGATTCCTGCGTCTTCTTGAGGAGTCCGGTAATTCTTCTTGGGAGTGGCTGCAGAACTGTTATTCTCTGCAGAATTGCAAGGAGCAGAAGATCACGTTGAGTCTGGCGCTTACCAAGCTGTTTCTGAATAAGATCGGTGCTGGTATCTGCAGAGTTCATGGTGGTGGTTTTGCAGGCGTTATCATGTGCGTGCTTCCGATCGAGAATGCAGATGCGTATGTGGACTATATGGCTCAGTATGTTGGAAGGGAAAATGTCTATCCGATGAATATCAGGAGTACAGGGGCTGTTCATGTTGAGTGATTTTTGACGGCATAACGAACGTCATGGAGGGCGATTCGTTTCCGAATGCGGCTGTGGCGGCATCCGGAAATGAACCGCCCTTTGCGCTGTACTATGATTTTTTATTTTTTAATCAAAATTTTATGATTTGTTTCTGATTTAAATTTATGGGTTATGGTATAATGAGAAAAATTTTAAGAGAGTAATAAAAAAGAATTTGCAGAAGTTTTCAAGGTGAGGTTTCTGGAGTTGTTTTGAGTTTTGTTTTTTTCATTATATTTCATAAGAAAGGTTTGACATATTTATGAGCAGAAGAGAGTTTCTTGAGGTTTTACGGGGGCAGCTGTCCGGACAGATGACCCATGGGAGAGCTGCGGCTCATGTGCGGTATTATGAGGATTACATTCAGTCTCAGGTCCGGAACGGCCGAAGTGAATCAGATGTCCTGGCAGAACTGGGGGATCCCAGGCTGATCGCCAAGACTTTGATCGATACAGATGACAGTGCAGCTGTTTATGATGAGTCCGGTTATTCTGAAGAGAGCTACGGTGCAGATGATTATGCGGATAATGGGACGGAGAGCAGTGCCGGAAAGGCAAGAAGCTTTAAACTGGATCTGAGCACATGGTATGGAAAGGCAATCGTGATCGCCATTGCAGCGTTAATTGTGATACTTTTAACAACTGTTTTGGTGGCAGTTGCTCCATTTTTGATAATTTTTGGTATAGTTTTGTATTTAATATCCTGGTACAGGAAGAAAAAAGTATAATTGTTCTACAATGGCTGTGAAATAAAGACAATTTCTGTGTAATGAAATGACTTGCTTGTGAAAAAAGTATTTATAAGATTTGCATAAAAAATATGTGTTTAGCCTTGATTTATAGTGGATTTTACTGTATAATCTGGGTTAACAAGTTGAGATTGTGTCTGTTTTGTATAAAAACAGATGATGCCATTGAGAAGAGAGAACGGCAGAAGATATACATCGAAGGATGTGTTATTTTCTGCCGATTTTTTTATCTGTTTTTTAGAAAAGGTGATCAGAATGGATTGCCTTATTGAAGTACGATAAATTGTATAAAATAGATAAAAAAATAATTACTATCAAATAATAATTGTTCAAAATAAATAAAGAAATATTGAAAAATAGGGAAATAACTGTTGATTATATGAAAGAAATGTGTTATCATTTGGTAAAAAGTTGGTAAAGATAACAAACACGCAAATACAAAGGAGGGTAGTGAGAGGGCATTTTGACAGCAGAACGTAAATGAGAGTTTTGCTTAATGTATTGGGGTAATTGCTGGAATATATAACGGAAATGTTTTTCAGCAGAATGTGTAATGAGCAACATGATCAGCACTGTCAGGGGGACAGAGATATCGTGATGATGCAGCTGATCGGTAGTACGTAAATTTATGAAAAGCAGGTGATATACAATGAAAAGTAAAAAATCTTTTTTCAGGACAGTGGAGCCTTATCTCTATCTGGTTCCTGTAATGATCCTTTTTATACTGTTTGTATTCTGGCCGTTCGTTAAGACGATCCAGCTGAGCTTTGCCAGAACCACACCTCTTGGTCAGGTGGCACAGTATGTAGGACTTGACAACTATACGAATATTTTCACAGACGGAACGTTCCTTAACAGCTTGGTGACAACACTGAAGTTCTCTGTTATGCGAGTTATCCTTTCTATTGTGATCGGCTTTATACTGGCGATCATCAGTACAGAGAAGATCAGGGCGAAGGGATTTTTCCGTACTGTATATGCACTTCCGATGGCTATTTCCGCAGCAGCGGCATCTGTAGTGTTCATGTTTATTTTCCACAGCTCTCTGGGTATCCTGAACAAGGTTCTCGGAACTCATATCGGATGGCTGACAGATAAGAAATATGCACTGATCGCAGTTACGATCGTTAGTGTATGGATGGCGATCGGTATGAATTTCATTTACCTTACTGCAGCGATCCAGAGTGTACCGTCTGAGCTTTATGAGAGTGTTGCCCTGGATGGAGCGAATTTCTTCCAGAAGCACCGCCATGTAACGATTCCGTCAATCTCTCCGACACTGTTCTTCCTTCTCATCATCAATGTTATCAACTCCGTACAGGCATACGCAGAGTTCAAGATGATGACCCAGGGTGGACCGGCAGAGAGTACCAACGTTATCGTGTATGAGATTTACCAGGAGGCATTTATCAACAGCCGTTTCGGTGTGGCCTGTTCAGAATCCGTAATTCTGTTTGTTATTTTGATCATCCTGACTGCACTGCAGTTTAGACTGGAAAAGAAGGTGACCTACTGATGAAAGAAAAACCATATGTAAAAGTGGCGATGTATGCGCTGAATATTATTTTTGCAATTATTATTATCGTTCCTGTTGTATACTGCTTCAATGTTAGTATGATGGATCTGAAGGAAATCTACGGCGGAAAGTTCTGGCCGTCTCATCTGACCCTTGAGAACTACACAAGAGCATTCCAGCTGGCACCGTTCTTTACTTTCATTAAGAACTCACTGATCGTATCCGGTGTTATCACATTTGCTCAGGTTGTCACAGGTGCTCTTGCAGCTTATGCTTTTGCAATGATGGAATTCAAGGGCAAAAAAGTCCTGTTCTATATCATGCTGGCAACCATGATGATCCCAAGCCAGGCGATCATCATTGCAAACTACCTGACAATCGCTGACTGGGGTATCCGTAATACATACGCAGCGCTGATTCTTCCGAACGCAGCAGCAGCTTTTGCGGTATTCAACATGCGTCAGGCATTCCTGACACTGCCGAAAGAGATTCATGAGGCAGCTGAAATTGACGGATGTACAAACTTCAAGTTCTTATATACCATCGGTGTTCCGCTTATCAAACCATCACTTGGTGCTCTGATCATCTATGTATTCCTTCAGAGCTGGAACTACTATCTGTGGCCACTGCTTGTAACAGACAGTGTAAATATGAGAACTGTTCAGATCGGTCTTGGTATGCTCCAGGGTGCTGAGGCAACAGACTTCCGACCGGTTATGGCTGGTGCCATGGTCATCCTGATTCCTTCAATCCTTGTATTCATCATTGGTCAGAAACAGATGATCAGTGGTCTGACAGCTGGTGCTGTTAAGGGTTGATCCAATTACATAAGAGCAAGTAGTAAAAACGTTAATTTATCCGGCCTGTATTGGGGCAGGCCGGACCATTATAAAAGGAGGGTTTCTATATGAAAAACAAAAAATGGATGGCGATTCTTTTAGGAGGAATCATGGCTGCATCTCTGGCAGCTCCGTGCTCAGTAAGTGCAGCTGAGAAAACAACACTTACATTCTGGCATGCAATGGGCGGCACAAACGGTGAGGTGCTTCAGCAGATCGTGGATGATTTCAACGCATCCCAGGATGAGATCGAGGTTAAAGCTGAGTATCAGGGAACCTATGATGATACCATCACAAAACTGAAAGCTGCTATGCAGAGTGATTCCGGTCTTCCGGATGTCTGCCAGATGTATGACGTAGGAACAAAGTTCATGTATGATAGTGGTGCTGTCATCCCTGTAGAAGACAAATTTGAGAGCACAGGCTATGACAAGAGCTCTGTTATGGACGTTATCAGCAGCTACTATACCGTAGACGGCAAGCAGTATGCAATGCCATTTAACGTATCCACACCTATGCTGTATTACAACAAAGACGTATTTGAGGCAGCAGGACTTGATCCGGAAACTCCTCCGACAACTTATGATGAGGTTCTTGAGGATGCCAAGAAGATCGTAGAGAGCGGAGCAGCTCCGGTTGGTTATTCACAGGCTATTTACGGATGGTTCTTTGAGCAGCAGCTTGCAGGACTTGGTGTAACATACGGAAATAATGACAATGGACGTACAGAGGCAGTTACAGCTGTTGATTTTGATTCCAACGGCGGCGGCCTGAAAGTATTTGATATGTGGAAAAAGCTGTATGATTCCGGATATTTCGAAGATTACGGAACAACAACAGCAGATACCCAGACAGCGTTCTTCTCCGGACAGGTTGGTATGATCATCGAGTCTACTGCTATCCTGAAAAACGCAGTTGATTCTTCTCCGTTCGAAGTTGGTACAGGATATCTTCCGAGGATCGAGCAGAATGATGAAGGCGGCGTTATCATCGGTGGTGGATCCCTGTGGCTTACAGATACAGGCAACGAAGCTAACGAAGATGCAGCATGGAAATTCATCGAGTACATCACAACTCCGGATGTACAGGCTAAATGGTCCATGGGTACAGGATACTTTGCGATCAACGAGAAAGCTTATGAGACAGATGATATGAAGGCTTACCTTGAAGAGAACCCGAACTTCGAGACAGCTATCAACCAGCTGAAGGATTCTCCTGTAAACTGCAATACAGCAGGTGTTCTCTCCGGCGTACAGACAGAAGCCCGTCTTACATTCAACGAGATCATGCCGCAGGTATATGATGGCAAGCTCACAACTCAGGACGCTGTTGATCAGCTTGCAGCTTCTGTAAACAAAGCGATCGAGAACTATAACGAGTCTATTAAATAATCAGAATGCCCTCTGATCAGTAGATAGAGCAACAGATAGGGATACCGACGCCTGGCGGCGGTATCCCTGCTGTTTTACATGCTGTGAGGTTACGGGTAATATATCCGGGCACAGGATCATATGAAAAACTGCGTAGTGAGACGGACGGAGCGAGTCCGGCTGACTAGACAGCTTTCAAGTGCAGGGAGTGTGGCCTGCGGCGTTTATGCAGGGCAAAATGAAGTGATGCGCTGTTGGCGTTATCACCGGCAGAAAATAATGATACAACAGGAAAGGGGCAGATTTATGGGCGGAATTCTCGGAGCATGTAATGCAATATCGGATTATTTGCACACGTTAAATATGGGATCGACGCTGTTTCGGCTGATCCTTGCGATGTTTCTTGGATGTCTGATCGGTATTGACCGTGGAATGAAGAAACGGGTGGCAGGTGTAAAAACACATATGATCGTCTGTATGGGGGCAACTCTGGTTATGATGACGGGCGATTTTATCCATGTATATTCTAATGGGGCAGGAATCGGAGATACTGCACGACTTGGCGCACAGGTTGTCAGCGGAATCGGTTTTCTTGGAGTGGGAACCATCATCGTGACAGGACAGAGACATGTATCCGGTCTTACGACAGCAGCCAGTCTTTGGACTTCCGCGTGTATCGGACTTGCTGTGGGGATCGGCTTTTACAGCGGTGCGATCTTTACCACGCTGGGGCTTATTCTGGTGTTCAAATATGCGAAATATATAGAGGTTTATGTGGAAGAGCATTCCAATACCTATGACGTATATATGGAGTTTGAAAATGAAGACAAGATGAGTATGGTCATAAAGAAGCTCCGGGAAGAGGACATCCTGATCTCCAACGTAGTTATCATCAAAAAGAGATCCAAAACACAGAGTGTGGTGATCCAGGCAACAATGGAGGCTGCCAAATGGAAAGCACGCCATACTGTATTTCGTGAGGTAAGACAGCAGGAAGGAGTTATTTCTGTGGAGGAAATATGATCGGGAATACAATGAAATTTATCAGGCTTTTGGTGAAGTTAAGAGCATGTTAAAGAAAAAACGATGTATTTTACGAAAAATGCACTTGAAATATGAAGAATAGTCTGATACAATGAATACAAAGTGAAGAAGGAATCTGATTCAGCTTGCTGAATACAGAGAATGCCATTGAGAACAGAGACCGGCATGAAGACACATGGATAAGTGTGTTTTTATGCCGGCTATTTTTATGCACAAATGTTAATGTTTCAAAAGGATTACAAGGGTTACAAGGGTTACGGCATAAAAATAATGGCATATTCGCTTGAAAGATTGCTGTTCGTAAGCAGTACTCCTCGCAGAATATTTACCTGCGGACGGCAATGCTTGTGTTGCAACGGATATTCTGCTGTTTCCGGCGCAGAGAAAGCCGGGGACAGTTCAGAAGATCCGCAAACAGGAAAGGAGAAACAGATCTATGTATGATGTGATCATTATCGGAGCAGGAGTTTCCGGAGCGGCAGCGGCGAGAGAGCTTTCAAGATATCGGCTGAAAATCTGCGTTCTGGAGCGAGAAGAGGATGTATGCTGTGGAACTTCCAAGGCAAACAGCGGAATCGCTCATTCCGGTTATGATGCAGAACCGGGAAGCCTTATGGCGGAACTGAATGTGAAGGGCAGCAATATGATGGGACAGCTTTCGAAGGAACTGGATTTTCCTTTTAAACAGACTGGTTCGCTGACTGTCTGTACAACTGAGAATGGAATTGCCATGCTGCATAAGCTGCGTGAAAGAGGACTGAAAAACGGAGTAGAGGGACTGAGGATCCTTGACAGAGAAGAGGCACTTGCCATGGAGCCGAATCTGTCTGATCAGGTGCTGGCAGCACTGTATGCACCGACAGCCGGAATTGTCTGTCCCTTTGAGCTGAACATTGCAATGGCAGAGAACGCATATAACAATGGCGTGGAATTTAAATTTGACACAGAAGTAAAGAACATCCGAAAACAGGAAAATGGTTTTGTTGTGGAAACCTCAAAGGGTGATTTTGAGACAGGCTGTATCGTCAATGCTGCCGGTGTCTATGCGGATGTTTTTCATAATATGGTAAGTGAGAAAAAACTGCATATCACTCCTCGTAAGGGTGAGTATATGCTTCTTGATAAAAGTGCAGGAGCACATGTGAATCATACGATCTTTGCACTTCCAAATAAGAGCGGAAAAGGAGTTCTGATAACACAGACTGTTCACGGTAATCTTCTTGTCGGCCCTACTGCTACGGATCTGGAGGACCGGGAGGGAACAGCCACTACTGCAGAGGGTCTGGAGGCTGTAAGCGTCAAATCCGGCAGAACAGTAAAGGATATTCCTCTGCGGAAGGTGATCACAAGCTTTGCGGGACTTCGTGCTATCGAGGACGGTATGGATTTTGTGATCGAAGAGGTGGAGGATGCACCCGGATTTATTGATTGTGCAGGAATCGCATCACCGGGACTTACCAGCTCGCCGGCAATCGGCTGTATGGTCGCTGACATCGTAAAAGAAAAATTACATCCGGAAGTAAATCCGGATTTTGATCCGGTGAGAAAAGGGATCCTGGATCCGTCAGAGCTTTCTCTGGAAGAAAGAAATGAGCTGATCAAAAGATCACCGGAATATGGAAATATCATCTGCAGATGTGAGATGATCTCGGAGGGAGAGATCCTGGATGCGATCCGAAGACCTCTGGGAGCGAAATCCCTGGACGGAGTAAAGCGCCGTACAAGAGCGGGAATGGGAAGATGCCAGTCAGGTTTCTGTTCTCCAAGAACAATGGAGATCCTCAGCCGAGAGCTTGGTATTTCCATGGAGGAGATCACAAAAACAGGCGGAGCTTCCAGACTGATCGAAGGAACCAACAAGAAAATTGCAGAGGAGGGCGAGAACCATGAATGATAAGATTATGGTGAAGAGAGATATCGTGATCATAGGCGGAGGCCCTGCAGGACTGGCAGCAGCCCTGGCTGCAAAGAAAGAGGGAGCAGAGAGTATCCTGATCCTGGAACGTGACAAGGAACTGGGTGGGATCCTGAATCAGTGTATCCATAATGGATTTGGCCTTCATACATTTCAGGAGGAACTGACAGGACCGGAATATGCGGCACGCTTTATCCGGATGGTAAAAGAACAGCGGATCGAGTACCGGCTGAATACCATGGTCATGGATATCAGCCAGGATAAGGTGATCACTGCCATGAGCCGTCAGGATGGAATGTATCAGATCCGGGCGAAAGCCGTGATCCTTGCCATGGGCTGCAGAGAGAGACCGCGAGGCGCACTGAACATTCCTGGATATCGACCGGCAGGCATTTATTCAGCAGGAACAGCACAGCGCCTTGTAAACATGGAAGGCTTTATGCCGGGAAAAAAGGTAGTGATCCTGGGATCCGGTGATATCGGACTGATCATGGCCAGACGTATGACTTTGGAAGGTGCGGAGGTTAAGGCTGTGGCAGAGCTGATGCCATATTCCGGAGGCCTGAAGCGAAATATCGTGCAGTGCCTGGATGATTTCGGGATCCCGTTGAAGCTTAGCCATACAGTGGTTGACATAAAAGGAAAAGAGCGTGTGGAAGGAATCACTCTTGCAGAGGTAGATGAAAACAGACGTCCGATTCCTGGTACAGAGGAATTTTTTGAATGCGATACGCTTCTCCTTTCTGTTGGCCTGATCCCGGAGAATGAGCTTTCCGGACAGGCAGGTGTGAAGCTGAGCAATGTGACTTCCGGACCGGTGGTAAACGAAAGTCTGGAGACAAACATAGAGGGTATTTTTGCCTGCGGAAATGTTCTTCATGTTCATGATCTGGTGGATTTTGTTTCAGAGGAAGCAGGTAATGCAGGAAGAAATGCGGCTCTCTATATACACAACAATGGCGAGGAAGAAATACCGGAAGAGATAAAGATCACACTTTCGCCTAAAAACGGAGTCCGCTATACAGTGCCGTCTGAGATCCGTATCGGTCATATGGCGGAGGAGCAGCTGGTCCGCTTCCGTGTGGGAAATGTATATAAAAATTGTTACATCCGTGCATATCTGGATGGAGAACGGATCTTTTCCAGAAAAAAACAGGTGGCAGCACCCGGAGAGATGGAACAGATCAAACTGAAAAAAGAGCAGCTTCTTTCCATTCTGGAAGGAAAACAGAAACAGGATAAACATGAACTTGTGATCCAGGTGGAGGAGTGATGAAAATGGAAAAAAGGAATCTTACTTGTATCGGATGTCCTATGGGATGCGCCCTTCTGGTGGAAATGAATGGAAAAGAAATCATTTCCGTCACAGGAAATACCTGTAAAAAAGGTGCGGAATATGCAGTGAAGGAAGTGACAAATCCGACCAGGATCGTGACAACGACCGTTCGTGTGAAGAATGGAAGTATGCCGGTGGTGTCAGTAAAGACAGCACAGGATATTCCGAAAGAAAAGATTTTTGACTGTGTGGAAGCGCTGCGGGATGTATGTGTGGAAGCGCCGGTTCAGATCGGAGATGTGATCCTGGAGAATGCAGCAGGTACAGGCGTGGATATCGTGGCTACAGGAAATGTGAAGCAGATCATACAGTGATCTGCAAAGGAGATATATGGCGATCTGTATGCTTATAATATGTCAGCCCTCCGGCAGACAAAGCGAATAAAATAAACCTGAAAAGGCTTTTTTATCGCTTTGTTTGCTATGAAATAAAATATACAAAATGCACAAAAAATAATAACGAGAAAAAGAATAATTAATTAAAAATAACAAAAAAATATAAAAAATACAGACGAAAAATGTTGAAAATAAATAAAAGCTATGATATAATCTGAAATATAAATTAGCAAAAATGCTCACAACGATGTAACGCATTGAATGGAGGATGATTAGAATGAAAGTATTTGGACATCGTGGTTTCAGCGGAGAATATCCGGAGAATACAATGCTGGCGTTTCAGAAAGCCGTGGAGGCTGGATGCGAGGGAATTGAGCTTGATGTACAGCTGACCAAGGATCTGGTTCCGGTGATCATGCACGATGAGAAGGTTGACCGTACCACGGATGGAAGCGGATATATCTATGATCTTACATATGATGAGCTGTGTAAACTGGATTGCAGCTATCCGGATAAATTTGCCGGAAAATTCGGCAGACTTCAGATCCCGACTCTGAGAGAGTATTTGGAATGGATGGCTGAGGAAGAAGATCTGATCACTAACATTGAACTGAAGAACAGTGTTTATTATTATGGTGGTATGGAAGAGAAAGTGATCGACATGATCTGTGAATACGGACTGGAGGATCGGATAATTCTTTCTTCCTTTAATAATGCTTCCATCGTACTGTGCAGACAGAGCGATGAAACCATTGCAGGTGGTTTTCTGGTAGATAAATATGTGGACAATGCAGGCGTTTATGCAAGAACCTGTGATGTGCAGTATTATCATCCGAATCTGGAATACCTGAAGGAAGAACATGTACGCAGCTGTTCCCAGAACGGGATCGGGGTGAATGTCTGGACTGTAAACGAGGAAGAGGATATGAGAAGGATGAAGAAATGGGGAGTAAACTCCATCATCACCAATTATCCGGACAGAGGAAGAGCAGTGGCAGACGCGGATTGACACTGCGATGTAAAGACGCTTTCTGTGAGGTGCATACAGGAGGCAGGCTAAATTTAAAATCTCCGGCAGGAGGGGGTCCTGCTGCAGATCTATATAAGTAAAATAAAAAAAACTATAATAATGTATATGGAGGATTTTTACAATGGAGAAAGAAACAAGACCTTTTATTCCCTGGCAGCTCGCAGATGATTTTATGACAGCTGTATTTGAAAAAGTAGGAGTTCCGGAAGCAGACGCAAGACTTTGCTCTGATGTACTTCTTGAGAGTGACAGACGTGGAATTGAGAGCCATGGTTGCAACCGTTTCAAACCGATCTACATTGATCGTATCAAAGCCGGAATCTTAAACCCGGTAACCAAGATCGATATTATCAAAGAGACACCAACAACTGCAGTTATTGATGCCAACGATGGTATGGGAATGGTAGCCAGCAAGAAAGCTATGGATATGTGTATTGAGAAAGCACATAAGTATGGCATGGGTATGGTTGCAGTTCGTAATTCTTCTCACTATGGAATCGCAGGATACTGGACAGGTCTCGCAACAAAAGAGAACATGATCGGTATCAGTGGTACAAACGCAAGACCGTCCGTTGCACCTACATTTGGTGTTGAGAATATGCTCGGAACAAACCCGCTGACATTCAGCATGCCTACAGATGAGCCATTCCCGTTCATGCTGGACTGTGCAACATCTGTTATCCAGAACGGCAAGATCGAATACTACGCACGTATCGGACACGATACTCCTAAAGGTCTTGTTATTTCCAGAGAAGGTGAGGAGCTTACAGACAGCGTTGAGATCCTCAAGAAGATCCGCAGCAAACAGGCTGCACTTGCTCCTCTCGGCGGATTTGGCGAGACAAACGGAGGATATAAAGGATATGGATACTCCACAGTTGTTGAGATCCTTTCCGCAGCACTTCAGTCCGGTATCTTCTTAAGAGCACTGGAAGGAAAGAATGAGGATGGAAGCATCCGTCCATATCATCTTGGACATTTCTTCATCGCAATCGATACAGAAGCATTCATGGGTGCTGAAGCATTCAAGAAAACATGTGGCGATATCTTAAGAGACCTGAGAGGATCTGAGAAAGCTCCTGGACAGGAACGTATCTATACAGCAGGCGAGAAAGAGTACGATGTATGGATGTATCGTAAAGACAAGGGAGTTCCGGTAACAGAGGCAGTTCAGAAAGAGTTTATCGGACTTCGTGATGAATTCGGACTTACACAGTTCAAATTCCCATTTGAAAAATAATATTGCTGAGTCAGGCAAGTCGTTAAGACTTGCCTGATTTTGGTGAAAATATCGACATATCTTACAAATCTGTCTGGCCTTTGCAGTAAGAAACTGTTACAATAGAGTTAATGTCTTCGGATAATATGAGAAGATATGACTATATTGTGCGAATATTGCGGAGGAAAAGCAGATGAACAGAGAATTTCTGGATGCGATCGAGGCAAACCCGATCATAGCGGCGGTGAAAGACGAGCAGGGACTCTCCAACTGCCTGAGCAGAGAAGAACTTACGGTGATTTTTATTCTGTATGGCGATATTCGTTCTATCGGGGAAATCGTGGAACGGATTCATCAGGCAGGAAAGATTGCTATGGTACATATTGATCTTGTGACAGGCCTGAGTTCAAAAGAGGTTTCTGTCGATTATATTTGCAAAGATATTCATGCAGATGGAATTATTTCCACAAAAGCATCAATGATCAGCAGGGCAAAAAAGCTCGGGATGTATACTGTCCTGCGCTTTTTTCTCATTGATTCCATGGCGATTAAAAATATTGAAAATCTGGGAAATCAGCATGAGCAGCTGCCGGATGTGGTGGAAGTGCTGCCTGGTCTGATGCCGAAGATTCTCAAGAAAATATGTAAAACAAGCAGAGTACCAGTGATTGCAGGGGGACTGATCTCTGATAAAGAGGACGTAATGGGAGCGCTGGGGGCGGGGGCTGCGGCGGTTTCCACTACGAATCAGGAGGTATGGGAGCTTTAAAACTGCATAGATACAGCTATGTGGTTAAGTAATGTATTGGAGGATTTTTATATGGCAAAATATGTTATGGCGCTGGATTCCGGAACAACCAGCAACCGTTGTATTCTTTTCGATGAAAACGGAAGGATCCGCAGTGTGGCGCAGAAGGAGTTTATCCAGCATTTTCCGAAACCGGGATGGGTAGAGCATGATGCAGGTGAGATCTGGTCCACACAGCTTTCTGTTGCCAGAGAGGCTATGAACCAGATTGAGGCAACGGCAGAGGATATTGCAGCGATCGGTATCACCAATCAGAGAGAGACCACTATTGTCTGGGATAAGAATACGGGACAGCCGGTTTATCATGCCATCGTATGGCAGTGCAGAAGAACTTCAGAATACTGCGACAGCCTGAAAGCGAGGGGACTGGAAGAGAAAATTCGTCAGAAAACAGGTCTTGTTATTGATGCGTATTTTTCCGCAACCAAGGTAAAATGGATTCTGGATAATGTGGAAGGTGCCCGTGAAAGAGCTGAGAAAGGTGAGCTTCTGTTCGGTACGGTGGAAACCTGGCTGATCTGGAAACTGACCAAGGGTGCTGTCCATGTAACCGATTATTCCAATGCATCCAGAACCATGATGTTCAATATCAACACATTGGAGTGGGATGATGAAATTCTGGAGGAGCTTAATATTCCGAAGTGTATGCTTCCACAGGTAAAAGAGTCCAGCGAAATCTATGGGGAAACCGATCCATCCTTCTTTGGTGGAAGGATTCCGGTGGCCGGTGCAGCCGGTGACCAGCAGGCAGCATTGTTCGGACAGGCCTGCTTTGAGAAAGGGGAAACCAAGAATACATATGGAACCGGTGGTTTCCTTCTGATGAATGCAGGAGATAAACCGGTATTTTCAAACAACGGACTTGTCACCACTATCGGATGGGGCCTCAATGGAAAAGTTACCTACGTTCTGGAAGGATCCGTATTCGTTGCCGGTGCCGCAATCCAGTGGCTCCGTGATGAACTTCATCTGGTGGATTCCGCTTCAGATACGGAATATTTTGCGGGAAAAGTGCCGGATGCAAACGGATGTTATGTAGTGCCTGCATTTACGGGACTTGGAGCTCCTTACTGGGATCAGTATGCACGTGGTACAATTGTAGGACTGACCCGTGGTGTGAATAAATATCATATTATACGTGCGACTCTGGAATCTCTTGCATATCAGGTCAATGACGTGCTGGAGGTTATGAAAGCAGATGCCGGAAGTGATCTTGCAGTTCTCCGTGTAGACGGCGGAGCAAGTGCCAACAACCTTCTTCTGCAGATTCAGTCCAATATCAGTAATGTGGCTGTAGAACGTCCGGAATGTATTGAGACAACTGCTCTTGGTGCCGCATATCTTGCAGGTCTCGCTGTAGGATTCTGGGAAAGCAAGGAAGCAGTACTGGAAAGCCGCAGCGTGGAGCGTATTTTCCGTACAGAGATTGATGATGAGAAGCGCAGTGCGATGGTAAAAGGATGGAGAGCGGCAGTAGGCTGTTCCAGAGACTGGATTAAAAAAATCCAGTAAAAGATAAAAAAGAAAAGTCATGCAGCGGGACGAAAATGAAAATGTCCTGTGCATGGCTTTTTTGCGCTTCCGGAACTGCCATGGGCAGACCGGCGTAGTATTTCGGTTGCGGAACTGATCCGTCCGAACTTACAGAGTGGTCAGATCGATCTTGTAATCGTCGGAACCTTCTCCGTCAGCAGTGTAGTAAGCTGCTCTTTCTTCTGCATTTACATAGATGTGGAGCTCTTTGCCCTTAAGGCCTTTCGCCTCTGCATCTTTCTTAACAGCTGCTTCAAGGTCTGCAACTGTGATGGATGTCTCAAAAATTTCAAGTGTGATGCCGCTGATCTTATGATTTTTTACAGTGTTTTTAACTTCTTCTACTACTTCTGGTGCCTTGGCTGCTACAGTCTCTGTTGCTTTTTTTACTGCTTTTACAGTTTTCTCAGCTGCAGGTGTTTTCTCGATTTTTTCTACAGTTGATTTCACAGTAGCCTTGGCTTTTGTGGTTGCGCTCTTCAGGTTACTTGTTGCTTTACTAGTTCTTTTTTTCTCCATAATGGAACACTCCCTTCCACATATTTCGCTGGCAGAACGGCTCTGCCGGAATATGTACCCGTCTACAGTATCATGAATTTGCCGGAAAGTCAAATTTTTACCGGAGTATGTTGCATTTCCGGCGGTTGTCGTATAAACTGAGATACAGAGAAAAAGTCCCCGGGTGATTGCGGGAATACGATTCAGACAGGAGTACAGATATTGAAAAATATTCAGGAAGACATCAAATCAGGAAAATTTAAGCAGGCATATCTGCTCTACGGAGAAGAAGCGTATCTGAAACAGCAGTATAAGAGAAATCTGGTGAAAGCGTTGAATCCGGATGATGATACGATGAATTTTGCCAGATATGAGGGAAAAGGAATCGATGTGAGAGAACTTCTGAGCCTTTTTGATACGATGCCCTTTTTTGCGGAGCGCAGGGTGGTTCTTCTGGAGGATACCGGATTTTTTAAGAATAAATGTGAGGAACTGGCAGATTATATGAAAAATCTTCCGGATTATCTGTATCTGGTATTCTGTGAATCCGAGGTAGATAAACGAAGCCGTATGTATAAGGCAGTGAAAGCCTGTGGAAGTATCGGAGAATTTAAACAGCAGGATGAAAAAACGCTGATGCGGTGGGCGGCAGGAATTCTCGGGAAAAACGGGCGTAAGATTACCCAGCGGGATGTGGAGCTGCTTCTGTCCATGACGGGGACAGATATGGGAAATTTAAGGATGGAGCTGGAAAAACTGATTTCCTATACAGAAGGCAGAGAGGTTGTGACTGGAGAAGATATCCGTGCTGTCTGTACCACACAGACAACCAACAAAATTTTTGATATGGTCCGCGCCGTGACAGAGAAAAATCAGAAACGTGCACTGGATCTGTATTACGATCTTCTGACGCTGCGGGAGCCACCGATGAGAATTCTGTTTCTCCTTGCAAAGCAGTTCCGGCAGATCTGTCTTACGAAGAAATTATCAGAGGAGGGACTTTCCCAGACAGAGATTGCATCCAAACTTGGCGTGCCATCCTTTGTTGTGCGAAATCTGGAATCCTGCGCCAGGGCTTACACAGTAGAAGAACTTGAAAATGCGGTGCGAGACTTTGTGGATGCGGAAGAAGCTGTGAAGACAGGTACGTTAGGGGATGTGCTCAGCGTGGAACTTCTGATTGTGAAATACAGTTCGGCGCGGAAGAGGAGCGCATAGGAAAGAATCGTGAAATATCTGCCTAAAAGCCTGGAAATTCAGGGATTCTGCCACAGAGTCTTTCCGTTATCCCGGAGCCATTTTTCGTAAATTTTATATTCCGGCATCACAGACGCCACCACTGCGTAGAAGGCAGGAGAATGGTTCATTTCCTTCCGGTGGGCAAGTTCGTGGACAACAACATAATCGAGAACCTTTTCCGGTGCGAAAATCAGCCGCCAGTTGAAGTTTAAGTTTCCCTCACTGGTGCAGCTTCCCCAGCGTGTTTTCTGTTCCCGGATAGTGATACGGCCGTAAGTTACGCTCATTTTTTTGGCGTAGGCTGCGGTTTTTCTTTTGAATATTTTTCGGGCAGATTCCATATAATAACTGCGGCGGAAATCGGAGAGCGGGCGGTTTTCTCCAGGAGACGGAACCGGTTCGGATGCAGCGTGGGAGAGGTGCTTCAGAATCCAGCTTTCTTTTTGCGTGAGGAAATTTTCGATGGTGGTATCTGACATTGTGCGTGGAGCACGGACAGTCACCTGGCCGGAAGCGCTGACCTGGATTGCCAGTGTTTTCCGGTTACTGCGAATGAGACGATAAGGGAATGGATGAGTGCCCATAGAAAACTCCTTTCTTGTAAAAGTGAGAGCAGAATATAAAAAAAGACAGTCGCTGACGGTTCGACTGTCTTTCCTTTTACTTATAAGCTTATAACTAAAATATTCCGTGGTCTATTACGCAATGCTGTTGACAGCTTTGGAAAGACGGGAAATTTTTCTGGCGCAGTTATTTTTGTGGTAAACGCCCTTGGATGTAGCTTTGCTGATTGTGGAGATTGCGTCCTTAAGAGCAACCTCTGCAGCTGCCTTATCCTTATTCTCAACTGCTGTCTCAACTTTCTTGATGGAAGTCTTAACTGCAGAACGGATTGCTTTGTTTCTTGCAGCCTTAGTGCTGTTAACTAAGATTCTCTTCTTTGCGGATTTAATGTTAGCCAATTCGTACACCTCCGATTCCTAAAAAATATAATATAAATTACATTCACAGGAACAGACACGGGCGCTCCTATGAAACATGCTTATATATATTATTATACATGGAGTGTAATGTCAAGATGTTTTTCGGAAAAATTCCAAAAAAATATGCAAAAACTACCAGATGCTGTGGATGAAAGGGGAAATGGTACATATTTATGGGAAAATGGGGAATAATGAAAGGGAAAACATCGGAAAAGCTGTTTTCATGTGGATGACAGAGGAAAATGGCTGGCAATTTTACAGAAAAAGAGGATGAGAGTATGGCTGGAAGGAGCAGAATCAGAACTGACCTGGCGCTGGAGGCAACGGAACGCTTTCAGGAGGAAAATGTAGAAGTACATGGAGTGGAGATCAGGGAAAAATACGATGAGGAAAAAGACGTGCGGACTACCGTAGTACGGATCACAACAGAAAACGGGGCCAGGACCATGGGAAAACCGCAGGGAACCTACATTACCATTGAGGCGCCGGACCTTTCCGTTCCGGATGAAGATTATCACAGGGAAATCTCGGAAGAAGTGGCGCATCATTTAAGGGAGCTGATTGATCTTGGACGGCAGCAGTCGATCCTGGTGGTAGGACTTGGAAATCAGGAGATCACTGCGGATTCCCTTGGCCCCCGTGCGGTTTCCGGTCTTCATATGACAAGGCATGTAATCCGGGAATACGGGCTGAAGGCAAACACACATATGAAAATGCATCAGATCAGTGGGATTGCGCCTGGGGTAATGGCTCAGACCGGAATGGAAACCCTGGAAATTATTCAGGGTATTGTTTCTGAGACAAAGCCGGATGTGGTAATTGCCATTGATGCGCTGGCAGCCAGGAATACAGCAAGGTTGAACCGTACCATTCAGATTACAGATACCGGGATCAATCCGGGGTCCGGTGTGGGAAACCACAGGGAAGGGCTCAATGAAGAGAATCTTTCCGTGCGGGTGATCGGAATCGGTGTGCCTACAGTGGTAGATGCCGCAACCATTGTCCATGATTCCATGGCAAGCCTGCTGGATGCACTGGAGGAAGAAGAGCAGAAAGAGTTTCTGGAAGAAATGATTTCACCCAAACTTTATACCATGTTTGTAACACCGAAAGATGTGGATGAAACTGTGCGGTATTTAAGCTTTACGATTTCCGAGGGGCTTAATCTGGCATTTTCCGATAGTCTAATCGAAGAGGACAGGTCATAAAATACCATAAGAGGTGATCGTGGGTGACGAATATCCAGAGGGCATTCTGCGTGTTTTTGAGTCTGATCTTTCTGTGCGTTGTGGCTGCGCTTACGGGAGATTTTTTTAAGCATGGTGAGATATACAGACAGCTGCCGCTGTATTGCTTTCTGGAAAAGAAAGCTCTGCAGGAAGAGACTGGAAGGGACCGGGAAACGGAGATGCTTTTGAAGGAAAAAAATGAGGAGCATCTGGGCGAGGAAGTGGAAGCGGAGAACCGGAAAGAGCAGGAGGCACTATTGATGGCTGAGGTGGAAGAGGCAGAGAAGAAAGAAGAAAAGCAAAAAAAGGAAGTGCAGAAGTCAGAGGAGAAATCTGCTGACAGTACAGAAAATAAGAAGGATACCGGTGTGGAAAATAAAGAACCGGAAATTACGAAACCGGAAATTACCCAGATGGAGATCACTCCGGCGGGCTCTGATGCGGCAGAAAAGAAAGCTTCCGTCGAAAAAACGGTGAAAGAACAGGAAACAGTGGCAGTTCCGCATCCGCAGATTGACTTATCTCCTGCAAAACTGGCAGATTTTGATTATGTGATGAATCAGTTTTTTATTCTGGATTCCAATACGGAGACCAATGCACAGCAGATCAGCGGAACACGATTTCTGGGGGAAGATCTGTCCATAAAACAGGACAGTAAAGTACCGCAGATTTTGATTTACCATACCCATTCCCAGGAAACATTTGTGGATTCCAGGGAAGGAAAGGAGGAGGATACCATTGTGGGAGTGGGAAATTACCTTACGGACCTTCTGGAGGAAAAATATGGTTATCAGGTAATTCATGTGACGGATGCTTTTGATATGATGGGTGGAACCCTGGATCGGAGCAAAGCTTATGATTATGCGAGGATATCCATAGAAAAAGTTCTGGAAGAAAATCCCACCGTCGAAGTTGTGATTGACCTTCACAGGGACGGAGTGCCGGATGACCGCCGTCTGGTAACAGAGGTCAACGGGAAATCTACCGCCCAGTTGCTTTTTTATAATGGATTAAGCTATACCGTTAATCAGGGGGCAGTAAGCTATCTGCCCAATCCTTACATAGAAGAAAATCTGGCATTTTCCTTCCAGCTGGAATACCAGGCAGCACAATATTATCCGGATCTTTACCGGGGAATTTATCTAGCAGGTCTTCGCTATAATCTGCATCTTAAACCCCGTGCGTTGCTTCTGGAAGCCGGAGCACAGACCAATACCGTGGAGGAAGTCCGAAATGCAATGGAACCTTTTGCAGATATCTTAAACAGAGTCCTGAAAGGCAGTGACAAAGAAGACTAAAATATGATATGATAAAGAGCAGTATGGATAAATATGCGTTCCCAACGCTTTATACGAGAGAAATTTAAGGAGGACTTCCTGAATGATAGACCAGAGTAAAATTCGAAATTTTTGTATCATTGCACATATTGACCACGGTAAATCAACACTTGCTGACCGTATTATTGAGATGACGGGACTTCTCACAGAAAGAGAAATGCAGGCCCAGGTTCTGGATAACATGGAACTTGAGAGAGAGAGGGGAATTACTATTAAATCCCAGGCCGTTCGTATTGTATACAAAGCCAAGGATGGAAATGAGTATATTTTTAACCTGATTGATACCCCCGGACATGTAGACTTTAACTATGAGGTTTCTCGAAGCCTTGCGGCCTGTGACGGAGCCATTCTTGTTGTGGATGCTGCCCAGGGAATTGAGGCGCAGACGCTTGCCAATGTATACATGGCACTGGATCATGACCTGGATGTGGTTCCGGTGATCAACAAGATCGACCTTCCAAGTGCGGATCCGGAGCGTGTTATTAATGAAATTGAGGATGTAATCGGAATTGAAGCCCAGGATGCACCACAGATTTCCGCAAAAACAGGACTGAACGTAGACCAGGTTCTGGAGCAGATCGTCAATAAGGTTCCGGCTCCGGAAGGAGATGTGGACGCACCGCTGAAAGCCCTGATTTTTGACTCCGTTTATGATCCTTATAAGGGCGTTATCGTATTTTGCAGAGTGAAAGACGGCCGTGTAAAAAAAGGCACGAAAATCCATATGATGGCGACCGGATTTACCACAGAAGTTGTAGAAGTGGGATATTTTGGTGCAGGTCAGTTTATTCCGTGTGATGAGCTGACCGCGGGTATGGTTGGATATATCACAGCCAGTATCAAGAATGTCCGTGATACCCGTGTGGGTGATACGGTAACGGATGCGGACAATCCCTGTGCGGAGGCACTTCCGGGATATAAGAAAGTTAATCCTATGGTTTACTGTGGACTTTATCCGGCAGATGGAGCCAAGTATGGCGATCTCCGTGATGCACTGGAGAAACTTCAGCTCAATGATGCTTCTCTTTATTATGAACCGGAGACATCGGTTGCCCTTGGATTTGGATTCCGCTGCGGATTCCTGGGACTTCTTCATCTGGAGATCATTCAGGAGCGTCTGGAGAGAGAATATAACCTGGATCTTGTAACCACAGCACCAAGTGTTATCTATAAAGTTTACAAAACCAATGGCGAGATCATTGAGCTGACCAATCCGACCAATCTTCCGGATCCTTCTGAGATCGAGTACATGGAAGAGCCAATGGTGAAGGCTGAGATTATGGTAACCACCGAGTTCATCGGTGCGATTATGGATCTCTGTCAGGAGAGACGAGGCCAGTACGAAGGCATGGAATATATGGAAGAAACCCGTGCACTTCTGAAATACAGATTGCCCCTCAACGAGATCATCTACGATTTCTTTGATGCGCTGAAATCACGTTCCAGAGGTTATGCATCTCTGGATTATGAGCTGGACGGATATGAGAGAAGTGAGCTTGTGAAGCTGGATATCCTTGTAAATAAGGAAGAAGTGGATGCACTTTCCTTTATTGTCCATGCGGACACTGCATATGAGCGCGGCAGAAAGATGTGCGAGAAGCTGAAAGATGAAATCCCGAGACAGCTCTTTGAGATCCCGATCCAGGCAGCCATCGGAAGCAAGGTTATTGCCAGAGAGACCGTAAGAGCTATGCGTAAAGACGTTCTTGCCAAGTGTTACGGTGGTGATATTTCCCGTAAGAAGAAACTTCTGGAGAAACAGAAGGAAGGTAAGAAGCGTATGCGCCAGGTAGGTAATGTGGAGATTCCGCAGAAGGCCTTTATGAGTGTTCTGAAGCTGGATGATAAATAGGAGATGACTTTTTGAAAAAAAATATAAAACGGCTGTTTCTGGCAGCAGGACTTCTGACGATGACAGGAGTTCTGCTTACCGGATGTGGCTCAAAGAAGAAAAATGCGGAAGATGAGAGCGTGATCAAAATCAGTACAGTGCCGGAGCCTACTGTTACGGTGGCGCCCCAGGAGATAGATCCGTCTGCGGTAACTACCAATGGAAGTCTTAAGATGGTAAATGAATATCTTGCAGAGAATGGCGGGGAGGCGCTTGGCATAACTGATGTGACGCCAACACCGGCAGCTTCTGACGGAAGTGCAGACAGTACAGGTGATTCCGGTTCAGATACTTCCGATAATGGGGAAGGAGCAGCAGATGGAGAATAAGGCAAAAAAGCCCCTGGAACTCTATGTTCATATTCCTTTCTGTGTGAAAAAATGCGATTACTGTGATTTCCTTTCGGGACCTGCAGGAAAAGAGCGGCAGGCGGAATATTTTCGTGCTCTTGAAAAAGAAGTGGCGGCTGTTTCGGATTTTCCGGATCGGGAGATTACCACAGTTTTTATCGGAGGAGGAACGCCCTCCGTACCGGAACCTGCGTTTATTGCAGGTTTAATGGATCAGATCAGAAATAAGTTTTTTATGGCCCCGGATGCTGAGATTACCATCGAAGCGAATCCGGGGACTTTATATAAGGAAAAACTTCAGGAGTATCTGGAGCACGGAATTAACCGGCTGAGCCTGGGTCTGCAGTCACCACAGAACCGGGAGTTGAAGATTCTGGGACGGATTCATACCTGGGAAGAATTTCTGGAAAGTTTTTTCATGGCAGAAGAAGCAGGATTTACGAACATCAATATAGATCTCATGAGTGCGATTCCGGAGCAGACATATGAAGCCTGGGAAAAAAATCTCCGCACAGTGGCAGAACTTTCACCGGAGCATATTTCCGCATATAGCCTGATTGTGGAGGAGGGAACGCCTTTCTGGGAACGGGAGCTGAAACTTCCGGATGAGGACACCGAATATCGCATGTATGAGGATACTGCCGCAATTCTGGGGGAATACGGATTTCATCAGTATGAAATTTCCAATTATGCAAAAAAAGGCCGGGAATGCAGGCACAATAAGGGATACTGGCAGAGAACCGATTATCTGGGATTTGGACTTGGCGCATCTTCACTTCTGAATCATGTGCGTTTTTCCAACACAGATAATATGGAAGAATATCTCAGAAACAGCGCATTTCCGGAAAAAATTCGCCGGAATGTGGAAGCCCTCACCAGGGAAGATGAGATGGCAGAATTTATGTTTCTGGGGCTTCGTATGACAGAAGGGGTATCACTGCGTGGATTCAAGGAATATTTCGGGGAAAATATGGAGAATATTTACGGCGAGGTTCTGAAAAAGCACCGGAATCTTGGTCTGCTGGAACAAAAAGACGGCAGGATCTTTCTGACCAGACGGGGAATTCACGTGAGCAACGGGGTGATGGCAGATTTTCTCCTGTAGCGGATTTTGTCGATTTTTTCACCTTGACGAACGAATGTTCTGATTGTATACTGTAAAAAACAAACAGAAATTTTACAGCAGAATGAGAGACAGATATTCTGCTATAGAAGAAAATACCGGAAGATTTTTATATGGCCGGGCAGAGTAGGAGGCTTTCATGTCAGCAGAAGTGAACGATAAGAAGCGTTTTATCAGAATACGTGGAGCGAATGAGAATAATCTTAAGAATCTCAGCGTGGATATTCCCAGAGACCAGTTTGTGGTACTTACCGGGCTCAGTGGATCCGGTAAGTCATCCCTTGCGTTTGATACGATCTATGCGGAAGGACAGAGGCGTTATATGGAATCTCTTTCTTCCTATGCAAGACAGTTCCTTGGACAGATGGAGAAACCGGATGTGGAGAGCATCGAGGGACTGCCTCCTGCGATTTCCATTGATCAGAAGTCAACGAACCGGAATCCCCGTTCTACTGTGGGAACTGTAACGGAGATCTATGATTATTTCCGTCTTCTGTATGCCCGTGTGGGAATTCCACACTGCCCGAAATGTGGAAGAGAGATCCGCAAGCAGACCGTAGACCAGATGGTAGATCAGATTATGATGCTTCCGGAGCGGCAGAAGATTCAGCTTCTTGCACCGGTAGTCCGTGGTCGGAAGGGAACACATGCCAAGCTTCTGGATCAGGCCAGAAGAAGCGGATATGTAAGAGTACAGATTGATGGAAGTCTGTATGAACTTTCAGAAGAGATCAAGCTGGATAAGAACATTAAGCATAATATTGAGATTGTTGTGGACCGTCTCATTGTGAAACCAGGAATTGAGAAACGTCTTTCCGATTCCATTGAGACAGTACTGGAACTGGCAGACGGCCTTCTCGTAGTAGATACCATGGACGGGAAACTTCTGAACTTCAGCCAGAGTTTTTCCTGCCCGGACTGCGGAATCAGCATTGATGAGATCGAACCGAGGAGCTTTTCTTTCAATAATCCCTTCGGTGCCTGCCCGCAATGTCTGGGACTTGGTTATAAGATGGAATTTGATATTGACCTGATGATTCCGGATAAGAAGCTGAGCATCAATGAGGGAGCAATTGCAGTTCTCGGATGGCAGTCCTGTACAACACAGGGAAGTTTTTCCAGGGCGATTCTGGATGCCCTTGCCAGAGAATATGATTTTTCCCTGGATACACCGTTCTGTGAATACCCGAAGAAAATTCAGGATATTCTCATCAACGGTACCGGTGGCCATTCGGTGAAAGTTTATTATAAAGGCCAGCGTGGGGAAGGAGTCTATGATGTGGCATTTCCGGGACTGATCCGGAACGTGGAACAGAGATACCGGGAGACCGGTTCTGAGACCATGAAGCAGGAATATGAGAGTTTTATGCGTATCACTCCATGTAATGCCTGCAAGGGCCAGCGACTGAAAAAGGAATCTCTGGCAGTGACTGTGGCAGATAAGAATATCTATGAAGTGACCAATATGCCGGTGGAGAAACTACAGGGCTTTCTCCATGACCTGAAGCTTTCCAGCCAGCAGGAGCTGATCGGGAAGCAGATCCTGAAGGAAATCCGTGCCAGAGTAGGATTTCTGGCAGAAGTTGGGCTGGAATATCTTTCTCTTGGAAGGGCTACCGGAACCCTTTCCGGAGGCGAGGCGCAGAGAATCCGTCTTGCAACACAGATTGGTTCCGGCCTTGTGGGAGTTGCCTATATTCTGGATGAGCCAAGCATCGGACTTCATCAGAGAGATAATGACAAGCTTCTCGGAGCACTGATGAGGCTTCGGGATCTTGGTAACAGTCTGATTGTGGTGGAACATGATGAAGATACCATGCGTGCGGCGGACTGTGTGATTGACATTGGCCCGGGTGCCGGAGAACATGGCGGACAGCTGGTTGCCATGGGTACGGCCGAGGATCTGATGAAGAATGAGAATTCTGTAACCGGTGCCTATTTAAGTGGAAGACGGAAGATCCCGGTACCGGAAGTGCGGAAGGAACCAACCGGATTTCTGACAATCAAAGGAGCGTCCGAGAACAACCTGAAGCACATTGATGTGGATATTCCACTGGGAGTCATGACCTGTATCACCGGTGTTTCCGGGTCCGGTAAGAGTTCCCTGATTAATGAAATCCTCTATAAGAGACTGGCGAGAGATCTGAACCGTGCCAGGGTGATTCCCGGAAAGCATGATGATATCCTGGGAATTGATCAGCTGGATAAGGTAATTGATATTGATCAGTCTCCGATTGGAAGAACACCACGTTCCAACCCTGCAACTTACACCGGCGTTTTTGACCAGATCCGTGATCTTTTTGCGGCAACTGCAGATGCCAAGGCCAAGGGTTACAAGAAAGGACGTTTCAGCTTTAATGTCAAGGGTGGACGGTGCGAAGCCTGCAGTGGAGACGGAATCATCAAGATTGAGATGCATTTTCTGCCGGATGTGTATGTGCCTTGTGAAGTCTGCAAGGGAAAGCGTTATAACCGCGAGACACTGGAAGTGAAATATAAGGGCAAGAGTATTTATGATGTGCTGAATATGACGGTGGAAGAGGCGCTGACATTTTTTGAAAATGTTCCTTCGATCCGCAGAAAGATTGAGACGCTGTACGATGTCGGCCTTTCGTATATCCGTCTGGGACAGCCGTCCACAACTCTTTCCGGAGGTGAGGCACAGCGTATCAAGCTTGCCACGGAGCTCAGTAAGCGAAGTACAGGAAAAACAATCTATATTCTGGATGAGCCGACTACAGGGCTGCATTTTGCAGATGTGCACAAACTGATTGAGATTCTGCGCCGCCTGTCCGAAGGTGGAAATACGGTTGTGGTTATTGAACATAATCTGGATGTGATCAAGACGGCTGATTATATTATTGATATCGGCCCGGAGGGCGGTGACAGAGGCGGAACGGTAATTGCCAGAGGAACACCGGAAGAAGTGGCGGCAAGCCCGGTTTCCTACACCGGTAAATATGTGAAAAAATACCTGGAGCAGAAATAACCGGTAAAAGTCCTTTTCAATTCCGATGGTTTTGTATATAATGAAGTGCGGGAACTTTCCGGCAGATGCTGTGAGATTATGCAATATCTGCGGGAGAAAGATATAGAAGAGAGAACAGAACAAGTCAGAAGATGCGTTGGCAGAAGAACAGTGCAGACGCAGGCGGGAGGATTTATGCCGGCAAAAGATATCGGAATCGATCTGGGAACCAGAAACAGTCTGGTGTTTTCCACAGGCAGGGGAATCGTTTTGAGAGAGCCTTCTGTGGTTATTTATGATAAAGATACAGAGAAAATCAGAGCTATCGGAGAAGAGGCCAGACAGATGGCAGGACATCTGTCATCCAACATGGAAGTCATATGGCCGATCCGCAGAGGCGTGATTGTAGATTATAATGTAATGGAAAAGATGCTGAAATATTTTATTTCTCAGGCCATGGGACGGAGAGCTTTTCGGAAACCGAGGGTCAGCATCAGCGTGCCAAGCGGCATTACGGAAATTGAGCGTAAGGCTATGGAAGAAGCTGCATATCAGTCCGGAGCCAGGGAGGTTTTTCTTGTGGAAGAACCGATTGCTGCCGCAATTGGAGCAGGTGTGGATATCACCAAACCTTTTGGAAATCTGATTGTGGATATTGGTGCGGGAACTACGGATGTTGCGGTTATATCTGTAGGAGGCGTGGTAGTTTCTGCATCTGTGAAGGTTGCGGGAGATAATTTTAACCACGCAATTATGAATTATGTAAGAGAGAAGCACAGCCTTTTTATCGGAGAGGATGCTGCGGAGAACATTAAAATCAAAATCGGGACGGCCAGCGAAGAGGCAGATCTTAGGACTATGGAAGTAAAAGGCAGAAACATTATCACAGGACTTCCCAAAGTTGCCACACTGACTTCGGAAGAAATCCGTACTGCCCTGCGGGAAGCTACCGGACAGATTGTGGAGGCAGTTCATGGTGTCCTCGAAAAGACACCACCAGAACTGGCTGCAGATATTATGGACAGAGGAATTGTTCTTACAGGTGGTGGAGCTATGCTTCATGGCATGGATGCACTGATTGAACAGAAGACAGGTGTAAGCACGCTGACTGTGCAGGATGCCATGCTTGTGGTGGCTGCCGGAACAGGGAAATATGCGGAAATCATGTCGAGAATGTAAAGGTTAAGGCGCTGCAGCAGCAGTGCCTTTTGCTTATAAAGGAGAAGAAAATGAGCGAAACAGTTACAGGATATATAGATCATGTGATTTTCCGGAATGATGATAATGGATATACGGTTATGGTGCTGAAGGGGCTGGAAGAGGAAAAGGAGCTTACCTGTGTGGGAACATTTCCTGCAATTACGCAGGGAGCGTCCATTGAGGCGATGGGAAATTATATCACCCATCCGGTATATGGCAAGCAGTTTCAGATTTCCTCCTATGTAGAAAAAATGCCGGAAGATGCGCTGGCAATGGAGCGATATCTGGGGTCCGGAGCAATCAAGGGAATTGGTGCGGCACTTGCGGCAAGGATCGTGCGGCGTTTCGGGAATGACACCATGCGGATTGTGGAAGAAGAACCGGAGCGTCTGGCAGAGATTAAAGGTATCAGTGAAAAGAAAGCACTGGAGATTGCGGAACAGATGACAGAAAAGGCAGATATGCGCCGGGCCATGGTTTTTCTGCAGAAATATGGAATATCACTGAATCTGGGAGCGAAGATTTACCAGAAATACGGGCAGTCTGTATATGGAGTTCTTCAGGAAAATCCATATCGCCTTGCAGAGGATATCAGTGGGGTAGGATTTCGAATTGCAGATGAGATTGCTTCCAGAATCGGCATCCATACAGATTCAGATTACAGAATCCGAAGTGGAATGTTGTATACTCTCCTACAGGCTTCCGGGGAAGGACATATTTACCTTCCAAAAGAGGAACTTTTTTCCAGGGCATCCAGGCTTCTGGGTGTGGATGTTTCCTACATGGAAAAACATCTCATGGATATGGTTGTGGACCGGAAACTGATTCTGAAGGAAACAGAAGAAGGGACAGTGGTTTATCCTACACATTATTATTATCTGGAACTAAATTCTGCAAAAATGTTATGTGAACTGAACATTCTCTGCCCAGAGGATGAGCAGATGATGAAAAAACGGATCTCCAGAATTGAAAAAGAGACAGGGACAGAGCTGGATGAGATGCAGAGACAGGCAATGGCAGCTGCCGCCCAGCATGGATTATTTATTCTTACGGGAGGTCCTGGAACCGGAAAAACAACCACAATCAACGCAATTATCCGGTATTTTGAAGAAGAAGGGGCAGAGCTGCGTCTTGCGGCACCTACCGGCCGTGCTGCAAAAAGAATGACAGAAGCCACCGGCTATGAGGCGCAGACCATTCACCGACTTCTGGAACTGAATGGACTTCCGGAAGGAGAACAGGATGGAAGAGCGGTTCATTTTGATCGTAATTCTGAGAATCCACTGGAAGCAGATGTTATTATTATTGACGAAATGTCCATGGTGGATATTTCTCTGATGTATTCACTTCTTCTTGCGGTAACTGCAGGGACCAGGTTGATTCTGGTAGGGGATGAGAATCAGCTGCCAAGCGTTGGACCGGGAAATGTGCTGAGGGATATTATTCGCAGTGGATGTTTTCCGGTGGTTGAGCTGAAGAAGATTTTCCGGCAGGCGTCAGAGAGTGATATCGTAGTAAATGCCCACAAAATTAACCGCGGTGAACAGGTCACTATCAACAACAAAAGCCGGGATTTCTTTTTCCTGAAACGGTATGACGCAGACATTATTATCCGGGTAGTGATTGCCCTGATTCAGGAAAAACTTCCACGCTATGTGGATGCCAAACCTTACGAAATTCAGGTTCTGACCCCTATGCGGAAGGGCCTTCTGGGAGTGGAAAGACTGAATCAGATTCTTCAGAGATATCTGAATCCGCCGGATGAGAAGAAAAAAGAAAAAGAAATCGGGCAGCGCCTTTTCCGCGAAGGTGACAAGGTAATGCAGGTGAAGAACAACTATCAGCTGGAATGGGAGATTCTTGGAAGATATAAGATACCGGTTGACAAAGGCGCCGGGGTATTTAACGGAGATACCGGTATCATGACAGAAATCAATGAGTTTGCGGAAACCGCAACTGTGGAATTTGAGGATGGACGTCAGGCGCAGTATTCATTCAAGCAGCTGGAAGAGCTGGAACTTGCCTATGCGGTTACCATACATAAGTCCCAGGGTTCGGAATATCCGGCAGTGATTATTCCGATACTTTCCGGACCGAGAATGCTGATGAACAGGAACCTTCTGTATACAGCAGTAACCAGAGCGCGGAGATGTGTTACTGTGGTTGGAAGTGAGAATACCTTTGCGGAGATGATCCGTAACGAGAAACAGCAGCAGAGATACAGTTCCCTGGATAAGAGAATCCGGGAACTGGACGAATTGGAAGCTTAAGCAGGAGAGCGCCATCGGGGAGAAAGGACTTTCTTGAAAAAAACAACAGAAATTCTACTGGATATGCTTTATCCGAAAAAGTGTCCTCTGTGTCATCAGATACTGAAAGAAAAGAACAGTTTGGTCTGCCCAGACTGTTTCCAAAAAGCCATGCCAATGAAAGAGCCCCTGTGCATGAAATGCGGAAGACCGGTAAGGATGGAAGAAGAATACTGCCAGGATTGCAGAAGCGGAGTTCATCATTTTACAGAAGGAAGAAGTATTTTTCCCTATGGAGAAATCTGGCGTCAGTCACTGGTACGGTTCAAGTATTATGGATGTCGGGAATACGGAGACTTCTACGCAAAAGCCATAAGTATTTATGGAAGACAATATCTGGAACGCTGGAAACCGCAGATGGTTGTGCCTGTACCTCTGCATTCCAGAAAGAAACGGATGAGAGGGTTCAACCAGGCGGCATATCTTGCAGAGAGGGTCAGCTGTTTTACGGGAATTCCGTGGAGTGACAATCTGGTAATTAAGATCCGGAACACGAAATCCCAGAAAAAACTTAATGCGTCCCAGAGGAAGAAAAACCTCAGAAACGCATATCTGGTAACCCGGAAAATTACCGGTTTCTCTGTACTGGTGGTGGATGATGTTTATACAACAGGAAGCACAATGGATGCCATGGCAATGTGTCTTCAGGAGGCAGGAGCAAAGGATGTTTATTTCCTTACAGTATGCGCTGGAAAGGCGTGAAAGAGCCGAAAAAACACTTTTCATAGGTAGGGAACTATGCTACAATAAATTTGATTGCAGTTAAATAAGAAAGCTTATGAGGAGTTATTTATGGTAAATGAAGAAAAGGTGAAGATCATGAATCGTCTTGCCATGTATGAGCATGGAGAAGGCAGGAAATATCTTCCGGTAAGCAGGTTTTACCGGAGTGATTATATTGGTCTTGCACTGATCAAAAATTTCTTTCTGGTAACCATCGGTTATGCGCTGCTGCTTGCCGGAATTGCTGCGTATTTCAGTGAATATCTTATGGACAATGTGAATAAGATTAATCTGGTTGCAGTAGGAATTTATGTCATAGTCGGTTACCTGATCGTACTTATTGCGTATTCAGTACTGACCTACATCCAGTATTCTGTAAAATATTACCGTGCCAAGAAGAGCGTAAAGGAATATTATCAGGATCTTACCAGACTGGAAAAAATCTACGGACGGGAAGAGAAAAGAACTCCTGCCCGGAGAAATGCAGGAGGACACAGAAAATGACAGCTTTACTTGAAATGAAACAGAATATCAAGAGATTTTATGGACAATATGAAGTATATATATTGCCGGTTCTGAAGTTTGCCCTGGCGTTTGTCTATTTTCTCTGGATTAACAGCAATATGGGCTATATGAAACAGCTGGATAATATTTTTGTAATCCTGATTCTGGCACTGGTTTGTTCAATCCTTCCTACATCTGTAATGATGTTTATCGGATTTGCGATGATGATCGGACACTGTTATGCAGTAGGTGTTGAAGTTGCGGGATTTATGCTTGTGCTGATTCTTTTTATGATGATTTTGTTCCTGAGATTCAGCAAATCACAGAATCTGGTGCTGATTCTGACACCACTTTCCTTTGGGTTCAGCGTTCCGGCCCTTCTTCCGTTAAGTGCGGGTCTGCTTGGCAGCGCTGTTTCAGCACTTCCGGCAGGATGTGGAGTGGTGATTTATTATTTTATCCGTTTTGTTCATGCACAGTCTGCGGCGCTTAGTGATCAGGGAACGGAGATTGCAGAGAAACTGAAACTGCTTTCTGACGGACTTGTCCAGAACTGGGCGATGTGGATTACCGTAATAGCATTTGTTGTAGTCGTTCTGCTGGTGAATCTTCTCAGAACGAGAGCTTTTGACTATGCATGGAGAATAGCAATCATTGTAGGGGGCGTGACATATATTCTGATTATCCTTGCCGGAGATTTTTGCCTTGATGTGACCGTATCCATGATACCGATGATTTTTTCCACCGTGGCTTCGGTTCTTGTTGGATTTGTGCTGGAATTTTTTGTATTTGGCGGAGATTACAGCAGAACAGAACGGCTGGAATATGAAGATGACGAATATTATTACTACGTAAAGGCTGTTCCGAAGGCTTCCGTATCAACTTCTGAGAGGAGTATCAAGAAGATTAACGCAGAGCCTGTACGAGAAGAAAAGAAGAAAGAAGACAGGGTGGTTTTCCGGGATGAGGATTTTTCAGAACGTAAAGATCCCAGAAACGTATCAAGAATGGAAAATTTTGAAAATACAGTAAGTGAGAAACCCCAGGAAATTGATGAGATTGATTTCGAAAAACAGCTGGAAGAATCACTGAAAGACCTTTAAAAATTTTAGGAAGATCAGAAAGAAAGGAGGAGACTTATGCAGAATACACTGTCAGTTCTGGCCGGATATCTTGGGAAAATTTCACTTCCGGGGCTTGGTGTGATTGATATTATTGAGATTGGACTGATTTCTTTCTTTGTATATCAGTTTATGGCCTGGATTAAATTTACACGGGCATATACGCTTCTTAAGGGTATTCTGATAGTCCTTGGTTTTATTCTGATCGCCTACATTTTCAAAATGAATACAATCCTGTGGATTTTCCGGAACCTGGCCAATGTGCTGGTGATTGGTGTAATTGTAATTTTTCAGCCGGAGCTGCGGCGTGCCCTGGAACAGCTGGGACAGAAAAAAATTGTTTCCACAATTATTCCCTTTGATACCGGAAAAGAAGTACAGGAACGTTTTAACGATAAGACCATTAACGAGCTGGTTAAGGCATGCTTTGATATGGGTGAAGTTAAGACCGGTGCACTGATTGTTATTGAGGAAGAAATACGTCTGGATGAATATGTGCGTACAGGTATTAATATTGACGGTATTCTTACCAGTCAGCTTCTGATCAATATTTTTGAGCATAATACTCCGCTTCACGATGGTGCCGTAATTGTCCGTGGCAACCGTGTGGTTGCGGCAACCTGTTATCTGCCTCTTTCTGATAATATGGAACTGAGTAAACAGCTGGGAACAAGACACAGAGCTGGTGTGGGAATCAGTGAGGCTACAGATTCCCTTACAATCATTGTTTCAGAGGAAACCGGACAGGTTTCCGTTGCACAGGGAGGAGAACTCTCCAGGGGGCTTAACAGCAAACAGCTTCGTGAAGTTCTGGTTGCAGCTCAGAATAAGAAAGTGGTTGACAACAGCAAACTGCGAAATCTGCTGAAAGGGAGAGTGAAACATGAAGAAAAATCTGACTAAAAACATCCCTTTGAAAATTATGTCCGTCATTGTGGGCATTCTTGTATGGCTGATCGTGGTAAATGTTGATGATCCTATTGTTACAAAAGGTTTTGTGATTTCCGACGTACAGATTATCAATGAGGCTTATGTAGATCAGCTTGGTGAAATGGTTATGCAGGATGACAGCGAAAATACCGTACGTGTATATATTACGGGATCCCGTAAGACTGTAAACCGTATTACCTCAAGTGATATTAAGGCAGTTGCAGATCTGCAGCAGGCACAGTCTACAGATACCGATCCGGTGATGATTCCCATTACAGCCACCTGTTCCGGAATTCTTGCGGAAAATATCCGGGTGTCACCACAGAATCTCAGCGTACATCTCGAAAAAAAGGTGACCAAGGAGTTTGCGATCAATGTAAGCAGTGGAGACAGTAAGCCGGCACAGGGACTGGAAATTGCTTCACTTACAGCCAACCCGGAAAAAGTCAGGGTTACAGGACCGGAGTCACTTGTTGGTAAAATAGATAGTGTGAGCGTAGACGTGAGCTCCAAAGTTGATGGAATTGATCAGGATACAACGATCACCAACGCGGAGCTGACGATTACGGATAAGAATCAGGATACCCTTTCATCCAATTCCATGAGTTATCTGAAATTTGACAACAACGGAAAAGTGAATGTCACCGCAAAACTTTGGAAGGTGCGTTCCGATATTCGCATCAGTGCAGGATATACCGGAGAACCGGCAGAAGGTTATGTGGTGGACAGTGTTACGACTGTGCCGGAGACGTTCAGCGTAGCCGGAAGCGAGGATGCTCTGAATAATCTGAAACTTCAGGGAAATACCATCTATCTCGACAGCGAGAATGTGGATATTTCAGGAAAAAGTAATGATGTAGAGAAAAAAGTTAATCTGTCAGAGCTCCTTCCGGATGGACTGAAGCTGACATCTGGCTCCAGCGCAGATCTCTGGATTACCGTGAATATCCTGCCGGAAGGCAGTAAGATATACAGTTTCCCGACGGAGGATATTAAAGTAAAAGGTCTGCCGGATAATCTTCAGCTGGCGTTTGAAGTCGCGGATATAGAGCTGAAGGTTCAGGCAGAAGACGGAGATCTGTCGAAGTTTGATCTGAAATCGGTGGGTGCGGTTCTTTCCATGGACGACTGGGAAGAAGGAAGCTATGAAGTGCCGATTAAGATCAGTCTTCCGGATGGATATAAGCTTCTGGAAGATGTAACCGCAGAGATCAAGATCTCCAAAGTTTCCAATGTGGACAGTGGAAACAGTCAGTAACAGATAAGAAACACTATACAAGGGAGACATTCGTAATGTTAAGTTATCAGGTAACGGTCAGAAACCCATCAGGGCTTCATCTCCGCCCCGCAGGGCTCTTATGCGGCGAGGCAATAAAATATAAATCTTCCATAACATTTCAGCATGACGGTGGCACGGCGAATGCCAAGAGTGTGCTGAGTGTACTGGGAGCCTGTGTAAAAAGGGGAGATGAGATTACCTTGATCTGCGATGGTGAGGATGAGCAGGCGGCGCTTGATGCGCTTGTGGCTCTTATTGAGAGCGGATTGGGCGAATGATACGGTAACAATATCAATCATTAACAGCAGCATGAGCAGGAGGGATTATTGTGAAGAGAAGAGTTGTGGCAATCGTACTCAGCCTTACGTTGTGCATGGGTGGTACACTGGAAGCCGGAGCTGCAGCTTTGGGCAGCGCACAGGTGCAGGCAGCAGAGACCGGCACAGACGTGACAGCGGACAGTTTTGGTGATGAAGCAGAAACTGTACAACAGCCTCAGACAGAAGAGGAACAGACAGATACGGCAGAGGAAGATGGAACTGTAGATATATCAGGGGACACAGTAGAGACCCCGGATATTACAGAGACTCCGGATGTGACAGAAACACCGGATATCACAGAGACACCGGATATCACAGAAACACCGGAAGCAGATACAACAACTCCGGCGGATGAATTCAGTGCAGGAGAAGTGCAGGAACTGGAAGATCCGTCTGTAAAAGATACAAAAACACAGAATACCGATGACGGAGCTACAGCGGCAGTCGTTTCGGAGGGTGCAGAGCTTGTAGATGGTGTGGTTATTGCCAAGAGCAGTGACTGGGAATCTGACAGCATGGGATTCAGACTTCTCAAAAAGACAGCTTCTGATGAGGTGGTGCCGGCAACAGAATCCGGAAATCAGACAGAAGAACAGACGGACAGCAGCACGGAAGAAACTCCGGCAGCCGTTTCCGAGGATGCAGCTGACAGCAGTGATACAACAGATTCAGCAGAAACAACAGAAACAGAAAATACACAGGAGGCTGTACAGCCGGAAGTTTCAACAGAAACAGCTGAAGAGACCGAAAATGCTTCAGTTGAAAATCTGGCTCTGGATAATGGTGAAACAACAGAGGCAGCAGAATCTGATTCAACCGTTGCAACTACGGAAAAGAGTTATTTTACATCCGCAGATGGTCTTCTGAAAATCAATACCGATGGCCATGTCGGATATTATCTTTTCAATGAAAAAGGATATCTGATGACAGGACGTGTAACACGTGAGCCAGGCGTAGATGGTTATACCGGAACCAAGAAAGTGGAATGGTACCTTCTTGAGAAGGATAAAGCAACTCTGTATACAGGATGTGAAGGCCAGGAAATCACACCGTGGACTTCCAATCTTGGACAGCAGCAGAGAAAATACTGGCTGTGGACAGGAACAACTTTCCGCTATTACAGCTCAGCCGGCAATTATATGACGGTAGAAGAATGTAATATTTACGGAAAAGTCTATAAAATTGGAAGTGCCTATTATACACTTGCAAAAAATGGTGCACCACGTGTTGGTATCATTAAACTGACAACCGGTTCCACGACTTATGAATATTACTTTAAACCGGCATCCAAGAGTGGAGAGATCCCAGGAAAACTTTTCTACGGCGGATGGACCTATGTGCTGAACAGTAAGAAGGAAAAACGTTTCATTTACTGCAGTCCGAAGTCATCCACACGTGGACAGATCATGAAACATGGTGTTTATGTATCCAAGGTAATGTCCAAGAAATATCTGTATATGCTGAATTCCAGCGGCTATGTTATGAAGAGCACAATGGCAAAGGCCGCAAACAAGAATAATGCATATTATATTACAGACAGCAAAGGCCGTGTAATCAAACAGAAACTCGTCAAATATAAAAATGGATACAGATATTACTTCGGAAGTGATGGAAAGAGAGTTACCTGGAAAAACTGCTGGCACAGCTGTCCGGGAGCTTCCAACAAGATTTATTATTTTGGAAGTACTCCGGGAAGAGTTGTTGAAAAGCACGGATGGCAGAAAGTGACTGATACAAAGGGTAAATTCTTCGGCTGGTTCTACTTTGACAGCAAGGGAAATCATTATAAGAGCCAGATGCTGACAGCAAAGAGCTCCGGAAAGAGCTATTACTTTAACAGCACAGGACAGCTGGTAGGTGGTAAAACCAAAATTGGCAGCAAATATTACTTCTTTGCTACTTCAGATTCCAAGAACCATCGTGGATGGATGTACAAGAATACACTGATCCGTTATCAGAATAAGTGGTACTATGCAGACAAGAACGGTGTCCTGAAAAAGAGCGGATGGCAGAAATCCGGAAAATACTGGTATTATTTCAGTAATTATACAGCAGTAACCAATAAATCCATGAAGCGTGGTTCTGTAAACGGTTATCTGGACAGTCAGGGACGTTTTTCAACAGGATGGGTAATTTTCAGCGATTACTATGATCAGGTAAAATATATCGATCCGGATACAGGTTCCAAATATCTGACCAATACAAAACGCTGGATTGACGGTAAACTCTATTACTTCGATAAGAATGGATACCGTCGTAACGACCTTACTTCTATTTATAAAGGACCGTATTATCTGGAAGTAGATAAGACCAATGGTGTTATGACTGTTTATACAGATTCCAGTAAGAAGATTCCGGTTAAGACAATCCGTGTTTCCGTAGGTCTTGCCGCAACACCGACTTGGGATGGTACATACAGACTGAGCCGCAGTCTGAGATGGCAGCCGCTAATGGGACCGTCCTGGGGACAGTACGGAACACATGTTGACGGATGCGGACAGGGTGGTATTTTCATTCATTCTGTAGCTGGTGCAACAAAGAGTGTTTACAATCTTCCGGCAGGAGAATATCTGAAACTTGGTCAGCCGGCATCTCATGGATGCATCCGTACCTGTGTTGCAGATGCAAAATGGGTATATGAGAACTGCAATGGTTCTACAATCCATATTTACAGCAGTGGTAAATACAGCAGCAACGAATCCTTCAAGGGACCGTTAGGCCGCAGACCACTTGCCACATTCCGCGGAGATGGAAGTTTTGACCCGACCGACCCGGAAGTGCCGTGATTTTGAATATCTATTAAGTAAATAACAGAAGGCCGGTGATCAGCCAGTGAGTTGACACCGGCCTTCTTTATGCCATCAGAAAATACTTGGCAATAAGTCTTTACTTTCCATTTTATGGCGGTATAATAAATTCATCTGACAACTGATTATGATGATGGGAAAGGAACGAAGATGAAAAACTGGAAAAGATGGCTGGCAGCAGGGTGTATGGCAGCATTGTTAGGGATCGGAACAATGGGGACTACAGCGATGGCAATGGGTGGCGGTGGAGTGGACCGCAGTGATACCGTTGCTGAGGAAGAACGAATTGAGAAAGTTCCCAGTGGAAAAGCAACACAGAATTCCACAACCAGTTCCAAAGCATGGAAGAAAATCAACGGTGTTTGCTATAATGGAAGCGGGCAGAAGCTGGAAGGAGCAATTACAAGAGGCATCGATGTTTCCGAATGGCAGGACACCATTAACTGGAGTAAGGTAAAAAATGATAATGTGGACTTTGCGTTTGTAAGGATTTCCTACGGATTAAATCATCTGGATAAGACCTACGATTATAATATGAAACAGACAGAAAAAGTAGGGCTTCCAGTGGGAACTTATGTATATAGCCTTGCAACTACCACACAGCAGGCGATGAAGGAAGCACAGCTTGCGATTAAAAAAATGGACGGATATAAAGTTTCTTATCCGGTAGTGTTTGATATTGAGTATGAAAAAATGCGAAGCCTTTCTGCATCCCAGATTGCAAGTATTGCCAGAGCATTTTGCAATGAGATCAAAAAAGCAGGATATTATCCGATGATCTACTGCAACACAGACTGGTATGACAATAAGCTTGATTGGAGTAAAATGACCGGTTATGATGTCTGGCTTGCGAGATATGGCGACAAGATTCTTGCACCAGACAAGAAAAAATACAAATATACAATCTGGCAGTCAACGGATGGTGATGGTGGCGGATATCTGAAGACAACCAAGGGACTGATCAGTGGAATTCCAAGTTATTCTACGGTAGATGTTGATTTCGGATATGTGGATTACACAAAAAAAATTACTCCAAGATGGCATGCACAGAGCAGCTATAAAGCCTCTACAAAACCGGATACTTCCTCCGGAAAAACCGGATGGTACACAGAAAACGGAAAAAAATTCTATTATCTGAACGGTGTTAAGAAAACCGGCTGGGTTACCGTAAGTGAAAAAAACTATTATATCGATAAAACAAATGGAATGTACAAAAGTAAAAAAATTACGGATTCCAAAAATGTGGTGAGATATGTAGACAAATACGGTGTGATGGTAAAGAGCAGGTGGATAACCGTAAGTGGTAAGAAATACTACTTTGACAAAACCGGAAAAGCGTTAAAAGGCATGAAAAAAGTAGGCAAGAATTACTATTATTTCCAGACAAAATATGGTTATATGATGAAATATGTAAGGTATATGAACAGCAATGATGATGTCTATTATTTTGGTGGGGATGGCATCATGGTTAAGAGTGTATTTTATACATGGAGCGGAAATAATGAAAAACATACTTATTATTTCATGTCGGATGGAAAAATGTGCAGATCCTGGTTGACACTTAATGGAAAGAAATATTATTTTGATCCGGATACAGGAATTATGTATAGAGACTGTACTCTGAAGATAAAAGGCAAGAACTATACCTTCAATTCCAAAGGTGTATGCACAACGAAATAAAAAACAGCAGTAAAAAAAATGGCAGTGTAATCCGCAACTGCCATTTTTTTGTCTGTCATGGAAAATTATAAGGTATAAATCAGAATTCCTACAATAATAATCAGATTTCCGATGATTTTTCCGCGGGTGATTTTTTCCTTCAGGATGCTCCAGGAAAAAATCAGTACAAAGACATAAGTGGCCGTATCAATCACAGGCCCGAACTTCATATCGACTCTGGTATAACACCAGGTATTTAAGAGAAGGACTCCGAAAAAGATACCATAGGCCAGGATGACTCTCCAGTTCAGGTATTCCCTGAGAGGATTTTTGTAAGTGATATTGGCGCTCTGTTTCAGAAGAACCTGTGAAATTGCGGAAAAAAAGGTTCCTGCCAACATAATCAGCATAAAAGTTCTATTCATATTTCTGCACCGTCCAGACTCCGATTAGAACAATCAGGATACCGATAATGTTCTGAATCGACAGATTTTCGTGAAAAATGATCACAGCCCATACCTGGGACCACAGAAGATAGACGCTTTTGTTTGCGTAGGCTGTGGAAAGGGAAAATTTTTTGATTACCTGCTGCCATGCAATGGCGTAAATTCCACAGTTTGCGATCATAAGAAAAAGAAATACATAGAGAAGTGGGCTGGTAAGCCCTTCTTTATTATAATAAACCGATGCAAATTTGGAAAAAACGCTGGTAAGAGAAAACAGCAGGATATTCAGATGAAGCTGAATGTAATCTTTGAGTTTTGTCATGTTTCCTCCATATAAAATAAGTTTTGGAATGCGATAGCTGATAATCAATATAGCGCATTCGTCTGCTTTATGCAAGAAAATGTTTGAGCAATGTAACGGTTTACAACAGGAATTGAAAATGATAAGATTAAACGATAAGTGTCAACTGATACAAAAGAGAGGGAAAAAACTATGTGTCTATATTCAGTGGTTGTTCCTGTATACAATTCAGAACATACGCTGCAGGAACTGTACACTCGCCTGGAAAAAGTTTTCCGGGAAACAATAAAAGAAGAATTTGAACTGATTCTGGTAGATGACGGATCAAAGGACCGTTCTTTTGAGGTGATGAAAGAACTTCGTGATAAGGATTCCCGTGTGAAAATCATCCAGATGGCAAGAAATTTCGGCCAGCATCCGGCGCTTCTGTGCGGATTTGCTCATGCAAAAGGGGAATTCATTGTGACCATGGATGATGACCTTCAGCATCAGCCGGAAGAACTTCCGAAGATGATCAATGTCATGAACGAGCGGGATGATGTGGATGTGATTATTGCAAGTTATGAAGGCCGGAAACATAACCTGATTCGTAAGCTGGGAACCAAATTATCTGTCTGGGCTACTTCCAAAATGCTTGGAAAAGACCCGGATCTTCAGATCACCAGTTACCGTCTGATCCGCCGCTTTCTGGTAGAAGCCATGCTGAAGACCAATACATATCTTCCGCAGATCGGCAATCTTCTGGTTTTAAGTTCCAATCGAATTATCAATGTGCCGGTACAGCATGCAGCCCGTGCCTATGGAAAAAGCGGATATTCTTTTCGCCGTCTTGTGAAAGACCTGATCTATGATATCACAGCACATACGGCATTTCCGCTTCTTATGGTGCGGAATATCGGAATCGCAAGTTTTCTGGTAAGCCTTTGCCTGGCGATTTACTATCTGGTCCGCTATTTTATGTTCGGAATCTCTGTGGAAGGATGGACATCCCTGATGCTGGTAATGCTGGCATTCTTTGGGCTGACGCTGCTTTCCATTGGAATTATCGGAATTTATCTTATGAATATCCTCAATGAGGCGAAGAAGATGCCACATTATGTGATCCGTCAGGAGGAAACAGACTGATGAAAAAAGAAATCGGCGGTTACCTGGAGCTGGAGGAATCCACAGGCCGGGGATATTATCCGGAACTTTTTGGGGTAAACCTTGGAAGAACCGCACTTCTCTGGCTGATGGAAGCCCGAAACTGCAAAAAAATTTATCTTCCCACGTATCTTTGTGATTCTGTAACCGGAGCCTGTGAGAAAACAGAAGCGGAAATTGAATTTTATCATATGGATGAAAAATTACGTCCGCTTTTTCCAGAAAAGAAGCTTCCGGAGGGCGAATATCTCTACCTTGTAAATTACTACGGACAGCTGACTGATGACAGAATCCTGGAATATAAGGGGATTTACGGAAACATTATTGTGGATCATACCCATGCGTTTTTTCAGAGACCGCTGCCTGGCGTGGATACTTTGTATTCCTGCCGGAAATTTCTGGGTGTCAGTGACGGGGCGTATCTGTCAACAGATGCAAGACTGAATCCGGAAGCGAAACCGCTGGATCATTCCATGGGAAGGCTTGAGCACATTCTGGGCCGATATGAATATGATGCCGGTACTTTTTACCAGAAGATGCTGGACAATGCGGCAGACTATCATGAAATGGAAATCCGCCGCATGTCACGACTGACCGGAAATCTTCTCCATTCCATGGATTATCCTTATATAAAAGCAAAAAGAGAAGAAAATTATCATTTGCTGGCAGAACTTCTTCCGTCAGAAAGTATTTTTAATGAAGTGGTTCCGGAAGGGCCTTTTGCCTATCCCTATTATCATAAGGACGGACTGGCACTTCGAAAATGGCTGGCCGGCCGGAAGATTTTTGTGCCGACTTACTGGCGGAATATTATTGATCATTTTGGTGAAGATACCATGGAATATGACTGGGCCGCCAATGTCCTTCCGCTGCCCTGCGACCAGAGATACGGAGAGGAAGAAATGCGTTACATTGCAGATTCCATAAGAGAATGGGAGGAAACAAAAGCATGAAACACCGACTGCTGATACTGGGAACTCTGGGTGAGTTTGTACAGCTTGTATGTAAAGCCAGGGAAAAAGGATACTACACCATTGTCTGTGATGGATATCCGGATGGCCCGGCAAGAGAATTTGCGGACGAAGCGTATCAGATTCCGGTAACAGACACGGAAAAAATTGCAGAACTTTGCCGGGAAAAAAAGATTGACGGGATCATTACGTCTTTTTCTGACCTGCTTCTGGAATGTATGGTAAAAATTGCAGACAGGGCAGGGATTCCCTGCTATCTGAAACCGGAACAGCTTCCATGGTACCGTGATAAATCCCGGACAAGGGAACTTCTTCAGGAACTGGGACTGCCAACCCCCGGATTTCAGAAAATCCCCACAGCAGTGCTGAAAGATCCGGATAGAAAGTTAAGGCTTAAGGAGCTGCTTAAGGGGCTTCGCTACCCGGTAGTCAGCAAGCCTCTTGATAAATACGGTTCCCGTGGAATCTATATATCTGAAAATCTGGAAGAACTTATAAAAGCAGCAGAAAAAACAGCGGAATTTTCTGATATGCCGGAGATTCTTGTGGAAGAATATAATGATGGTTATGAATTTAATATGATGACCTGGGTCAGAAATGGAAAGGTGCATGTAATCAGCATTGCAGACCGCGAAAAAACATCTGTCGCAAAAGGGGAAATTCCTGTCAGTACAAGAAACGTTTATCCGTCCAGACTGATGTCAGAAGTGGAAAAACCTGCAACGGAACTTCTTCAGGCATATGTGAAAAAAACAGGCCAGAAAGAAGGCGCACTTTCCATGCAGTTTTTCTGGAAACTGGGAGAGGGGATTCAGGTCTGTGAGATTGCGGCCCGTTTTTTCGGATACGAACATGAACTTACTGATATGGTATACGGATTTAATATGGAAGAATTTCTTCTGGCTTCGCTGTATGACCAGGAAAAACTTGACCGTATACTGGCAGAACATGATATTCATAAGCCGCAATGCTGTGGCGCTGTGATCTATTTTCAGGGAAGGCTGCTGACAATCGCAGATCAGTCTGCGGCTGTCCGGCTCGGCCAGAAAAAAGAAGTACAGAAGCCGTGGATTTTTTATGAAGAAGGGGAAACCGTGATTGAGCATGGCCCCAACCCATATCTGGCTCTGTACTATGTAAAAACAGAAAACAGACAGGAAATGGACCGTCTGACACAGGAATTTTACCGGGATATGCATATTTTGGATTCTTACGGAAAAGAAGTTGCATATCAGAACCAGATTCCCGATTATACACCGGCAGAAAAATAGGCATTGAATTTGCAACATGAGTGTGAGAAAATGGAATGTACAGTTAATGTAGAAAAATAGAAAATAAAGAGGAAATACATGATTGATTTTAACAGACCTGCGTTTACAGGCAAGGAATTCGAGTATATCCAGGATGCGGTGAACCGAGGAATGCTCTGCGGTGACGGAATCTATACCAAGAAATGTTCCGCATGGATGGAAGAACGTTTTCATGTGGGTCATGTGATGCTTACGACCTCCTGTACCCATGCACTGGAAATGGCGGCGTTTCTTGCGGACATCCATCCGGGAGATGAAGTAATCATGCCGTCTTACACTTTTGTGTCAACAGCAGATGCTTTTGTACTGCGCGGAGCGAAGATTGTGTTTGTGGATATCCGTCCGGATACTATGAACATTGATGAAAAACTGATCGAACAGGCGATCACAGAAAAAACCAGGGCAATTGTTCCGGTTCACTATGCGGGAGTTGCCTGTGAAATGGATACAATTATGGATATTGCCAGACGGCATAATCTGAAAGTTGTGGAAGATGCAGCTCAGGGTGTGGATGCCTACTATAAAGGAAAAGCACTGGGAACCATCGGAGATTTTGGCTGCTACAGTTTCCATGAAACGAAGAATTACACAATGGGAGAGGGTGGCGCAATTCTGTTCAATGGGGATCAGTATCAGGAAAAAGCTGAGATTCTCAGAGAAAAAGGAACAGACCGCAGCAAATTTTTCCGCGGGCAGGTGGATAAATACCGCTGGATGGATTATGGGTCTTCGTATCTGCCCAGTGAACTGAATGCTGCATATCTTTATGCTCAGCTGGAACAGCACAAAAAAATCAGTGACAAGAGAATGCAGATTTATAACTTCTATAATGAAAATCTGAAATTTCTTGCGGAAGAAGGCAAGATCGAACAGCCCTACGTTCCGGAAGAATGCACGCACAATGCACATATGTATTATATTAAAGTTCATGATATCAAGGTGCGTACCAGACTTCTGAAATATCTCCGTGAAAAAGAAATCTGCAGCGTGTTCCATTATGTGCCCCTTCATTCCGCACCTGCGGGAAAAAAATTTGGAAGATTTTCCGGGGAGGATGTTTATACAACAAAAGAAAGTGAACGTCTGATGCGCCTTCCCATGTTCTATAACCTGGATATGGAGGATGCGAAGAAAGTCGTTGATGCCATTGCTTCTTTTGATGGCTTCTGATAAGAGAAGGGATAAATTATGAAAAAAATAAAAAAACTGTTTGTGGTTCTGGCAGCAGGGATGGCGTTGATGCTGCCGGTACAGGCCATGGCTGCGGTAGATCTCAATGCAAAATATGAGATCAGTACCAACCAGATTCAGGGATGGCCTGCAGGACCGGAAATTATTTCAGATACCGGTATTCTGATGGATGCAGATACCGGAGTGGTTCTTTACAACAAAGGTGCGGATGAGCAGAGATATCCGGCAAGTATTACCAAGATTATGACATTGCTGGTGGCAGTAGAGAATTCCACCATGGACGAGCAGGTGACCTTTACAGAAACCGGAGTGCGTAACGTAAATGCGGATTCCAGCAATATCGGTACGCAGGTGGGAGAGATTCTTTCCATGAAGGATTGTCTGTATGCACTGATTATCCAGTCTGCCAATGATGTTGCCGCACAGATTGCGGAACATATCGGCGGCACAGAGCAGGCGTTTATTGATATGATGAATCAGCGCGCACAGGAGATCGGATGTACCAATACGCATTTTGCCAACTCCAGCGGACTTCCGGATGACAACCATTATTCTTCCGCAAAGGATATGGCACTGATTATGCGAGAAGGCCTCAAAAATGAGGATTTCCGTACGGTAATCGGCACTGCAGATTATGTTATCGAACCCACCAATATGAATACCCAGCAGAGAATTCTGCATACCCATCATCCGATGTTTGCTCCGGAAAGCGGATTTTATTATGATGGCTGTATCGGAGGAAAGACGGGAACTACGGTTGCGGCCGGACATACACTTGTCACTGCGGCAAAAAAAGACAATACCACGTATATTGCGGTAACCATGCGTGCCGCAGATCTGGCGAATTCCTGTATGGATACTACGGCCATGTTTAACTACGGTTTTGAGAACTTTACAAAAACAGAAGTGGATGGCGGAAGTGTACTTCTTCCAAAGGGAACAGAACTTGCTTCCCTGACCACGAAGGCGGAGAATATTGACGGAAAAACAGAAACCAGTTATTATTTTGGAGATTATCTGATTGGAAGTGCCAGTGTGGCGCAGGCGACACCGTCACCAACACCGGAGCCGACTACTGAGGCAGAAGACAGTACAGAAGCCGACAGTACCGGAACAGATATTTCGACAGAGGATGAAAGCGGACAGACGGAAGCAGAGAATACGACGGAAAAAAAAAGCGTGCCTGCCATGCGTAAAATCCTTCTTATGATTATGGGTGCTATGATTCTGATTCTGATAGCCCTTCTTGCGGCTCTCGGAGTGAAAGAAAAGAAACATAAAAAGAAACACAAAAACAAACATAAATAGAAAAGGAGAAAGAAAAATGGGAAAAATAAAAGTAACACAGTGCGGAGATATTGAAGGACTGAAAGTGATCGAGCCAACTGTTTTTGGGGATTCCAGAGGATATTTCATGGAAACTTACAATTACAACGATTTCAAGGAAGCCGGAATTGATGTGGAGTTTGTTCAGGATAACCAGTCCAGCTCCCGTTACGGTGTTCTCCGCGGACTTCATTTCCAGATCAACTATCCGCAGGACAAACTGGTACGTGTGGTAAACGGAGAAGTGTTTGACGTTGCAGTTGACCTTCGTGAGGGTTCCAAGACTTTCGGAAAATGGTACGGCGTTGTTCTTTCTGCTGAGAACAAGAAACAGTTCTTTATCCCGAAGGGATTTGCTCATGGATTCCTGGTACTTTCTGAGAATGCGGAGTTCACCTACAAATGCTCTGATTTCTATCATCCAAACGATGAGGGCGGACTGATCTGGAATGACAAGGACATCAATGTAGAGTGGCCGATCCCGGAAGGCATGGAGCTTATTTTCTCCGACAAGGATCAGAAGTGGGGAAGCTTCCAGGAATATAAGAATCGATAAGGAATTACAGAATGAAGAAAATATTAGCTTTGCCGGCAGAGCTGTACCAGAATCGAAAGCTGGTTTTAAGCCTTGCAAAAAATGATTTCAAAACAAAATATGCAGGATCCTATCTTGGCATTGTCTGGGCATTCATCCAGCCTATCGTGACGATCCTGGTCTACTGGTTTGTATTTTCCGTGGGACTGAAAGCCGGAACTGTATCGGATTATCCTTTTGTACTCTATCTGGTATCCGGTATCGTGCCGTGGTTTTTCTTCCAGGATGCGTTAAACGGTGGAACCAATGCACTGATTGAGTATAATTACCTTGTAAAAAAGGTTGTATTTAAGATCAGTATTCTTCCCATCGTGAAGATCATTTCCGCACTTTTTGTGCATGTGTTTTTTGTAGTGTTCGCACTTATTTTGTGCGCATGTTATGGATATACACCAAGTTTATATACACTGCAGATCATTTATTATTCCATCTGTACCTTCCTTTTGGTACTGGGGCTTGTGTATGCCACAAGTGCAATCGTCATTTTTTTCCGTGACCTGACCCAGATCATCAGCATTTTTCTCCAGGTTGGCGTATGGCTTACACCGATCATGTGGGATATCAATATGCTGTCTTCACATCCATGGCTGATCAAGCTGTTCAAGCTGAATCCGATGTACTATGTAGTTACGGGTTATCGTGATTCCATGCTTGGTCATGTCGGAATCTGGAACCATGCTTCATGGACGATCTATTTCTGGGTGGTTACGATCCTGCTTTTCGGACTGGGATCTGTAATATTCAAACGTCTGAAACCGCATTTTGCAGACGTTCTTTGATCGAATCAGGGAAGTCTCCTGCGGAAACTTGCTCAGTACGCAGAAAAACAGCAAAACGGCGACAGATTGTGAGAGTGAACGATTTACACAAAAGTGAGGTTAAAAATGGCAGAAGATATTGCGATTTCAGTAAATGATGTCAGTAAAATGTATAAACTTTACGATAATCCCATGGACCGTCTTAAAGAGTCTCTGGGATTATCCAGAAAAAAGAAATATAAAGAGCACTATGCTCTGAACCACGTATCTTTTCAGGTGCATAAAGGGGAAACAGTAGGAATCATCGGAACCAATGGATCTGGTAAATCTACGATCCTGAAGATCATCACAGGCGTACTTTCTCCTACAGGTGGAGAAGTTTCCGTAAATGGAAGGATTTCCGCTCTTCTGGAGCTTGGAGCAGGATTTAACGGAGAATATTCCGGACTTGAGAATGTATATCTCAACGGAAGTATGATCGGTTTTTCCAGAGAGGAGATTGATGCCAAGCTGCAGTCTATCCTGGATTTTGCAGATATTGGAGAGTTTATCCATCAGCCGGTAAAAACATACTCCAGTGGTATGTTCGTGCGTCTGGCTTTTGCGGTGGCCATCAATATCGATCCGGAGATCCTGATCGTTGATGAGGCGCTTTCCGTAGGTGATGTATTTTTCCAGGCAAAATGTTACCGGAAATTCGAGGAGTTCAAGGAAATGGGTAAGACCATTTTGTTCGTAAGCCACGACCTGAGCAGTATCGGAAAATACTGCGATCGGGTTGTTCTTCTCAACAAAGGAGAAAAGCTTGCGGAAGGTGGCGCCAAGGAGATGGTCAATCTCTACCGTCGTGTGCTGGTGAATCAGTATGATGATGCAGATCTGGAGGAAGGTGCAGAGAATGCAGAAGCAGGGCAGGATGGTCAGCTGACAGATGGCACAGCTGGAGAAAATGTGTCGAAAAAAGAGCATGCCGGAGGCGGCAGGGCTATGAAAGACAGCCTGAATCTGAATCCGAAGGTTCTTGAGTATGGCAGTAAGCTTGGAGAGATCGTGGATTTTGCGATCCGGGATGATACCGGAATGATTACAAATGTGATCGAAAAAGGTAAAGAATTTTCTGTTCAGATGAAGGTACGCTTTCAGGCAGATGTCAATGACCCGATTTTTGCATTCACACTGAAAGATCTGAAAGGTACGGAAATCACAGGAACAAACACCATGTATGAACACACTCCTGTGAAACCGCAGAAAGCCGGTGATGTGCGGGAGATTACTTTTAAACAGATAATGCCGCTGGAGGCAGGAGAATATATGCTTTGTCTGGGCTGCACAGGATATAAAGACGGCGATTTTACCGTATTTCACCGGCTTTATGATGTGTGCAATCTGACGGTGATCACAGATAAAAAAGCAGTGGGATATTTTGACATGTTTTCCAAAGTATCTGTGAAATAAGTGGAGGAACTACTATGGCGGAGTTGAATTTAGATTATTATACGGCGAAGGATCATTATTCCGATGGGGATATCGAGGAAACACTTCTGAAAATGGCACAGGAAGGGAAATCGTTTGAGGACCTGCCGGAGGATGAAGTGAGTTTTCCCATTGTCTATCATTTTTCCGGACTGCGGGAGAATATTTTAAGCTGGTACCCTCTGAAAGAGACGGATTCCGTTCTTGAGATCGGAGCCGGATGCGGAGCTATTACCGGAATGCTTTGCCGCAAGGCCGGGCATGTGACTTCAGTGGAGCTTTCCAAGCGTCGTGCAGACATAAATTATGCAAGAAACAATGATAAAGAAAATCTCACGATCATGGTTGGAAATCTCAACGACATGACTTTTCCGGAGAAATTCGACTATGTGGTAGTAAACGGTGTTCTGGAGTATGCCATGAGTTTTACGGAAGGAAAAACTCCTTACGAGACATTTCTTCAGCGTATGGGTGCATACCTGAAACCGGAGGGAAGACTTCTGATCGCCATCGAGAACCGACTGGGACTGAAGTACTTTGCCGGAGCACCGGAGGATCACACAGATCTTCACTTTTTCGGAATCAACGGATATCCGGGAAATCAGTCTGTGCGCACCTTTTCCAAGAATGAACTGGGAGAGCTGCTGGAAAACAGCGGCTTTCCTTTTCTGCACTTTTATTACCCGTACCCGGATTACAAATTTCCTACAGAAATTTTTACAGATGAGAGCCTTTATACCAATTCCTATGGAAGAAACTATCCGGTGTACACAGATAAGACAGCGGATCTTTTCTCAGAACATGCAGGGGTAAAAGCTTTTGAAAAAGAGAAGATCCTGAGCAGTTTTGTGAATTCTTTCCTTGTGGAGGCCGGAAGAACAGAAAGACAGGAGAAGGAAGAAATTCTCTATGTAAAACTGAATCAGGAACGAAAGGAAAAGTTTCGGCTTCTGACAAAGATCGTTCGTGAGAACGGAGAGGTCCGTGCAGAAAAAGAGGCCATGGTGCCTGAGGCAGAGTGGTTCCTGAAGACCCTGGAAAAGCTTGGAGCGGAAAAAACAGGCTCTGATAAATATAAAAATCTTCCATGCAAGGCAGAAAACGGAAAAGTCAGCTATCCGCTTCTTACCGGAAAAACTCTTCATCAGGAAATCGCTGAACTTGCTCATGAAGGAAAAACCGGGGAGCTCAAAGGACTTCTTAAGAATTTCCATCGGGATTTTTTCCAGTCCCGCAGGATCATGGATTACAGAACGAAAGAGTTCTGTGAGGTATTTGGAAAATATCCCGGAAGAACAGATTATGAATGTGTCTGCCCTGCCAATGTGGATCTGATCTGCAGTAATATTTTCATGGGTGAAAGCCAAAATCAGATCATTGATTATGAATGGATGTTTGATTTTCCTGTACCGGTGAATTTCATTATGTGGCGTCTGATCCATGAACTGTATACTCATATTCCGGAGCTGCCACAGCTGATACATGAAGATGATATGATGGCAGAATTTGAAATCGGTTACACAGATTATGAGATCTTCATGAAATGGACCATGCATTTTGTTTATGAGTATGTTGGATGTGGATCCCTGCTTCCGTTTGAACAGAAAAAAGTACCGGTTTCCGTAACAGAGCTGGTGAACAGAGAAAGAGAAAAACACCAGATGCACAGTAAGATTTACTATGATCTTGGTGAGGGCTTCTGTGAAGAACATACGCTTTATGCAGAGGGAAAACTTACAGGAAACCGTTTTCGGGTGGATTTTGATCTTTCCGAAATTGAGGGGATAAAGAATCTCCGATGGAATCCGGCAAACGGTCATTTCCTGAAAGTAAAAGTAGAGCGCCTGGACTGCGGATGCAGTGCAGAACTTGTGCCGCAGGGTGTTCATATGAAGGTGGACAACAGTATAACCGCATTTTTTACAACCGATGGTTTTTATCTTATTCACGTTACACACCCGGAAAATGTAGATAAGATCGTAATTGAGGGAAAACTTGACTGTCTGGAGCTTCCGGATGTGGAAAAGCTTCTGGCATTTGAAAAAGAACGGGAAGTACGCAGGGAACAGGAAAGAGTTAAAAAAGAGGCCGAACGTGCAGCAAAACAGGCGGCGGAAGAGGCAGCCCGTATGCAGGAAGAGGCACTGCGTCATCCTGGCAAAAAAGCTCAGGTGAAAAGGCTGGTCAAAAAAGTTCTCCATTATCATACAGAGCCAGCAACTGTGATGGGAGTGGAGGCAACTCCTACCTGTATGGGAAGTGTTGATTTTTTCCATTATGAAAATGGTACTTTAAATGCCATTGGCTGGGCATTTGATCCTACATTTGCTTCCATGGGACAGCCAAGGATCGTATTTTATCAGGGAACACAGAAGCTTCAGGAAGCTTCCTGTACTACGATCTACCGTACGGATGTAGCCAATGCCATTGGAAAGCCGGAGGCGGAAAGTGCGGGATTTTCTTTCCTGGCAACGGTTCTTGCGCCGGCAGAGATTTCTGTTTTTCTGGAATACGGAACAGCAGCAGATACCGGAAGATTCCTCATTGGAAAGATTCCCGGAACCAGAGATCAGAAGGAACTTCTGGTATATGCCATTGAAGATCCGAAGAGTATCGGAAATCTCCGCCACTTCAAACAGCGTTATGTCCGCAGTGTGAGAAAAGATTATCCACAGGCTGTTTATCAGCAGAAGGTGGATGTGATCGTGCCGGTTTATAATGGTCTGGAGTATTTTGACGCCCTGTTTTCCGGAATTGAGAAGACAAAGGTTCCGTATCGCCTGATCATTGTAAATGACAAGAGCCCGGACTTGGAAGTAGGAAAATATCTGGAAAAATATGCCGCAGAGCATGACAATGTGGTACTTCTTAACAATGAGACCAATATGGGCTTCCTTCCGTCTGTAAACCGTGCGTTAAAGATGGCGGAAAATCACGTTGCCCTTGTAAATACAGATGTGGAGGTTCCGGAAGAATGGTTGGAGCGCCTGATGCTTCCGATCTTCGCAAAGGAAAAGATCGCCACCACCACACCGTTTACCACCTGCGGAACCATCTGCAGTTTCCCGGATTTCTGCCGGGATAACAAACTGTTTGAGGGAATGCCGCTGTGGGAGATCGATGATGAATTCCGCATGATCCGCCCGCAGTATCCATCCATGCCTACAGGTGTGGGATTCTGCATGGGTATGAACCTGAAAGCCATCAGAGAAGTCGGACTTCTGGATGAGGAGAACTTCGGAAAAGGCTACGGAGAGGAAAACGACTGGTGCCAGCGTGCCATAGCTGCAGGTTATGAGAACGTACATGTGGATAACCTGTTCGTATATCACAAACACGGTGGAAGCTTCCCGTCCGAGGAGAAACAACGCCTTCTGAAAGAGCACAGCGACGCACTGCTCCGCAAACATCCGGATTACAACAAGGATACCGCAGACTACTGCAGAAGAGATCCGCTCCGTCCGGTAAGACTTTATGTGGAGATGAAACTTCTCAATAAGAAGCTGGATGTGCCTACCATTGTGGCCTTTGACCATGATCTGGGCGGCGGAGCTACGGCTTATCTTGTGGAGAAAAGGCGTCTGGCACTGCGGGAAGGATACCGTTTTGTGACCATCCGCTATAATATCGTAAGCAATCGTTTTTACTTTACTTATCAGTATAAGCAGTACGAGATGGAATTTTTTGCCAATGATCTGGAAACTGCACTTGACGAGCTGATGCGTGTGGACGAGATCTGGATCAACGAGCTTGTAACTTACCAGAATCTCTACGAAACCCTGGAGCGTATCCTGCGTCTTAAGAGAGAGCAGGGGGCGAAGATCCTCATGCTTCTTCATGACTTTTTCGCCCTTTGTCCGGCAGTGAACCTGATCGATGCCAGGGGAAAATACTGCGGCGTGCCATCCTGTGAGGTCTGCGACAAATGCGTTCCGGACAACCGCAGCAATGCCTGCACAGAGTACGGAAGTGGAACTCTCTGGCGTACAAAATTCCGTGAATTCTTACTGAACTGTGACGAGATCCGTGCGTTTTCCGATGATACGGCGAAGCTGTTCAAGCGTGCTTATCCGGATGTATACAATCTCCATGTGATTCCGCATGCACCACATTATCTTCCGGCAGTGAAGAAAACCAGAAAGACCACAGAGACCTTTAACATTGGCCTCATCGGTGTGCTCTGCTATAAAAAAGGCCTGGAAGTTGTGAAGGCGCTTGTAAAATATATCGAAGAGAATGATCTGAACATCCGTCTGAGACTGATCGGTACTTCCGACGAAGAGATCGAAAGCCCGGTATTTTCCCAGACTGGAAGATATACAAGAGAAGAGATCCCGAGACTTACCCTGGAGCAGGATATTGACATGTTCCTGATCCCGTCCGTATGGCCGGAGACTTTCTCCTACACAACTTCCGAGATCATCTCCATGGGCTTCCCGGTAGCCGTACTTCCGGTAGGTGCACCTGTGGAACGTGTGAAACGTTATGAGAAAGGCCTTGTCCTTAAGAATGAGCAGCCGGAAAATATTGTGGAAGAGATGATTTCCCTGTGGAAAACTCTCGGCGAAAATGAATTTCCTGTGGAAAACCGCAAGATTCTTTTCGTCGGGGAGGAAATCTCCTTTGCATCCAGATATCGTGTGGAACATTTCCGGGAACAGCTGATCCTTAACGGATATGCATCGAAATTTATCCAGATGGATCAGACAGAGCAGGAGAACATCGAGGAATATACGGCAGTTGTGATGTACCGCTGTAGCAAACTTATGGAAGCGGAGATGCTGGTCAACCGGGCGAAAGCAGCCGGAATCCCTGTTTACTATGATGTGGATGACCTGGTATTTGATTACGAAAAAATCTCCGGGCTGCATTTCCTGAAGGGAAGCGAGTACAGCGATTTCCGCACAACCACAGACCGTATCCACGGATGTATGGAATTCTGCGACGGATATTTCACATCCACGGAAACCCTGGCTGGTGAGATCCGGGAAGAATTTCCGGGAAAACCGGTGGTCATCAACCGTAACTGCATGAGCATGGAGATGGAGGTTCTGTCCCACGAAGCAGTGGAGCAGACAGACAAAGATAAAGACCGGATCTATATAGGATATTTAAGCGGTTCCAAGACCCATGACCAGGATTTTGCCCAGGTGGAAGCCGCACTTCTGGAAGTGATGCAGCGCCACCCGGAGGTTTATCTGAAACTGGTGGGCGTGCTGGATGAATCCGGAATGGAGCCGGTACAGAACCGTATTGAGAAACTTCCGTTTATGGACTGGAGACAGCTGCCTGGCGTGATCGCAGGGCTGGACATCAATTTGATGCCGCTGGAGAACAGCCTGTTCCACTGTTGCAAGTCCGAAAACAAGTGGACGGAGGCAGCACTTGTAAAAGTTCCAAGTGTCATGAGCCGCAACCGTGAGATGGAATATGTGATCGAAAACGGAAAAGACGGCTGGATGTGCGCCACGAAAGAAGAATGGGTCAGTGCCCTGGAATCTCTGGTAACGGATGAGAAGGCCAGAAAAGCCATGGGAGAGGCGGCACATGAGAAAGTCATGGAACATTACCTGACAGAGAATACCGGAAAGGACGCAATGGAGGAATTGTTATGCAGCGAGAGCTATACGAAGTAGAAAAAGACAGGTTTGACCTGAAGGACAGTTCCCTGTATCACCTTCAGGGAACCTGGCCGAAAGACCATAAGCCGGAAGCCGTTCTTGACGGGGAAAAACTTCCGGCAGCCATCAGTGCCCAGGAGCGTGTCAGCGCCCTGGAGCGCTTTAAAGATCTGGATCTGGTAAACGGAGAGCGTGTACAGATGGAGATCTGTCTGCCGGATCTGGAAGGCAAAAAGAAGCTTGTTGTTTATGCAGTAAAAGGCGGAAAACGCATCCAGTGGTTTTCTGTTTCTGCAGCGCAGCTTTACAAAAAGCAGGGAAAACCGCAGTACTTTATCGAAAGTATTGAGGTGGAATCCGGGGAAAAAATCTGCCGTGTCCGTGGATGGGCAGCTTTTAACCGCCCCTTGACCATCCGCCTGGAAGATCGCAGCCGGAAGGAGATCCCCTGCGAGATCACCAGACTGAAACGTGTGGACGTGCAGAACCAGTACCAGGAAACAGAAATTGATGAGAAGAGCGGATTTTTCTTTGAATTCCATTATGACAGTGTGAAGGAATTCTATATTGTATTTGAGGCCGGCAATGTGCGGACACTTCGTCTGGTACATCTGCAGCCACAGAAGCGCCTTGCGGAGAAAGCTGCCGTATATTTCCGGAAAGGAAGCCGCTACATGAAACTTCACGGGGCAGCAGCCCTCACCGGAAAAGTTTTCGGAAAAGTGATGAACCGGAAAAATCGTCCTGTGGATTATTCCAAATGGATCGTGAAGCACCTGCCGGATAAGGCTGAACTTGCGGAAGAAAGAAAAACAAAATTTTCCTGGAATCCAAAGTTCAGCATTGTGATCCCGCTTTATAAGACTCCGGAGAAATATCTCCAGCAGCTGGTGGACTCTATTGAGGCTCAGACTTACGGAAACTGGGAGCTTTGTCTTTCCGACGGAAGTGGGGCAGACTCCCCTCTTACCGATTATCTCGCCGGACTGGAAAAAAGCGATGAGAGAATCCGTGTGATCCGTAATGAACAGGCACTTCAGATCGCAGAGAATACCAATGCGGCTATGGAAGCGGCAACCGGAGATTTTATCGTATTTGCAGATCATGATGATGAGATGACACCGGACGCCCTGTTCCAGTGTGTGAAAGCACTGAATGAGAATCCGGAGATCGAGGTTTTGTATTCCGACGAAGATAAGATGTCCATGGATGGTCATAAATTCTTCCAGCCTCATTTCAAACCGGACTTCAATATCGACCTTCTGTGTACAGTAAACTACATCTGTCACCTTTTTGTTGTGAAAAAAGAGATCGTGGATCAGATCGGAATGCTGAAAAAAGAATTCGACGGTGCACAGGATTACGATTTTGTATTCCGCTGTGTGGAAGCTGCGGGAAGAGAGAAGATCCATCATATCCCCAGGATCCTTTACCACTGGAGATGCCATGAGGATTCCACAGCCGAGAATCCGGAGAGCAAGATGTACGCTTTTGATGCAGGCGCACGTGCCATTAAGGCTCATTATGACAGGATCGGCGTTCCGGTAGAGATCAAAAAGGGCGAATATCTTGGTCTTTACCGCACGAAATTCCTATGGGAAGAAAAACCGCTGATATCCATCATCATTCCTAATAAAGATCATATTGATGATCTGAAAAGATGTATTGATTCCATTGAAGAAAAGGCGACTTACCGCAATTATGAGTATGTGATCGTGGAAAATAACAGTACGGAAGAGGAGACTTTTGCTTATTATAAAGAGCTGGAAGCCTCCAATCCGAAGGCTCATGTGGTGTACTGGGATGGTATTTTCAACTATTCTGCTATCAACAATTTCGGTGCGGCCCATGCCAAAGGTGAGTACCTGCTTCTTCTCAACAACGACACGGAGATCATCAGTCCGGACTGTCTGGAACAGCTGCTGGGATACTGTATGAGACCAGATGTGGGAGCTGTGGGAGCACGTCTCTATTATGAGGATGATACTGTGCAGCATGCAGGTGTAGTCATTGGTTTCGGCGGCATTGCCGGACACTGCTTTGTGCAGCAGAAGAGGGATGCTACCGGATACTGCCACAGAATCATCTGTGCCCAGGACTACAGTGCAGTAACAGCAGCCTGCATGATGGTAAAACGTGAGGCTTTTGAAAAGGTTCATGGATTAAGCGAAGAATTCCAGGTTGCCTTTAATGACATTGATTTCTGTCTCCGCCTTGGAAAAGCCGGATATCTGGTTGTATACAATCCTTACGCGGAGCTTTATCACTATGAGTCCAAATCCAGAGGTCTTGAGGATACACCGGAGAAGGTGGCAAGATTTAACCGTGAGATTGCTTCCTTCGAAAAACACTGGCCGGAAATCCTCCGTGACGGAGATCCTTACTATAACCCGAACCTTACACTGGAGAGCCAGGATTTCTCTCTGAAGCGGATATAGGAGGAGCTGATCTTGGAAATGAAAAAAATCTGGAAAGAAGAACGGTTTCAGGTGCTGGTCCTTGTCCTGGCGGCATTTGCGCTTCTGACTGCATGGGCGTTCATGCAGCCGCTGGGAGCGGGCCCTGATGAAAAAATGCGCTACATGGTGGCACAGTATCTTCATAAACATCCGGGCAAACTGCCTCTTGGAGATGAGCCAACCATCCGTGATGCTACCTGGGGAATTTCCTATGCTTATTATCCCATTCTTTCCTATATGGTATCTGCTGTATTTATGGGGATCGCAGGACTGTTCCATGCCTCTGCCGACGGACTTCTCCATGCGGCGAGAATGGCAGATGTGCTTTTTGTGACGGGATCTGTGTATTTCGTTGTGAAAGCTTCCGGAAAGCTTTTTCCGAAAGAGGGAAGATGGCTGTTTGCGGCGCTGGCAGGTTTTATGCCGCAGGCACTGTTCCTGGGAACTTATGTAAATACAGATTCCCTGGCCCTTTTATCCATGGGAATCATTCTGTATTCCTGGTCCTGCTATCTGGAAGAAGGAGACTGGAGTCTCAAAAATTCGATCCTGCTGGCTGTTGGAATGGCGGTCTGTGCACTGTCCTACTATAATGCTTACGGCTGGATCTTATGCAGCTTCCTGTTTTTCTGCCTGACAGTCCTTCTGTGCAGGGAAGAACCGGTGAAACAGAGGATTGCCTTTCTATTTCGAAGGGGAATCGTGATCGCAGTCGTAACCATTGCCTTATGTGGATGGTGGTTTGTGCGAAATGCCATTCTTTATGACGGAGATTTTATCGGAAGAAAAGCCTGCGCCGAATGTGCGGAGAAATATGCAGCCATTGATTACCGGCCGTCCAGGTATCCCACACCGGAGAAACTGAAATGGACATGGAAAGATATCCTTCTTTATCAGGACCCGGGCTGGCAGCATAACTGGCTTCTCACAGTTCTGGTGAGTTTTATCGGAACTTTCGGACTGATGCAGATTTATATGCCTTATGGTGTGAGCAAGGTGTATTTTCTGTTCTTCGGACTTGGTGGAGTTGGGATTTTGTCCATGCTGGGAATGTTTTATCCGAAGAAGCGTACCGTTGTAAAAGAACGAAAAACATCGGGCAGTGAAAAACTGAAGATAAAAACAGTAACTGTGTCCGATAAATGGGACAGAAAAGGAATCTTCCATCTGTTGATGATCCTTCTGATCCTGATTCCTGTGGGACTATTTATGTATTATGTATATTACAGTGATAACCAGGCACAGGGACGTTATATTATCCCTGCTCTGTATCCGGCTATGTATTTTGTGACAGTCGGCTGGAAACGTCTGCTGGAACGTTTTGTAAAAAAAGAAAAGATCAGAATGTGGATCTACCGGGTTTTGAGTGTACTTCTGGTGGCTTCACCGTTTCTGTGCTATATTTTTCTGGTGGTTCCGTTTTATCACTAAGTTTCTGACAGGAAAATTGAGTAAAAAAAGATCCCTTCTATGTATCTGAAAATGATCGATACATAGGAGGGATTTTTTTACGGAATGTGAATTTCGAATATCCGTTGGATTTCTGTAAGACTGCAAAACAAAATCCAACGTAAAGCGAGATCAGGCGCGGATAATCTTTATCATACGCCACAGAAGCAGGAGCAGAAGCAGAACGCCAACGCCACCGATTACAAAATAAGGAATGGGGGAGCGGGATTCGGAATAAGCTTTTGCTGCATCCATGTTGTCGTCATTTTCCTGAACCTCTGTGGTGGTACTTTCTTCGGAAGTATCTTCCACTACGGCAGTTCCAACCTGAGCTCCGCCAAAGGAATAGGTGCGGAGAAGCTGTCCATCGGATGGCGTATCTTCTGTAGTCAGGTCATCGGAAGTTGCACCGGCCGGAACCATTACAGTACCTCCGGACAGGATGTGGAAATCTTCTTCTGCAAGATCCAGAAGCTGGAAGTTGGCGAAGCCGTAGTCCATCAGAGTGATGGCTTCATTGGCTGTCTGTCCGGTTGCACCGTTCATAACAACACAGATCAGAGTAGTGCTGTTACGCTCGGCAGCAGTTACAAGGACGCTTCCGGAAGCTGTGGTAGTACTCTCACGTCCGCCGATACAGCCCTGATAATAAGTGGCGGAAGTCGGAGTTGTCATGGAAAAGGAACTGGTAAGGTTTCTGGCACCGCCGGAAACATTGGTAGCCGGTATCGTATAGGAAGTGGCACCGGAAATTGTGCGGAAACTGTCATTGCTGATAGCTGCCTTCATAATCAGGGCCAGGTCATGGGCGGTGGTGTGCTGATTATCGTCCGGAAGACCGGTAGGATTGGTAAATACGGTATTGGTACATCCAAGTTCCTGGGCGCGGTCATTCATTTTCTGGACAAAAGCATCTACAGAGCCGCCGATCTGTTCCGCAACCTGAAGGGCAATATCATTGGCAGAAGCCAGCATGATTGCATAGAGGCACTGCTCCATGGTAAAAACTTCTCCAAGCTGTGAAGAAATATGGGCGCCGCCATCTGTGACACCGGAAACACCGGTTTCTGTCATGGTAACCTGATCGGTTAACTGGCTGTTCTCCAGAGCCAGAAGGCAGGTCATAATTTTAACTGCACCGGCAGGGGAGAGAGCGGTATCCATATCTTTGGCGTAGAGAACGGTATTGGAAGAATCTTCCATGACTACGGCAGATGCGGAAGTGATCTCAGGCCCCTGTGGCCATCCGCTGATGAAGTTGGTTGTAATACCGGATGATACAGCAACAGCGGTTTCTTCTGTGGCGAAAACTGGAGTCTGGAACACCATGGAAGCTGAGATTCCAAAGGCCAGAAGCGCCGCGGTTATTCTTGATTTTTTCATAATATATGGTACTCCTGTATAAAAAATAATTCTTATGTAAGCAATACATACGTAAGCTCAGTATAACACACTTTCTCTCTTCCTTGCAAAAAAAATGCGGTAATGTTAAAATACGTTTATCAAATTGAGTAATACGGAGAAAATATATGAGTAAAGATGATTCCACAGGAAAGATTCAATGGGACAGGCTTTTGAAGAAGCTTTCTCCCTATACAGTACAGAAAGGCCTGAGATATCTGAAACATTACGGTCTGAAAGAATTCTGGATCAGGCTTCATGAGCGTTTTGAGCCGGAAGAAGTTCCCTACGGACCCTGGTATGAGGCATACAGGCCAACGGAGGAGAAACTGGAGAAGCAGCGAAAGAGGAAGTTTCGTAACGGTCCGCTGATCAGTATTGTAGTGCCGGCATATCTGACGCCGGAGCGGTTCTTAAGACAGATGCTGGATTCCCTGCTTGCCCAGACTTATCAGAACTGGGAACTCTGTCTCGCAAATGGAAGCCCGGAAGATCCGGATATGCAGACCGTGCTGAAATCCTACGCAGAGATGGATAAGAGGATCCGCTATGAAGATCTGAAGGAAAATCTGGGCATTGCCGAGAATACCAATGCAGCTTTTGCCATGGCGAAAGGGGATTTTATTGCACTTCTGGATCATGATGATCTGCTTGCTCCAAATGCGCTGTATGAGATTGCAATTGCACTGGAGGAACATCCGGAGGCAGATGTGATCTATACAGATGAAGACAAGGTCACAACAGATCTGTCCGAGCATTTTCAGCCTCATCTGAAACCGGATTTTAACCTGGATCTCTTAAGATCCAACAATTATATCTGTCATTTTCTGGTTGTGAGACGTTCGGTTGTACAGAAAGCCGGAGGTTTCCGCAGAGAATTTGACGGAGCGCAGGACTATGATTTTATTTTCCGCTGTGTGGAACAGGCACGTGAGGTCATTCATGTACCGGAGATTCTTTATCACTGGAGAACCCACAAATCATCCACAGCAGATAATCCGGCAAGTAAAATGTATGCTTTCGAAGCAGGAAAGCGTGCCATTGAGGGAAACCTTGCACGTACCGGAACCCCGGGAACTGTGGAGCATACCCCGGATTTCGGATTTTACCGTGTGAAATATCCGGTGCAGGGAGAACCGCTGGTGTCTATTATCATCCCCAACCGGGAAGAAAAAGAGACCCTTCAGGCCTGTGTGGAATCTATTTTTGAAAAAACTACCTATAAGAATTATGAGATCATTATTGTGGAGAACAACAGCAGTTCCGAGGAGATATTCCGTTACTACCGGAAACTTTCCCAAGACCCGAGAATCCGTCTGCTTCGCTGGAAAAAGGAATTCAATTATTCCGCAATCAATAATTTTGGAGTACGTCATGCGAAAGGAGATTATCTCTTTTTCCTGAATAATGATGTAAAAGTAATCAATCCGGACTGGCTTTCGGAAATGCTTGGCGTCTGCCAGCGGCCGGAGGTGGGAGCCGTCGGTGCCAAATTAATTTATCCGGACAACACTATCCAGCATGCGGGATGTGTCATCGGAATGGGCGGCATTGCGGGACATATGTTTGTAAATATGCCGGCGGAACGTACCGGATATCTGCATAAGGCATCCCTTCTGCAGGATATGAGCTGTGTGACAGCGGCCTGCATGATGATGAAGAAAAATGTTTTTCTGGAAGCCGGCGGCTTTACAGAAGAACTTGCGGTGGCGTTTAATGATGTGGATCTCTGCCTGAAGGTGAGAAGTCATGGACATCTGATTGTTTATGATCCGTACGTGAAACTTTACCATTACGAGTCCAAATCCAGAGGAGCAGAGGACAGTGAGGAAAAAGTCCGCCGCTTCCAGTCGGAAATCGAATATATCCGTTCTCACTGGATGGAGATCCTAAAAAACGGAGATCCGTACTATAACAAAAATCTTTCTCTGTCAAAATGGAATTATTCCCTGAAGCCTCTTCCGGGAATGGGAAAGAAGAAGGGATGAACCAATGCAGGAAGTATCAGTAGTCATACCGAATTTTAACGGAATGGCATATCTGGATGGCGTACTCTCAAGCCTTGAGAGGCAGACCATCCGCAATTTTGAAGTTATACTGGTGGACAATGGCTCCACAGATGGCAGCTGTGCTTTTGTTTCCGCGGAATATCCGTGGGTTCACATGATCCAGCTTCCGGAAAACTACGGATTCAGCAGAGCTGTGAATGAGGGAATTCATGCGGCACGTTCACCGTATGTTCTGCTTTTGAATAATGATACGGAAGCAGAACCGGATTTTCTGGAAGAAATGGTAGCGGCTCTCAGAAGACATAAAAAAGCTTTTTCCTGCCAGGCAAAAATGATCCAGCTTCACGACCATGACAAGATGGATGATGCGGGTAATTATTATTGTGCGCTGGGATGGGCGTTTGCCAGAGGAAAAGACAAGGACATTAACCATTACGATAAAGAGCAGAAGATTTTTTCCGCCTGTGCGGGAGCTGCCATTTACAGAAAAAAAATCATCGACCGGATCGGGGATTTTGATGAAGAGCATTTTGCCTATCTGGAGGATCTGGATATCGGATACCGCGCCCGGATTTTTGGGTACCAGAACTGGTATGCTCCAAAAGCGAAAGTTTATCATGTGGGAAGCGGAACGAGCGGTTCCAGATACAATCAGTTTAAGATCCGGTATTCGTCCAGAAATAATATTTACCTTATTTACAAGAACATGCCGTTCCTTCAGATCATACTGAATCTTCCGCTTCTGATTGTCGGATTTGGGGCAAAAATTCTGTTCTTTGCGTCAAAAGGTTTTGGACGGGAGTATCTGGCGGGAATCAAAAATGGTTTCCAGATCAGCCGAAAAGGAAAAAAAGTGAAGTTTTCCATGAGAAATTTTCCACGTTATATCCAGCTTCAGATTGAGCTCTGGATCAACATTTTTAGGCGTTTTGCCGGTTAAAACACCATATTTTCACAGAAATTTTATATTTCAGAGGGAAGATTTTGTTGCTTTTGGGATTCATCTATTATAAGATAAAGGCAATGAACTTAAATGAGGTGGCGGAAATTGATTAAAGATAACCAGAAAAATTTCAGTCGTCTCCATATGCTGATCGATGTATTTGTGATTGCGGCCTCCTATGCGCTGGCATGGCTGATCCGTTTTCAGGGAATTTTTGAGCATTCTGCGGTTCAGTCCAAGACTGTCCAGGAATATATGTTCATGCTGATTTTTATTATTCCGGGCTACGTGCTTCTTTACCAGGCTTTTGATCTTTATACACCGATGCGAATGCAGGGGCGTCGTCTCGTGCTTGCCGGAATTGTGAAGGCAAACGCGTTAGGGCTCCTTATCATCATGTTTGCACTTTATAATTTTAAAGAGTTGGATTATTCCCGTCTTACACTGGTTTCTTTCTGTGTGATCAACATTGTTCTGGAATGGTGTGTGCGTATGTTCATATTCTACATTCTCCGGGACATGCGAAAAAAGGGAATGAATCAGAAGCAGGTGCTGCTGGTAGGATACAGCCGCGCTGCCGAGGAATATGTAGACAGGATCCTGCAGAATCCGCAATGGGGATACGTGATCAGGGGTATACTGGATGACAATGTGCCGGCAGGCACTACCTACAAAGGGGTTAAGGTAATCGGCAGAATCGCCAATCTTATGATCATCCTTCCATCCAGCCGTCTGGATGAGATAGCCATTACCCTGGGCTTAAGTGAGTATTATCGTCTGGAAGAGATCGTTGCACTCTGTGAGAAATCCGGTGTGCACACGAAATTTATTCCGGATTATAATAATATTATTCCGACCAAACCATATACAGAAGATATTCTCGGGCTTCCGGTGATCAATATCCGGTACGTGCCGCTGAGTAACACGTTTAATGCACTGATAAAAAGGACGATGGATATTATCGGTTCTTCGATTGCGATCATTGCTTCATCACCGGTGATGCTGATTCTGTGCATTCTGATCAAGCTTACCTCTCCAGGACCGCTGATCTATAAACAGGAACGTGTCGGACTGCATAATCAGACTTTCCGAATGTATAAATTCCGTTCCATGGAAATTCAGAAGGAGTCTGAAGAAAAAAAAGCATGGACTGTAAAAAACGATCCAAGAGTTACCGGTATCGGGAAGTTCATGCGTCATACCAGTCTTGATGAACTTCCACAGCTTTTTAACATCCTGAAAGGGGAAATGAGTCTTGTGGGGCCAAGACCGGAGCGGCCGTTTTTTGTAGAAAAGTTTCGGGAGGAAATACCACGGTATATGGTAAAACATCAGGTGCGTCCGGGCCTTACCGGATGGGCACAGGTAAATGGTTACCGTGGTGACACTTCTATCAGGAAGAGGATCGAATGTGATCTGTACTATATCGAAAACTGGTCTGTAGGATTCGATATCAAGATCATGTTCCTCACCATATTCAAGGGCTTTATCAACAAGAATGCATACTAAAAAGGGGAAAAGGAAAAGATGTCAAAACCTCGGAAAAAAAGGAAAAAAGTTCTGTTTATCCTGGAAATTATCGTACTGCTCCTGTTTATAGGCGGTCTGTACGTTTATGGACAGATTTCAGCCAAACTGGATAAGATTGATATTCAGGAGACAGATCTTCAGGAGCAGGATATCGTAACCAATGATCAGGCACCGCAGATGACAGGATATACCACATATGCACTGTTCGGACTGGATCACAGAAGCAAAAATGAGAAGCTGAATACAGAGAACAGTGATACCATCATCATTGCGAGTATCAACAATGACACAAAAGCAGTCAAGCTTGTGTCTGTCTATCGAGATACACTTCTGAATGTGAAAGATGATACCTATTCCAAAGCAAACGCAGCCTATGCGCTGGGCGGCCCGACACAGGCTGTCAATATGCTGAATACCAATCTGGATCTGAATATTACAGATTATGTGTCAATTGACTTCGACGCTCTGGTAACGGTAATAGACTGTCTTGGAGGTCTGGATATCCCGCTGTCCTATGCAGAGATTGTGCATATGAATAACTACTGTGTGGAAACTTCTGAAGAGACAGGCAAGAGTTACACCCCTGTTGAACTGCCGGATCCGAAACCGGAAGATCAGGAAGCAATTGTGGGAACTTACCATCTGAATGGTGTACAGGCTACTTCTTACTGCCGTATCCGTTATACCGCAAGTCTGGATATGGGACGTACAGAAAGACAGAGAAGAGTAATCCAGATGATTGTAGATAAGGCAAAAAAAGCCGGACTTTCCACAATCTTTGATATTATGGATCAGGTATTCCCGATGGTTAAGACTTCTGTTTCCAAAACAGAAATCCTGAAAATGATTCCGGCAATGATCGGATATGGAATCGATGAAACCACAGGATTCCCGCAGGATTACAAATTTTCTACGGTTAAGGGCAGTGTTATTGTACCGACAACTTTGGAATCCAATGTTCTCAAAATGCACCAGTTCCTGTATGGAAATACAAATTATACACCGACAGAAGATGTACTGAACAAGAGTGCACAGATTACCACAATAGCAGGTGGCGGTGAGGCACAGAGTACATCTCCGGCAGCAACGGAGGCTCCGAGTGCCACAACGGATGATTCCTATACATGGCAGGGGGATACGGATACTTCATATTCCTATGATTATAGCAGTGACGACAGTGATTATAGCGACAATACGGATTACAGCGGCGGTGATAATACCGATTACTCCGGTGGTGGGGACGACACAGACTATTCCGGCGGTGGAGACGACACAGACTATTCCGGCGGTGGAGATGATGCTGGAAGTGATTATTCCGCAGAAGATTCCGGTGGCGATTCCGGCGGCGGTGAGGATCTTTCAGACGGAGAATAAAAAAGAAATAATCAATTAGAAGAAGGACCATCCAGTAACGGGTGGTCCTTTCTGGACAGGAGAAAATTATGAATACAGTGAAAACAGATGTAATCATTCCGGCATACCGTCCGGGGGAGGAATTTGAGAAACTTCTGGAACGTCTCAGTGCTCAGAAATATCCGGTTAACAGAATTATTGTTATGAATACAGAAGAAAAATTCTGGAAAAAAACATGGGAGGAAAAATATCCTCTTGTGGAAGTGCATCATCTTACAAAGGAAGAGTTTGATCACGGGGCAACAAGAAGACGGGGCGCAGAGCTGTCCGATGCAGAAATTCTGGTTTTTATGACACAGGATGCCCTGCCGGCAGACAGGAAACTGATCGGCAGTCTTGTTACAGCGATACAGGAAAATGAGAAGGTCGGTGCTGCCTATGCCAGACAGCTTCCAAAAAGTGATTGTGGTTTCCTGGAAAAATATACCCGTTCTTTTAATTATCCGTCAGAGTCCTGCCTGAAAACAGAGAAGGATCTGGCAACACGGGGAATTAAAACCTATTTCTGTTCCAATGTCTGTGCTGCCTATGATCACAAAATTTATAACGAAATCGGTGGATTTCCGGAACATGCGATTTTTAATGAAGATATGATTTATGCAGGATGGATGGTAAAAAAAGGATACGGAGTTGCCTATGTGGCAGAGGCAAGAGTTTACCATTCCCATAATTACAGCTGCGCGCAGCAGTTTCACAGAAATTTTGACCTTGGTGTTTCCCAGGCGGAGCATCCGGAGATATTTGAGGGAGTTCCATCTGAAGGGGAGGGAATCCGGCTGGTGAAAAAAAGTATGGCATATCTGACAAAAACAGGACACATCTGGATGATACCGGGACTGTTTTTTCAGAGCGCTTCCAAATATGCGGGATATTTTCTCGGAAAGCGATATAAAAAACTTCCTGAAAAGCTGATTCTATCCTGCACCATGAGTCCGGAATACTGGAAGAAAAAGAAATAAACAAACCGGATCAGAGGGTCACTCTTTTTTAAAAGATATATCACAGTTTGAACACAATTGCCTGTTAAACTGTGTCTTATAAAGCGATGGCAGAAGAAAAAATAAAGAAGGGAGCACCAGAATCATGAGTGAAGAAAACAGATGGGGTGAAAACCTGCCGGAAACAGGCGGCAACGCTCCTAAAGAGGGTAATGCTCTGAATACTTATGGAAATACAGACACTGGCAGTGCAACAGGCAGTGGCATGGATCATATAGAGACCGTACAGGAAGAGAAAACAGATTCTGACAGAAGAACATCTGAAGTGAATTTCACAATGGAAAAACCACTGACACATCCATATTCAGCAGGCAGACGGATGCAGGAGGGCAATGCCGGAAACACACAGAATGGCGGTATGGCTCAGGAAAAACCGAAATACGGACATTATGAAGTGCATCAGCCTCAGGCAGGAAATTATGCAGGAGGAAGCATACCGCCCAAGAAACCACAAAAACCCAGAACATCCGGTGGAAATGGGAATAACGGTTTTGGCAAAAAAGCAGCGACAGCAGTGGCTCTGGCTGTGATTTTCGGACTGGTTGCGGGTGCAGTATTCCAGGGAGTGAATATTGCAGCTGATAAATTCATAAAAGATGGCAGCAGTACACAGATTGAAAAAACAGAAACCATTGACGGAACAGACAACAGCAGTGCAGATAATAGTTCCACAGATTCCAGCGTACAGGATATTGTGGCAGAAAGCGGTACGGTAGCAGGCGTTGCACAGGCAACGATGCCATCTATTGTGGCAATTACTTCCGTCAGTGTTCAGGAGATCCCGAGCTTTTTCGGATATGGAACACGTCAGTATCAGAGTGCGGGAAGCGGATCCGGAATCATTGTAGGTGAAAATGACAGTGAGCTTCTGATTGCAACCAACAATCACGTAGTATCCGGTGCAACAACACTTACCGTATGTTTCGCGGATGGTGATGTTGTCGGTGCGGAAGAAGAAACACAGGCAATGGCCAGTGGTGACAGTTCCGGAAACGATGTGGATGTTGATAATGCGGTTTCAGCCAAGATCAAAGGTACCGATGAAGAAAATGACCTGGCAGTGATCGCAGTGGAGAAATCAGACATTCCGGAAGCAACTATGAGTAAGATCAAGATTGCACAGCTTGGAAGCTCCGATGATCTGGTTGTAGGAGAGCAGGTAGTTGCGATTGGTAATGCACTTGGATATGGTCAGTCTGTAACTTCCGGATGGGTAAGTGCCCTGAACCGCAGCATCAGTACAGAAGAAGGAGAGACATCCGGACTCATTCAGACAGATGCGGCAATCAATCCAGGAAACAGTGGCGGCGCACTTCTTAATATGAAGGGTGAAGTAATTGGAATTAATGCTGCCAAATATGCGGACAGCCAGGTAGAAGGCATGGGATATGCGATTCCGATTTCCAAGGCAGAGCCAATTCTGGAGGAGCTGATGAACCGCCAGACACGTGATAAGGTGGAGGATTCTTCCAAGGTTGGTTATCTGGGAATTAAGGCGGCTGATCTTACAACAGAAGCGATCCAGATGTATAATATGCCGGCAGGTGCTTTCCTTACACAGGTAACAGAAGGCGGTGCGGCCGACAATGCCGGAATAAAAAAAGGCGATATTATCGTGAAGCTGGATGGACAGAAAGTAAGTGGCAAGGATGACCTGGTAAGCAAGCTTCAGTATTACGAGTCCGGAGAAACCATTGAAGTGGTAATTGCCAGAGCAGAAAGCGGAGAATATAAGGAACAGACCGTGGAAGTTACACTGGGAAGCAAGCCATCTTCTGATAACTAGAAGAAAACAGCGAATAGAATTTATACAGGGAGCTGCAGGAAAATGCAGCTCCCTGGTTTTATAAAAAGTTAATTTGATACCTGAGGATTATGTGCTATAATATGCATAATAAAAACGAGAAAGGAAACGTTATGGCAGAGTTTGATAATAATAAAGACAATGATCAGGAGCAGAAATATGAAAAATTCTGCTTTTTATGCCGCAGACCGGAGAGTCAGGCAGGGAAGATGATTGACCTTCCCAATAATATACATATCTGTGCAGACTGCATGCAGAAGAGTTTCGATACTATGAATACACAGATGAGTAACGGAAATTATTCCGATCTTTTTAACATGCCGAATGTGAGTATGATCGACCTCAGCAGTCTTCAGAATCCGGGAAATCAGGCGAAGAAAATCAAGAAGAAATCCGAAACCCCGAAGCCGGTGATCAATCTTAAAGATATTCCGGCACCGCATAAAATCAAGGCAACATTGGACGAATACGTGATCGGACAGGAATATGCCAAGAAAGTAATGTCTGTAGGTGTCTATAATCATTATAAGAGAGTTGCCACAGACACCATGGATGATATTGAGATCGAGAAATCCAATATGCTGATGATCGGACCGACAGGCTGTGGTAAGACTTATCTGGTGAAGATGCTTGCCAAACTTCTTGAGGTGCCGCTTGCTATTGCAGATGCCACATCTCTTACAGAGGCAGGATATATCGGCGATGACATCGAGAGCGTAGTATCCAAGCTTCTTGCAGCGGCAGATAATGACGTGGAGAAAGCAGAGCATGGAATTATCTTTATCGATGAGATCGACAAGATTGCCAAGAAGAAGAACACCAACCAGAGAGATGTCAGCGGTGAGGCTGTTCAGCAGGGACTTCTGAAACTTCTGGAAGGAAGTGAGGTTGAGGTGCCGGTAGGTGCCACCAGCAAGAACGCAATGGTCCCGATGGTAACGGTAAATACAAGAAATATCCTATTTATCTGTGGCGGTGCGTTCCCAGATCTTGAGAACATCATCAAGGAGAGGCTGAATAAGCAGGCGTCCATCGGATTTTATGCAGATCTGAAGGATAAATATGACAATGATCCACATGTCCTGGAGAAGGTTACCGTAGATGATCTCCGTGCGTTTGGAATGATCCCGGAGTTTATCGGACGTCTTCCGATTATCTTTACACTGAACGGACTGACAGAGGACATGCTTGTAAAGATTCTTAAGGAGCCGAAGAATGCTATTCTCAAGCAGTACCAGAAACTTCTGGCTCTGGATGAGGTAAAACTTGAGTTTGAGGACGGAGCCCTTCATGCCATCGCACGTAAAGCGCTGGAGCGTCACACAGGGGCCAGAGCGCTTCGTGCGATCCTGGAAGAGTATATGCTGGATATCATGTACGAGATCCCGAAGGACGACAATATCGGTGAAGTAGTGATCACAGAAGGTTATATCCAGGGAAATGGCGGACCGAAGATTCTGATGCGTGGTCAGGAAACTCCGCTCATTGAAGGGTGAAAACGTGTTTTATAAAAGAAAAGGAGCGTGACAGATATGGCGAATTTTTGGGATGATCTTGGAAATACACTGACACGGAAGGCGAAGGGGCTCAGCTCCAGAGCAGAAAATCTTTATGAGATTCAGAAAATCCGGAATAAGCTTTCTGCACAGGAGCGTATGACAGAGAAGTTGATGATGGATATCGGAAAACTGATCTATACCCGTTATGAGCACGGGGAGGCAGTGGATGGTGAAGTAGGAGCAATCTGTGAAGAGATCAGTCAGCATATGCTGGAGGCGGATCACTTCCGGGATGCCATTGCAGCCAGCAAAGGTGAAAAATTCTGCCCGGCCTGCCATAAGGCAGTTATGCGGGAAGCAAGTTTCTGCCCTTACTGTGGAGCCGCGTGTCCTACTGCAGAGCTGGAAGAAAAAGCCACAGACGTAATCGAGCAGGCAGAGGAAGAGCTGAAAGATGCAGCGGAGGCAGAAGTTACGGAAGCAGAGGAAGTAACAGAAACTGTGAAAACTGAAGAAGCCGCTCCGGAAGCAGAGGTTTCGGAAGAGACAGATACACAGGAAGTGGTGGAAGAAGCAGAAGAAACTGCAACAGAATCCGAAGAGAAAACAGAATAAATATTTGAAGATGTGGCAGGCTCCTGAGAGAAAGGGAGCCTGTTGCTGTATTTTTTACAGGGAAAGGAAATAAAAACATATGGAAAATACAGGCCTTCAATACGAGAACAGTCTCACAAGACAGGCAGAAGAAGCAATGGATATGTGGACGAAAGAACTGGCGGATATGAGTGAAGAACTGATGAACGACCCCATGGCTGTTGTCAGGAGCCTGAATGATGCCAGAAATCTCTGCACGGCCGGATTTTTGATGAGAAGGCAGATACAGGTCTCTTTTCCGGAGCTTCTGGGTGGTGTTTCCGAAGAAACAGGGGAATCTTATGAAGATCTGACCGTAAACAACAATGTCCCATGGCCGGAGAAATTTCTTAAAGTTCTGAGCTCCAGGCTGGAAAAATATATGTTAAAGGAACAGGACGAGGTAGTAAAGGCAACCGAATGGTTTCAGTGGCTCAGTGACAAAAAATATCCCAGAAAAAGGGAACTTGCGGTAAAACTGTCTTTTCTTTTAAATATGGATGATTATACTACGACAAAATTTCTCCTTGCCTGTGGACATGAACCGTTCAGCGTAAGAAATCCGCTGGACTGTATCTGCCTGTTCTGCAAAATGCTGCGTCCCCGGGGAGACTGGACCAAAGTAAAAAGCATACTCAAAAAATATGAACAGAACAGGCCACGGTATGATGAAGAAGATGCCGGAAAAATACAGTCTGTAGGTAATATGGGGATGACCAGAATGATCAGCAACCAGATACCGGAACTGGCCGGTATCAGTGTCCCGGAATCCGAACGGGAAGATATGGAAGATAAGCTGATCGAATACATGTATTCCGTAGATTCAGAGTTTACCAGACGAAAAAACCTCGTGAAGAAAGATAAAAAAACGAAAAAAGTGATATCGGATAATCTTTCTGTTTATTATTCCGGATACTCCCTGCAGCGAAGAAAAGACCTGATGGAACTGACACGCTATCTTGTAAAACTCTATCCAACTTACGATTACTGGGCATATCACAAAGGTGACCGCAGAAGCGACGCAGTCGGAAAGGTCTCAAATTCCGGAGACAATCAGGTTAAGGTGGAGATCGCAGAAGATGGTTATCCGGATATGGGAAGCCTGGCCAAGGCATTTATGTGTGCTCATGGCTGGCAGTTTGCGGAACCCGGGGAGATTGGCCTGCCATCTCATGGAAGTCTGAAGACGAAACATGATAATATACCATTTAATAAAGAGATTTATCTTGTGTGTAAAGCTTATGAGAGAAGCAACCGTCTGGGTGCCATCAGACGTTTTGTGGAAAAACCGGACAATGCGGCCATTGTTGAACGTAAAGATATATTGCTGCTCGCATATCTGTTTATTTCCGGATATTCAAGAAATGAAAATGAAGATTTGCGGGATGAACTTTATGAAATGGCAGAAGCAAACGAAGAAAAACATTTTTCTGAAAATCTGGAAAACATTCTCGGGCAGCTGGAAGATGCGGTTGAATGCTGGGATGAATACGAAAAAATAGAAGGTTATATCAGCTGTATTAACGGATTTCTGATGATGTTTTCTTTTGACCCTCTTTATCCGCCATTTCCTCTGGACCGTTTTGTTCTTTATGCGCTTGTGGCGGAAGAGATAGGAACACCGGCTCTGTCATGGGATGGAAAAACAGAGAATTTAAGTGATATGTGGCTGGAATCCGGATACGGAATATGGAAGAAGTGTGAATAAGAAAGGGATAAAAATAATGCGAAAAGTACTGCGGGAGGGAACATGGATCCGTTTATCCCAGGGTGAACTGTATAAAATTACCGGAACGCCTGTCGGAGAAGGCGGCGGAAGTATCGTATACCCGTGTAAAAAAATATCTCATTTTAATGGGAAAATTACAGTCAGTGAAATTGACTATGCGTTAAAAGAGTGTTTTCCACTGTCATCTGCCTTTGTTTTTGAGCGCAGGGAAGATGGTGAGATCGTATCTGCGACAGAAAATCCGGCAGCAGTCCGTTATCTTAATTCTGTCAGAAAAATGCAGATGCAGGAGCAGGAAATAACAGGAAAAATTTACAATACCGCGGCTAGAACGATTCCTGTCATTAGTGCTTCCTGGGAAGTTGAGCTCTCTTTTGATGAGGGACATACCTTTCATCTGGTAAATAATACACTTACAGTCATGACATCACTGGAATCCAAAGGAAAAGCACTGAAATCTTATCTTTCCCGGGGAGAAAAACTTTCGGTTGTCCAGGCATTTCAGATCATAAAACAGGTATTATTTGCGGTAAAGGAAGTCCATGAAGCAGGTTTTCTCCATCTGGATATCCAGGACGGAAATGTTTTTATAAAAGGAAGCCTTTCGGCGGAAGATAATCTGGTTTCTCTGGTGGATTTTGGAGCGGCGAGACCTGTCTGCGAGGACGGGTTATGTCCTGTGATTCGTGACAGAGCATTATTTTCCACAATGGGATTCGAGTCGCCGGAGATTGTCGGGCACAATGATGGAACTCTGAGGCTGGGAGCAGAGGCAGATCTGTACAGTGTGGGATACCTGCTTCTTCTGATGCTGACCGGAAAGAGATACACCCAGAGGGAACTTGACTCTGCGAATATCGGCCTGTATCTTTCAAAAAGAAAACTGAAAAAGCTGAACTGTCCGGCTCATATGGCGGATAAAGTCCATCAGATCATTTCGAAAGCGTTAAAGAAAACGCCGGAGGAGCGATATCATTCCTGTGAAGAAATGCTGGCAGATGTATCGGATCTTATTCATGCGCTGCAGCCGTATAAAAGCGATCTTTCCCAGGTTGTATATGATGCGTTTATCTGCTATCGTCATGGGGAAACGGACAGCCAGGCTGCAAAAATACTTCAGCAGAAACTGGAACATTTCCACATTCCGTGGATGCGTAAAAATAAAATAAAAAAGATCAGACGGGTTTTTATGGACGAAGGGGAACTGTCATCCTGTTCTGATTTTGGGCTTCAGATCCGGGAAGCGCTGAAAAATTCAGGATGGCTGATCGTGATCTGCTCTTCTGAAACTAAAGATTCCCCCTGGGTTAATCTGGAAATAAAAACATTTCTTGAATTTCATGACCGATCCAGAATACTTGCCGTAGTAACAGATGGAGAACCGGAAGAAGTTTTTCCAAAGGAACTGCTGGGCAGTGACAGGACCGCAGAGGTTCTTGCTGCCGATGCAAGAGGGGAAACACCAGAACAGGTGATACGAAATGTAAAGAAAAATGTACTGTTAAAGATTGCTGCTCCCATCTTAGGAACCACATATGATTCTCTGAAACAGAGACAGAGAAATTATATCATAAAGAAATATACAGTCATTGGCTCCCTGGCTGTGCTGATGGCAAATGCTTTTTTTCTGTTTGCCATGGACAGAAACCGCAGGATTGAAGAACAGAACCGGCGGATCCTGGAAAACAGGGCAGAGGATCAGGTGGCTCTGTCTGGGGAACTTTTGAAGGAAGGAAACCGGGAAGAAGCACTGCAGGCTGCTCTGGAGGCACAGGAAGACGGGGATACTCCAGTGATTCCGGAAGAGATCTATGCATTGAATTCTGCCCTGTACAGTTATCATCATGAAGGAAATGTAGAAGGCTTCCGACCGGACAGACAGGTGGAACTGGAAAATAATACAACGGATATCGGTGAAAGCAGTCCGGATGGAAAGGTGTTTTTCTGTCTGGATGAATCCGGAATCGCGTATTTTTACAATATGGAAGATTGGTCTTTGCAGTGGAAGTGTAAACTGGAAGAAGAAACTTCTATATTTATAGATGGAAAATTTGTTTCCGAAGGAAAAATATTGTTGTTTTCACAGAACACAGCGTACTACATGGACATTGAACAGCAGAAATGTATAAAAAGGATTTCGTTAAAAGAAGACGACAACATGCTGGAAACTCCGGTCTGGGCACTTCATGATGGGATGCTTGTATTTGGTTGCGAGTCTCTGGATGGAGTTTATGTGTATCGGTATGATCTGAACCATGGCAGCATGAAAAAGATCAGACTGACTGTGGACGCAATGGATCATATAACTTCCATCGCAATTTCTCCGGACGGAAATATGCTGGCAGTCAGCTGGCTTGATTATGCTTCCGGAGATATCTGGGACGGAGGTATTCAGACGGTTGATCTGAATACCGGAAAACAGACAACACTGGAAGCCAATCATGTTTCTACGATCCGTTTTATCAGTAATTCGGAATTTCTTACCATAGAATGTGAGAACGTGCCTTTTGGAAACAGTGGAATCGATGATAAAAAAAGATACCGCGAGGTAATATATCAGCTGGAAAAGGGAAAAGTGTGGGAAAATACGACCCATTACCTGCGGACACAGTATGAAGATTCGCTGTATGCAGATGCGGCAGTATATGAAGATTTCCAGTTTGACAGTGAAAAAAAGGCAGATGTGATCTTCGTCAACCTGGGTACACATCTGATGATCATTGACAGGAATACATACAATATATTATGCGAAGAAGATTTTTCATATCCAATCGTAAAAATGGCAGTGTATGATGAAAGTACAGTGCTGCTTGGTCTTGCGGACGGAAGTGTGGAACGGTTCTGGATGGATAATCATCAGAAGATTTTTTCAGTGGAAGACCGTTCTGTTGGCGGTTTTTTATATGATTCGAATAAAAAAGTGATCATTCAGATGAAGGACGGGACGCCGTTTCTGGTTATTTCTCAGATCGCGCAGGATGCATCCATGAAACCGGCAGAGGCGCAGGATATAAAAAAGAAAATTCAGACAGAAGAAACTGTGGAGGAAACGACGGAAGAGACGCAAGTTCAGGGAACGTCAACGAAGCGTTTTGCAGTTGTAGGTGATACATCCATTGATGTGTATGACGGAGGGAAGAAAGAGCCGTTTTTCACAATTCCCCGTAATGGGGCAGAGGAACCGCTGGTGGCATTTTTTAAAAGAGATGAACAGTTGGTAGTATACTGCAACAAAAAAGTTACAATCTGGGATCTTGCTTCCGGAAAAAACATTGCGACACAGGTGGTGGATACGGATTCTGCACAGAAAACAGATATTTTGACAGATCCGAAAGGAAGATATCTGGCGCTGTATACAAAAGAGGGCCAGGTAAGCATCAGTTCCCTTGACGGATGGCTGGAAAGAGTACTGAATATCTATTCTGTGGATGAAAATTCTCAGCTGCACCCGTATGCGGATATTCCTTATGCCTATGTGGATTTTGAGAAAGAGATGGTATATGCGCTGGGACGGGATGACGACAGATATTATGGTATTCCTTTCTACGGGTACGGAGAGCTGAGGGAAAAAGCGGAGCAGATCCTAGGAGCCAGAAAAGAGAAAACTGTGGATATCACATATATTTCCGAATGATTTTGCCAAAATGTCCGTATCACTGACGTTATTGTCTGGAACAGGGAGCATCTAACTCACAGAGTACATAGCTCATATCATCAAAATTTCTGGTGTTTATCATTTTCTGATTCAGGAGATCTTGATTCTGCACAGAAAAGATACCGGAAGTGAGAGGAACGTTCAGGCTGTTCATTCCATCGGATAAAAGAATGATCCTTCTGGCACCAGGTTTTGTCCAGCGATAAAAACGCAGATAATAAAAAAGAGTGCAGTTCATGGTCAGATAGGTTGAATTTGGGGTATTTCCACTTTGGGGTGAAGAAACGGTCTGCAGGCGGTCGGAACTGTTAATGTTCCATAATATGCATCCATCTCCCAGATGTACACCGATAAATTTGCCGTTTTTGTCCATGGAAATGGCGAGTATGGTTGTTGCCAGCAGTCTGGGAGCGATCTGCATTTCTTTTGCCATTTTTTTCAGTTCGTTATTTATTGTCCGGGTGAGCTGCATTTTGATATCGGGAAGTGCGTTATGGAGATATTGCTCAAAATTAGAATGAAGATTCCGGGCCAGAATACTTGCAGTTACACTGGCTGCAATGCCACCATAGGGGCTGCTTCCAGCCCCGTCGCATAAAACAATGGTTGTCTGTGTGGCATCGGAAAGTATTCTGATCTGATCCTGACACCGGCTGATATCAAATCCGTGGCATTTCCCGGCAGTGCGGAAAGATCGTACATGAATCATAGAAAGTGTCCTTTCAGCGGATTGGATTGGTTATTTCTCTCTGGAAGGAGAGGATGGTGTTTCCCTGATAGCGGATAATTCCGATATCATTTACAGAAAAAAGTACTTTATGATTTTCAAAGGTTCTGAGTTTTAAACGTTCTCCGTCTTCACATTCAACGAGATACCATCCAACCATGTGTGCACCTGGAAGTTTTGCGAGGATTTTTACACGTTTTGTGATGACAGGCTTGGTTTTGTCGGAATTTTTTATAAAGTAGAAAACTATCCATGCTAAAATGGAGATGCCGGCCAGTACAATAATAAATGCTATGAAAGTGCTGAGAAATTCGTTGGGATCGTAATGATCAAATCTGATAGTCATATTTTTTCCTCCTGTTTTACATATGAATGAAGTTAATTGGTAATTGGTGTCTAAAGTTTAGGGCTTCATGATCGGATCCTCCTTTTGTAAATGTGTTGTTCTTTGAACTGACTACATCATAGCGAAAGTGGGAGAGAACCCGGGTTTTACTTTTTTCTCCGGATTTTTTGAGGAAAAATGAGAAAAATAAAAAGAGCTGCTGCCTCTGGATAAATATTCATCCGGAAGCAACAGCTCCTTTTTGATTTTGGATAAAATAAAAAAGAATGCAGGAAATGGGACTTGAACCCACACGATCTTGCGACCACAGGCACCTGAAGCCTGCGCGTCTGCCAATTCCGCCATTCCTGCATTTTTTCAACCGGCTTACTTCACTTCATTTAGCTCCGTTCGTCGACTGCTCACTTATAATAACCCAAGAATTGAATAATGTCAATAGAAAAATTCAAAAAAATTAAAAAAATTTGAAAAAAATATTTTGAGTTAGTTTTATGCATTTTTTTTGTATATGGTGTTGAAAAATGGCGATTCCTGTGATACAATCTTGAAGATTTAGGATAAAATAAGAGAACAAAGAAAGGGAGATTGTATGAAAGCATTTCTGATATTGGAAGATGGCCATGTATTTACAGGAACCAGCATTGGTTCTGCAAGGGAAGTCATCAGTGAAATTGTCTTTAACACTTCCATGACCGGTTATCTGGAAGTAATGACAGATCCTTCTTACGCAGGACAGGCGGTGTGTATGACATATCCGCTGATCGGAAACTACGGAATCTGTTATGATGACCAGGAATCAAGGAAGCCGTGGATTGACGGATTTATTGTACGCGAATTATCACGAGTTCCCAGCAACTTCAGAAGCGTAGACACCATTCAGCATTTTCTGAGCAAAAACGACATTCCGGGAATCGCAGGAATTGATACCAGAGCACTGACTAAGATCCTTCGTGAGAAGGGAACCATGAACGGAATGATCACAGTTGACGAGAACTATGACCTGGATACAATCATCCCCAGATTAAAAGCATATACAACAGGAAAAGTGGTAGAGAAGGTTTCCTGCCGCGAAAAGGAAGTGCTTAAGGGGAACGGACCGAAGGTTGCCCTTCTTGATCTGGGCGCCAAGAAAAACATTGCACGCTCACTGAATGAGAGAGGATGCCAGGTTACTATTTACCCGGCTCTGACATCCGCAGAAGAGATCCTTGGAGACAATCCGGACGGCATCATGCTCAGCAACGGCCCTGGAGATCCGAAGGAATGTACTTCTATTATTAAAGAAATCAAAAAACTCTATGACTCTGATGTGCCGATCTTTGCCATCTGCCTTGGACATCAGCTTATGGCTCTTGCAACGGGCGGAGATACCCATAAGATGAAATACGGTCACAGAGGCGGAAATCATCCGGTTAAAGACCTTGAGACAGGAAGAGTATATATTTCTTCCCAGAACCATGGCTACGTTGTAGACGCAGAGGGCCTTGAGGAGAAAAATATCGCACATCCTGCATTTGTAAACGTCAACGACGGAACAAACGAGGGTATGGCATATAATGGAAAGAACATCTTTACGGTACAGTTCCATCCGGAAGCATGCCCGGGACCACAGGATTCCAGTTATCTGTTTGACAGATTCATGAAGATGATGGGAGGAGAGAAATAATGCCAAGGAATAAGGACATAAAAAAAGTACTTGTAATCGGCTCAGGTCCGATCGTAATCGGCCAGGCAGCAGAGTTTGACTATGCAGGAACCCAGGCATGCCGCTCCCTGAAGGAAGAGGGCATGGAGGTTGTACTTTTAAACTCCAATCCTGCTACCATCATGACAGATAAAGACATCGCAGACAGAGTTTACATCGAGCCTCTGACTGTTGAGGTCGTAGAGCAGCTGATCCTCAAAGAGAAACCGGACAGTGTACTTCCTACACTGGGCGGCCAGGCAGGACTGAACCTTGCCATGGAGCTTGAGGAGAAAGGCTTCCTGAAAGAGCACAATGTACGCCTCATCGGTACCACAGCAGCAACCATCCGTAAAGCTGAGGACCGTCAGGAATTTAAGGATACAATGGAAAAGATCGGCGAGCCGGTTGCAGCATCCAAGGTCGTAACAACTGTAGAAGACGGTGTTGCGTTTACTCAGACTATCGGTTATCCGGTTGTTCTCCGTCCTGCATATACACTTGGCGGAAGCGGCGGCGGTATCGCGCATAATGAGCCGGAGCTTCGTGAGATCCTTGAGAATGGTCTCCGTCTTTCCCGTGTAGGCGAGGTTCTTGTAGAGAGATGTATCGCCGGATGGAAAGAGATCGAGTACGAGGTAATGCGAGACAGCGCAGGAAACTGCATCACAGTCTGCAACATGGAGAACATTGACCCGGTTGGTGTCCATACCGGTGACTCCATCGTAGTTGCTCCTTCCCAGACCTTAGGAGACAAAGAGTATCAGATGCTCCGTACATCTGCACTTAACATTATTACAGAGCTTGGCATCACAGGTGGATGTAACGTACAGTACGCTCTTCATCCGGAGAGCTTTGAGTACTGCGTTATCGAGGTTAACCCTCGTGTAAGCCGTTCCTCCGCACTTGCAAGTAAGGCTACCGGTTATCCGATCGCCAAGGTTGCAGCCAAGATCGCACTGGGCTACACACTGGATGAGATCCCGAACGCCATCACAGGCAAAACATACGCAAGCTTCGAGCCGATGCTGGATTACTGTGTTGTTAAGATCCCGCGTCTGCCATTTGACAAATTCATCACAGCAAAACGTACACTGACTACACAGATGAAGGCTACCGGTGAGGTTATGAGTATCTGCCATAACTTTGAGGGTGCTTTAATGAAGGCTATCCGTTCCCTGGAGCAGCATGTGGACAGTCTAATGTCCTATGATTTCTCACATCTTTCTGATGAAGAACTGATGGACGAGCTGAACATTGTGGATGACCGCCGTATCTGGAAGATCGCAGAAGCCCTGAGACGAAATGTTTCCCAGGAGAAGCTTCATGATATCACAAAGATCGACATCTGGTTCATCGATAAGCTGGCTATCCTTGTTGAGATGGAGCAGGCTCTGAAAACTCAGAAGCTGGACAAAGACCTTCTTCTGGAAGCAAAACGTCTGGAGTTCCCGGACTACATCATCGCAGACCTGACAGGAAAGACAGAAGCTGAGATCAAAGACCTGCGTAAAGAGTACGGCATCCGTGCGGCATACAAGATGGTTGATACCTGTGCAGCAGAGTTTGCGGCAGAGACACCATACTATTATTCTGTATACGGCGATGAGCAGACAGAGAATGAAGCTGCAGAAACAAAAGATAAGAAAAAGATCCTGGTACTTGGTTCCGGCCCGATCCGTATCGGTCAGGGTATCGAGTTCGACTTCTGCTCTGTACACTGTACATGGGCATTTGCGAAAGAAGGATATGAGACGATCATCATCAACAATAATCCGGAGACAGTAAGTACAGACTTCGATATTGCAGATAAGCTGTATTTTGAGCCGCTGACACCGGAAGATGTTGAGAATGTTGTAAATATCGAGAAACCGGACGGAGCTGTTGTTCAGTTCGGTGGACAGACAGCTATCAAGCTTACAGAGGCACTGATCAAGATGGGCGTTAAGATCCTCGGAACATCTGCTGAGAACGTAGATGCTGCAGAGGATAGAGAGCTCTTTGATGCCATCCTTGAGAAATGTGAGATCCCGAGACCGAAGGGACATACCGTATTCACAGCAGAAGAGGCGAAAAAAGCTGCCAATGAGCTGGGTTATCCGGTACTTGTCCGCCCGTCCTATGTACTTGGAGGACAGGGAATGCGTATCGCTGTCAGCGATGAGGACGTGGAAGAGTACATCGGAATCATCAACCAGATCGCACAGGAGCATCCGATCCTTGTTGATAAGTACCTGATGGGTAAAGAAATCGAGGTCGATGCAGTATGCGACGGTGAGGACATCCTGATCCCTGGAATCATGGAGCACATCGAGCGTGCAGGTATCCACTCCGGAGACAGTATTTCTGTATATCCGGCACAGACCATCAGCCAGAAAGCAAAAGATACCATCGCCGAATACACACGTCGTCTTGCACAGGCACTTCATGTTATCGGTATGATCAATATTCAGTTCATCGTTGTAGGCGAGGATGTATATGTGATCGAGGTTAACCCGCGTTCCAGTCGTACAGTACCGTACATCAGCAAGGTAACCGGAATTCCGATCGTTCCTCTTGCAACAAGAGTTATCCTTGGCCGCAAGATCAAAGAGCTGGGTTATACACCGGGACTTCAGAAGGAAGCAGAGTACTTTGCGATCAAGATGCCGGTATTCTCCTTTGAGAAGATCAGGGGCGCAGATATCAGCCTCGGACCTGAGATGAAATCCACAGGTGAGTGCCTTGGTATTGCAAAAACCTTTAACGAGGCTCTTTACAAAGCCTTCATCGGAGCCGGAATCCGTCTTCCGAAGCACAAACAGATGATCATCACTGTAAAAGATGAGGATAAGAAGGATATCATTCCGATCGCAAAACGTTTCGAGGCTCAGGGATACCGTATCTTTGCAACAAGAGGTACTGCAAGCGTACTGACTGAAAACGGAATCAAGGTAACACGTACCAACAAGCTGGAGCAGCCGTCTCCGAACCTGATGGACCTGATCCTTGGTCACAAGATCGATGTTGTTATCGACACACCGCCACAGGGTGTTGAGCATCAGAAAGATGGTTTCGTGATCCGTCGTAATGCCATCGAGACAGGTGTCAATGTGCTTACAAGCCTTGATACTGCAGAGGCTCTGGTCACAAGTCTTGAGAATACAGACCTGAACCACCTGACTCTGGTAGATATTGCGACAATTGACAATCGTTAAGCGTTGTTAAATGTAAAAAATATGTAAATTTTGCGAAATAAAAGATTCAAAGTTTACGAATTGAAAAATATGTAATATACTGATAAGGACGGAGCCGCTGTTTATATATCGGTTCGGTCCTTATCTTATTTTGGGCACAAAGCGAAATGTGCTTTTGGAAAGGAGTTAACATGAGTTTTATAGAATTGCTGAAGGTTATCCTTCTTGGCATTGTGGAGGGAATCACAGAGTGGCTTCCGATCAGCAGTACCGGGCATATGATCCTGGTAGATGAATTTATCAAGCTGAATGTGTCCGATGCATTTATGGAATTTTTTCTGGTAGCGATCCAGCTTGGTGCGATCATGGCAGTTGTTGTTCTGTACTGGAACAAGTTGTGGCCTTTTTACATAAGGAAGATTCCCAAAAAAACACAGATGGCCCTTCGTAAACAGCCGGCAGTATCCAGAGGAATCCTTACATTTGTGGAGAAATACTGTGATAAGGAGAAATGGATTCTGTGGTTCAAGATCCTGGTGGCATGTCTGCCGACGATCATCATCGCACTTCCGTTTAATGACATCATTGAAGAGAAATTCTATAATTATGTTGTGGTTGCGATCACACTGATTGTTTATGGTGTTCTTTTTATTGTGATCGAGAATTACAATAAACGCCGCAGACCAACCTGTACCAGACTGGATAAACTTACATTCAAAACAGCTCTGATTATTGGCTGTTTTCAGGTGCTTTCCGTAATTCCTGGAACTTCCCGTTCCGGATCTACGATTATCGGAGGAATCCTTGCCGGAACATCCCGTACGGTTGCGGCTGAGTTCACCTTTTTCCTGGCAATTCCGGTTATGTTTGGCGCAAGCCTTCTGAAGCTTGTGAAATTCGGTTTTGCCTTCAGCTCCACAGAGCTGATCATCCTGATCGTAGGCGTACTGGTATCTTTTGTGGTATCAATCCTGGCGATCAAATTCCTGATGGGATATATCAAGAAACATGATTTCAAGGTATTTGGATGGTACAGAATCATTCTCGGAATCCTGGTTCTCGGATATTTTATCGGAAAAACATTACTTGCGTAAATATGTGTAAACAGTAATTCTGGAGGTAATTATTATGAAATATAAGAAAATTATGATTGCACTGGCAGCAGCTGCAGCACTGAGTGCAGCCGGATGTGGAAGTTCCTCAAAAGACACAGTGGAAGTAACCCCGACACCGGTTCCGACTGCGGCACCGACTGCAGCACCTGCGACGTCCACACCGCTTCCGACTTCCACGCCGGCACCGAAGCTGATTGGCGTAAAAACAAGCACTGCAAAATTTGTATATCTTACCAACAGTACCAAGGGTGAAATCCGTGAGATTTATCTCCGTGCAGCCGGCGGAACAGAATGGGGCAAAAATCTCATTCCTGCGGAATCTACCATCAAAGATGCAGAGCAGGTACAGATGTATTACACACCGGATTCTGCCACAGATGCAATCTATGATATGAAAGTTGTAGACGGAGATGGAAACGCATATGAGATTTACAGTGCAGAGCTGGGCGATATGGAGAAGGCCAAACTGATGATTCAGGACGGTTCTGCATATCTGACTTACATGAGTTTAAGTGACAAGAGTGAAAAGAGTACACAGGGAAATGTGGAGACCGATAACAGTGAATCTGACAGTACAGATTCCACAGACAGTACAGACACTTCCAGTGTGACCGATACTTCTTCCACAGATGACAGCTCTTACGACAGTTCTGATAACGGCAGCTATGATAGCAGCGATGATGGAAGTTCAGACAACAGTTATGACAGCAACGACAACAGTGATAACAGCGATGACGGAGACGGCGGAGATTACGATAACAGCGATAGCGGAAACTATGATGGCAATGATGACGGCGGTTATGTAGATGACAGTGATAACAGTGGAAGTGGAGACGATGTAATTGATGACAGTAACAGTGGCAGTGATGGAGACATTGTCTGGGATGATAATGGAGACTGGTCAGAAGAGTAACCAAAATCCGAATATCCCGTAAAAGTTACATAAAGGTACATACAGGTGGAAGGGCCTGCCGGGAACTCCGGCAGGCAGTAAAAAAGAGAAATGGAAGAGAAAAGAGTAAAAGTTAATAACAAAAAACCGGGAATTGCTGTGCTTGCGTGTTTATTTATGCTGACAGCAATTTTTTGCATTGGTCTGGCAGGAAACTGCCGTGAGGTAAAAGCGGAGTCCGGCACAGAGAAAATCATGTTTCAGGATAATAGTGGAAGGTACCTGAAAAAGTCCGGTGCAAACTGGTGCCTGCGGGATGTAAAAAACAAAAAGATTACAGGACTGCAGTATCTGGCAATTCCGGAAACAGATTTTCTGCACCGTGGCATTTACATGTTTGACAGCAACGGACGTCTGATACAGAAACGGGTTGTTTATTATTTTAAAAATCTGACGGTTCGTGGAATTACGTTTCAGGGGTATTATGTTTCGGATCCCAATGGCCGTTTTACAAAAGGAGAAAAAGGCCTTGTAAAAATTGCAGACCAGAAAGTAAACGGAAAAGTTTTCGGAGGCTATTATTATGCAGGCGATCGTGGCAAATTAAACGGAAAAACTTATGTCCGTTATATGAAACAGAGAAAACTTTACGGTATGACACTGAAAAGAGGCTATTATTATTTCAACGGCATGGGAAAAATGTGCTTTGGAACACATTTTCATAAGCTGAATATAACCGTAAACGGAAAGAAATTTAACGGAAGTTATTATTTTGGAAGTGGAAACGGTCGATTGACGCAGAAAGCCGGATGGATTACCTACAGAAGTCGCAAATACTATATCGACAAAAATGGAAAGATGGCAACCAATTGCTGGAAGAACGGTTATTATCTGAAATCTGACGGTACCATTGCCAAGACAACGAAAACGCCGGATGGCCAGTATGTAGACTGGCAGGGAAGAAAGAGCACAAAGTCTGAGTATAAATTAAGCGCTTTTAAGGCTGAGATGGAACATTTTGCATCTGCTTACGGAGGAAACTGGTCCATTTACATAAAAGACCTGAAAACCGGAAATATTGTGAATGTAAATGATCAGGCAATGTATCCGGCAAGTACCATCAAAGCTTTTGTCATGGCATCTACCTACGATCAGATCAGACAGGGAAAAATGCAGTACAGTTCCAGCGTTCGAAATCTTTTGTGGGATATGATTACAGTCAGTGACAATGAAAGCTACAATGAGCTGGTAAGACGGCACGGAGGCGGAAGTTTTGTAAAAGGAACCGCGGTAGTAAACCAGTATCTGAAAAAGAACGGATACACGAGGACAGGCTGCCACAGTTCCCTTCATCCGTCATCCTCTTCCTGGGCAAGTGACGGAGGACGAAATACCGCATCCGCAAAAGACTGCGGAAAGCTGCTGGAACAGATTTACCGTGGCAAATGTGTGTCCAAACAGTATTCCAAGGAAATGCTGAATCTTCTGCTCCATCAGACTGTACGCTATAAAATTCCGGCAGGTCTTCCATCCGGAGTGGTATGCGCCAACAAAACAGGAGAAACAAGTTCTGTTCAGCATGATATTGCAATTATTTACGGAAAGAAGACGGATTATGTATTATGCGTATTTTCAAGCGGTGCGTCCGAAGAGCATCTGCAGTCCGGAATCCGGGCGGTATCAACCAGAGTATATGAATATATGAACGCAAACCATTAAGTAATTACAGGGTGATAATTTCTCCTGTATGTGAGGTATCATATCCGGTCTGAAGAGAAAGGGTGCGCCGGAAATTTTCAGAGGCAATGGTATCCGCCACTGCCTGAAAACCGGGAGCGCAGAAGTTCTCGGAACGCAGGATAAGATACAGCGTTTCCTCACGGACAGGAAGAAAAGTAAGCCCTGGAAAACTTCTGGCGGCATAGCCCTCACCAAGTGCTGTGTCGGCCTGTCCGCCGGCAACGGCAGCGGCGGTGGAATAGTCGGAAACCAGTTCGTTGCGGTAGCCGGATATGGCTTCCGGTGAAATTTTGGAAGCCTTCAGCTGCCGGTCAAGAAGAACTCTTCGGCTGCTTCCTTTTTCGCGGTTTGCAAAAATAATGTCTGCCCGTGTAAGATCTGAAAAATCCCGGATATTTCTGGGATTTTCTTTTTTTACATAAAAACCGACCGGATACTGGCAGAACCGGATTGCTGTCAGGGAAACTCCTGGAACAAGGCTCTCGATATCTTCCAGGGAAGCGGCAGCACAGGCCAGGTGGACTTTTTCGAAATAGAGAGAATACAGTCCGTTGTAGGTATTCATATGAGACTGCAGTACCGGCAGGCTTCCGGGAGTGGAAGGCAGCTGATTTAAGAGAAGATCCAGGGCAGGGGAAGACTGTCCGCTGATGATCAGCCCACTGGAGTGGAGAAGATAATCTCTTTTCAGAAGAGAGCTTTCCGGCTGATAGTCACGAGTCTGCGCTGCAGTACTGATCTGCGCTGCTCCATCCAGATACTGTGCTAACTGTTCTTCGCTGACACGAAGCTGTTTGCCGATTTTTGAGGAAGAAAGTTCGCCTCTCTTGATCAGTTCGTATACGGTTGTCTTTTTGATTTTCAGTTTATCGGCGACTTCCTGGGCTGTGTAAAATTTATTCATCGATTCCCACCATAACGCTGGTAGCCTTGATTATCGCATAAGCATCAGAGCCAACTTTCAGTCCCAGTTCCTCCACAGCGGCACAGGAGATGGTTGCTGTGATAATATTTCCCCCGCCAATATCAATGGAAACAATGGAATTTACGGCGCCTTTGTTGATGTTGATAACTTTTCCTTTTAACTGATTACGTGCACTGAGTTTCATAAAAAAATTCTCCTTATCTTTTAAGATCTTGATGTTGCAGTAAAAACTGCTCTGTGTATTTCATGATAGCATGTGTATGAAAAAACAGCAATGGCCTTACGCTTGACAAGAAACTTTCATTTGGGTAAAATTAGACGAAACCATTCAAAACTGAATGAAACTGAACGAAACAGAAAAAGGAGAGGGACAAAAAGGTGAAGAAAAAAATCTTAGCAGCTCTTACAGCGGGAATTCTGACAACAGGCCTTATGACCGGAGGTGTTTTTGCGGCAGACACAGAGGTGAAAGGCGATGAGAATCTGAAAGGTGAGGTTTATGCTTTTATCGCAGCCAGCCTCAGCAATTCCATGGAAGAGATCCAGAAGGATTTCAATGAACTTTATCCGAATGTGACAATCTACTACAGCGCAGACAGCTCAGGTACACTGCAGACACAGATTGAGGAAGGCGCACGCTGCGATCTTTTCTTTTCAGCAGCAGATAAACAGATGGATGCCCTCACAGAGGAGAAACTGACAAAAGAGGACACTGTTGTTGACCTTCTTGAGAATAAAGTCGTTCTGATCAAACCAAAGGACGGAGAGACAAAGGTAACAGGATTTGAGAACATCACAGATGCCGAGAATATGGCGCTTGCAGGTGAGGATGTTCCGGTTGGACAGTACTCCCGTGAGATTTTCAACAACCTTGGAATCATGGATGATGTAAACGAGATGGAGATCAACGAGTGCAAGAACGTAACAGATGTACTTGCTGCAGTCAGTGAGGGAAGTAATGAAGTTGGTGTAGTATATGCGACAGATGCTGCATCTGTTGCGGATAAAGTAGAGACTATTGCAGAGGCACCGGCAGACAGCCTTCAGACTCCGGTTCTTTATCCGGTAGGACTTATTGAGGATAAAGAAGCATCTGAGGATGACACCAAGGCAGCAGAGGCATTCCTGGATTATGTAGAATCTGACGCTGCAATCAAGGTATTTGAGTACTATGGATTCACAGCATATAAGGCTGAGGACAGCACAGACTCTGAAGACAGTATCTCCAAATAATCATTATGCAGAAAACCGGCAGTAATTTTTTGAAATACGGTAAATGTCGGTGCAGGAATGAACGATGACAGAATTTTTGAAAGAAATAAACTGGAGTCCTCTGTGGATTTCCTTAAAAACAGGTCTGGTGGCTACCGTGATCGCCTTTTTTCTGGGGGTATTCTGCGCCCGTAAGATCATGAAACTGAAACCAGGAGCCAGAGCAGTACTGGATGGTATCCTTACCCTTCCTCTGGTACTTCCGCCTACAGTTGCCGGATTTTTTCTTCTGCTGATTTTCAGCCTGAAAAGACCGCTGGGAAGTTTTCTTCTGGATAATTTTGATATTAAGATCGTACAGACCTGGAAAGGTTGTGTGATCGCGGCTGCAGTGATTGCGTTTCCGCTGATGTACCGCAATGCACGTGGTGCTTTTGAGCAGGTAGATGTGAATCTGATCTATGCGGGCCAGACTTTGGGAATGAGCGATAACCGGATCTTCTGGAAGGTGGTTATGCCTGCGGCAGGACCGGGAATTGCTTCCGGAACGGTACTGGCTTTTGCACGTGCCATCGGTGAGTATGGAGCAACTTCCATGCTTGCCGGAAATATCCTTGGAAAAACAAGAACGGTTTCGGTAGCCATAGCTGCAGAGACCGCAGCCGGAAACTATGGAACTGCAGGCTTCTGGGTCGTTGTGATTGTGCTGATTTCCTTTGTGATTGTAGCGCTGATTAACATTGTATCCGGAAGAGGAATGAAGACAAGAAGGTGGATCTGATGGCAGTCAGTGTAAATATCGAAAAGAATTTCCGGGATTTTTCCCTGAAAGTACAATTTGAGGGCAGCTCGGCAGCCATCGGGCTTCTTGGAGCATCCGGCAGCGGAAAGAGCATGACGCTGCGGTGTATAGCAGGAATTGAAACTCCGGATCGGGGTAAGATTGTAATTAACGGAAAAACAGTCTTTGATTCGGAAGCAGGAATCAATCTGAAACCACAGAAACGGCGGATTGGCTATCTTTTCCAGAATTATGCATTGTTTCCAACCATGACCGTAGAGCAGAATATCCGATGCGGTTACCGTGGGGAAAAGGCCTCCGTCCAGGAAAAAGTGTCGGATTTGATCCGGCGTTATCATCTGGAGGGACTGGAAAAACGTCTTCCATCCCAGCTTTCCGGCGGGCAGCAGCAGAGAGTGGCACTGGCCAGAATGATGATCGGAGAGCCGGAAGCAATCCTTCTGGATGAACCGTTTTCCGCACTGGATGGATTTCTGAAGGATGTGCTGCAGAGAGAGATGCAGGATTTTCTTAAGGATTATCCGGGGGATATGATTCTTGTAACTCACAGCAGAGATGAGGCCTATAAATTCTGTAAAGAGCTTTCTGTTGTGGATGGAGGACGTATCCTCGTGACCGATGAAACGAAGCGGTTGTTTGAGAATCCCAGAATGCTGAAAGCGGCAAAACTTACCGGATGTAAGAATTTTTCAGCAGTTCAGCGGCTGGGAGAACACGAAATTTATGCCACAGACTGGAAAATGAAACTTCATACAGCAGAAAAAGTGGCAGAAGATATTACGCACGTGGGAATTCGTGGACACTGGATCCGGCCGGAAGAGAAGCCTGGAGAGAACTGCCTGGAAGTGCAGGTGGATGAGTATATTGAAACAACGTTTGAACATCAGTATATGATCCGTAAGAAAGATGAGGAGGCAGCAGCCGGTTTGTGGTGGATGCATCCCAAGAACAGTTTCATGGAAGATCCGGACATGGGACTTCCCAAGTATCTGTATCTTCCACCGGAACATCTGATGCTGCTGAAATAAAAATATCTCTGTAAAAAATAAAATCCCGGAAATATCCGTCAGATATTTCCGGGATTTTTTTGTGCTATGTACTATATTTTCTGAGATATTTATTTTCCATGATTCCGGGAGTAGGTAATGTAATCCGTTACCATCATGGCAAGTTTAAAAGCCAGTGCATCTTCGAAGGTACGGATATCCAGTCCGAATCGTTTTTGAAGCTTTTCAAAACGGTACACCAGAGTATTTCTGTGTACATAAAGCTGTCTGGATGTCTCGGAAAGATTCAGGTTGTTTTCAAAGAAAGTTCGGATAATATTCAGTGTTTCATCATCAATAGAATCCAGAGACTCATCTCCGAAAATTTCATTTACGAACATGTCACAGACCTGCGTCGGAAGCTGATAGATCAGGCGGCCGATACCAAGGCGGTTGTAGCCGAAGACATTTTTGTCTGCATAAAAGATTTTTCCGACTTCCAGAGCAGTACGCGCTTCTTTGTAGGCATCAGAAAGCTGCATAATATCGTCGGCAGCATTGCTGTAGGAGACCCAGGCAGAAGTCATGGCTTCTGTATTCAGCATATCTACAAGCATACAGGCAATTCCGTCAAGCTCTTCATAGCCCTCTGTGCTCTGAAGCTCACGGACAACAATAATGCCGGAATCATCCAGGGCAGTGATAAAGTCACGGGTCCGGGCGGAAAAGATATTCCGGATGGTTGCCAGAGCATTTTCATCTTTATGCTGTTTGGTTTCCACAAGAAATACTGCACGGCGGACAGAAGGTGCAATGTGGAGACGGGCAGCTTTGTTGAAGGCTTCCACCTGAGAGTAGCGCTCCAGAAGAAGGTTCTGCATGAAGGAATTTTTGTCCGTTTTTTCCGCATAGGCAGTAAGAAGGCTTTCTACCTGGCAGACAGCAAGTTCTCCGATGGTAGAAGCAGAATCCGTGGAACCCCATACAGTCAGAAGCATATCGCCGGATGTGCCGTTTAATTTGTAGAGGCTGCAGGAACGGTTGGAAATGCATAAAGCAGGATCTTCACGGAACTGGGTGAGTTTTTCGGCAGATGGAAGCTTTCTGTCTCCGGTGGAAGCGAAAACTTGATTACTTTCATTCAGAATACAGAAATCCAGTCCACTGATCCGGTTCCAGTCATCCAGACATTTTTGAAGTGTTTGCTGTATTTTCATAAAAATTGAGTCCTTTCTGTAGATGAAGTGAAAATTGTGCAGAGTAAAAAAGAAACCCCGGGAAAATATATCCCCGGGGTTAAATTCATTTTTTGTAATTCGGTAAGAATTAGTTTGTGATTGTAAGCTCTGTCTCTTTGTCGAAGAAGTGAGCTTTCTCCATATCGAATGCGAATCTGATCGGATCACCGGTCTTAGCTGTTGTACGAGGATCAACTCGTGCTGTGATCTGAGTTCCGTCAACATCGAAGTACAGGAATACTTCGGCACCAAGAAGCTCGTAAACTTTAACTACGGAGTTCATCGGTTTGCTTGGGGATGTCTCAAGGAACATCTGAGAATCATGGATATCCTCAGGACGGATACCAAGAACAACTTTCTTTCCAACATAGCCTTTGTCTTTGAGAACTTTAGCTTTAGCTGCAGGAACAATAACCTCATGCTCGTTACCGATTGTAGCGATCATGTTACCGCCTTTTTCGGAGATAACAGCATCAAGGAAGTTCATCTGCGGAGATCCCATGAATCCTGCAACGAAGAGGTTGCCTGGTTTCTGATACAGGTTCTGTGGTGTATCAACCTGCTGAACAACACCGTCTTTCATAACGACGATTCTGGTACCAAGTGTCATAGCCTCTGTCTGGTCATGTGTTACATAGATGATTGTAGCACCAAGTCTCTGATGGATCTTGGAAATCTCGATACGCATCTGTACACGAAGTTTAGCATCCAGGTTGGAAAGAGGCTCATCCATAAGGAATACCTTAGGATTACGAACGATAGCACGTCCCATAGCGACTCGCTGTCTCTGACCACCGGAAAGAGCCTTCGGTTTACGATCAAGAAGTTTGTCAAGGTCAAGGATTCTTGCTGCTTCACGAACTGCTTTATCGATCTGATCTTTCGGAACTTTACGAAGTTTAAGTCCGAATGCCATGTTATCATAAACAGTCATATGAGGATACAGAGCGTAGTTCTGGAATACCATTGCGATATCACGGTCCTTAGGCTCAACATCGTTCATGACTTTGTCACCGATCTTAAGTGTACCACCGCTGATCTCCTCAAGACCTGCGATCATACGAAGTGTTGTGGACTTTCCACATCCAGACGGTCCTACGAAGATGATAAACTCTTTGTCTTCGATTTCAAGGTTGAAATCTTTAACTGCCTGGAAGCCGTTTGGATAAGTTTTATTAATGTGAGATAATGATAAACTTGCCATTGTTGTTTCCCTCCAAAATTAATATATTGTTTTTTACGTAATTTCCTTTGCTGGTTAACAGTATATCGAAAATGGAGGAAAAGAGCTAGAGCTGAATCGTACAAAGTTTCCGGCAGTTTCTTGTCATTCTGACGAAAAAACGAAAGGGGATTTTTCGTCATTTTGTCAAAACGACGGTTTCATATGGATAGATTCACGAATTATTATACTGCATTCCGGCGAAATCCTCAATATTATAAAAAAATCCAAAACAAGTTATTTACAGCTAACCACAGTTGGAGTATACTAACTTATTAGATAAAAGAAAAGTTTTCTCAATAATAAAGGAGGGATCAGAATGCAGAACGCAAAAGCTGAGAAAGAAGAAAAGAGAACAGGATGTTACCGCCATACACAGATGCAGAAAGATCTTATTATAGAGAAGCTGAAAGAACGGGGCTTAAGAATTACCAGACAGAGGAGGATCCTGCTTGATATCATTCTGGAAGGGGAGTGCTCCTGCTGTAAGGAAATTTATTACAGGGCTTCCGCACTGGACCCGAAGATCGGTGTGGCAACGGTATACCGTATGATCAATACGCTGGAGTCCATCGGAGCCATCAGCCGCAAAAATATGTACCGGGTAGCCTGCAGTACCAAAGGGGCCTGCACAGTGGAGCTGGATGATGATACCATCTGCCACCTGTCCGGGCAGAAGCTTAATGAGGTGATCCGTGCGGGACTTCGGGCATGCGGGGAGATCCATGAGCAGAATATCCGCACACTTGCAGTGCTTCCGGTACATGAAGTGGGATAAACACAGCAAGGAGATATTCCCTATATAATAGGAAATAAAGGGTTTGTACAGACTAAAAATTAGAAAAACGAAACTATTAGTAAAACTTAACTGTTAGGAGAAATTAACTGAAAATTCAGCGAATTGTGTTAAATTCACAAAAAAAACACTGGACATTTTTTTACAAGTATTTTATAATGATGAAAATACCGGGGCAGGCATGGGAAATTGTCCACCGGAAATCAGTAAAATGATAAAAATTATATATTTAGGAGGAAAAATTATTATGGTAGATTTTAAATTCAAAAAATCAGGACTTTTTGCAGCAGGTGTTCTTTTTGGAACAGCAGGAATCAAGATCCTTACAAGCAAGGATGCGAAGAAGCTTTACACAGGATGCACAGCAGCCGTTTTAAGAGCTAAGGACTGCATCATGAAAACAGCTACAAGCCTTCAGGAGAACGCGGAGGATATCTACGCTGAGGCTAAGGGAATCAATGAGGAGAGAGCTGCAGCAGAAGAGGCTGTAGAAGATGTTGCAGAGAATGCAGAAGAGACTGCAGATGAGGATGCATTCAAGGAGGCAGCAGAAGAGACAAAAGAAGCAGCAACTGAAGAGACAGCTGAGTAAAGAGGCGATTTCCCGTGAAATTTTATATTAAACATGAGACAAGAGGACGACTTCGTATTCATCTTGCCCAGAAGAGAATGAGTTACGAGCAGGCGGATACTTTGCTGTATTATCTCGAAAATCTTGACGGAGTGGCTTCCGCCAAGGTATATGAGAGAACCTGTGATGCGGTTGTGAATTATCAGGGCAGCCGTGAGGCTGTTATCTGCGGTATCAGAGCATTCCATTATCAGGATGTGGAAGCTCCCCAGCAGGTACTGCAGAGCTCCGGAAGAGCACTGAATGCAGAATATCAGGAGAAACTGATCTCCAAGGTGATCTATCATTTTGGAAGAAAGCTTTTCCTGCCATATCCGTTGAACGCGATTTATACGACAGCAACTTCCCTGAAATATATCTGGAAGGGCATTGATACACTTCTTCACCGCAAGATCGAAGTACCGGTTCTGGATGCCACTGCGATCGGTGTATCCGTACTGCGTCAGGATTTCGGTACTGCAGGTTCCATTATGTTCCTGCTTGGAATCGGAGAAATTCTGGAAGAGTGGACACATAAGAAATCAGTCGGTGATCTTGCAAGAACCATGTCACTGAATGTTGGCAAGGTGTGGCTGAAGAGAGAAGATCAGGAAATTCTTGTAGAATCCAAAGAAGTTCAGCCGGGAGATGAAGTTGTTGTCCGTATGGGTACTGTGATTCCGTTTGACGGAAGCGTTACGGATGGAGAAGCTATGGTGAACCAGGCGTCTCTTACCGGTGAGTCTGTACCTGTATGTAAGAAAGAAGGCAGCGTTGCCTATGCAGGTACCGTTGTGGAGGAAGGTGAGATCACTATCCGGGTGAAGACGGTAGGTGGTTCCAGCCGTTATGACAAGATCGTCACCATGATCGAGGAATCTGAGAAGCTGAAATCTTCCCTGGAAGGCAAGGCAGAGCATCTGGCAGATAAGCTGGTTCCGTATACTCTTGGAGGAACAGCCCTTACATATCTGCTCACCAGAAATGCAACCAAGGCCCTTGCAATCCTGATGGTAGATTTCTCCTGTGCACTGAAGCTTGCAATGCCAATCTCCGTACTGTCCGCGATCCGTGAGGCAGGTACACATAAAGTTACGGTTAAAGGCGGTAAATATCTGGAAGCAATGGCTGATGCAGATACCATCGTATTTGATAAGACCGGAACTCTGACAAAAGCAAAACCAACGGTTGTGGATGTGGTTTCCTTTGATAACAACAATCCGGACGAGATGCTGCGTATTGCCGCATGTATGGAAGAACATTTCCCGCACTCCATGGCCAAGGCCGTTGTCAGTGCAGCCAGAAAGAAACATCTGGCACATGAAGAGATGCATTCCAAGGTTGAATATGTAGTGGCACATGGAATTTCCACTACCATAGAAGAACATAAAGCCGTGATCGGAAGTTATCACTTTGTTTTTGAAGATGAGAAATGTGTGATCCCGGAGGATGGCCAGGAGAAATTCGACAGCATTCCGGAAGAATATTCTCACCTGTATCTGGCTATTGACGGACGTCTTGCAGCTGTGATCTGTATTGAAGATCCACTTCGTGAGGAGGCAAAAGCTTCTGTAGAAGCACTGCGCGCGGCAGGAATCTCCAAGATCGTTATGATGACAGGAGACAGCGAGCGTACAGCAGCAGCTATTGCCAGACGTGTAGGTGTGGATGAATATTATTCCGAGGTACTTCCGGAGGATAAGGCCAACTTCATCGAAAAAGAGAAGGCAGCCGGAAGAAGGGTGATCATGGTAGGTGACGGAATCAATGATTCTCCGGCACTTTCCGCAGCCAATGTGGGCATTGCCATCAGTGATGGTGCTGAAATTGCCCGTGAGATCGCAGACATTACCGTAGGTGCGGATGATCTTCAGGAATTGGTTGTTCTGAAAGAGATCAGTAATGCACTGATGAAACGTATCAGACGTAATTACCGTTTCATCATTACCTTTAATGCAGGCCTTATCGCCTGTGGTGTTGCAGGAATCCTGCAGCCGACTACATCTGCACTTCTGCACAATACTTCTACACTGGCGATCAGCCTGAAGAGTATGCAGAATCTGCTTCCATAAATAGTCCAATAATAAAATATTAATCCAGCCGGATCACGTATGAGATACAAAATCTCTGTGATTCGGCTGGATTTTTTTGCCTGTGTGATGGTGTTACAGCTGATCAGAAGTGGAGACGTGAATGCCCGGTTGTCGTTCAGAATTCAGATCTGACTTCATTCATGTGGAAAAGGTTCACTTTCCAGTTTCAGGCCATCCGCCATATGATAGCGCTTCTTTTCGGTATCCGAACGGAGAGGCCGGGTATGCAGGCTCCGGTACCGGGAAGGGTTCATATGATAAAATTTTTCGAAGGTATGTGCAAAATGCTGCCGGCTATTGTAACCGGAAGAAAAGGCAATATCCGTAATGTGCAGAGTACTGTTGCACAGAAGAAAGGCGGCCTGCTCCATGCGTTTGCGGTTAATGTAAGTGTTGATGGTGCAGCCGTTTTTTTCTGTAAAAAGCGCCTGGAGGTAGGATTTGTTGATTCCTGCATATGCGGCAATGGCAGGAATATCAATATCTTCCAGATAATGCTCGTCAATATAGCGGAGTGCTTTTTTTAGATAAGCACTTCCCGATGAGTTCCGGCTGGAGTGGGCGCAGAAGGCAAGTTCTGTAAGCATACGGCCAAACAGAAGAAAGAAGAGAAATTCTTCCTCCTTTATCTCACCGGAACTGCGCTGCAAAAAGGTGAGAAGGTCTTTCAGGCTGTATCCGAAATTCCGGGAATCTGTGCCGGAACAGAATCCCCGGGAGGAGTCCATAAAGGTCCAGAACCGGGAAAATCCGGGATCTTTTTTCAGAAGAAGATCCAGAGAAACCGGGCTTTTTTCGGAAGTGAGGGAAAATTCCAGATTCAGGATCGAGCAGGGAAAACCATCCGGGATTTCAAGCCTGTGAGGGACATCCGGTCGGATAAAGATAAACTGTCCGGATTTCAGCAGAAATTCTACGTCCTGTTCCTCATCCATGCAGAAAACCCGGCAGGAACCGGAAGTAATATACATGATCTCATAACTGGAATGGGTGTGATGTTCCATATGGTAATAAGGAAGGGAAAGGGCATAAAAAGCGGAAATATGAAAATATCTGGAAGAGTCCTGAAAAATATCCATTTGGCAAACCTCCTGATCGTCAGAAAATATTATGGGATAACGGCGGCACAGGATCAGAAACCTGTGAAAAAATATCTGTGAGACAGTATAGCACAGAAAAATAAATACGACAATATATTGCATTTTTACATTCAGGGGATGATACCTGTCACCTTGCAAAAGATCAGATGCTATACTGAGATCAAGATTACAAAAACGGGAGGATATTTTGTATGAGCTACAAAAACGGGAACATGAAAACAATCGAATTACATGAAAACGGCCTGGATATCCAGTTCCGTATCCGTGAAAACGGCGTGGTAGAGCTGGCAGATCTTTCTTCACAGGAAGTAAAAAAGGCAGCCATGGAGCCGAAGGAAGATATTTATTATCCGGCTGTTGAGATCCACAGAAGCGGCACCGGAAGCCTGAATATGCATGCTTACAAAAACAACATCAATCAGTCCTCTGTAGACTTTGTTTATGAGAAACATGAACTGAAAGAGCAGGACGGTGGAAAAGAACTGGAGATCGTAATGGTTTCTCCGGAAAAGCTGAAAGCCGTATATCATATGCGCCTGTTTGACGGAGTTCCGGCAGTGCAGACCTGGACAGAGATCACCAACGAGGGAAGTGAAGATCAGGGCCTGACTTACGTTTCTTCTTTTATATATCAGGGAATTTCCAGAGGCGGTGACAAACCTTATTACAAAAAAACAGATATCTATGTACCGTTTAACAGCTGGTGCTGTGAGGCACAGTGGCAGAAATATGATGCAGAGACACTGAACTTAAACGGAATGGTCGTAGACGGATTTAATCATCAGGGATATGGACTGAACCGTTATTGTTACAGTGGAAAGGGAACCTGGTCTACCTGCGAGTATCTTCCAATGGGAATTGCCGAAGACAGAGAAACAGGGGAAACTTATATTTTCCAGGTTGAAAGTTCCGGACAGTGGCTGATAGAATATGGTTCCGCCCAGGGTGGGAATCTGTATCTTACTGTAAGCGGTGCCACAGAGCAGGAGCATGGATGGTATAAGAATCTGAAACCGGGAGAATGCTTCACAACTGTTCCGGCAGGGGCAGCCGTTGTAAAAGGAGGTTTGAATCCGGCAGTAGCAGCGCTGACCAGATATCGTAGAAAAGTACGCAGAGCGAATCCGGACGATGAGAAACTGAACGTGGTATTTAATGATTACATGAACTGCCTGATGGGAGATCCCACAACAGAGCGGGAGCTTTCCATCATTGACAAGGCGGCAGAGCTGGGATGCGAATATTACTGTCTGGATGCAGGATGGTATGACGACGGATTCTGGTGGGACCGTGTCGGTGAATGGAAGGAAGCATCCGGAAGATTCCCTGGAGGCCTGAAAGAAGTCTGCGATTACGCACACAGCAAAGGCCTGAAAATGGGACTCTGGCTGGAAATCGAAGTTATGGGAGTTGCCTGTGAGCTTGCAAATAAACTTCCGGATGACTGGTTTGTCTGCCGCCATGGAAAACGCCACATTGACAACAAACGTTACATGCTGGATTTCCGCAATCCGGAAGTACGGAAATACTGCCGTGATGTAGTGGACAGGCTGATCCGTGATTATGGCGTAGAGTACTTCAAGGTGGACTATAACGTAACGATGGGATACGGAAGTGAATTGAACAGCGACAGCTGTGCAGATGCCATCCGTGAGCATTATGAATGCCTCCATCAGTGGTATGAGGAGATCTTCCGTGATTATCCGGATCTTGTTGTGGAGAACTGCGGTTCCGGCGGACAGCGTATGGACTATGGTATGCTGAAAGTCTTAAGCCTGCAGTCCACCAGTGACCAGACCGATTATCTCTACAATGCCAATATTGCAGCCAATGTGGCAAGTGCGGTTGCCCCTGAGCAGGGTGGCATGTGGGTATATCCGTATGAGGATGAAGAAGAGCATGTGATCTACAATGTGGTAAACGGTATGCTTCTCCGCCCGTACATCAGTGGTATGGTATGGAAGCTTGGTGAAAATTCCATGAACCGGATGCGAGAGGGAATTGCCCTGTATAAAGAGATCCGTGAGGAAGTCCGTGACGGTGTGCCGTTCTTTCCGCTTGGTTTTGGAACTCTGAAATCCGAAGTGCTTGCTTACGGAGTAAAAGCAGAGAAGAATACCTATCTTTCCGTATGGACACCGGGAACAACAGAAGCAGTGATCCCGCTGGAAGATGCAGAAAAGATCAGCAAAGTATCCGTGATCTATCCAAAGGAAGAGATGTGCGAATATAAAGTTGAAAATGGAAATCTTGTAGTGAAGATGCCGCAGGAAAAAGCAGCGAGACTGTTTAAAATTGAGATGAAATAGGGATACAGGAAAGTCCGGTTTATGGGACTGGAAGAATACAAAAGTAAAAGCAGATCAGTAACAAAAGAGTACTGAGAGAATAAAATACAGCCAGGAATACAGGATACAAAATCCGGAGATATTCCTGGCTGCGTTTTTATCGGATATCCGCACCCGGTTTCATGATCTGAAGCAGGATCACCGCGCAGATGATCGCTCCGATACCAGGGATTGCACCGCCGATTCCCACAAAACGAAGACCGGCATATTTCACGATCACACCACCCATGGCAGAACCGGCCGCAATACCAAAGTTAAAGAAAACCGAGATCAGAGAAGAAGCCAGGTTTACACAGGCCGGATGTTCTCTGGTAGCAATTTTCAGGAAATGCATCTGCAGCGGTGAGTTCAGAAGATACATCACAACACCCAGGATAAAAAGTACCAGTCCTCCGCTTACCAGATTGTGGGTGGCAATGGGAAGAAGCAGCAGGCATACAGTCTGTATCACATAGATCAGAGGCAGCAGGCGGATGCCGGTCTTGTTTGCCACCTGACCGGAACTTACGTTGCTGGTGATAGCCGCAATACCGAAGATCAGAAGCGCAAGGCTTAACATGGAATCCGGAATATGAAGCTCCTGCTGGAAGATCGGTGTCAGATATGTATAAAAACAGTAAGTGGAAGCACCGGCCAGAAAAACAATGGCACAGCCGATGGAGATTCTTTTATCCAGAAAAAGCTTAAACTGTTCCAGAATACTCCCTGCTTTCAGACGGTTCTGCCGGGGCAGTTTCATAAACAGAAGTGCCAGCAGAGCCAGAGTTGCCACGAAGATCGTGATAAAAGCCGCGCGCCATCCAAAAACATGAGTGATGGTGGAAGCGATAGGCACACCGATGACCGAAGCGATACTGAAGCCTGAAAAGACACCTGCAATCACACCCGGGATATGCTCCGGGATGGAAGCAACATCTTCCGCATACGTCATGGAGATGGAAACCACAGTACCGGAAACCACAGCTGTAAGGATACGGAACACCAGAAATACCATGTAATTGGTAGCAATGGCACAGATCAGGTTGCAGAGTGCAAACAGTGAAATTCCCAGCATGGTAATACGGAAACGGTTATATTTTCCCACATAGGCAGCCAGAAACGGAGTGCCCAGGCCATAGGCGAAAGCAAACAGAGATACAATGCTTCCGGCCTGTGTCAGTGAAATCCCGAATCCGTCCGCAATTTCCGGCAGGATACCGATCACCGTATATTCACTGGTACCCAGAAAAAAGCTGAGCATGATCAGGCCTACAACAGCCGGATTAAAAAATCGAGCTTTGGATGATGACATGATAATAAGTCCTCCCTCAAAAAGAAATAAAGATCAAGTTTCTGCATCAGAGAGATCGTTTTTCAACAGAAAATCTACCTCAATGCGGTAAAAAGAATATCACAATTTCCACCGTGTTTCTTGTTTACAGCTGTCAGATTTTTGTAGTATATTGATATCAGAAAACGGGGAGGAGTAGAAAAAATGGCAATACCGGTATTTGGAAAAGAACAATATCCACTGCGCAAAGAGTCCGGACTTTCCTATACGATCTCGGATATTTACAAGCATGTGCCGCTACATACCCATAATCATTATGAACTTTTTATTATTTCAGAGGGTACGGCCTATCATTTGATCAATGATTCCGTGCAGACGGTGAAAAAAGGAGACCTGTTTTTTATACGCCCCAATGATATGCACAGCTACAGCTTTTTTCACTCAGAGAATTTCTGTGTCCGGAATCTGGGCTTTTCCACCCAGGTGCTCCGGAATGTTTCCCTGTTTCTGGAGCAGGAAGAAAAGATGGATAAACTGATAAACAGTGAGATGCCGGCCTTCGTACATCTGGAAGGGGAAAATTTCCGCAGGGTTCTGGAAGCGATGGATATGGCCGGAAATCTGGTAAACGGCAGCCACCCCCGGCATGCAAGATATCATGCACAGTGTATCATTGCACTTCTTCTGGAGGATTATTTCTTCACTTATGATGAAAAGGATCCCTGGAATCAGATGCCTTCCTGGCTGTCAGAGCTTCTCTTAAATATGTCAAAGATTGAAAATCTTCAGGAAGGCTACAAAAAAATGTGCGAGCTGGCTCCCTGTTCTCCAAGCCATCTCTGCAGACTTCTGAAACAGATCAGCGGGAAAACTCCTACTCAGTATATCAACCAGGAACGTCTGAAATACGCGGTCTATCTCCTAGCGCAGACAGACAGGGAGATCCTGGACATCTGTGAGTGCTGTGGATTTTCTAATGTGAGCCATTTTTATCATCTGTTCCGGGAACAGTTCGGCGTGTCACCGGCAAAATTCCGGAAGACAGTGTGATCTGACGGCAGCAGTTACCTGGCTTTTCGAAATTCACCGGGGCTCATGCCGGCCCATTTCCGAAAAGATTCCGCATAATAACTGGCACTGCCAAAGCCGGTGGAAAGAGCGATTTCCGTTATGGTCATATCGGTTTCCCGGAGAAGCAGGGCGCTTTTGTTCAGGCGGTACTGATTCAGATAGAGATTGGGGCTTTGGCTGAAATATCTGGAAAAGAGTTTGCAGCATTTGCTGATACCTACGGAACCGGCAGCCGCAATTTCCTTAAGGGAAATTCTGGAAGCATAGTTCTGCTGGATAAAACCGGTCATGTTCCGGATGGTGGTAAGATCTGTATTGGTATGGTCTTCGGTCCGGGAGGCAGAGGGCAGATGTTCAAGAAGCAGAGCCCAGATCAGGGAAAAAGAGGACAGGATCCGTAAAGGAGCAGTTTTACTCTTACGGTGCACATAGATGTCGGCCATTTGTTTCAGAATCTGTGCCTGCCAGGAAATCCCGGGATCAAAGATAAAAAAGGGAACTTCGTTGTTCCGGATCAGAGGAAGGACGAAGTTTTTTTCATAGGCAGGTAATGTGCACAGAAGCATGGGGTGGATGAGGATGCAAAAAAATTCACATTCCCTGTGACTTTCAGAAAATCCGTAATGCATCTGCCTGGAATTTACAAAAATCCCCTGTCCCTGTTCCAGAGTGAGGATTTTTCCGTTGACATTATATTGCATCTGGCCGGACTGGATCATCAGAAATTCAATGTCATCATGCCAGTGGCTGATAGCGGAATAATTGGGATAGTGGGAAAGCATTTCATGGATGGTGTAGGCCGGGCAGTCAGGATAATCGTAGACCATTTTTTCAGAAAGGTCATCCTTTAAGTCTATATAGATCATATTCATACCTCGCAGGATTGTTATAAAGTTAGATAGAAAACCGATAGAATAACTTAAAAATATACAATATAATTATAAAACGAAAAGATGCTTCGGTCAATGTCCGCGTAAACTGTGAGGCAGATATAGTGGAGCATGCCGCCGTCCTCTCCGGAATCACTCACAGTGCGTCAGGAGACACCGGGCATTTTTTTGAAGAAAACAAAGTGTATTTATAAGAGAGGGATTTACAATGGACAATATTTACAGAAGAGATCACGAAATGGCATACATCTCCGATGATGCAGTAGTGGCGCAGCAGAAAGAAACAAAAAAGGCCGTCCGGGAGTACAATGAGGCCATGCCTTTTGACCCGGAAAAAGGGATGGAATGTCTGGAACGTACAGGACTGAAACATAAGAAAAACGTATATTTTGAGCCACCGTTCCACTGTGAGTACGGAAGCCATATCGAAGTCGGGGAGAATTTTTATGCCAACACCCACTGTGTGATGCTGGATGTGGGAAAGATCACCATCGGGGATAACGTACTGTTTGGTCCCAATGTAGGTATTTACACAGCCGGACATCCTATCCATCCGGAAAGCCGTAATTCCGCTTTTGAGTACGGGATTCCTGTCACCATCGGGGATAATGTGTGGATCGGCGGAAGCTGCTGTGTTCTTCCTGGTGTAAAAATTGGAAACAACGTTGTGATCGGTGCGGGAAGCGTAGTGACAAAGGACATTCCGGACAATGTATGTGCAGCTGGAAATCCCTGCCGCGTGATCCGCGAGATCGCGGATGCAGACAAGCCATATTACTTTAAAGATTGGAAATTTGATGAGGAGGCATGGGCAAAAATAAATGAAAAATAAAAAAGACCCGGCATTCACCAGAAAGCTCATAAGCCTGGTGATGCCTATCGCTTTTCAGCAGTTTATGCTGGCGCTGGTCAGTGCATCCGATGCCCTGATGCTGGGAGTGATCTCACAGGATTCTCTTTCCGCAGTATCTCTGGCGGGGCAGATAACATTTATCCACAACCTTCTTCTGGAAGCAATGACCATCGGCCTTTCTCTTATCGCAGCCCAGTACTGGGGAAAGGGAGATATTCCGGCAGTGGAGCGGATCTTTGCCTTTGTGATGAAAGTTACCACTGTGATCTCTCTGGTCTTTACCCTGTCTGCGCTGCTGATCCCGGGAATGCTGATGAGGATTTTTACCAATGATCCGGTACTGATCCGGGGCGGTTCCCTGTATCTTCGTGTGATCGCGGTATCCTATCTGCTTACCGGAATCTCACAGATGTATCTCTGTATTCTGAAAAACAGCGGCAGAGCGGCAAAAAGCAGCATGATCAGTGCCACCAGTGTGGTAGTAAATATTTTTATCAATGCAGTGCTGATCTATGGATTGTTCGGAATGCCAAGAATGGAGATCGCCGGAGCCGCACTGGCAACAGTAACGGCCCGTATCATTGAAGTTACATGGTGCGTTCTGGAAACTGTGGGAAAAGATCAGGTAAAACTCCGGGCAAAATATCTCCGCAGAGACGATCCCGTTCTCAGGAGAGATTTCTGGAAATATACAACACCGGTGATCTGCAATGAGATCGTCTGGGGAACCGGATTTTCCATGTATTCCGTAATTATGGGACATCTGGGAAGTGATGCGGTAGCCGCCAATTCCATTGCCAGCATTGTCAAAAACCTGGCCGGATGTTTCTGTATGGGACTTGGAAACGGTGGCGGAATCATGGTAGGAAACGAACTGGGAGCCGGAAAGCTGGAGAAAGCCAAAGAATACGGCAGAAGGCTCTGTCATCTGTCTGTTTCCAGCGGAATCGTATCCGGACTGGTGCTTCTGGCATTCAGCCCGCTGATCCTTTGTGCGGCCAACTTAAGCGTTACAGCGGAAGGATATCTTAAGGGAATGCTGCTGATCTGTGCTTACTATATGATCGGACGTTCCGTAAACGGAGTAACCATCAGCGGGATTTTCTGTGCAGGCGGAGACAGTAAGTTCGGATTGTACTGCGACTGTATTTCCATGTGGTGTATTATGGTTCCACTGGGCCTTATCGCCGCATTTGTGCTGAAGCTTCCGGTGCTTGCGGTTTACTTTATCATCAGTCTGGATGAATTTGTGAAGATCCCGGCTGTGTATCTGAATTATAAGAAGTATCGTTGGGTGAAGGATCTGACGGTAAAAACAGACCCTACCTGAACAGATGCACAGCCAGTCCCCACAGCGGCAGCAGATACAGATAAAAGGCAACTGCGATACTGATGTTTGGCGCACCGATGGCAGCCAGCGGAACGGCTCCTGCAATGGACCAGGGGATCATGGGCGCTATGACTACTACCGTATTTTCCAGGTCCAGGGCAAAAGAAGATCTTTCCGGATTGTTTTCCCCGCACAGCTGGCTGGTGAGCATGATGGCAAGGGTCTGGTTGCAGGAGATGGCGGAAGTGACAATGGAAGTCAGTAAGGTTGTGCCATAAGGGGTGATCCTGGAGCCCAGTTTTTCCATCAGGGCTTCAATTCCGTTCAGAAATCCGGTTCCCTCAAACATGCCGGAATAGCAGGAAGAAATTCCAACGATCAGGTAAACACGCAGCATGGAAAGAAAACCGCCGCCGCTCATCAGCTTCGCAATTTCCCCATCAGAAGGAGAAAATCCCGAAAAACATAAAGCAGGAAGTTCCGAAACCGGAAAGTGCTGTACCAAAACCGCAATGACCATTCCCACCAGTCCGCTGATGGCAATGGTCTTTTTTACATCCACATGAAGAAGGGAAAGTACCAGCACGATTACAACAGGAAGAAGCATCAACGGCGAGAACGCATAATAATCCCGCAGCAAATTTCTGGTAGTATCCGCAGCAGATCCTGTATGGACGGAAAAACCAAGAATTCCATACAGAACACAGCTCAGTATAAAGGGAACCGGAGCACTGCGTGTCATATTCCGGATATTGGAAAAAAGATCTGTTTTCGTCAGCTCGCTGACAAGAAGTGCACTGGTGGAAACAGGAGAACACCGGTCCCCGAAAAAAATCCCGGCCAGGATTGCGCCGCCGGTAAGAAAGGCTGGAATCCCCATACTGTTGGCCATAGTCATACAGATCACGCCGATGGTGGCGGCACTTCCAAAGGAGGTTCCCGTAAGGAAGGAGATCAGACAGCACAGAAGAAAAGACGCCAGCAGCATCACGGAAGGAGTACAGATGGCAGAAGCATAATATACGATATAGGCAATGGAACCACAGGCACGCCAGATCGCGGTCAGCATACTGATCAGCAACAAAGTCAGCAGAACATTTTTTACCGTGAAAATTCCGTTCCGGGAAAAACGAAGCATCTCTTTTACACTTTTTCCATGGATCAGTCCATAGAAAAAGAACAGAATGTACCCGAATACCAGGGCGAAAACAACAGAAGCACCGGTGACTACACATGCGATCAGACTGGCTGCAAACAGCGCCAGAAATAAAAGTTCCATAGATATTTTTTCCTCCGTAATACTGAAAATTGTTTTCGTATTATACCAGTATGGAAATAGGAAAACAATTGTTACATTATCAGTTCACGAAGTGCATGAGCGATACCGTCCGAATTATTGGATAGTGTAACCTTATCAGCGACAGCCTTTACCGCATCTTCCGCATTTCCCATGGCAACACCACAGCCGGCGGCCTGGAGCATAGGAATGTCATTTTCGGAATCACCGAATGTTGCCGTGTCAGCCGGATCAATACAAAGGCGGCTGCACACATCAAGAAGAGCTTTTCCCTTATTGATGGAAACCGGAATGATCTCCAGATAAAAAGGTGCCGTGCGGACAACACAGAGATCATCAGGAAGATGGCTGCGGATCATATCCTGAATGTTCAGGATTTCATCCGGGTCAACAGACAGGAGAAGCTTTACCGGGGAAAAATCCAGAAAATCTGCAAGGTTATCGACTTCTGTGCAGTCCATCTGATTGTTCCAGCATTCGTATTCCACCTTATATCCATGAGCATCTTCCACATAGAAGCGTTCGCCGTCGTCCAGGATTACAGTGACAGGAAGCGCTTCCAGAAAACGGAGAAGTTCCCGGGCTTTATTAAGGTCCATATGGGTTTGTGAAAGAAGTTGGCCATCTGTGGCATCTACAACTTTTCCACCGTTGTAGGCCATGAGGATGCCGTGGTGGTCACAAAGGCGCAGCTCACTGGCAGCAGAATAAAGTCCGGGCACAGGTCTGGCAGAAGCCAGCATTACCCGGACTCCCTGTTTCTGAAAGTTCAGAAGTGTGCTCCGGGTATCTTCTGTGATCTTTTTTTCATCGTTGGTAAGTGTACCGTCAATATCAAGTGCGATTAATTTTAATGTCATATAAGAATTCTCATCTCCATGTTAGATTGTGAGCAAGTAGCGAATGCGGATTGCGAATATCCGCTTGACCCAAATCAAATAAGTCCCCAGCAGGGGTGATTTATATGAGATATTATAACACAGGTGCTTTCTTTTTCCATAAGATTTGTTATTATCAGAAAGAAAAGTCAGATATGAAAGGGGTTTGTCAGAGTAAACGGAAATAGAAATATGGCTGAGATTATGATATGATCTGGAAGGAAAATATATTTCACAGAAACAGATAATAATTTTGGAGGAATAATGTCAATTCGTTTTTTATTAATACAGGGGATAGGATTTTGGGGAACCATCTTATTTTTTTTATCTTATCAGTTCAGGAGTAATAAATCACTGTTTCGGGTTCAGTTTTTTTCCTATCTGTGTTATACGGTACATCTGTTACTGTTAGGGGCAGTTACCGGTGGGATAAGCTATATACTGAATACCGTGCGTTCATTCTGCCTGGGAAGCAAAAATGATATTCTGAAAGGAAGACGGATGTGCTGCCTGCTTTGTATATTGCAGGTGACAACGCTGATCTTTACCTGGACCGGATGGTGGTCGCTGCTTCCGGTTGTGGCTAATATTGCGGCAACGATAGGTGGATACACATACAATGCACGGAAAATCCGCCTGGTTGGAATGCTGATCAATTCACCATTGTGGATCATATATGATATTGTTGTTGGTTCCTGGGCGGGAATATTAGACGAAATTGTCAGTGAATCGTCTATGGTGATATCCATTCTCCGTTATGGATGGAAAAATATGGATTCATCAGAGAGTGAAACATAATAAGACAACAGAAAACGGAAAATCATACACAAAAATTAAATGAATTTTTTGTATAAAACATATATAATTGAATTATTTTCCCTGAAAATAAAACAGGTTCCGGCAGAAGTAATCCTCCACTTCTGTCGGAACCTGTTTGACGTTTCAGTGTGTTTTTCAGATCGCAAGCAGATTTCTGATTGCTTCCATATAGATCAGGACTGCTTCTTCCATACCGGAAACCAGGATAAATTCGTCGGCTCCGTGGATGCGGTAGTCGATTCCCTCTTTTTCAGGTCCGAAGGCAATGATATTTTTGAGGGATTTTGCATAAGTACCGCCGCCGATGACTACAGGTTCGTGTTCTGTATCGCCAGTTACATCGGTGTAGGCTTTGTACAGGGCATTTACAAGCGGAGATTCTTTCGGGAAGAACAGCGGAGCGCCGATCTCAACGATTTCAATGCGGCCGTTTTTGTCTTCCAGTTTACCTTCGCACATTCTGCGTACATCTTCTTCTTTCAGTGTTACAGGAACACGGATATCAATGGTACAGGAAATTACACCGTTTTCGGTTTTTACAACTCCGTTGCAGAAAGTCAGCTCGCCGTACTCGTCTGCAAATTTCAGTCCGATACCGGAACCATCGCAGGCGGTGCCGAGATGGGAATTATAGAATTCTACAAAATCATCTTCAAATCCGGCTTTTGCAAGGCACTCAAAGGTTACGCCTGCGGCATTGACACCAAGGGCCGGTGTGCTGGCATGGGCAGGAACGCCTTTTGCGTAGATGGTCAGTTCTCCGTTTTCTTCGGTTACTTTGTATTCCTGGAGCTTGCTCTGGGATAAGGCGGATTCCAGTTTCTCTTTCAGGCCGGTATCTGCAGGGATTACGGTTGTGCAGGTGTCGCACATTGCGTTTGCTACAAATCCACCATTTACAGAAATGATCCGGGTATTTTTGGAATAGGCCATCATAAATGCACGGCCTTTTTCACCGTGGATACATGGGAAGCTGGCATCCGGGGTAAAACCGCAGGAGAGTTCTTCTGCTACCTGGTTATAATGTTCCATACATTTGGAACCGGTCTCCTCGTTGCAGCCCATGATCAGACGTACTCTTTTGTTTAGCTTTACGCCGTGGTCACGGAGAAGTTTCATGGCGTAGAGTGCTTCCAAGACGGGCCCCTTGTCATCGGTGGTTCCACGTCCGTATACATGGTCGCCCTCACGGGTAAGTTTAAAAGGATCGTAAGTCCAGTCACCACCGACTGGCACAATATCCAGATGTCCGGCGATTCCAACGATTTCATCGCCCTCACCCATTTCTGCATAGCCGCAGTAGTTATCCAGGTTTACGGTTTTGAAGCCAAGTTCTTCGGCAATCTTAAGACCCTCTTCCAGAGCTTTTGCAGGGCCTTCACCGAAAGGTTTTCCTTCGGCAGGTGTGCCAAGCTGGGAGTCGATGGCAACCAGTCTGCCAAGGTTTGTGAGCATTTCTTCTGATAATGAATGGATTTCCTCTTTGATGTCCATAGTGATTTCCTCCTGTTTACGGCGTTTTTTGAAACGCTGAATATTATGAGGTCTATTATAACACAAATCAGAAAAGACAGCAGAAGAGATTTTTATGTTTCATCCGGCCAGATAAAGTTGCAGTTTCCGGCTTCCAGGCCGTCGATGAGAATATTCTGACCGGTGCAGAAGCGGTTTTTTACAGAGATAAAATAAATCCATTCCGCAGCTTCTTCCACAGTCATCCACCGCTTCATAGGAGTCAGATCCATGATCTGATCCCAGAGTTTTTTGTCCTCCATGACCGGACGGTTCAGCTCGGTCATGACGCCGCCGAAATCCAGACTGTTGCAGGTGGCCTGGTAAGGCGCAATCCGCATTGCCACATTTTTGGCATAGGCCAGAACGCCACCCTTGCTGGCTGCATATTCCGGGAATTCGGAGCCGGTATGTCCGCTTGCTGAGCCGATCATCACAATAGAGTAAATATCAGGGTGGATTCCGTAATGTTCGGTAATGGAAATGGTTCCTTTTAAGTTTACGTCAATGTCATTTCCGTCCTGCGTTCCAGCATTGTTGATCAGGATATCCACAGGAGGGAGTTCCGGGTAGGAATCCTTATTCCGGATATCCAGGCAGAAATGGGTATATCCAGGCAGCGCGATCGTAGCAGCATTTTTATCAAATCCATAGACTTCATGGCCTTTTTTCAGAAAAAACTTCGCGCATCCTTTTCCAATTCCGGAGCTGGTACCTGTAATAAGAACTTTCATCGGATAAAACTCTCTTTCATATTTTTGCGTAAGGCACCGATCATAACAGCAGCCAGTGCAAGACAGAGAACACGGTCAATGTAATCGGTGACAAACTGGACCACAAAACAGCTTCCGACCATTCCAAGAGGTGTTTTGGAAAGAAGCTGTACAAGAATGGAGGAACCAGAAGAGGTGATTCCGCCAAATAAAAACGCGGTGATGCAGGAGCTGATCAGGGTTGATGGAAGGGTGATTGCAACAGCTGCCGGAAAAATCTGCCATTTTTTTGGCTGGAATTTCCGGTATACAAGACCGGTCACAAAACCGAGAACAATTCCCACCGGAGCATAATACAGAGAATAAATATCCACAGTCATTCCCATCAATAATCCGCTGATGAGATTAGGAAGCATGCCATAAAACGGTCCAAGAATGGAAGCAATAAATACAGTACCGATACTGTCGAGATAAATGGGGAGTTTCAGAAAAAGCGCGATCTGTCCGCCTACGAAATTAATGCAGATGGCGAAAGCAATCAGGCAGATTTTCTGTACGTTTATTTTTTCTGTTTTCATATTCAGTCACTCCTTATATTAAATCCTGCAAAATATCTAGTTTTTCCGGTTCCAGGCCAAGAATCCTGGAGAGGAACAGCTGGAAGAATGCGTATACGTCTACTTCGGTCAGTACTTTTGTATTTGGAGTTTTCCGATAAAAATTCATGGAATCCACAACGGACTGTCCGAGAGTAATGCCTCCGGTTTCAATCTGTACATAGGAATCAAAACCCTGGCAGATATCCGGATTCAGGAAGTATGCCACTGCCAGTGGATCATTGATCACACAGCCAATGATATGCTCCCATTCCCAGTGGAAGTCAAAATAAAATTTCGTGATCTTTCGGATAAATTCACCGGTTTCCTTATCCAGGCGGCAGATGTATTCCAGAATAGTAGGAGTGAGAACGATCTTTCTTGTCACATCAAGACCGATCATGTGTATCATTTTTCCATTCTTGTAAAGGGTGTCATAGACCAGTGCGGCAGCATCCGGATCGCACCAGTAGTTGTACTCTGCAACAGGAGAGCAGTTTCCGTGGCTTTTGAAGGAACCGCCCATAGATACCAGTTCCTCGATCTGGTCAAAAGCTTCCGGGTCTTTCTGAATCAGTTTGGCAAGATTGGTCATCGGTCCGAGTGCGATTACGGAGACTTTTTCTTTTTTCAGCACATCGGCCAGAAAATCTACGGCACCGATTTCTTGCTGATATCCAAGCACCCTGGGCAGAAAGCTTTCGCCAAGACCATCTGCACCGTGAGTGTCCAGAGCGTTTACATAGTCACGTTTCAGAGGCTTGTTTTCGCCGATATAAACCGGTATATCCAGCCGGTTCATATGCGCTAGGATTTTTTTTGCGTTTTCGAATCCCATTTTCACCGGGGAATTTCCGCAGACAATGGTGATTCCAAGCACTTCGACTTCCGGTGATTTTAGAGCCAGCATAATCGCAAGGCTGTCATCGATTCCCGGGTCACAGTCAATGATAATTTTTCGTTTGTTCATTTTGTTCCTTTCCAACTTATGTCAAAGCAAAAAAAATGCTTTTGTTTATCACCTCCAATAAACAAAAGCATCAGCAAAAAGGCTGCTTATTACGTGCAGCCGGAAATTCTTTTTTTACTTTGCCTAGTTTTTTATACTGGGAGGTTTTCGAACCAGTTTCGTTGCATATTTTAACATATGATTCATGACGTGACAATATTTTTGAGAAAAAAAGCACAGCAGGATTTCTTAACGGAAATTATGTTGACGCAGGATAACCCGGCATTGCATCATGGAAATCAACCGATCTTTCTACGCTTGAGAATGCCAGAGTGGGAATCAATAAAGGCAGTGTGCAGGTAGATCTTTTTCAGGAGTGGTGTGAGAAAAACAATGTGAAATGCCAGGTCGAGCTTTATGAGAGCAGTGAGCAGAGATATGCAGACATGAACAGCGGTAAGCTGGATGCCATTGTTTCCACAACGGTTGCGGAGAAAGAAATTTCCAAATATCTCTGGAATTCCATTGTGAAGATCGGATATTCCCCATACTATTTTGCAGTCAGCAAAAAAAGTCCGGAATTATATGATGAGATGGAAACTGCTCTTTTGCAGGGAGAAGTTGATACGATTTTTCCTGTTTACGGCAGTTACTGGATCGCGGAAGATTATGCAAATCCGTAAATGAATGTGAGACAGTTCCTTCCAAGATCCAGTCCAAACAGGGCAGAAGAGACTGAGAAAACGGATAATACCTTTGAATTTGAACCTTTTAGGACCTTTATGCATATCCTAACAGCAGAAGTTTCTTAAAGGAGTATCTGCATGAAAAATAAAAAATGGATTTCACTGACGGCAGCAGTGGTTTTGGCGGTGACCGCGCTGCCGATGACGGCTTTTGCTGCTAAGAAGGACGGGGCAGAGGAGAAGATTACGAAGGTTACATTAAATGAGGTAGCGCATTCGATTTTCTATGCGCCGCAGTATGTGGCGATTGAAGAGGGATATTTTGCAGAGGAAGGTCTGGACTTGACACTGGTAACTGGTTTTGGCGCAGATAAAGTTCTGACAGCTCTGATTTCCGGTGAGGCAGATATCGGTTTCATGGGAGCGGAAGCATCGATCTATGCATACCAGGAAGGCGCCACCGACCCGGCAGTAAACTTTGCCCAGCTTACCCAGCGGGCCGGAAACTTCCTTGTGGCTAGGGAGGAGATGCCTGATTTCAAATGGGAAGATCTGGAAGGAAAGAAAGTTCTCGGTGGACGAAAAGGTGGCATGCCGGAAATGGTATTTGAATATATTCTGAAGAAAAATGGCATCGACCCACAGAAAGATCTGACCATCGACCAGAGTATCGATTTTGGTTCTACGGCAGCGGCTTTCACAGGGGATGATTCTGCGGCATATACGGTAGAGTTTGAACCATCTGCCACAATCCTGGAAAAAGAAGGGGCAGGTTATGTGGTAGCGTCTCTTGGGGAAGCATCCGGATATGTGCCTTACACATCCTACAGCGCAAAAGAAAGTTATATGAAAGAGAATCCGGAGATCATCCAGAAATTTACCAATGCACTTCAGAAAGGAATGGACTACGTTCAGAGCCACACGCCGGAGGAAATTGCGGAGGTGATCGCACCACAGTTTAAGGGAACCGATCTCGACACGATTACTACTATTGTAGAACGTTATTATGATCAGGATACATGGAAAGAAAATCTGATTTTTGAAAAAGACAGCTTTGAGCTTCTACAGGATATTCTGGAAGATGCAGGAGAGCTGAACACACGTGCAGAGTATGAAAAACTGGTGCAGACAGAGTATGCACAGAGAGCGTGTGAAAGTTAAATTATAAAAGTTTAAAAAGAGTTTAAATATTGCTAGAAAAGCCTGCGGTTTTTGCAAAAATCGCAGGCTTTTGTATACATAAAATAGAGCGTGAGAAAAAATCTATGTCAGAGAATGTTATAAAATGTCTAAAAATGTTAGGGAAAAAGATCAAAAAAGAGTACTTCACGGATGGATAAAAAACATCTACTAAACACAATGGATGCGTAATTATTGCTAAAAATTCAAAAAAAGTTTATATAAACTAAATATATAACAACAAGTTTATAGTGAAAAATAAACAAAAAATACTATGTAAAATTATCATAAATGTAGAAATAGTAAAAAACAGTTGAAAACAACTAAACAATGTGCTATCTTTTGTTTAACGAAAAACGAGACATACCAAACAAACAACTAAACAAATTTATAAAAAGTTTAAAGGAGGACATGACATGAATTTTAAAAAAGTAATGGCAGCAGTACTTGCAGGAACAATGGTATTCGGAATGGCTTCTTCTGTAAGCGCAGCAACAGAAGTTTCTTTCTGGACACTGAACACAAGACAGAACGCAGTTGAGCCGATCGTAGAGGCATTCAACGAAGCAAACCCGGATATTAAAGTAACAGCATCTTTCTATGACACAGACGGAATCAAGGATGCCTGCAAAGTTGCAGCTTCTTCCGATACACTTCCAAGTATGTGGTTTAACTGGGGCGGTAGCCTTGGAAGCTTCTATGTAGACAACGACAAAACATATGATCTTACACAGTATGCAAAGGACAACGGATGGAACGATGAGTTTACAGAAGCTGCTTTAGACCTCTGTACATTCGATAACAAGCTTTCCGGATATCCGACAAGCTACAATGCACTTGGTGTTTACTACAGCAAACAGATCTTTGATGATTGCGGAATCGAAGTTCCGACTACATTCGATGAATTCGAGGCAGCTCTTAAGACTCTGAAAGATAACGGATATACACCAATGGATACTGCAGGTCTTAACGGATGGCATGTAATGAGATGGCTTGAGCTTCTTGTTGAGCATTATGCAGGCGCTGAGCTCCATGACAAGCTGAATACATTCGAAGAGAGCTGGGACTGTGAAGCAGTTGTACAGGCATTCACAAAATATAAAGAGTGGGTTGATGCAGGATACTTCCCAGATGGCTTCCTTACCCTTGACCCGAACGATACAATCATGGCAATGGGCACAGGAGAATGTGCAATGGATCTTCAGGGACAGTGGTATGACGGAACTATGATCCAGAATGACCTTGATCCGAACGACTATGGCGTATTTGCATTCCCATCCGGTGACAGCAACCGTATGTCTGCTTTCGCAGAGATGACACAGTTCAACAAGAACCTTTCCGATGAGGAACTGGATGCATGCGTGAAGTTCATGGATTACTACTACAGCGATGACAGCGTTGACCAGTACGGTGAGTACTACAACTTACCACTTCCAAAACAGGGCAAAAAAGCTCCGGCAGATCAGGTTAACGTAGATGGTATGCTTGAGACATCCAATACAAACGGAACATTTACAATCACTGACCAGGCATTCCCGACAGAGGTTGCAGACGTTCTCTTCAATGCACAGGATGCAGTTGCTAACGATGAGATGACACCAGAGGAAGCAGCATCTAATATCCAGAAAGCAATCGAGGAATATCAGGCTAAATAATCAAGTATAAAAGCATAACGGAGCGGCCAGGGCGCAGACTTTGGCCGTTTTTTCAGTAAAAGTGGAGGTAATCCGGAATGAAGAAAAAAAGCAAAGTTGATTTCGGCGCATATGCGTTTCTGATACCGGCAGCAGTGATCTATCTTTCCGTTATTGTAATACCGGTATTTTACTCACTGTTTATCAGTCTGTTTAAATGGAACGGTGTTGCGGAAAAGGAATTTGTAGGTCTGGCAAACTATATCAATCTGTTTACAAACGATGCAACATTTATGATCGCATTGAAGAATAACCTGATCTGGATCGTACTTACAATTGTACTTCTGATGACGGTTTCCCTTGGTTTTGCGGTAATTCTTAATAAACAGTTCCGCGGACGTACCGTATTCCGCGCATTCTTTTATTTCCCATGTGTCATCGCACCTATCGCGGTAGCGATCATCTGGAGATGGATCTATAATCCGAATATCGGATTTATCAATCAGTTTTTCAAAGCACTTGGAATCAATTTCAAACAGACATGGATTTCTGATCCGAAGGTCAGCCTGTATGCAATTTTTGCGGCAGCACTGTGGCAGGGAATCGGCCAGCCGATGATTCTTTTCCTGGCAGGTCTTCAGGCAGTATCCCCGGACGTTCTCGAGGCAGCTACCATTGATGGTGCAGGCCCGGTTCGTAAATTTTTCAGTGTTACGGTACCTCTTATGAAAGAGACATTCGTTATGGTTCTTGCAACACTGATTGTAGCTGCTATGAAGGTTTACGATATTGTACAGGGTCTTACCGGCGGTGGTCCGAACAACTCCACACAGGTTCTGGCAACTTATATGTATTCTCAGACATTCCAGTATAATAATGTAGGTATGGGAACCGCAGTTGCATGTGTCATGGTAGTTATGATGCTTGTGGTAATCATTCCATATATTTCCTTTACAGCAAAAGAAAAGTAGGAGGTGCAGACAATGGACGGAAAAAGTAAAAAAATTACAAAAAAAGTACTGCTGTATGTGCTTCTGATCATTCTGGCGCTGATCTGGATTGTACCGATTTTTACACTTGTTGCAACAGCACTGAAACATAAAAAAGATTTCATGAGCGGTCTAAGTCTGTTCCAGCTTCCTGCAGAGATTGCATGGGACAACTTTACAAATGCCATCACAAAAGGAAATCTTTTCAACTATATGAAAAATGACCTGATCATTTCCTGCCTGAAAGTACCGCTTGGTATCTTCGTAGGAGCGATGGCATCCTTCGCGCTGACACGACTGAACATCAAACATCGTGTGGGGATTTTTGTATTCTTTCTTATTGGTATGATGCTTCCAATGCAGACAGCACTGGTACCGATCAACATTATCTACAGCAAACTGAATCTTCTGAATACATATTTCGGATTATTCTATGTTTATATCGGATTTGGTATTTCCTACTGTATCCTGATCATGCGAGGTTTCATGCTAGGAATTCCGAAAGATATTGATGAAGCTGCATGTATTGACGGATGTAACAAATGGCAGCTCTTTTACAAGATTATCCTTCCGATCGCAAAACCGGCGATTGCAACACTGTTTATCACAGACTTCCTTTCCACTTGGAATGAGTACCTTCTGGCCAGTGTTATCATCAACGATAACACAATGAAGACAGTACCGGTTGGTATCATGACATTCGTTGGTGAGCACGGAACCGATTATGGTTATCTGTGTGCAGGTGTACTTGTTTCCGTTATCCCGGTTATGATTGTATACCTGATCTTCCAGAGATATTTTGTAGAAGGTATGGCCGGAGCAGTTAAATCCTGATACGGGCAGACGGCTTGATTACAGAAAGAAAGAGGGCGAATTATGAGTACTTGTAAATATACAGAATCTGTGGAAAAGTGGGGAACTTTTGAAGCAGAGATGCCAGGTAAACACGAGGGCAATCCGTTTACGGATTATGCAATTCAGGGAACCTTTAAAGGCAAAGAAGAGACAAAAACAATAGACGGTTTTTATGATGGAGACGGAATCTATCGCGTACGTTTCATGCCATCTTTTGAAGGCGATTATACATTTGAAATCAAAGGAAGCTTTTCTGATGAGGTGTATACAGGTGCATTCCATGTAACACCGGCAACAGAGGGAAACCACGGCCCGGTTCGTGTATCCTACACTTACCATATGGCATATGAAGATGGAAAACCATACTATTCTATCGGAACAACCTGCTATGTATGGGAACTTCAGAGCGAGGAACTTCAGAAACAGACACTGGAGACACTGGCAGATAGTGCATTCAACAAGATCCGTTTCTGTGTATTCCCGAAACACTATGATTATAACCTGAACGAGCCGATCAGCTATCCATATGAAGGAACTCCGATGGACAGTTCTGTACTGACATCTGAGAATTTCCAGGAATATGTTGGCTGTGCAGAAGGCAATAACTTCGATTACAAGAGATTCAACGTAAAACATTTCCAGCACATTGATGACTGTGTGAAAAAACTGATGGATCTTGGAATCCAGGCAGATATCATTGTAATGCATCCATATGACCGCTGGGGATTCAGCGAGATGAGTGCGGAGTGCGATGATCTTTACTGGAAATATCTCATTGCCAGAGTCAGTGCATACAGAAACGTATGGTGGTCCCTTGCCAATGAGTACGATCTTTTCCCGAAAAAGACAACAGAGGACTGGGAGCGTTACGCATCTATCATCCAGGAAAAAGATGTTTACAATCACCTTCGCTCCATCCACAACTGCAAGAGCTTTTATGATTATACAAGACCGTGGATCACTCACTGCAGCATCCAGAGACAGGATCTTTACAAATCTTCTGAGATGGTAAATGAGTGGCGTATCCGCTATAAGAAACCGGTAGTTCTGGATGAGATTGCTTACGAGGGAAATATCCAGCACGGATGGGGAAATATCAGCGGAAAAGAAATGACAAGACGTTTCTGGGAAGCATTCTGTCGAGGAGCTTATCCGGGACACGGCGAGACTTATATGAATGATGAGGGAATTCTCTGGTGGTCCCATGGAGGCAAGCTTCATGGAGAGAGCCCTGAGAGATTTAAGTTCCTTCAGAAGATCATGGAGGAGACTCCTGCACCAGGTCTTCGTCCTCTTGAAAATCAGTGGGATGAGGTTGGGGCATCTGTAGACAACAGTCTTCAGGATATTAAGTACTATATTTTCTATTACAGCTTTATGCGTCCGTCATTCCGTGAGTATCATATTGATGATGAAACAGAGTTTGAGGTAGAAGTAATCGATACATGGAACATGACCATCGAGAAAAAAGGAACCTTTAAAGGCAAGTTCCGGATCGACCTGCCGGGAAGAGAGTATATGGCTGTGCGTGTGCGCGAGGTTAAGTGATTTATGGGGAGCTGCCGGAGAGGCGGCTCCCTGCTTTATGTTGACAGGAAAACCAAAAGTGTTTAGAATCAAGGAGAAGTTTAAATCAAGAGGGATCAGAATGAAGATAAAGGCAGCAGATATAGCAAGAAATCTTAATCTTTCCAAGGCAACGGTATCCCTGGTTTTAAACAATAAACCAGGAGTCAGTGAGAAAACCCGACGAAGGATTTTTGATTATATTGAAGAGGTTACAGGAGAAGCAGAACGACAAAAAGAAGAAAAAAACAAGCAGGAATTAGAGAATAAAAATATCATCAAGGTACTTTTTATTGATAATGCTCTCAGATTCGTCAAGAATTTTGAATTGGATGTATGCCCGGATAGTCTGACGATATTTGAACAGGAAGCCAGAAGAATGGGCTGTATCATCAGTGTGACCTATGCTTCTTCCACAAAAAAAGAAGATGTGGAGCGCGTAGTGCGTGAGGCCAATGAGGAAAATGTGGCAGGTGTGATCCTGTATGCAACGGAGATGCAGCCGGATCAGTTTCCACCGTTTCGGGCGATCCGAAAGCCAATGGTGATTTATGATAATGATCTTGGAAATGAATATCATTGCGTTACCTTCGGTGGGGTGGAAGGAATCAGTGATTGTGTGGATTATCTGGTTTCCAGAGGCTGCCGGAATATCAAATATCTGGCCAATACCCAGAATATCTTTAATTTTCAGCAACGTCGTGCAGGATTCCGTGCAGGACTTCGGAAGAATGGCCTGCCGCTGGAGAAAGAGTCTATTTACTCGCTGGGAGAAACTACCAGTGAGGTATGTGAGGCAACACTGAAATATCTGGATACTCATGCACTGCCGGATGCCTTTATCATGGAAAATTATCAGATATCCATTGGAGTGATGCGTGCGTTACGGCAGAAGAAGATTTCGGTTCCGGAAGACATTTCTCTTCTGGGTGTGGATGAGATCCCGGATTATCTTACCGGAGATATCCTTCTTACCACACTTCGGATGGAGCATCTGGAACGTGCGCATGTAGCCATGCTTTTCCTGGAACAGGAGATGAAGGGAGCGATTTCCTGTAAATTCAAATCGTTTTCTACCTGTAAGATCATTCCGGGACAGACGGTCAAATAAAATGGAAATACAGATGAGGAGAAAATAAAATGTTATTTTTTGTAAACGATTATTGCGAGGGAGCTCATCCGGCGATCCTCCAGAAGCTTCTGGAAACCAATATGGAGAAGCTTTCAGGCTATGGCACGGACAAATACTGTGATTCTGCCAAGGAGAAGATCCGTAAAGCCTGTGGCTGCCCGGATGCAGAGGTGTTTTTCCTGGTGGGAGGAACCCAGACCAATGCCACGATCATAGGTTCTGTCCTGAACCGTTATGAAGGTGTTCTTGCGGCACAGACCGGACATGTAAGCTGTCATGAGGCAGGAGCTATTGAATATACAGGACATAAGGTACTGACACTTCCGGCAGAAAACGGGAAGATCAAAGCAGAAAGCATCACAGACTATGTGGAAACCTTTTACGGGGATGAAAGCCACGATCATATGGTATTTCCGGGAATGGTTTATATTTCCCATCCCACAGAGTACGGAACTCTTTATACGAAGAAAGAACTGGAAGAAATTTCAGAAGTATGCCATAAATACAATCTTCCGCTGTTTCTGGACGGAGCAAGACTTGGCTATGGCCTGGCAAGCCCGGAAACCGATGTGACACTGGAAGATATCGCCGGATACACCGATGTATTTTATATCGGCGGAACCAAGGTAGGAGCACTCTGCGGTGAGGCAGTTGTCTTTACGAAAAAAGCTCCGAAACATTTTATGACCATGGTGAAACAGCAGGGAGCCCTTCTGGCAAAAGGCCGTCTTCTGGGAATTCAGTTTGATACGCTGTTTACCGATGATCTGTATACAAAGATCAGCAAAAATGCCATTGAAACGGCTATGAAACTGAAAAAAGCCCTTCAGGAAAAAGGCTATCAGTTATATCTGGATTCTCCTACAAACCAGCAGTTTGTAGTTCTGGAAAATAAAAAGAAAGAAGAACTGGGCAAAAAAGTTCAGTTTGATTTCTGGGAGAAATATGATGAAGATCATACTGTGATCCGTTTTGCCACAAGTTGGGGAACGAAGATGGAAGATATTGATGCGTTGATTGAGCTGTTGTAACTCCTTCAGACATGAGATGAAAAACTCCGTGAAGCCTGCATGAGAGCAGACTGACACGGAGTTTTTGCTATCTGTAACTGTGTCAGATATTATAATTTTTTGCCTTTTTCCGCAGCAGCAGTAAGCGCCTCAAACACAGCACTGCGGAAACCATTCTTCTCCAGGGTACGAACTCCTTCGATAGTAGTTCCTGCCGGTGAGCAGACCATATCTTTCAGGTCACCTGGATGACGTCCGGTTTCCAGAACCATCTTCGCACTGCCAAGTACGGTCTGGGAAGCGAATTTGTAAGCCTGTTTACGGGGCATTCCCTGGCTTACAGCGGCATCTGCCATAGCTTCGATAAACATAAACACATAAGCCGGTGCACAGCCGCCTACAGCGCCTGCGGCATCCATCAGACGTTCCGGGATTACTTCGGTACAGCCGAAGCTGTCTGTGATCTTAAGGATTTCAGCCAGTTCGTCCTGAGAAACTCTTTCGTTGGCACATACGGCAGTCATGCCTTCGCCAACCTGTGCAGGAGTGTTAGGCATAAAACGGACAACTTTCAGAGGCAGACCAGCTTTTTCTTCCAGCCATGCAAGGGTCTTGCCAGGGGCGATGCCGATGATGGTGTGATCTTTGGTGAGGCTGTCGTGGACTTCACTCAGAACTTCCTCATAAAACTGAGGCTTTACGGCAAGAACGACAGTTTTTGCGGATCTGACTACTTCGTTGTTATCCAGAGTGGTCACAACGCCGAGATTTTTTTCACTGCGGGCTTTTCCCTCTGGGGTAAGGTTGGAAACGATGATCTCCTCTTTGGAAAAAATTCCCTGGCGGAGAATGCCGCCGATCATGGCAGAACCCATATTTCCGCATCCGATAAATCCAATCTTCATAATAAAATCCTCCTTAAAATCATTTATAAAAAAAGACACGCCTGACTCGCGTGCCCTCTTTGGCAATGAAAGCAGATAACGGGAATCGAACCCGCCTCCTCAGCTTGGGAAGCTGATGTTCTACCAATGAACTATATCTGCCTGCATCACTAATTATAGCACTGGAAATAAGAAATACAAGTGTGATTTACCAGCCCTGGCTCATGGTGCTGTTATGATATTTTGTAGAATAGGTTACATCTTCTCCGAACCAGTCCGGTGCAGTGTAGGCGTTGGCTGCGTCCTCTGTGGGAAATTCTACTTCAGCCAGAAGAACGCCCTCATATTTTCCGTGGAACACATCCAGTTCAATAAAAAGCCCGTCTTTTTCCGGGATTACATAACGGTCTTTTGTGATGAGGATTCCGTCTGCCTTGGGCTTCAGGTGTTCATAGGCCTCTGCTGTGAGTGGAAGATTGTACTCCTCGCGTGCCATCAGTCCTTTGGATTTATAAGTGAGAAAATAGTCATCGTCCTGTCTGCGGATGCGGACTACCGGCGAGGTACAGAGATAACCCTGCTCGATTCGATGACAGGGATAAGAAGCCAGGTTTTCCGGCAGATTTTCTTTTTCAATAAGAAATTTACGTTCAATTTCCATAACCGATTCCTCCTGCAAATATACTGCCCTCAGTTTACATGAAAAAAATATAATTTGCAACGGACTTACTCTGCAAATTTTCTTGACATTTTTTATAGAAAAAAGCATTATGAAAGGGAGTGAAAAAACCTCCGGACAGTACCGGAATAATATAAAAAGAAAGGACGGAAAACATTATGAGCAAAGTATATATTTTTTTCGCAGATGGTTTTGAAGATATCGAAGGACTGACAGTGGTAGATCTGATGCGGAGAGCCGGAATTGATATTCAGACAGTGTCTATTAAAGAGACAAAAGAGATTAAAACTTCCCATGGAATCCACCTCCTTACAGACCGTACATTCGGAGAATGTGATTTCTCTGATGCGGACATGCTGGTAATCCCGGGAGGAATGCCTGGAACAAAATATCTCGAGGAATACAAACCGCTGACAGATCTTCTCACCGGTTTTTACCAGAAAGGCGGAAAAGTGGCTGCTATCTGTGCCGCACCGGGAGTATTCGAGAGACTTGGCTTCCTGAAGGGCAGAAATGCTACTTCCTATCCATCTGTGATGGAGCAGCTTACAAGCGCAAAAACATCCCTGGAACCGGTTGTGGTAGATGGAAATGTAACCACCAGCAGAGGCCTTGGAACTGCTATTGATTTCAGCCTTTCTCTGATCCGTCAGCTGGAAGGAAGAGCGAAAGCAGAGGAAATCGCAGAGTCTGTGGTATATTCAACGGAGATTTTTTATTAAAAACAGGGAATTTACAGCCTGATAAGAGCGATGTATGATGAAAAAAATACTGGCGTTTTTACAGGGATTATGCTATACTACAGAAATGACTGTAAATATATAAAATGCGAGTGTTAACTATTTATATAAGGTATTTACTCGATATAATTAAGGAGGAACAAGAAACATGAGTTTACAGGTGGAAAAAATGGAGAAAAACATGGCGAAACTTACAATCGAGGTTTCCGCCGAGGATCTTGACAAAGCAATGCAGAATGCATATCAGAAAGCGAAAGGCAGAATTTCCATTCCGGGATTCCGTAAAGGAAAAGCTCCTAGAAAAATGATCGAGCAGATGTACGGCAAGGGTGTATTCCTTGAGGATGCTGCTAACGCTCTGATTCCTGAGCATTACAGCAAAGCACTTGCTGAGTGTGATCTTGAGATCGTTTCCCAGCCTAAGATCGATGTAACACAGGTTGAGCCTGGCAAACCATTTATCTTTACAGCAGAAGTAGCTACCAAACCAGAGGTAACTCTTGGCGACTATAAAGGACTTGAGGTTCCGAAGTCTGAGACAGAAGTAACAGACGAGGAAGTTGAGGCAGAGCTTAAGAAAGAGCAGGAGAAGAACTCCAGAACAATCACAGTTGAGGATCGTGCAGCTGAGAACGGCGACACAGCAACTATCGATTTCGAGGGCTTCGTAGACGGAGAGGCATTTGAGGGCGGTAAAGGAACAGACTATCCGCTGACACTTGGTTCCAACACATTCATCCCGGGATTCGAGGAGCAGCTTGTTGGTGCCAACACAGGTGATCACGTAGAAGTTAAAGTAACATTCCCAGAAGAGTATCAGGCAAAAGAGCTCGCTGGTAAAGAAGCTGTATTCCAGTGCGACGTTAAAAAGATCGAAGCAAAAGAGCTTCCGGAGCTTGACGATGATTTCGCTAAAGATGTATCTGAGTTTGATACACTTGCTGAGTACAAAGAAGACGTTAAGAAGAACCTGACAGAGAAGAAAGCAGAAGATGCTCGCCGTGCTAAAGAGGACGCAGCAGTAGATAAAGTAATCGAGAATGCCCAGATGGATATTCCGGAGGCAATGATCGAGACACAGACACGTCAGATGCTTGACGACTTCGCAAGAAGAATGCAGTCCCAGGGTCTTTCCATGGAGCAGTACTTCCAGTTCACAGGCCAGAGCGTTGACAAGATGATGGAAGACATGAAGCCACAGGCTCTTAAGAGAATCCAGACAAGACTTGTTCTTGAGAAGATCGCTGAGGTAGAGAACATCCAGCCAACAGAGGAAGAGGTTAACGAAGAGATCTCCAAGATGGCAGAGATGTACAAGATGGAAGCAGACAAATTAAAAGAACTCATCGGTGAGAACGAGATGGAGCAGATGAAGAAAGATATGGCTGTTCAGAAAGCTGTTACATTAGTTGCCGATGCAGCTGTAGAGGCGTAATAAACCTCGGAAATGGAGGGCAAAATGAGTTTAGTACCTTACGTCATTGAGCAGACCAGCAGAGGAGAAAGAAGTTACGATATCTATTCAAGACTTCTTAAGGACCGAATCATTTTCCTTGGAGAAGAGGTAAACGATGTCAGCGCGAACCTGATCGTTGCACAGCTTCTCTTCCTGGAAGCGGAAGATCCTTCCAAGGATATTCAGCTTTATATTAACAGCCCGGGCGGTTCTGTAACTGCCGGAATGGCAATCTACGATACAATGCAGTATATCAAGTGCGATGTATCTACTATCTGCCTTGGAATGGCAGCCAGCATGGGAGCTTTTCTCCTGTCCTCCGGTGCCAAAGGCAAGAGATACGCACTGCCGAATTCAACGATCATGATTCACCAGCCGTCAGGCGGTGCACAGGGGCAGGCTACAGAGATCCAGATCGTAGCTGACCAGATCGCAAAAACCAAAAAGAAGCTGAACGAGATTCTTTCTGCGAATACCGGACAGCCTCTTGAGATTGTGGAGAAGGATACTGACCGTGATAATTATATGACCGCGGAAGAAGCGAAGGCATATGGCCTGATCGATGGTGTTGTCATCCACAAATAATGCGTAAGAAAAGACTCCTGTAAAGACACAGGAGTCTTATCTTGCTTTAAAAAGGAATTTTAAATGTCTGCGAGAGACGGACATTTACGTTTAGAAAGGAAACAAAAAGATATGGCAGATAAAGTAAGAGAAGGAAAGGTAAGATGCTCCTTTTGCCATAAGACCCAGGATCAGGTACGAAAACTGATCGCAGGTCCGGATGGGGCATATATTTGTGATGAATGTATCGGTATCTGTTCCGAGATCATGGAAGAAGAATTCAATATGTATGATCATGAAGCAGATTACGAAACAGGGATCAACCTTCTGAAACCGGAAGAGATCCACAGTATCCTGGATGAATATGTCATTGGTCAGGACGATGCCAAGAAGGCACTTTCTGTGGCTGTTTACAATCATTACAAGAGAATTCTTGCTTCCAGAAATCTGGACGTTGAGCTGCAGAAGAGTAATATCCTGATGCTTGGTCCTACAGGTTCCGGTAAGACGCTTCTTGCACAGACACTGGCAAGACTTCTGAATGTTCCTTTTGCCATCGCAGATGCCACTACTCTCACAGAGGCAGGCTATGTTGGCGAGGATGTTGAGAATATTCTTCTGAAGATTATTCAGGCGGCAGATTATGATATTGAACGTGCACAGTACGGAATCATTTATATTGATGAGATCGACAAGATCACAAGAAAATCCGAGAATACATCCATTACCAGAGATGTGTCCGGTGAGGGCGTACAGCAGGCACTTCTGAAAATTCTGGAAGGAACCGTTGCAAGTGTGCCTCCACAGGGCGGAAGAAAACATCCACACCAGGAGTTTCTCCAGATTGATACTACCAATATTCTGTTCATTTGCGGTGGTGCTTTTGACGGATTGGAGAAAATCATTGAGGCCAGACAGGATACCAAATCCATCGGCTTCGGAGCAGAGGTTTCCGAGAAGGAAGACCGCAATGTAGGAGAAGTTCTGAAGGAAGTTATGCCGGAAGACTTTATCAAATTTGGTCTGATTCCGGAGTTTATCGGACGAGTTCCGGTTGTTGTGACACTGGATTCTCTGGATGAAGAGGCACTGATCCGCATCTTAAAAGAGCCTAAGAATTCCCTTACCAAGCAGTATGATAAGCTTTTTGAGCTGGACGGTGTGGAGCTTGAGTTCCAGGATGAGGCACTTGAGACAGTTGCCCGGAAATCTCTTGAGAGAAAAACAGGTGCCAGAGGACTTCGTGCCATCATGGAGCATACCCTGATGGATCTGATGTACAAGACACCTTCTGACGATACCATCCGCAAATGTATCGTCACAAAAGAGGCAGTGGAGGGAACCGGAGAGCCGGAGATCATCCACGGGGAGGCCAAAACTCCTGCCAAGAAAGCAGGACACAAAACATCCCGTTCGAGAAAGAAAGGCAAGCCGGAAACAGCTTGATGAAGGGAATGACATTCATGACAAATCAGGTCAATATATTGCCAATGATCGCTCTCAGGGGGACTACGGTCCTTCCGGAGATGATCGTACATTTTGATGTGAGCAGAGAGAAATCCATCCGTGCCGTGGAAGCAGCCATGCTTCATGACCAGAAGGTTTTTCTGCTGACACAGAAAGATCCTGAGGTGGAAACACCGGGACTTACCGATCTGTATCAGGTAGGTACCGTTGCCTATATTAAGCAGGTAGTGAAACTTCCGCAGGATCTTTACCGGGTTCTGGTAGAGGGACTGGACCGGGCGGAAGTCCTGAGTCTTGAGCAGGAAGAACCCTACCTGAAAGCGGAATGTGAGATCGTTACCGCACAGGAAGAGGATTATCCGGAGCCGGTCAAGGACGCCATGCTTCGCAGCATCCGGGAACTTTTCCAGAGATATTGCAGAGAAAGCGGAAAAGTAAGCAAGGATCTGGTAACACAGATTATGATGATCGAAGATGTTAGGGAGACCATCGACCAGATTTCTGTGAATCTTCCGATGTCCTATCAGAACAAGCAGAAACTTCTGGAAGCAGTGTCTCTGAATGACCGTTATGAGATCCTGGGTGCACTTCTTGGCAGTGAGATCGAAGTGATTCATATCACAAAAGATCTCCAGCGCAAGGTGAAATCCCACATTGATAAAAATCAGAGAGAGTATATCCTCCGTGAACAGCTCAAAACCATCCGTGAGGAGCTGGGTGAGGATAATACCGCAGATGATATCGAGGAGTTTAAGAAACAGCTGAAAGAGTTGGATGCATCCGATGAGGTAAAAGAGAAGATCTCCAAGGAGATCAGCCGTTTTAAAGGAATGGCAGCCAGTGCCGCAGAAGCAACCGTGCAGAGAGGCTATCTGGAAACCGTTCTTGCGCTTCCGTGGAATAAGAAATCCGAGGATTCCGAGGATCTTGAGAATGCATGGAAAGTGCTGGAAGAAGGCCACTACGGACTGAAAGAGGTTAAAGAGCGCATCATGGAATTTCTTGCGGTCCGGAAACTGACCCATAAGGGAAAGAGCCCGATCCTCTGTCTGGTGGGGCCTCCCGGAACCGGAAAAACTTCCATCGCACGTTCTGTGGCGGAAGCCATGAACAAGAAATACGTCCGTATCTGTCTTGGTGGTGTTCGTGATGAGGCGGAAATCCGTGGACACAGAAAAACTTACGTGGGCGCCATGCCTGGAAGGATCACGGTAGCACTGAAAGAAGTCGGAGTCAGCAATCCGCTGATGCTTCTTGACGAGATCGACAAAACCAGCAGTGACTATAAGGGAGATACCTCCGCGGCACTTCTGGAAGTCCTTGATCCGGAGCAGAACAGTAAGTTTAACGATCATTATGTAGAGATTCCTCAGGATCTTTCCGAGGTACTGTTTATCGCAACAGCCAATGATGTACAGGGGATTCCAAGGCCTCTTCTTGACCGTATGGAACTGATGGAAATTCCAGGATATACGGAGAATGAGAAGGAACATATCGCAAGGGAACATCTCATTCCGAAACAGATGGAGATCAATGGGATTCCGGAAGGAAAACTGGTGATCCAGCCGGCAGCTCTCGGCAAGCTGATCAACAACTATACCAAGGAAGCGGGAGTCCGTTCCCTGGAGCGGAATATCGGACGTATCTGCCGGAAGACAGCACGTGCCCTTATGGAAGAGGGCAAGGATAAAGTTGTGGTCACATCCAGAAATATTTCCAAATTCCTTGGAAAAGAACGCTACAACTATCTGATGGCCAATGAGAAAGATGAGATCGGAATCGCACGTGGTCTTGCCTGGACACAGGTAGGCGGTGATACCCTTCAGATTGAGGTCAACATCATGCCTGGAAAAGGAGAACTGCTTCTCACCGGACAGCTGGGCGATGTAATGAAAGAATCTGCTCAGGCCGGTATCAGTTATATCCGTTCCGTAGAAGATCAGTATAAGATCGATCCGGAATTTTTCCAGAAACATGATATGCATGTACATATCCCGGAAGGTGCCGTTCCAAAAGATGGCCCGTCTGCAGGTATAACCATGGCAACTGCCATGATGTCCGCAATTATCGAAAAACCGGTGCGGGCAGATCTTGCCATGACCGGTGAAATTACCTTAAGAGGCCGCGTGCTTCCAATTGGCGGACTGAAAGAGAAGCTGCTTGCAGCCAAATACGCAAAGATAAAAGAAGTCCTTGTTCCGGAAAAAAACCGTCCGGATATTGAGGAGATGGATAAAGAGATTATCCAGGGGCTGAATATCCAGTTTGTGGACAACATGAAAGAAGTTCTTGGTGAAGCTCTTGCATAGACAAAAACAGAAAAAACCCTGCCCTGTTTTTCAGGACAGGGCTTTTCCGAGAAAAGGGAGGAACAACGAATGGTAATCAAAAACGTATCACTGGATATTGTCTGCGGAATCACAAGCAAGATCCCGGACACAGGAAGGCCGGAGGTAGCTTTTGCGGGAAAATCAAATGTAGGGAAATCCTCCCTGATCAATGGTCTGATGAACCGCAAGGCTCTGGCAAGAACCAGCGCACAGCCTGGAAAAACACAGACCATCAATTTTTACAATATCAATGAAGCAATGTATCTCGTAGACCTGCCAGGCTACGGCTACGCCAAAGTCTCCGCGGCAGAGAAGGAAAAATGGGGAAAAATGATCGAGGGCTATCTTCATAATTCCAAAGAGCTCCGGGCAGTTTTTCTTCTGGTGGATATCCGCCACAAACCTTCTGCCAATGACAAGCAGATGTATGACTGGATCTGCCACAACGGATATGAACCGGTGATCATCGCAACCAAACTTGACAAGCTGAAACGCAGCCAGGTGGCAAAAAGCCTCAAGGAGATCCGTACCGGACTGGGCCTTCCGAAAGAAGGAAAGATCCTTCCGTTTTCAGCGGAGACCAAGCAGGGAAGAGACGAGATATGGGCACTGATCGACGAGTTGACCGGACTTGCTGAACCGGCAGCTACAGAGGATTAAGGAGAACAAAAAGATGGGAATTATCAAGGCGCTCAAGCTGGGATTTGACTATCAGAGATATGATGACGATGGCAATGTGGTAGACATGCAGCGTGCAGTCAATGATGTAAACCTGGACATTGAAGCAGGAGAATTTGTGGCAGTTCTGGGACATAACGGCTCCGGAAAATCCACACTGGCGAAGCATATGAATGCGCTTCTGATCCCAACAGAGGGAACCATGCTGGTGGACGGGATCGATACTGCCAGAGAGACCAAACTCTGGAAAGTACGCCAGAAGGCGGGAATGGTATTTCAGAATCCGGACAACCAGATCATAGGAACAGTGGTAGAAGAAGATGTGGGATTTGGCCCGGAAAACATGGGAATTCCTACAGACGATATCTGGAAACGTGTGGATGACAGTCTGGAAAAAGTCGGCATGACAGCTTATCGCTATCAGTCACCAAACAAACTTTCCGGCGGTCAGAAACAGCGTGTAGCCATTGCAGGTGTGATGGCCATGCGTCCGCGGTGTATCATTCTGGATGAGCCAACCGCCATGCTGGACCCCAACGGACGAAAAGAAGTTCTGGAGGCCGTGCGGGAACTGAACCGTAAGGAAAAAGTAACCGTTATCCTGATCACTCATTATATGGAGGAAGTGATCCATGCAGACCGTGTCTATGTCATGGACAGCGGAAATGTTGTAATGCAGGGAAATCCGAAGGAGATTTTTTCCCAGGTGGATACCCTGAAGAAATATGGTCTGGATGTACCGCAGGTGACACTTCTTGCATATGAACTGAAGAAATCCGGCGTGGATGTTCCGGATGGAATACTGACTACAGAGGAGCTGGTGAGCGCATTATGTCAATCGAATTAAAAAATGTAACCTATACCTACAGCCCCGGGACAGCCTATGAGAGCCATGCGCTGAAAGATGTCAGCCTTGTGATCCCGGATGGCCAGTTTATCGGAATCATCGGACACACAGGAAGCGGAAAATCCACGTTGATCCAGCATCTGAACGCTTTGGTACAGCCCACATCCGGCCAGATTCTGTATAACGGAGAAGATGTGTGGGCAGAAAAATACGACCGGAAGCAGCTCCGAAGCGAAGTCGGCCTGGTGTTCCAGTATCCGGAGCATCAGCTCTTTGAAAACGATGTGCTTTCCGATGTATGCTTTGGTCCTATGAACCAGGGACTTTCCAGGGAGGAAGCAGAGAAAGAGGCAAAACAGGCACTGACACAGGTTGGAGTAAAAGAGTCCAATTTCAAAAAATCTCCATTCGAGCTTTCCGGCGGTCAGAAAAAACGAGTAGCTATCGCAGGTGTACTTGCCATGAACCCGAAGATCCTGATCCTGGACGAGCCAACAGCAGGCCTTGACCCGAAAGGCAGGGACGATATCCTGGACCAGATCGCGGAACTTCATAAAGTGAGAGGAATCACCATTGTTCTGGTGTCCCACAGCATGGAAGACATTGCAAAATATGTGGAGCGTCTCATTGTTATGAACCATGGAGAAGCGGTATTCGATGATGAACCCAAGAAGGTTTTTTCCCATTATAAAGAACTGGAAACCATGGGACTTGCAGCACCGCAGATCACTTATATCATGCATGCTCTGAAGGAACACGGAATGAATGTGGATGCAGATGCCACGACAGTGGAGGAAGCCAGAAACAGCATTCTTGTCGCGCTGAAAGCAGCAGATTCTCCATTACTGAAAAAAGGAGGAGCGGAAAAATGATCAGAGATATTACTATCGGCCAGTATTATCCGGCCAAATCCGTTCTTCACAGACTGGATCCACGGACCAAATTTCTGGGAACTCTGGGATTTCTGATTTCCGTGTTCCTGTTCCATACATTTCTTGGATATGCGGTGGCAACCGTATTTCTGGTAGCCATGATCGCAATCTCCAAAGTTCCTGTGAAATTCATGTTCAAAGGTCTGAAGGCCATCGTGATGATCCTTCTGATCACCGTTGTGTTCAACATTATCCTGACGCCTGGTGAAGTGCTGTGGCGTTTCGGAATCATCAAGGTTACAAAGGAAGGCCTTGTTCTTGCAGGAAGAATGGCAATCCGTCTTGTTTATCTTGTGATCGGATCATCTATCATGACACTGACCACCACACCGAATCACCTTACCGACGGTCTGGAGAGACTTCTCCGCCCACTGAACAAGATCCGTGTACCGGTTCATGAGATCGCCATGATGATGTCCATTGCCCTTCGTTTTATCCCGATCCTTCTTGAGGAGACCGATAAGATCATGAAGGCACAGATCGCCAGAGGCGCGGATTTCGAAAACGGAAACCTGATCCAGAAGGCAAAAAACATGGTACCCCTTCTTGTTCCGCTGTTTATTTCTGCGTTCCGCCGTGCCAATGACCTTGCCATGGCTATGGAAGCCAGATGTTACCACGGCGGCGATCACAGAACTCAGATGAAACCGCTGCATTATGAGAAGAGAGATTACATTGCATTTGTAATCCTTGTGGCATATCTTGCAGTTGGAGTGGTGTTCCGTGTAGTGGGACTGTAACCACAGGAGGTATAGTATTTTATGAAACGAGTAGGACTTGTAGTGGCTTACGATGGAACGCATTATTCCGGCTGGCAGACACAGCCAAACGGAACGACCATCCAGGGTGTATTAAACGATACCTTAAGTGAACTGCTTGGAGAAAAGATAGAGACTATCGGTGCCAGCCGTACAGATGCAGGGGTACATGCCCTTGGAAATGTGGCGGTTTTTGATACCGAGTCCAGGATCCCCGGAGAAAAGTTTTCCTATGCACTGAACCAGAGACTTCCGGAAGATATCCGTATCCAGCTTTCTGAGGAGGTGGAGCCGGATTTCCATCCCCGCTACTGTGACAGTGAAAAAACATATGAGTACCGTATCCTGAACCGGAAATTCCCGGTTCCCACAGAAAGACTGTATTCGTATTTTTACCATTACAAGCTGGATGTGGAAAAGATGAAGGAGGCAACTTCTTATTTGATCGGGCGCCATGATTTTGCCAGTTTCTGCGGCTCCGGCGCTCAGGTGAAGACAACCATCCGTACCATCACTTCCATGGATGTGTGGAGAGACGGGGATATGGTGACCATCCGTGTTTCCGGAACCGGATTCCTTTACAATATGGTGCGTATTATTTCCGGTACCCTGATTGAGATCGGAAACGGGCAGTATCCTCCGGAACGGATGGACAAAATCCTCAAAGCCTGTGACCGGGCTGCAGCAGGCCCCACAGCTCCGGCACAGGGGTTGACACTGATGGGAATTGAGTTTTTCTGAAAAAGGTATGAAAAAGAGGCACTGAAATGAAAAATACACAGGATCTGCTGCATGGGAATATCCGGAGGGAACTGATCGCGCTGACCATTCCTCTGGTACTTGGAAATATCCTGCAGCAGTTTTACAACACCATAGATTCTTTTATCGTGGGAAGATATGTGGGAACGGAGGCCTTTGCGGGCATTGGTGTTGCGGGCAGCATCATGAATCTGTTTATCTTTATTCTCAATGGTGGATGTAATGGAATGTCCATTATTTTTGCAGAACTCTACGGGCAGAAAAATTATGAAAAACTTCGAAAAGAAAGCTTCCTTTCGCTGAGTGCGGGAGGGGGCTTTACCATTGTTTTGAGTATTGTAAGCCTTCTGGTTCTGTATCCGGTGCTGGGCCTGATCCAGACACCGCTGGAGGTAGAGCCTTATGTTGTGGCATATCTTCGGATCATTTTTATCGGACTTCCTGCCACCTTTCTCTATAACTGGTGCTCTGCGGTGCTTCGAGCTGCCGGGGATACGGAAACACCGTTATGGACCCTTTTTATTGCCATGTGCATGAATCTGGCACTGGATGTTGCCTTTGTGCTGGGATTACATATGGGAACTGCCGGAACTGCACTGGCTACTGTGATCGCCCAGCTTTTTTCTGCAGGAGTGTGTCTGTGGATCATGAGGAAAAAACATCCAATTTTTTTCTTCAGCCGGAAGGATATGGGAATGGATCTGCCGCTTCTGAAGCGGACAGCCAATTTCGGGGCGGTGTCTGCCCTTCATCAGTCCAGTATCTACATTGGAAAGATGCTGGTCCAGGGAGCGGTAAACTCCGGTGGAACAGAGATCATTTCCGCATATACGGCGACCACCAGAATTGAAGGATTTTCCAATTCCTTCGGAGACAGCGGTTCCACAGCAATCTCTGTATTCGTGGCCCAGAACCGTGGCGCAGGAGATAAAAAGAGAGCGCTAAAAGGATTTCATCAGGGGCTTGGGCTGATGATCGTATTTGTCATCATTCTGTCTGTCCTGCAGGCAACCCTGACAAGAGGCGCGGTACAGCTTCTCATGGGGAATCCGTCAGAAACCGTAATGAAAAATGCCGTATTGTATATGAATGTGGTATCTGTCTTTTATATCCTGAATTTCATCGGAAACGCAGGGGTGGGATTCTTCCGTGGAATCGGAAAGATTTCCGTCCCGGTGATTGGAAGCACGCTGCATATATCCATTCGAGTGGTTCTGTCTTATCTGCTCATCGGCAGAATGGGACTTGAGGCTGTCGCCTTTGCCACAGGAATCGGATGGATCAGCGTTGTGCTGTATCAGATCCTGGTTTACCGGAAGGTACGAAAAAAAGGATTTATATAATTAATAACTAAAATCGTCTCTCCGTGAACGGTCAGGTTTTGACCGTCAACTGTGTTTGCATTTTCGGAATGCAGCAGTTATAGTTTATTACAGAGAGAACGCAGCCGGACAACACAGAAGAATGTGCTGCCCGGTTTTTTATTGTATGAGAGAAAAGGGATAAAAGATGGAAAAAAGAGATTTTAACAAAAACTGGATCTGCAGATGTCTGACAAGAGAAGAACCGGAGAAAAAAGTAACGCTGCCTCATGATGCCATGCGCAGTGAGCAGCGCAGCGAAGAAAGTCAGGGAGAAGGAAATATCGGCTGGTATATTGGCGGCGATTATGAATACACAAAGAGATTTTTTGTCCCGGCAGAAGATGTGGATAAAAAAGCAGTTCTGGAGTTTGAAGGTGTATATCATGATGCGGAAATTTATATTAATGAAAAAAAAGCGGCATTTCGCCCCTATGGATACACAAACTTTTATGTGGAGCTGAATGAATTTCTACAGTACGGAGCAGAGAATACGATCCGCGTGATTGCCAGAAATGCAGATCAGCCCAACAGCCGGTGGTATTCCGGAACAGGAATTTACCGTCCGGTAAATCTCTATCTGGGAGAAAAAGAACACATTCCGGTAAATGGAATCCGCATTCAGACGGTCAGTCTGGAGCCGGCGCAGATTCAGGTGGAGGTGAAAACATCAATTCCAGGGACTGTGAAAGTTCAGATTCTGGATGGAGAACAGATCGTGGCTGCGATAGAAAAAATATCGGAAAAGAGAATAGTTTCCAAAAGTAATGGCCAGGAGCAGAAAGCAGTATTCCTTCTGGAAATCCCGGATGTGAAGCGCTGGAGTCCGGATTCTCCACATCTGTATACCTTAAATGCAGCATTTGGAAACGACCAGGTGACAGAGCATTTTGGAGTGCGCACCCTTCACTGGAATGAACGGGAGGGAATGACCATAAACGGAAAGCGGGTGATTCTCCGGGGAGCCTGTGTTCATCACGACAACGGACTTCTTGGAGCATGTACATTTCCGGAAGCAGAAGAGAGAAAGGTACGTATTCTGAAGGAGAACGGATACAATGCCATCCGTTCTTCTCATTATCCGTGCTCCAGAGCATTTCTGGATGCCTGTGACCGTCAGGGAATGCTGATGATGGATGAGTATGTGGATGTCTGGTATATTCACAAGACAAAATATGATTATGCCACAGAACTGAAGGACTGGTGGAAACAGGATCTTAAAGATATGGTGGAAAAGGATTTCAACCATCCGTCTGTGATTATGTATTCTACAGGAAATGAAGTTGCCGAGACAGCACAGAAAAAGGGAATTGCTTTTACCAGATGTATGACTGAATATCTTCACAGCCTGGATGGCACAAGACCGGTTACCTGTGGAATTAACATTTTCTTTAATTTCTTAAGTTCCATCGGTCTTGGTGTATACAGTGATGATAAGGCGGAAAAAACAGCAGAAAATGCGGCAAAAGATGCTTCAAAAAAGAAAAAGCCGGTAGGAAGTGAATTCTATAATACACTGGCATGCCTTGCAGGAGATTATTTCATGAAAATGGGAGCTACCCTTCCTCCATGTGACTGGAAGACAAAAGATGCCTATGCAGCCATGGATGTTGCAGGATATAATTACGGGATCTTCCGTTATAAACATGATTTAAGAAAATATCCGAAACGTCTGATTCTGGGAAGTGAGACCTTCTGTAAGGATGCCTATGATTTCTGGGAGATTGCAAAAAAGAATAACCGGATTATCGGAGATTTTGTATGGGCCGGATGGGATTATATCGGCGAAACCGGTGATGGTGCGGCAGAGTACAGTGATTATAAAGGTTTGGAGCCGCATACCAGAATGACAGGAAATAACGGACGTATTGATCTTCTTGGAAAACCAAGAGCCGAGGCTGCTTACACAAGAGTCGCGTTTGAACAGGCAAAGGGGCCTTTTATTGCGGTGAAGCCTGTATATCAGAAAGAAAAACTTCAGCTTACAGGATGGGCACTTACGAAAGCTGTGGAGAGCTGGTCCTGGCGTGGCTGTGATGGTGAGAGTGCAGAAGTGGAAGTTTTTGCCCGGGCAGCAGAGGTGGAACTTAAAATCAACGGAAAAACTGCAGGCCGGAAAAAAGTAAAAAAATGCAGGACAAAATTTAATGTAACCTATCATGACGGTGAGATCACAGCAATCTCTTACAGTGAAAACGGATGTGAGCTGGGACGACAGACATTGAAAACAGCAGAAAAAGATACGATGCTGTCGATTCATCCGGAAACGAAAACAGCAAAACCGGGAGAACTTGTTTTTATTCCGCTGCAGTATACGGACAGTCAGGGAAACTGGAAACCCATGGAAAAACATGAGCTAAAGGTTTCTGTAGAGAACGGAACTCTGGAAGGCCTTGGCAGCGCCTGTGCGTATGTGGAAGGAAATTATGCACAGGATACCACAAAGACGTATTACGGAGAAGCTATGGCTGTGATACGTATGAGAGAAAGCGGCAATGCAGTGGTACGTGTTGAGGATGAGAAGAATACATACAGCTGTATCGTCCCGATGCAAAGATAAAGATCCACAGGCAGACTACGGAACGTGCCTACTTTATACTTGTGAAAATTGCATAAAAACTATACAAAAAATATGTGCAATATTAATAATACATGGTGAAACTATACAAAAATCTGATTCCGATTACGTTCAAAAAATTACCGTTGGCGGTAAAAATGCAAAAGAGTGAAAATTCAATGCTATACTCCATACAACTGATAAACAGAACTTCGGGAGGAAAGAGAAGATGAAGAACAAACGATCCACAAGGGCTCTGCGTGGTCTTACAGGCCTCACATCCTCGCTGCTGGTAGTGGCACTTGGAACAACGACCATTGCCAATGCATGGGCATCAAAGATCAATGAATATCTGGGAACAACGAATATTTCCGTTTCCGGTGAGACCAGCGACAGCGATGATGCCTATTATTACAAGTCGGATTATGACAACACAACAGATCTTATCAATGCCAGAAATGATGTTATGACAAAGATCCAGGAAGAAGGAACGGTGCTTCTGAAAAATGATAACCAGGCACTTCCTCTTAAAAATTCTCCAAAGGTAACTCTTTTTGGAATGACAAGTTATGCGCCTGTATATGGCGGAACAGTAGGAAGCAGTTCCCCTGCAAAACAGGATTTAAGTTTCAAGGACTGCTTTGAAAATGCGGGAATTCAGGTAAATCCTACTATGTGGAGCTTCTATGAGAAGATGAGTAAAGATTACAAGCGTATGGCACTTGCACCAACATGGTTTGGTTTTACAGGTGCCGAGATGGAAGCTCAGACGATCCGTACAGGTGAAGTTCCTGTTGAGAAATACACAGATACCGAGCGTGGGAGCTACAGTGATTATAATGATGCGGCAGTTGTTGTGATCGGACGCCAGGGCAGTGAGGCCGATGATTTCGGAACCAGCACAGATAATGTGCAGGATGGTGACGGAACACATCTGGCACTTGGACTTCAGGATGTAGAGCGAGACATGATTAATGAAGCAAAGAAGAATTTTGACAAGGTTATTGTTCTTATCAACTCTGACAATCCTATGGAGATCGAGGAACTGAAGGAGGATAAAGATATCGACAGTATTCTCTGGATCGGTGAACCTGGAACTGTAGGACTTCAGGGAGTTGCATCCGTTCTCACAGGCGAGGTAAGTCCTTCCGGACATCTGCCAGATACTTATGCAGTAAGCTCTGTTTCCTCACCGGCTATGGTAAACTTCGGAAGCTATACGTTCACAAATGCCACAGAAGACAATTTTGGGGCATCCAATTACAGTGGCTCCAACTATCTGGTAGAGAGCGAAGGCATTTATACAGGGTATAAATATTATGAAACAAGATATGAAGACACGGTTCTGAAACAGGGAAATGCAGACAGTGCGGCAGGAGCTTCCAATGATAATGGTACCTGGAACTATGATGAGGAAGTTTCCTATGGATTCGGCTACGGACTTTCCTACACAACATTTGAGCAGAATATCAAAAACTTCGATTATGAGGGCGATTCCGTAACTGTTTCCGTTGAGGTGAAAAATACAGGAGATGTGGCGGGCAAAGATGTAGTACAGCTTTATGCACAAACTCCTTATACAGACTATGACGAAGAAAACAATGTGGAAAAAGCTTCCGTTCAGCTGGTTGGTTTTGAGAAAACAAAAGAGCTGAAACCGGGTGAGTCCGAAACTGTGGAAGTTATAGCTCCGAAGGAATATTTTGCAAGCTATGATTATACAACAGCAAAGACCTATATTATGGACGCAGGTGACTATTATTTCGCAGTTGGAAACGGCGCACATGATGCACTGAATAATATCCTTGCGGCAAAAGGTTATACAACTGCAGATGGTATGGATGCAGATGGAAATAAAGATCTGGCAGTGTCCTATAAAGAGGACAGTCTTGATACAACTACTTATGCAATGTCTTCTGCAACAGGAAATGAGATTACGAACCAGTTTGAAGAGGCAGATCTTAATAATTTTAAGGATGGAACAGTTACCTATCTTTCCAGAAATGACTGGGAGGCAACCTGGCCGAAAGCTTATGACAGTGTTGAAGCTACTGAAGATATGCAGAAGCTGATCAAAGGAGATACCTATACGGTTTCCAAAGACGATGACACCTCTGAGGTAAAATGGGGACAGGATGGTGATCTTCACATTATTGATCTGAAAGGCCTTGATTATGACGATGAGAAATGGGATCAGCTGCTCAGCCAGATCAGCCTGGACGAGGCATGCAATTTTATCCAGCTTGGTGGATCCGGTATTGAGCCGATCGCTTCCATTGACCTGGTAGGTGGCTGTGATGCAGATGGACCGAATGGAATTCTGGATGCATTTGGTGGAAAAACACTTTCTACTTACTGGAAAGCAAGCGAGTCCGGGGATCCATGTTATGTTTCTTCCAAGGATGAGAATGCATCTTATGAATGCGGAACATTTCCGACAGAGCCTACACTTGCGGCAACTTTCAATAAAGATCTTGCAGCGGAGCAGGGAGATATTTTTGCGGAGGATTCTCTGTGGAGCAATATCACAACCATTTATGCACCAGGACTGAACCTGCACCGTACACCGTACTGTGGAAGAAACCAGGAGTATTTTTCCGAGGACAGTGTCCTGACAGGAGAGCTGGGAGCTTCCGAGATCCTGAAAGCGCAGGAGAAAGGATGCATCCTTGCACCGAAGCACTTTGCATTTAACAACCAGGAAGTAAACAGAAGTGGTGTTGCTACATTTGGAAATGAGCAGGCACTCCGTGAAAACGAACTCCGTGGTTTCCAGATCAGCTTTGTAAAAGGACAGGCCCAGGGTCTTATGAACGCATACAACCGTATCGGCTGTACATGGGTTGGAATGAGCGAAGGTCTGAGCGCAGAACTTGTGAGAAATGAATGGGGATTCAAAGGCTGGGAGAATACCGATATGCTTTCCTCTGAGGATTATCAGAGATGGGAAGAGGGACTTCTTGCAGGAACAGATCTTCTTCTTAATACAAGCCTGGATTCCTACAGTGATCTGAATGCAAAGACTGTGAAGAATGATCTTGCCATCCAGAATCGGATCAAAGAATCTCTTCATTACACACTGTATGCGTATGTAAACAGCAACCTTATGAATGGTGTAACAGACAGCACAAGTGTAGATTATGTACTTACTGTATGGCAGAAAGGCCTGATCGGTGTGGATGTACTCTTCGGTGTACTGACAGTTCTGTGTCTGGCACTTTACATCCGTAAGGCACGTAAGATCAGAAAAGAGCAGTAGGAGGAAGAATGGATGAGCATCAAGGAATTTTTTGGAAAAGCAGCAGCCGGCATTTATGTATCAGGACTTTCTGTGATTGCCCTTGTGGTTGCACTGATCGGATATATTATGTATGGCACTGAAAAAAATAATCTGGAAGCTGTAATTATTGTATTTACCGTAATCGCTGTTGTGGCAGGACTTATGGAGATGATTCTGACACTGGCAAAGGGATACCGCCCCATGTGGGATAACATGACAATTGTTTATGCGATTCTGGAAGCTGTTGCAACTGCCATTTTTGCAAAAAACGCAGCATCTTATATTCAGAGCGTCAGCGTAGGTCTCGCAAAGCTGACCGTTTCTTTTGAGGTGGCTGTTGTAGCTTATGTACTGGCACTTGTGATTGCGATTATTTCCGGTTTCCTGAACAGAAGAAAAATGGAAGCGTAAAGAAACAGAATTGTATATTATATGGAGGAATTTTGATGAAAACAAAACAGGCATTCAACCCGTATCTGCCAAGCTACGAATATGTACCGGATGCGGAACCGCATATCGTAGACGGAAGAATTTATATTTACGGTTCCCATGACCTGTTTAACGGACTGAATTTCTGTCTGGGTGATTACGTCTGCTGGTCAGCGCCGGTGGATGACCTGGGCAACTGGAAATATGAAGGATGTATCTATAAGAGAGAGCAGGATCCCGCGGCACCGCGAATCCGTCTGACCAATGGCCTCGCTGCACCGGATATGGTGCAGGGGCCTGATGGTCGTTTTTACCTTTATTATTTTATGGGTGGAACCAAGATGATCTCGGTTGCGGTCTGTGACAAACCTGCAGGTCATTATGAGTTCTACGGCTACGTACACTATAAAGACAATACTCCAATTGGAAAAAAAGGGGAGCCATTCCAGTTTGATCCGGCGATTTTTATGGATGATGATGGAAAGCTTTATCTTTATACCGGTTTTGCGCTGCAGGGAAATCCGATTCTTCTGGATGGATCCAAACCTACAGAGCATGGACCGATGTGCTTTGAGCTGGATCCGTCAGATATGCTCACCGTAAAAAAAGGTCCTGGTTACATTGGCGTGGCAGGAGAGAAGGAGTCCAAAGGAACTCCATATGAAGGACATGCATTTCTTGAGGCAAGCTCCATGCGGAAATTTAACGGAACCTACTATTTTATTTACAGTTCCCTGAACAGTCATGAGCTCTGCTATGCAGTCAGCGACCACCCGACCGGCGGTTTTCAGTACGGAGGAATTCTGGTCAGCAACGGTGATATCGGACTTCCTGGGGTAAATGATGTAAACCATGCGAAAAACTCCACAGGCAATACGCATGGAAGCCTGATTGAGATCAATGGAAAATATTACGTTTTTTATCACAGACACAGCAACCGTAAGCAGTCTTCCAGACAGGCATGTGCAGAGGAAATCCAGTTTAAAGATGGAAAATTCTGTCAGGCTGAGATGACTTCCTGCGGATTAAATGGAAGTCCGTTAAATGGGACTGGACATTATCCCTCCTATATTGCCTGCAATGTATATGGAAAAAAAGGCACCCGTTTTTTAAGCATGCTGAAGCATCCGAAGGCTGGTCATCCTTATCTTACCCAGAAGGGCAGAGACAGAGAATCCGGTGAGGATCAGTATGTGGCACATATGTGTGATGGATCAGTAGCGGGATATAAATATTTTGATTTATCTGAAACAAAGGAAATTCGTATCAATATCTGTGGAAATGCCAGTGGAACGGTTTATATAAGAACCAGGGAAAATGAGAAGCCGGCAGCAGAGATCCCGGTAAAGGTATCCAGAGAGCGGAAAGAATTTTCTGCGAAACTTACCGGACTTGGAAAAAAAGAAGCATTGTTTTTCTGCTATGAAGGAAAAGGTTCTTTTGATTTCCACTCATTTGATCTGAAGTAGGAGGAAATATCTTATGAAAATCACAAAAATTGTGGAAAACCCGATTTTTCGTACAAAAATAAAATCAGATAATGTAAAGATACCTGAGATGATCATCGGATATTTCCTGGCACCATTTTGTGCCATGCTTGCGAATTCCATTTTCGGTGCTTATCTGAACCGTTATTATGTGGATGTTCTTGGCTGGACAAGATTTGGTGTGTTTGCGACTATGCTGCCGGTGATATCCGTGATCTTCGTTGTACTTGGAAATCTCCTGATTGGAAGATGGATTGATAATACAAGAACTTCCCAGGGAAAGGCAAGGCCATACATGCTGTTGTCTGCGCCGATGGTAGTAGTTGCTGTGATCCTTCTGTTTATGACTCCGACCGGACAGAGCGGGGGTATTCAGATGATCTGGATCGCAGTGTCCTATAACCTGTACTATGCGCTTGCCTATCCATGTTTTTACACAGCACACAGTTCCATGGTCGCGCTGTCTACCAGGGATTCTTCACAGAGAGGCATGCTTGCAACTTTTTCCAATGCAGCTATGGTAGCTTCCGCAGGGATCGGAGCAAGTATTGTGGTACCGGTTCTTCTGCAGAGTTATCTTTTTGTTGCAGAGAATGGCGAGATTAATGTTGAGGCAAGCTATGCACACTGGAGGATCATTTCCATTGTACTGTGTCTGTTCTGCTTCGTTGGCATTCTCTTGGAATATTATTTTACAAGAGAGCGTATCACAGAAGAAAATATCAACCTGAATATAAAGGAAGAAAAAATTCCGTTAAAGAAACAGGTGCAGGGATGCATCCGTAACAAATACTGGTGGATCATCATTCTCTATTTCCTGCTTTTCCAGATGGGACAGCTGGTAAAAAACAGCTCCATGAGTTTTTATGCCAGATGGATGTTTGACAGCGTGATTAATTCTGCCAATCCGGAACAGACGTCAGGAACTCTGATGTCAACCCTTGGACTGATCGGAGGAATCCCTACTGCCATTGGAATGTTTGTGGCATGGCCTATTGCCAATAAGCTTGGAAAAAAACGTGCAGTTGTGCTGGGACTTTGTTTTTCTGTTGTTGGAGGCCTGGTATGTTTTATTGATGTGCACAGCTTTATTCTGGTGTGTGTAGGCATGGTCCTGAAGGGCATTGGAAGTATCCCGGCCATGTATGTGACCATGGCACTTCTTTCCGATGTGCTGGATCACCTGGAAGCAAAAAACGGTTTCCGAAGTGATGGTTTTACCATGTCTGTTTATGGATCAATCATGGTAGGTCTTACTGGAATCTGTACGGGAATTATCAACGGACTTCTTACATTTGCAGGATATACCAATACCGGTGTTGCCTGTGATTCGTCCACACTTACCATTATCAATAATGTGGCAGATTATACGGGACAGGTGGTATACCGTCAGATGGGCGGAGTAGAGAATGTACTTGCTTTTGCGTTTCTTGGAATGGAAGTGATCACTTTTGCCATCATCGTATTTATGATGAGCAGACTGGATGTGGAGAAGCATATCGAGGAAGATCACAGGATCATCAAAGAGAATCAGAAAGCTGCAGTACTTGCAGCTGGCGGAACCTGGGAAGAATAAAGTTTGCGTCGGATATGACGGATTTTTCTGTTGTTTCAAAGAGGCTTTCTTGGTATACTGAACTCATGTGAAAAGTAGTTTTCATGGGGGTGAAGGCAGCGATGGTCCGCATTGCGGTAGTGGAAGACAGTGAGCAGGACAGAAGAGCACTTCTGGACTGTCTCCACAGATACGAAAAAGAACAGAAACTGAAATTTTCCATAGAGGAATTCCAGGATGGCGAGGATATTGTCACAGGATATTCTGCAGACTATGATTTGCTTCTGATGGATATCGAGATGACTTTTATGAACGGAATGAAGGCAGCAGAGAAAATCCGGGAGCTGGATAAGGATGTGGAGATCATTTTTATCACCAATGCACCTCAGTATGCCATACAGGGATATAAGGTAAATGCGTTGGATTATATGTTGAAGCCGATTTCCTGGTTCTCTTTCTCGGAGAGTATGGGAAGAGCACTTTCCCGTGTAAAAACATCTGCTAGGGAATATATCACCATTTCCCTGAAAGGCGGAAAACAGAAGCTGGATGTGTCGAAGATCTGCTATGTGGAGGTACAGGATCATCTTCTGATCTACCACACAACAGAGGGGGAATACAGCACCAAGGGAACTATGAAGGACGCAGACAGCCAGTTTGATCCTGTAAAGTTTTTCCGGTGCAACCGGTGTTATCTTGTGAATCTGGAATACGTGGAGAATTATGTGGGAAGTGATGTGTGCGTAAACGGCGATGTGATCCAGGTCAGCCGCAGCAGACGGAAACCATTTCTTGACGCATTAAATGAATATCTGAATGAGGTGGGCAAATGAATGCAGGAGAGGTGTTGAATACACCTGGTTATTACTATGCCATAGCTTATGCCATGTCCGGGCTTGTGATCGCAGGCTCCAATGAGAAGAAACGAAAAGGATGGAAGCTGGGAGTGGTAAGTTGCATTCAGTTTGCCCTCCTTTTGTTATTTATGACATGGACCCACGGAGTTGGTAAGGCATTGTTTCTTCCGGCTATGGTGGTGATTATCGGATTGATGTACGGGTATATTTATCTGTGCAACTGTTTCACAGTGAAGGAGGCCGGATTTTTCTGTGTGAAAGCATTTATAAACGGAGAATTTGGAGCTTCTCTGTGCTGGCAGGTCTTTTATTATATCCATGAGTTGACAGGATGCAGCTTTGGGTGGCAGTGGGTGATCATGGCAGTGGTTTATCTGGGATTATTCGGGTTGCTTTTTCTTATTGAGTGTTATCTCAAAAAAGATATCGAAGAGCTGAATGTGACCAGGCGGGAGCTGCTGGTTGTCGTGATCGTTGCGGCTGCTGTTTTCGGCATGAGCAATTTAAGTTATCTGGATCAGAACGGACTATTCAGCGGACGCTTTGCCATGGATATTTTTATTATTCGTACATTGGTGGACTTAAGTGGAATGGCCGTGCTGTATGCTTATCACATCCAGGTAAAAGAGATGCAGCTCCGTCTGGAAAAAAATGCTCTTCGTAATATCATGGAGATGCAGTATAAGAATTATCAGCTTTCCAGGGAGAGCATAGATGTGGTCAATCAGAAATATCATGACCTGAAGCATCAGATCAATCTTCTGAGAAGTCAGGCAGATGCAGGGAAATCCAGAGATTATCTGGACAAAATGGAGCATGAGATCAAGGTCTATGAGACGCAGAACAAGACAGGAAACCGGATTCTGGATGCGGTACTTACCAATAAATCCATGGTATGTCAGAAACGGGAGATCGAACTGAAGGTGATTATAGAAGGTCAGAGTCTTTCGTTCATGGATGACATGGATATCAGTGCGTTGTTTGGAAATATGCTGGACAATGCCATTGAGAGTGTCAGCAGGCAGAAAGAGAAGGAGAAACGTCTTATCTGGCTTTATGTTTCCAGGGAAAAACAGTTCGTGCGAATCCGGACAGAAAATTACTGCGATGAAAAGATCCGGTTTCGTAATGGAATGCCGGTGACTACCAAGAAGGATAAGAGGCTTCACGGTTATGGAATGAAGAGTATCTGCGCGACTGTGGAAAAATATGGTGGATCTACAGTAGCCTGTCAGAGAGATAACTGGTTTGAACTGAAGATACTGATTCCGATCAGTGGGAAGAAGGCATAAAAGTCAGAAAAGCAAACCGTAATAACATTGAAAATTTTGTTGAAAATTACACGAAAAAACAGTTGACATGCAGAATCCCTTATAATATAATAACTCAATGTGACGTAGTGCGAAGATGCTTGAGCCAATAGCCCCGGCGATGGCATTTTATCAGCGGTTTCGGACATTTCCGCGATTTATTTTGCACCCGCGTTTCCATTTACTTTTTTTCGCGGAAGTACCGCGGTTTGAGAAACATTATCGTTGATAAATAACAGGAGGTAGGACCATGCAGACTTATATGGCTAATCCGGATAAAATCGAAAGAAAATGGTATGTAGTTGACGCAGAGGGTTGCACTCTGGGACGTCTGGCATCCGGTGTTGCAAGTGTTTTAAGAGGAAAGAACAAACCTCAGTTTACACCGCACGTTGACACAGGAGATTATGTAATCGTTGTAAACGCTGATAAGATCAAAGTTACAGGCAAGAAGCTTGAGCAGAAGATTTATTATAACCACTCCGACTATGTTGGTGGAATGAAAGAAACCACATTAAAAGAAATGTTAGCAAAGAAACCTGAGAAGGTTATCGAGCTCGCAGTTAAGGGAATGCTTCCGAAAGGACCTCTTGGAAGAGCTATGAACAAGAAACTTTTCGTATACGCAGGACCAGAGCACAAACATGAGGCTCAGAAGCCTGAAGTTTTAACATTTTAATAGGAGGTAGAAAACATTGGCTAGCGCAAAATTCTACGGAACAGGAAGAAGAAAGAAATCAATCGCAAGAGTTTACCTGGTACCTGGAACAGGTAAAATCACTATCAATAAAAGAGACATCGATGAGTACTTCGGACTTGAGACTCTGAAAGTTATCGTTCGTCAGCCACTGGCTTTAACAGAGACAGAGGGTAAATTCGACGTGATCGTTAACGTTCGCGGCGGTGGATACACAGGACAGGCTGGAGCAATCCGTCATGGTCTTTCCAGAGCCCTTCTCGAGGCAGATAACGACTACAGACCAGCTCTTAAAGCTGCTGGATTCCTTACACGTGATCCACGTATGAAAGAGCGTAAGAAATACGGTCTCAAAGCTGCTCGTAGAGCTCCGCAGTTCTCCAAACGATAATCAGACCGATATATCGAATATCAGAACATCAAACCCCGGGAACCTTTTGGTTCCGGGGTTTTTTTATATGTAAGAAAAGGACATTATCCTTTCTTTTGACATTTCCCCCATTTTTTGATACTATATTATCATACGGACTTCCCATAGGCGCGATCCTGTGGGAGTTTTTTTTACACAGGAATTTAAGGAGGGTTTTATGGATGAGTGAAGTGAAAAAATCCGGTCACAGCCATCATCAGCGGGGACGTTTTTCCGGGAAGATCGGTTATGTGCTGGCTGTTGCCGGATCTGCGGTAGGTTTGGGAAATATCTGGCGTTTTCCTTACCTGGCGGCGAAGTACGGCGGAGGAATGTTCCTGCTGGTTTATATCCTGCTGACCGTGTCATTTGGATATGTGCTGATCATGTCGGAGACAGCGCTGGGAAGAATGACGCGTAAGAGTCCGGTCGGAGCATTTGAACATTTTGGAAAGAGCGCACCGTTTAAGATCGGTGGATGGCTGAACGCTGTGATCCCGATGCTGATCGTGCCGTATTACAGCACCATCGGTGGATGGGTTATCAAGTATCTGGTGGAGTATTTAAGAGGAAATGTGCAGAAGGTTTCCGAAGATGGTTATTTTGGAAGTTTTATTGCGGATTCCTGGCAGGTGGAAGCCTGGTTTCTGGTGTTTGCAGTGCTGGTATTTGCCATCATCCTTGGCGGCGTAAAAAATGGCGTAGAACTTATGTCAAAGATCATGATGCCGGTTCTGGTAGTTCTGGCTGTGATTGTTGCCATTTATTCAATGACACGGCCAGGAGCTATGGAAGGAGTAAAATATTTCCTGATTCCGAACTTTAAGAATTTTTCCTGGATGACAGTTGTGACAGCCATGGGTCAGATGTTTTATTCGCTTTCTATTGCAATGGGTATCTTATATACCTATGGCTCCTATATGCATAAGAAGCTGGATATGGAACAGTCTACCACACAGGTGGAAATCTTTGACACAGGGATTGCCATCCTTGCAGGACTTATGATCATTCCGGCTGTGTTTGCTTTTTCCGGCGGAAATCCGGAGACTCTGCAGGCGGGGCCATCGCTGATGTTTATCACACTGCCGAAGGTTTTTGCAACCATGGGAGTAGGAACCGGCGCAGGAATCCTGTTTTTCGTGCTGGTTCTTCTTGCGGCACTGACCAGTGCGGTTTCTCTGATGGAGACAAGCGTATCTACCTTTATGGATGAGCTTCACTGGGGCCGGGCAAAATGCTGTATCCTGATGGCAGTGATCATGTTTGTGTTCGGAACTGCATCTTCCATGGGATATGGGGTGCTGGATTTCCTGAAGATCTTCGGAATGAATTTCCTGGATTTCTTTGACTTTATGACAAACTCCGTGATGATGCCTCTGGCAGCACTTGCCACCTGTTTCCTGGTAACACGTGTTGTGGGATATGACAGGATCGCGGCGGAGATCGAACAGTCTTCGAAATTCCGCAGAAAAGGGCTATACAAGTTTTTTATTAAGTATCTGGCACCTGTCTGCCTGATCATTGTACTGTTAAGTTCCATTGCAAATGTACTGGGAATCATCAGTATGTAAAAAAATATTATAAAAATAAAAAGCGGATCTGGTGAGAATGAATTATAAAATAAATGATTCTCACACAGATCCGTTTTATATTGGATTTTTCTCAGTCGTTGACTTTCCAGTTAGCCAGCAGTTTCAGTTCGATCCGTGTTCCATCCGGAAGAGAAAACCAGTGGTCATTGATGGTTTTTACCGGATAAAATTTGATCTTTTCCATGGTTTCTTCCACAGAATCAACGGCGATGGAAATGTGGTCATATCCGTTCTCTGCCTCTGTGTTGATGTTGGAAACTTCGCAGAGCTGGATACCTTCCCGGAACCAGCATTTGCGCTCCGGTTTTTCCCCAATTTCCCGCCACATATGCATGTCAAAAACATCCTCAAAAAATTTCTGTGCATCTTCATAGGAAGAAGTACGGATCGCTGCATGATCGATCTTTGCCATAAAAATTGTGCCTCCTTTATATATGATGTATATGCGATTTTTTATCTGTTATAAGAATAAGCGATTTTGTGATAACTGGCAAGGAAAAAAAGATTGTTATACGAACGCAGAGGATACGGAGATTTGGCTTTACAGCAGAGAAGAATATCAAGTATAATACTATAGCATTATATAAAGGAAAACAAAATATAACACAAAAATCACAATAAAAAGGAATATAACAAATGAGTATTTTAAATGTAGAACACCTGACTCACGGATTTGGAGACAGAGCGATTTTTGAAGACGTATCTTTCCGGCTTCTGAAGGGAGAACACATTGGGCTTGTAGGAGCCAACGGCGAAGGAAAGTCCACATTTATGAGCATCGTAACCGGAAAACTGATGCCGGATGAAGGAAAAGTAGAATGGGCAAAAAATGTCCACGCAGGCTATTTGGATCAGCATGCAGTGCTGGAAAAAGGCATGACCATCGGACAGGTGCTGAAATCCGCTTTTGATCCCCTTCTCAAAAAAGAAGAGCGCATGAACGAGATCTGCGACAAACTGGGAACTGCAGATCCTGACGAGATGGATGCGCTGATGGAAGAACTTGGAACCATTCAGGATGAACTGACACTTCACGATTTTTACGCCATTGATGCAAAAGTAGAGGAGGTTGCCAGAGCACTGGGACTTCTGGATCTGGGACTGGACCGTGACGTTACAGACTTAAGTGGCGGCCAGAGAACCAAGGTACTCCTTGCAAAACTGCTTCTTGAGAAGCCGGATATCCTGCTTCTGGATGAGCCAACCAACTATCTGGATGAGGAACACATTGCATGGCTGAAAAGATATCTCCTGGATTATGAGAATGCTTTTATCCTTATCTCCCACGATATTCCGTTCCTGAATTCTGTGGTTAATATCATCTATCACATGGAAAATCAGGAACTGAACCGTTATGTAGGAGACTACGACCACTTCCAGGAAGTCTACGCGGTTAAGAAGGCACAGCTGGAGGCGGCCTACCGGAAACAGCAGCAGGAGATCAGTGAGCTAAAAGACTTTGTGGCAAGAAACAAAGCCCGTGTTTCCACAAGAAACATGGCCATGTCCCGCCAGAAAAAACTGGACAAGATGGATGTGATCGAGCTGGCAGCAGAGAAGCCGAAGCCGGAGTTCAATTTCCGCTATGGACGCACACCGGGAAAAATGCTCTTTGAAACACATGATCTGGTCATCGGATATGATGAACCACTTTCCAAACCGCTGAATTTTACCATGGAGCGTGGACAGAAGATTGCCCTGGTAGGAACCAATGGTATCGGTAAAACGACACTGTTACGAAGCCTTCTTGGCCTGAACAAACCGATCTCCGGAAGTGTGGAGCAGGGAGAAAATCTCGAAATTGGATATTTTGAGCAGGAAGTAAAAGGCGAGAACAAGACCACCTGTATCGAAGAACTGTGGCAGGAATTCCCGTCATTTTCCCAGTATGAGGTACGTTCCGCACTGGCAAAATGCGGCCTTACAACCAAACACATCGAAAGCCAGGTCCGTGTCTTAAGCGGTGGTGAGCAGGCAAAGGTCCGTCTCTGCAAACTGGTGAACCGTGATACCAATATCCTGCTTCTGGATGAGCCCACCAACCATCTGGATGTGGATGCAAAAGACGAGCTGAAAAAAGCTCTCCGGGAATACCGCGGAAGTATCCTTCTCATCTGCCATGAGCCGGAATTTTATCAGGATGTGGTAAATGAAGTATGGGATATGAGCAAGTGGACGACAAAGATTTTCTGATGATGTAATTACGATAGAAAAGAAAGGGGTATTTCATGGGTGAAAAACCTCAGAAGATACAAGAACAGAAACAAATAAGCCTGGGTGTGCTGGCTCACGTAGATGCAGGAAAGACAACTTTATCGGAAGGCCTGCTTTTTAAATGCGGAAGGATCCGGAAGATCGGACGTGTGGATCATAAAGACGCATATCTGGATACGTATGAACTGGAACGGGAACGAGGCATTACCATTTTTTCCAAGCAGGCAGTTTTTTCTATGGGAGCGTTTAATGTGACGCTTCTGGATACTCCAGGGCATGTGGATTTTTCTGCGGAAATGGAGCGCACACTGCAGGTGTTGGATTATGCGATTCTGGTGATCAACGGAGCGGATGGTGTGCAGGGCCATACCCAGACACTGTGGAGACTTCTTGAACAGTATAAGATCCCCACATTTCTTTTTGTGAACAAAATGGATCAGGACGGAACAGACAGAGAGGGTCTTCTTCAGGAGCTGAAGAAGAAATTAAGTGGAAACTGTGTGGATTTTGGTGGAGAACTGGAGTGCCACGGTGCAGAAGAATCCGGGAAAGCCATGCAGCAGGTGGATAACTTCGGGAAAACTTCCGGTGAGCCTGAAAATGAATCCGGAGTGGAAAAGCAGATGGATCATGATGGACGTTTTGCAGACAGCAAAAAAAGCGACTATATCAACGGAACCGATGATTTTCTGGAAAATATCGCCGTATGTGATGAAAATCTTCTGGAAAACTTTCTTGAAACAGGGATTATCAAAAAGAAAGCTGTGGTAAAGCTGATCCTGGAGCGGAAGCTTTTCCCCTGTTTCTTTGGCTCAGCTCTGAAAATGGAAGGCGTAGATGCATTCATTCACGGTATGGAAACCTATATGGCAGCGCCTGTTTGCCCATCTGAATTCGGTGCAAAAATTTTCAAGATCGCCAGGGATGATCAGGGTAACCGCTTGACTTACATGAAGATCACAGGCGGCAGCCTGAAAGTAAAAGAAACGCTTACCAATGCAGGGAGAAAAGGAATTCCGGAAGAAGAGATCTGGGAGGAAAAAGTGGATCAGATCCGCATTTATTCCGGTGCGAAGTTTGAGATGCTCAAAGAAGCGGAGGCAGGAACCGTCTGTGCGGTAACAGGCCTTACCGAAACCTATCCGGGAGAGGGCCTGGGTGTTGAGCGGGAGTCTGTCATGCCGGTTCTGGAGCCGGTGCTGAATTATCAGATCATCCTTCCGGAGGGCTGCGATGCCCACAAGATGCTGAAAAGCCTGAAAGAGCTGGAAGAGGAAGAACCGCAGCTTCACATTATGTGGGATGAGCAGTTGGGGGAAATCCATGCCATGCTGATGGGGGAGGTGCAGATTGAGATTCTGAAACATCTCATCTGGGAACGCTTCCATGTGGCTGTGGAGTTCGGAACCGGAAATATTGTATATAAGGAAACCATTGCCGCACCGGTGGAAGGCGTAGGACATTTTGAACCACTGCGCCATTATGCGGAAGTGCATCTTCTTCTGGAACCGGGAGAGAGAGGAAGCGGATTGCAGTTTTTTACAGCGGCAAGTGAAGACCAGCTGGATCGGAACTGGCAGCGCCTGATCCTCACCCATCTGGAAGAAAAAGAGCATCTTGGTGTACTTACCGGATCACCGATCACAGATATGCAGATTACACTTCTTACTGGTCGGGCACACCAGAAGCATACAGAGGGCGGAGATTTCCGTCAGGCAACTTACCGTGCAGTGCGTCAGGGCCTGAAAAAGGCGAAAACCGTCCTTCTGGAGCCATACTACAGTTTCCGGCTGGAACTTCCGGCCGAAAATGTAGGCCGTGCCATGACCGATATCCAGCGGATGCAGGGAAACTTCCAGGGACCGGAGACAGAGGGAGAACTGGCTGTGATCACAGGCAGTGCACCGGTTGCAAAAATGCGGGATTATCAGAGCCAGGTAATTTCCTACACAAGAGGAAAAGGCCATCTCACCTGTACGCTGAAAGGCTATGAACCATGCCAGGATCAGGAGCAGATCGTCCAGGAGATCGGCTATGATTCCGAGAGAGATCTTGAGAATCCTACGGGATCTGTATTCTGTGCTCACGGAGCAGGTTTTGTGGTTCCGTGGTATGAGGTAGAGGAATATATGCATCTGGACGGTGCAGAGATCCAGGACTGGGACGATGCGTATGATGATTCCGGTGACAGCAGTACGGGAACTGCGGAAGCTTCCGGAAGAGGATATTCCGTGCAGGGAAAAGATACACACAGTACCAGTTATGGGACAGGAAAAACCTCCCGTGGGAAATATACTTCGATGTATGGAAGCTACGAAGAGGAGAAAGAGCTGAAGGCAATCTTTGAGAAAACTTTCGGTCCTGTGAAATCGAAGAAATATAACAGCAACAGCAGAAGCTTCGGAAATCTGGAAAGCGGCAGCAGCTTTTACGGAAACAGTGGAAAACGCTCTCAATCTTCAGAACTTCCGGGGAAAACCAGTCAGGGTGCCTGGAGAAACAGCAATCCTGCCATCCACAGAGACGACTATCTTCTGGTAGATGGATGCAACATTATTTTTGCATGGGAAGATTTAAGAGATCTTGCCCAGGCTGATTTTCATGCGGCCCAGACCCGTTTAATGGACATATTAAGTGATTATCAGGGCATCAAAGGCTGTATCCTGATCCTGGTATTTGACGCTTACCGTGTGGAAGGCCATCCGGAGGAAACCTTCCAGTACCATAACATCCATGTGGTTTATACCAGAGAAGCAGAGACCGCAGACCAGTATATTGAGCGTACTGTCCATAAAATCGGACGGAAACATAATGTGACAGTTGCCACATCCGATGGCCTGGAACAGATCATCATCATGGGCCAGGGAGCTGCCAGAATCTCAGCCCGCGGTTTTAAAGAGGAGATTGCCTCCGCAAAGCAGCAGATGAGGGAAGAATGGCAGGAACGCCGAGACAGTAGCAAAACATACCTCTTTGACAGCATGACCCCGGAATTAAAGTCTCATATGGAAGATATCCGTCTGGGAAGAAAGAAAAAAGAAGAATTATAACAGATACCAGAAAGAACGGACTGTACACCGGGAAATAAAAAGGTGTACAGTCTTTTATTTTCGGAAAAATACCGGCTACAGGCTGTAAAAACTGCACAAAAAGTATAAACTCTCTATTATGAGCATATTTCACAAAAATAAAAAAGCTTTTTGAATTCTTTTGCAAATAAATGGGAAAAGTAGTAAAATAAGGATAGAATCCTCAGTGAGAAGCTCCCTGTCCGGATATATACCCTGGCAGGGAGTTTTCATTAGAGCAATTCAGGGACATTGAAATGCTCACAGAGCACAATAAGACGCCACGATAACAGAAGAAAAAGCAAAAAATGAAAGGATGTGGAAAAATGTTTGAAACAGGCGAATATGTTGTGTATGGCCGTACCGGAATCTGCCAGGTGACGGGAGTTACTACAATGAAGATGGACGGTTCCTCCTCGGAGAGACTTTATTATATATTAAGGCCGGGAGGGGAGACGGAAGGAAAGATTTTTACACCGGTAGAAGGCGGGAAACAGGTGCTTCGTGGAATCATTACAAAAGAAGAAGCTGAGAAACTGATCGACGAAATTCCTTCCATAGAGACACTGAGTATTGAGAACGAAAAATTCAGGGAAGACAGCTACAAGAACTGTATCCGCACCTGCGAATGCAGAGATCTTCTCCGGATCATCAAGACAATCTATATTCGCAAACAGGCCAGATTATCTCATGGCAAAAAAACAACCGCTACAGATGAACGGTATCTGAAACTGGCAGAGGATCATCTCTATTCTGAATTTTCCATGCTACTGGATATTCCCAAGGAACATATGGCAGGTTATATTGAACAGCGGGTGCATCAGCACAGAGAAGAAGAACAGGCCTGCGCTGTTTGACAAAGTGAGGCGTATCTGCTATGGTATTTCCGGTAACCTTTCGGGAAATTCTGTATCCGTGACACAGGACTGCAGGAAGTGTAGAACAGATGCAGGATCAGCCTGAATGCTGTAAAGAAAAGGAGATGCCAGAAGAATGAGAGAACAGCTTACCCGCAAGGATGTTGAAAAAATAGAGCAGGAGATCGAACACCGTAAACTGGTAGTCCGTAAGGAAGCCATTGAGGCAGTTAAGGAAGCACGTGCCCAGGGAGATTTAAGTGAGAACTTTGAGTACTATGCAGCCAAGAAACATAAGAACCAGAACGAGAGCCGTATCCGTTATCTGGAGAGAATGCTGAAGACGGCATCCATTGTATCCGATGATTCCAGAGATGATGAAGTGGGGATGGATGATATCGTAGAAGTGCTTTTTGAAGAAGACAATGAAGTGGAAAAGTACAAGCTGGTCACTTCCATCCGTGGAAATTCCATGGAGAACCGTGTCAGCATTGAATCCCCTATTGGAAAAGCACTTCGGGGACATCGCGTCGGTGACCGGGTCGAAGTGAAGGTCAATGATGATTACAGTTATTACCTTGTGATCAAGTCTATCGATAAAACAGGTTCCGAGGATGAGGAGATCCGCGGATTCTGATTGAAGCTTTCAATTACAGAAAACCGGTGTCCGATATATAGGACACTTCTCTGAAAATCCGGATTACCGGAGAATTATCACGAAAAAGAATCTAAGGCAGAAGACCTGCAATCAGGTCTTTTGTCTTATTTTTTTACATAGATTTTACATTCCGGTGGGGAAAACTTTACAAAGGGCCGCTATCATGAAAAACGTTGAAATGAGAAAAAAGGAAATCAAACATATCTAAAAGAGAAAGTGAAGGAGAGTATTATGGACTTTTTCAGCGTACTGGCATTGCTTGGCGGCCTTGCTATTTTCCTTTATGGAATGAACTTAATGGGAGACGGACTTGCGAAAGTCGCAGGTGGAAAACTGGAACGTATTCTGGAAACCCTTACATCGAGCCCGATCAGAGCGGTTCTTCTAGGAATGGGTGTAACCGCTGTGATCCAGTCTTCATCAGCAACCACGGTTATGGTTGTAGGTTTTGTAAACTCGGGAATCATGAAACTTTCCCAGGTAGTGGGAATTATCATGGGTGCAAATATCGGTACCACAGTAACATCCTGGATCTTAAGTCTTACCGGAATCCAGAGTGATAATTTTATTATCCGGCTTTTTAAACCGACATCATTTTCACCGATTCTTGCTCTGGTTGGCGTAATCCTGATCATGTTTACAAAGAGCCAGAAGAAAAAAGATGTGGGAACTATTTTTGTAGGATTTGCAATTCTGATGTATGGAATGAGCGCTATGAGCGGAGCCGTTGAGCCACTGGCAGATGTGCCGGAATTTACCGGGCTGCTTGTGAAATTTTCCAATCCTCTGCTTGGTGTTGTGGCTGGTGCGGTACTTACTGCGATCATTCAGTCATCTTCCGCATCTGTCGGTATCCTGCAGGCCCTCTGTCTTACAGGAATGGTACCGTTCAGTGCGGCGCTTCCGATCATCATGGGACAAAATATCGGAACCTGTGTCACGGCCCTTCTTTCTGCAATCGGTGCGAATGTAAATGCCAAACGTGCGGCAATGATCCACCTGTATTTTAACCTGATCGGAACCGTGCTTTTTATGGCAGTATTCTATACCGTAAACGCGGCAGTGCATTTTTCATTTATGCCACAGGCTGCAACACCGGCGGGAATCGCGATTCTGCACAGTACCTTTAATATTACAGCAACACTGGTTCTGCTTCCTTTTGGAAAATGGCTGGAGAAACTTGCCTGTCTTACCATCCGGGACAAAAAAGAAGAAACCGAGACAGCTGTGGCAGCAGATCCGGATTTCATGATCCTGGAGAGCCGTTTTCTGGAAAAGCCTTCATTTGCAGTTGAGCAGAGCCGAAATGCCGCAAAAAAAATGGCAGAGGATTCCCACAGAACTCTGTTTACAGCTCTGGATCTCCTGAAGCATTTCAGTGCAGACGGAAAGAAGGCAGTTGAAGAATCGGAAAAAAAGGTGGACCGTTACGAGGATGAGCTTGGAACCTATCTTGTAAAACTGAACCAGAAAGATCTTTCTGTGCATGACAGCCACAGCATTTCCATTATGCTTCACTGTATCGGTGATTTTGAGAGAATTTCCGATCACGGCGTGAATATTATGGAATCTGCCCAGGAGCTTCATGAAAAAGGACTGAAGTTCTCCGAAAAAGCTCTGGAGGAACTTCGTGTCATGGAACATGCGGTGGAGGATATCGTGGATATCGCCTATAAGGTTTACGAAAATCAGGATGTACAGCTGGCCCGTGAGATCGAACCTCTGGAAGAAGTGATCGATGAGCTGAGCAAGGAGCTGAAATACCGTCATATCCAGCGACTTCGCGCAGGAGAATGTACCATTGAAATGGGATTTATCCTTTCTGATGTGACTACCAGCCTGGAGAGGGTGGCAGACCACTGTTCCAACATCGGCGTCTGTGTAACCCAGGTGCATGAAGATTCCTTTGATACGCATCAGCACCTGAAACAGATCAAGCACAGCCCGGATGAAACATTCTACCGGGAACTGGAGCTGATTCGCAGACAGTATCAGCTTCCAACATTATCCGAAGAAATAGCAAAGGATAAAACAGTAACCGCTGGTGCATAAAAAACAGAATCATAAAAGGCTGATAGAAATGTCGGCTTTCATATGCCCTGGCTATCCGCAAAAGTGTGGAGAACCAGGGCTTGTGCAGTAAAAGGAAAATAGTTATACTGAAAACAGAAAAAATAAAAATACGGCTGACAAAAAAAACAGCCGGTGTAACGAACGGAGAGGGATGTGGAATGATCTACTGTGTGGAAGATGAACGAAACATCCGGGAGCTTCTTGTCTATACCCTGGAGACAACCGGATTCGAGGCAGAAGGGTTTGAGACAGGAGTGGAGTTTGACGCAGCGATGAAAAAAAGCCTGCCGGAACTGATCCTTCTGGACATTATGCTCCCGGGAGAAGATGGATATAATATTCTGAAACGGCTGAAAAGCGATACCAGGACCAGGGATATCCCGGTGATCATGGTCACTGCCAAAGAAGCGGAATTTGATAAGGTGAAAGGTCTGGAGGGCGGTGCGGATGATTATATCACGAAGCCTTTTGGAATGATGGAATTTGTAGCCAGGGTAAAAGCAGTTCTCAGGCGCTGCGCAAGACAGAACGAGGAGCGGGAACTGCACTGCAAAGACCTCCGGGTTAATGTAGCCCGTCATGAAGTCAGCTATCAGGGCGAATTGAAAGAGCTTACCAGAAAGGAATTTGAACTGCTGGAGTATCTTCTTGAGAATAAAGGCCTGGTTATGTCCAGAAATCAGATCCTGTGTCATGTCTGGGGATATGATTTTGACGGTGAGACAAGAACGGTGGATGTACATGTGCGAACCCTCCGGCAGAAACTGGGGGAGGCAGGAAATCTGATCGAGACTGTGCGCGGAGTCGGATACCGGATCGGAGATCACTTATGAAAAAAAAGATCCTGAATCATACAAGTATTATGATCGTCCTTGCTGTCCTGATCACCTTTCTGGCAGCAAGTGTAGTCACTTACAGTAAATTCAACACTTACATGCAAAATGGGGTCCGCGAGGAGGCCAGGTACATCTGCCTTGGCATGGAAGAATGTGGAGATACGTTTCTCTCAAAAAGACTGCGGGCAGTATCCTCCAGCCGTGTAACACTGATCCAAAAAGACGGAACCGTACTTTTTGATTCCCAGACATCCCCGGAAAAACTGGAAAATCACAGCAACCGTCCGGAGTTTATGGAAGCGGAAAAAGACGGAAAAAGTGAAAGTATCCGTTATTCCGAGACATTTGCCAAAAAGACTTTTTATTATGCGGTGCGGCTGGATAACGGGAATGTCTTAAGGGTAGGAAAGACGGTAGATTCTGTATATTCTACCTGGATTTCAAGCCTTGCGGTTCTTGGAATCCTGATGGTACTGGTCCTGATCCTGGAGTTTGCGTTTGTCGAGAGGCAGACCAGGGAGCTGATCAAACCGATCAATGATCTGGACCTGGAGCATCCGCTGAACAATGTGTGCTACGAAGAATTACGCCCCCTTCTTGTGCGGGTGGATGAGCAGAACCGTCAGATCCGGCAGCAGGTAAAAGAGCTGAAAGAGGCCGAAGAAATCCGGAAAGAATTTTCGGCCAATGTATCCCATGAGCTGAAAACACCGCTGATGTCCATTTCCGGATATGCGGAGCTGATGATGAACGGAATGGTTCCGGCAGATCATGTCCAGGAATTTTCCGGAAGGATTTATCATGAGGCGGTACGTCTTTCCAATCTGGTAGCAGATATCATACAGCTGTCCAGACTGGATGAAAGCAACAGTGAAGTTCCTTTTGAGGAAGTGGACCTTTATGAGCTTGCGGAAGATGTACAGAACAATCTCCGTCATCCAGCGGAAAAGAAAAATATATCCCTGGAGCTTACAGGAAGTTCCGAGAAGATCCAGGGTGTCCGTCATGTGCTGTATGAGATGTTTTTTAACATTGCGGATAATGCGGTGCGCTATACAGAACAGAATGGTCATGTGCGTATCATGGTCGGAAACCGTAAGGGAAATCCGTTTTACTGTGTGGTAGACGATGGAATCGGCATTCCGAAAAGTGAACAGGGCAGGATCTTTGAGCGTTTTTACAGGGTGGACAAAAGCCATTCCAGGCAGACTGGCGGAACAGGGCTTGGCCTTTCCATTGTAAAACATGGAGCAACCCTTCATCATGCACAGATCCATGTGGAAAGTGAGCAGGGTGAGGGAACCAGAATGGAGATTGTTTTTCCTGGAAAAGATCAGGCCCGGGGATAAAATGGAAAGAAGCAGTAGGATTTCCAGGGGAAGTGTAGTATAATAAAACGAGATTCAAAGGCCGGCCGGATGAGAATCTGACCGGCCCGAACTATGTAAGGGGAAAAATCCCCGAATCTCTAAAATAGCAGGAGGAACAAGATTATGAAAGAGCCGGTTCTGGTAGTAATGGCAGCAGGAATGGGAAGCCGCTACGGCGGACTGAAGCAGATCGATCCTGTAGATCAGGGAGGTCATATCATCATGGACTTTTCCATTTATGATGCAGTACGTGCAGGCTTTAAAAAAGTAATATTTATCATAAAAAAAGAAAACGAGCAGGATTTCTGCGATGCCATCGGTGACCGTTTAAGCGATAAGGTGGAAATCGTGTATGTCCATCAGGATCTGAATAATATTCCGGAAGGATTTAAGGTTCCGGAAGGACGTGTGAAACCGTGGGGAACGGGACATGCCGTATTAAGCTGTGCAGAGGTTATTGACGGCCCGTTTGTGGTGATCAATGCAGATGATTATTATGGAACACATGCTTTTCAGATGGCATATGATTTTCTGACCCAGGCACAGGAAGATACTGTTCCAGCCCAGTATATGATGGTAGGCTATCGCCTGGAGAATACACTGACAGACAATGGCTATGTATCCCGTGGTGTCTGCGAGACAGATTCAGACGGATACCTTGCGGACATCAATGAGAGAACTCATATCGAGAAACGTGATGGTGGAGCAGCCTACACAGAAGACGACGGAAAAACATGGACCAGCCTTCCGGGAGATACACCGGTATCCATGAACATGTGGGGCTTTACCGGCGGTTTTATGAAAGAGCTGGTAAAACGTTTCCCTGTATTCCTTGAGAAGAGCATTCCTGAGAATCCTCTGAAATGTGAATATTTCCTTCCGTTTGTAGTGGATGAACTTTTAAAGGAAAAGAAAGCAACCGTCAAAGTCCTTACCACACAGGATAAATGGTACGGAGTCACCTATAAAGAAGACAAACCGGTAGTAGTTGCGGCAATCCAGAAACTGAAAGATCAGGGACTTTATCCGCAGGGACTTTGGGATTAACCGGAAATTTCTGAGAAACTTCCAAAGATATGGGAAAAGTCAGGTAGTAAACCTGGGTTTCAGCTATTGTGGAAACAGTGGAACAGTGCTAAAATAAACAGGAACAGTTAGATCCAGTAGAGGAGGAGAAAAACTATGGCAATTTTAGTAACAGGTGGAGCAGGATACATTGGAAGTCATACCGTTGTAGAACTGCAGAACGCAGGATATGATGTTGTAGTAGTTGACAATTTATGTAATTCCAGTGAGAAGGCTCTGGACAGAGTATCCAAGATCACAGGAAAACCGGTGAAATTCTATAAAGCAGACATCCTGGACCGTGACGCAATGAATGAAGTTTTTGACAAAGAAGAGATCGACTCCTGTATTCATTTCGCAGGACTGAAAGCAGTAGGTGAATCCGTTGCCAAGCCGTGGGAATATTATGAGAATAATATCGCAGGAACCCTGACACTTGTGGATGTGATGAGAAAGCATAATGTTAAGAATATTATTTTCTCTTCCTCAGCGACCGTATACGGAGATCCGGCAATCATCCCGATCACAGAGGAGTGTCCGAAAGGACAGTGCACCAACCCATATGGCTGGACGAAATCCATGCTGGAACAGATCCTTACAGATATCCAGAAGGCAGATCCGGAGTGGAATGTAGTTCTTCTTCGTTACTTCAACCCGATCGGTGCTCATAAGAGCGGAACCATCGGTGAGAACCCGAACGGTATCCCGAACAACCTGATGCCATACATCACACAGGTTGCAGTAGGCAAACTGAAAGAGCTCGGCGTATTCGGAAACGATTACGATACACCGGACGGAACCGGTGTCCGTGACTATATCCACGTAGTAGACCTTGCTAAAGGCCATGTAAAAGCCCTCAAGAAACTGGAAGACAAATCCGGATTAAGCATTTACAACCTTGGAACAGGTAAAGGCTACAGCGTTCTCGACATTGTTAAGAACTTCGAGGCAGCTACAGGTGTTAAGATCCCATACGTGATCAAAGCACGCCGTCCTGGAGATATTGCAACCTGCTACTCCGATGCATCCAAAGCTGAGAAAGAACTTGGCTGGAAGGCAGAGAACGGGATCCGCGAGATGTGTGCAGACTCCTGGAAATGGCAGAGCCAGAATCCGAATGGATATGAGGATTAAAAATCGGTAAATACATAAAAAAGTGATATAATGGCAGACAGCTTTCCGGGTTGTCTGCCATCTTTTTGTGTAAATGTCTGCTTTCCTCAAGGGTGAAAAAAGAATACTTGCCAGACATACAGCACAGGTGTTAGAATAATCACATCAAATAACAAGGAGAAAACGAAATGTACGATTATCTTATCGTAGGCGCCGGACTCTACGGTGCTGTCTTCGCTCATGAGGCGAAGAAGGCGGGCAAATCTGTTCTCGTGATCGACAAACGCCCGAATATTGCAGGAAACGTATACACAGAGAAGGTTGAGGGAATCAACGTACATAAATACGGAGCACATATTTTCCACACCAATAATAAGAAAGTCTGGAATTATATCACACAGTTTGCAGAGTTCAACCGTTTTACAAACAGCCCGGTTGCAAACTATCATGGAGAGCTGTACAGCCTTCCGTTTAATATGTACACCTTCAATAAAATGTGGGGAGTTGTAACTCCGGAGGAAGCTGCGGATAAGATCGAGGAGCAGCGCAAGGCAGCCGGAATTACAGAACCGAAGAACCTGGAAGAGCAGGCAATCAGTCTTGTGGGAACCGATATCTATGAGAAACTGATTAAGGGTTACACAGAGAAGCAGTGGGGCCGTCCATGCACAGAGCTTCCTTCCTTTATCATTAAGAGACTTCCGGTTCGTCTGACTTTTGATAATAACTATTTTAATGCTCTTTATCAGGGAATTCCGGTTGGCGGTTATACGAAGATGGTAGCCAACCTTCTGGATGGCATTGAAGTTCGCCTGAACGAGGATTATCTTGAGAAGAAGGCAGAATATGACGCAATGGCTGAGAAGGTCATCTACACAGGTGCAATTGACGCATACTTTGACTACAAACTTGGAACACTGGAGTACCGTTCTGTCCGTTTTGAGAATGAGACTCTTGACAAACCGAATTTCCAGGGCAATGCAGCAGTAAACTACACAGACGTTGAGACACCGTGGACACGTATCATTGAGCATAAATGGTTCGAGTTCGGTAAAGATGAGGAAGGCAATGATCTTCCGAAGACAGTAATCAGCCGTGAGTACAGCTCCGAGTGGAAACCTGGAGATGAGCCGTATTATCCGGTTAATGATGAGAAGAACGGACAGCTCTATGCACAGTATAAAGAGCTGGCTGAGAAGGAACCGAAAGTAATCTTTGGCGGACGTCTCGGTGAGTACAAATATTATGACATGGATGCGGTTATCGCTTCCGCACTGGATATGTGTGAGAAACAGCTTGCATAAAAACATGATCAGGTAACATAACAAATGATAAAATCCTCTTATATTTCACATCAAAATCAGAAAAGAAATATAGGGGGATTTTGCATATCAGAAAAACACAGAGGTACAACTGGGAGATGGAGGAGTATGATGAAAGGATTCATAAGGCTGGCTGCTGCCGGGGCACTGATCTTGAGTTTAAGCGTTCCGGTATATGCAGATAAATCCGCAAAAACGGAACTGCCGGCGGAAACCACGGATTATTATATGACGGTGGATTCCGGCGGAGTGGGAGTGGATATCTATCCGGAAACAGATTCAAAAAGTGAAAAACTCAACGGAACAACCATAGAAGACGGAACGGTTCTTCATATAGAAGGAGAAACGGAGAAGAACGGAGAAAACTGGGGATATACAGAATATAAAGGTGGATATGGTTATGTGCCGCTTGATGAGCTGAGACCGTCCAAGGATGAAGAACTTGCCCAGGCCGGAATAACCGGAAAAGAAACAGCCGAAGAACAGCAGCAGACGCCGTCCGCAACAGAGACCCCGTCCGCAACAGAGACTCCATCGGCAACAGAAACTCCATCAGCAACAGAGATTCCAGTGGCAACAGAAACTCCGTCAGAGACACAGGAACCGTCTGTAACACAGCAGGTAGTGAAAATTTCACCGGTACCTTCTGAAGACGCCGCACAGAAAGAATCCAAGCCTGTAAATGGAACAGCGGCAACGTCTTTTAAAGAGGATAAAAACTGGTATTCCAGCCCATTCCTGTGGATCGGAGTGGTAACAGTACTTGCGGTAATTGGAATTTTTGGATGCCATCTTAAAAAACGTTAGAGAATACAGGAGGATCAGGTGAAGTACTTACAGCTCATAAGAAAAAAGTTACTGCCGCTGCTTCTGAGTGTGGCAGTTATAGGAAGTCAGGTTCCGGTTATGGGCGGAGACTTTGACGCAGAAGAAACAAAAGAAAGTATTGCCGCGGTATCTTCCGGGGAATCTGATGAAGAAGAGAATATTTCCGAAAGTGAAGTTACGGAAATTACAGAGGAAGCAGACGAAATCGAAGCTCCTTCTCCGGACAGTGAGCTGGAGCTTTCCGAGGAGGGAACAGCAGAAGAGTTTTCTGATTCCAAAGATGATACATTCGGAGACGGAAACAGTGAAACTGATGAAGAGGGAATCGAATATATCAAGGGACGCCCTCTTACAGAGGAAGAAGAACAGGAACAGCTGGCTCCTTTCGGTAATCTGCCCGCCTATTCCAAAGCTGTTGAGATTGGCAATGATATTTCGGAAATCCCTATGGGAAGAGCTGTTTCCTATCCATCTTATTATAATGCGGCACAGCAGGGGTATGTAACCTCCGTCAAGGATCAGAATCCATATGGAATGTGCTGGGCATTTGCGATGGCTGCTGTTCTGGAAACTTCTCTGCTGACACAGGGAGCTGGCACTTACGATCTGTCTGAGGAACATCTGGCATATTTTTTTGCAAACAGAAACAATGACCCGTTGGGAAATACTGCCGGTGATGTCAATCATCATTACGGAACCGATGATTATGGAAATGTGGACTATCATGAAGGGGGAAATGATCTCCTGGCATCCATATTTTTGAGTACCTGGTCAGGAATGACAACGGAGGAAGACGTTCCCCTGGCAACAGATTCCACACATACCCAGAAAACCGGAGTAATTCCGGATGCCTCCAAGGAATATGATGCAGTGGCATATTTGAAAAATGCATATTTTTCAGATTACTCCGTGAACGCATTGAAAAGTCTTCTGACAGCCAACAAGGCAGTTGCTGTGATGTATAATGCACAGAATGCTTATTATAATGCAAATACAGCTGCATATTCTTATCCGGAAGAAACCGATGATGTGAATCATGTGGTTACGGTTGTGGGATGGGATGATAATTATTCCGCAAAGAATTTCAATGCGTCCTCCAATGTGAAGAACAATGGCGCATGGATTGTAAAAAACAGCTGGGGAGCGAACTGGGGAAAAGACGGATATTTTTATATGTCCTATGAAGATGGTTCTCTCTGTGAACTGGTTTCTGCTACTGCGTCACGGAATCCGGAATACTCCAATAACTATTTTTATGACGGATCCTCCGGTCTTACAAGTATGAAACTGTACGAAGGGGAAAAAGTTGCGAATATTTATAAAGCCACTGCAGGTAACGGAAAGGCGGAACAGCTTGGAGAAGTAACTCTCGCAGCGATGTCAGGCAACAATTCCTATACCATACAGGTGTATACCGATCTTCAGGATTCCGGTGATCCCACCAGCGGAACACCGGCTTATGCAACGCCGTTTTCCTGTACACAGTCCATGGCTGGAGTTATGACGGTTCAGATTCCGAAAGTTGTGATCCGACAGAACAGTCTGTACTCCATTGTGGTGACAAACGCAGGAAACAGTATCGTGCAGTACTGCGTGGAAGCAAGTGCAAATTATGGATGGTGTAAATTCGAGGCATCCGTTCTGAAAGGCCAGGGATTTATTTATTATACGGACGATAATAGCTGGGATGATACTTCTATCTACAGCAGACCGTTGACACCAAGAATCAAGGCACATACCAGAACTCTGAATAACGAGGCCGAAATACAGCTCTCCAAAACATCCATGGAAATGTATGTAGGAGATATGGAAACTCTTACAGCTACTGTTACAAATTCAGAAATGACAGCTTCCGGAATCAGCTGGAAGAGTTCGGATACCAATGTTGCAACTGTCAGTGTAACAGGAACCATTACAGCGAAGCATCCGGGAACGGCAACCATATCCTGCAGTGGCAACAATGCCAAAGGAATCAAAGCTTCCTGCAAGATTACTGTGAAGCTGAAACAGACCACAGGCCTGAAGGTTTCCTACAGTGCCTACAACAAAATAAAAATAACCTGGGATTCAGTATCCGGTTGCAACCGGTATGTGATCTACCGGGGAGAAAACGGTGGAAAAAAAGTAAAACTGGCAACCATTAAATCCGATACACCAGGCTATACAGATACCACAGTAAAAACTGGAAACGTATATGCTTATAGTGTCAGGGCAGCATATGTCTATACCGGAAAAACAACGCTTTACGGAGCTTTTTCCACAACGGTATCCGGAAAGGCGGAACTTGCAAAAGCAGTGGCATCTGCCACAGCAGCCAGCGGACCGAAGAATACGGTTTCCTGGAAAAAAGTCGCCGGTGCCAGCGGATACCGGGTTTACCGCAAAATCAAAGGAAAAAACTGGGAGCGTCTTGCAGAAGTAAAAAGCAATGTGACCAGCTATCAGGATTCCAAAGTACAGGGAATTACAACGTATACCTATTCTGTGCGTGCATATCGCATTGTTGATGGAAAAAAGGTTTTCGGGGGATATCAGGCAAGTGACTATCTTCTGTCCTATCCTGCAACACAGAAGATATCCAGTGTGAAAAAAACTTCCAAGGGACTTAAAATCTGCTGGACTCCGCAGAAACGTGCGACAGCCTATGTGGTATACCGGAAGACAAAAAACAGTACATGGAAGAAAATTGCAACACTTTCCGGAGAAAACAAATCTTCATTTGAAGATAAGACGGCAAAGAAAGGTGTCACCTATTATTACGCAGTGCGCGCCGGAGTGAGAAATCCTCAGAAAAAAGTTCTCTGGGGAAGTTACGTGGCAAAATCCGCAAAAAGATAAAAAATAAAATAAACACAAAAATATAAAACTCCCGGTTTCGGCCCTTTCAGGTATGGAAACCGGGAGTTTTGGATGAATATGTGTATATGATATATCAGGCATTTCAGAAGAAAAATCAGTCGTTGTTGATGACAACGCCTTTCTGAAGCATTACATTGGCATAAAGTGCTTTCTCACTTGTGGAGATGATGCAGTATGCAGTTTTTGCTTCGTCATAGAATGCAAAACGCTCGATATTTCCGATGGCTTTCTCGCCACGCTCGTCATGTTTGGAAACGATCTCTTTATAGGTATCCCAGATCGGTGTCTCCACATCATCACCAGGCATTACTTCCATCAGGTTTACCGGATGCTCTACATAAGTATCCAGTGGGAAAAGTTTCAGGATGGCATCCAGGATCTCCGGAACGCCATGTCCGTCACAGCGGATTGTGATGGCATTTTTTCCCATGGATTCTACAGGGAAGTTTCCGTCAGCGATTACAAGACGGTCACTGTGGCCCATCTCACATAAAACTTTCAGTAATTCTGGTGATAAGATTTCAGGAATTCCTTTTAACATAATTCATATCCTCCTAAGATTATTGTGTACTTAATCGTGCCGGTAGCATCAGACGAACCTGTCCGGCCACAGGTTTGTATTGCTTTTAATTATTAATCTAACGGTATTTGGTCTTCTTTTCAAGGTAATATTTTCCTGTAAATGATGAAAATTTTATAGTTGACAGAAACGTTTCGGAGAGTTATGATGAACTCAAACAGAAACGTTTCGGTTTCTAAACCAAATGCAGAAATAATACAAAAAATAAACACAATAATTCCAAGGAGGAAAAGATTATGCCACTGGTTACATCTAAAGAAATGCTGTTAAAAGCACAGAAGGGCGGATATGCGGTAGGAGCTTTCAATGCAGAGAACATGGAAATGGTGAAAGCGATCATCCAGGCAGCTGAGGAGCTGAAAGCGCCGGTTATGATCCAGACAACACCATCTACGATTAAATATGGTACTGTTGAGACTTACGCAGCAATCGTAGCAGCAGAGGCAGCCAAGGCTTCTGTTCCGGTATGCCTTCATCTTGACCACGGCAGCAGCTTTGAACTTGCAATGCAGGCAATGCATGCAGGTTACACATCTGTCATGATCGACGGTTCCAAACTGGATTTTGAGGACAATATCAAAGAAACCAAGAGAGTTGCAGATGTAGCGGCAGCTCTGAATATCCCATGTGAGGCTGAGCTTGGTAAAGTCGGCGGTAAAGAGGACGACCTTGAGGCTGAGGCAGATACCAACACAGATCCGCAGGAAGCAAAGGAATTTGTAGAGCGCACAGGTGTTACTTCCCTGGCAGTTGCCATCGGAACTGCACATGGTTTCTATGTAGGAACACCGGTTCTTGACAAAGAGCGTTTAAGTGAGATCCGCGAAGTTGTAGATATTCCGCTTGTTCTTCACGGAGCATCCGGACTCAGTGATGAGGATGTCAGCGACTGCGTAAAACGTGGTATCTGCAAAGTTAACTTTGCAACAGAGCTTCGTGCAGCATACTCCAAGGCAGTGAAAGAGACATTTGCAGAGAACGAGAACACCATCGACCCGAAAGCATACGGAAAGAAAGCTATCCAGGCAGTGAAAGAACTGGTTGAGGCACGTATGAAAGTCTGCGGCTGCGATGGCAAGGCAGAATAAGGAATTTCAGTAAAAAGCAGAAACGGAGTGATCAGTATGGCAGCTACCATGAAAGATATTGCCAGGAGGACGGGACTTGGGCTTGCAACGATTTCCTCTTATTTTAATGGCGGAAACGTAAGAGAAAAAAACAGAGTAAAGATCGAGGAAGCCATCCAGGAACTGCACTATGAGGTCAACGAGGTGGCCAGAGGACTTAAGACCAATGCTACCAAGACCATCGGTGTGGTGATCCCGGAGCTTAACAATACCTTTTGTGCGGAGATCATCACAGAGATGGAGGATGTGCTAAGGAGTCACGGATATGCCACCATCGTCTGTGACTGCCGTACCGATAAGAAACTGGAGCGGGACGCGGTGGAATTTTTAAGCCGGAAACGAGTGGACGGGATCATCAGCATGCCGGTGGACGCCGAGGGCAATCATCTGAAAAAATTCCAGAAAATCGGGAAGCCCATCGTACTTATTGACCGCAGGATCCAGGAGCTTTCCTGTGACAGTGTCCTTGTGGACAATGAGAAGGCGGCTGAGGATGCCATGAGAGTCTTTTTTAAGGCCGGGCACCGTAAAATCGGGATCATCGGCGGCCCGGAGGGAATTTCCACAGCTCAGGAACGTCTCCAGGGGTACCGAAGCGCATATGAAAAAGAAAATCTTCCGGTACGGGAATCTCTGATCTATCACGGCGACTATACCATTCAGGGTGGCGTGAGAGGAATTGAGAAACTTGTGGCGGACAATCCGGATATGACAGCCGTATTCGTTACCAACTATGAGATGACCATGGGGGCGGTGATCGGAATGAATGAGCTGGATCTGAAAATTCCGGAACAGCTTTCCATGATCGGTTTTGATAATCTGCAGTTTGCCAGAGCCTGCAGCCCCAAGCTTACCATCGTGGCACAGCCTACATCGGGCATTGCCAGGGAAGTGGCGAGCATTATGCTGAAACGGCTGGGAGAGGCAGAGAGCGAAGAAACGGAGCCGATCACAGAGAAGCTTGGCGCGGAAATTATTATGGGGAAATCCGTGCGTGTGCTAAAGGAGAAGGAGAATTCATAATGAAACCATATTTACTTGGTATTGATATCGGCACCAGTGCCTGCAAGGTTGCGGTTTTTGAAAAGTCAGGAACCGTAGTGGCAGCAGCCAATGGTGATTATCCGGTATATTATCCGAAAGAAGGCTGGGCAGAGCAGAATCCGGAAGAATGGTGGAGTGCTGTCTGTCAGGCAGTAAAAAAAGTGATCGAAAAAGCCGGGATCCAGCCGGAGGAGATCGCAGGTATCGGCATTGACGGCCAGAGCTGGTCCGCCATTGTCATGGACAAGGACGGAAATGTTCTTACAAACACTCCGATCTGGATGGATACCAGAGCACAGTCCATCTGCGACAGACTGAACGAAGAAATCGGAGCGGACAAGATTTTTGAAGTATCCGGTAATTCTCTTCAGCCATCCTACACAACCGCAAAGATCCTCTGGTACAAAGAAAATCTCCCGGAAGTTTACGCAAAGATCGACAAGATCCTGCAGTCCAACAGCTACATTGCCTACAAACTGACCGGTGTGATGAGTCAGGATGTTTCACAGGGATACGGCCTGCACTGCTTTGACATGAGAAAAGCAGCCTGGGATGAGGAAATGTGCAAAAAACTTGGAATCCCCATGGGATTTCTTCCTGAGATCTGCGACTGTGACCATGTTGTGGGAACGGTTACAGAGAAAGCAGCAGAAGAATCCGGCCTTGCTGTGGGAACACCGGTTGTTGCCGGCGGTCTGGATGCGGCATGTGGAACGCTGGGGGCCGGAGTGATCCATCCGGGAGAGACACAGGAACAGGGCGGACAGGCCGGAGGAATGAGTATCTGCATGGACGAGTACAAGGCAGATCCCAGACTGATCCTCGGATATCACGTAGTTCCGGGACAGTGGCTCCTTCAGGGCGGCACAACCGGCGGCGGTGGTGTAATGCGCTGGTTTGAACGTGAGTTTGCAGATTATGAGCGCTCTGTAGCTGAGGAAAAAGGGTCTTCCCTGGATCAGCTCAATGAGATCGCGGAAAAAATTGCTCCAGGCAGTGACGGTGTGGTATTTCTTCCATATATGTCCGGCGAGCGTTCCCCAATCTGGAACCCGAACGCAAAAGGTGTATTCTATGGACTGGATTTTGCCAAGACCAAGGCTCATATGGTACGTGCCTGCATGGAAGGCGTGGCACTTTCCCTGAAGCACAACCTTGAGGTGGCAAAAGAGGCAGGAGCAGATGTGGAAGTTCTCCGCGCAATGGGTGGATCCGCCAACTCTCTTCTCTGGACCCAGATCAAATCCGATATTACCGGCAAACCGATCGTAGTACCGTCCTCCGATACAGCCACAACCCTTGGCGCAGCCATCCTGGCAGGTATTGGCGTTGGAATGTATCAGGATTATGATGAAGCCATCCGCCTTACCGTAAAAGAAACAAGAAGACATGAACCGAACCCGGATAACAGGGCCGTTTATGAGAAAACCTATAAAACCTATTTAAATCTCTATAAATCTCTTGAACCTATGATGAGAAATGAGGAGGAAAAATAATCATGAAAGCAGCAGTAGTAGTAGCAAATGAAGATGTCCAGTACCAGGAAGTGGAAGAACCACAGGTAACTCCGGGTCACGTAAAGATCAAAGTAAGATATTCCGGAATCTGTGGATCTGATATCCCTCGTGTATTAAACCACGGCGTACATTTTTATCCGATCGTACTTGGACATGAGTTTTCCGGTGATGTAGTGGAAGTCGGAGAAGGCGTTACCAAGGTAAAAGTCGGCGACCGTGTATCCGGTGCACCGCTTCTTCCATGTATGAAATGTGACGACTGCCAGAAAGGTAATTACTCCCTCTGCAAACATTACAGCTTCATCGGTTCCAGAGAGCAGGGAGCAAATGCGGACTATGTAGTAGTTCCTGAGAAAAATGCCGTACCGTTTGCAGACAATGTTCCATATGAGCAGGGCGCTATGTTTGAGCCTGCAACCGTAGCCATCCACGGTGTATTCCAGAATGATTACCACGGCGGTGAGTATGTGGCAATCCTGGGCGGCGGTACCGTTGGTATGTTTACCATGCAGTGGACAAAGATCTTCGGCTCCAAGAAAGTCGTAGTTTTTGATATCAGCGATGAGAGACTTGCCCTTGCAAAACGTCTCGGCGCAGATGAAGTCATCAACACAAAAGAAGAAGGCTACATGGAGAAGGCCATGGCCATCACAGGCGGCAAAGGATACGGCTTTGTATTCGAGACAGCCGGACAGGTTCCGACTATGCACATGGCATTTGAGCTTGCTGCAAACAAAGCCCATGTATGCTTTATCGGTACTCCTCATGAGAACCTTACTTTCACACCGAAACAGTGGGAGAATATGAACCGTAAAGAGTTCAAACTTACCGGTTCCTGGATGTCCTACAGTGCACCATATCCGGGACGTGAGTGGGATCTGACCGCGCATTACTTTGCAACCGGCCAGCTGAAATTTGATCCGGGCTTCATCTACAAGAAGATCCCGATGAGCCAGGCACAGGAAGCATTCCAGCTGTTCAAGACCCCGGGCCTTGTAAAAGGAAAGATCCTTCTTTCCAATGAGGAAGACTGATATGATCCTGACTGTAACGTTAAACGCTGCCATTGACAAGCGTTATGTAGTAGATGATTTTAAAGTGGGCGAAGTGAACCGGGTACGGGAATGTACCTATGTTCCCGGCGGAAAGGGACTGAATGTCTCCAAGCCGGCGTCCATTTACGGTGCCGAAGTGGTTGCCACAGGTTTTGTGGGCGGCCACGCAGGCAATTATATTGAAGATGCCCTGAAACCTTTTGGCATCAAGAGCGCTTTTTACCATGTGGACGCGGAGAGCCGTTCCTGCATCAATATCTGGGATGAAGTGAATCACGTGCAGACCGAATTCCTGGAGCCGGGATTTACTCTCACAGAGGCAGACTTTGAGGGATTTGAGAAAAAATTCCGCGAGCTTGTAAAAGACGCTTCTGTTGTTGCAATGTCCGGCAGCGTGCCCAAAGGACTTGACGGAACTGCCTATCAGCGTCTTGTGAAGATTGTCAAAGACGCAGGAAAACCGGTGATCCTGGATACCAGCGGAAAGCTTCTGGAAGAGGGAATCAAGGCAGCACCAACACTGATCAAGCCCAATATCGACGAGATCCGAATGCTTACGGGAAAGCACTGTGATGACATCAACGATATCATCGAAGCGGCAAAAGCCATCCATGCCGGTGGCGTGGAGATCGTAGCGGTTTCTCTTGGAGCAGATGGCTCCCTGGCAGTTGGCGAGGAGGGGATTTTCCGTGCGATAGTTCCGAAGATCGATGCAGTAAATACTGTAGGCTGTGGAGATTCCATGATCGCAGGTTTTGCCCTTGGATTAAGCGAGGGACTTTCCCTGGAAGAGACCCTGCGCAGGGCCAGCGCAATCTCAGCGGCAGCAGCCATGCGTGAGGAGACCGGTTTCTTTGTGATGGAAGATATGGAGAAACTTCTTCCACAGATTGAAATCAAAAAATTATAGAGGCTGTAAAACAAGTTTATAATAAGAAAAATTTTTTCATAAAAAAGGAGATGTAAAGATGGCAGAAGTTATCAATCCGGCAATCGTGCCGAAAGTGACACTTCCTTCCGGCGAACAGGTTCCATGCGTCGGAATGGGAACCTTCGGTTCCGACCGTGTATCCGCCGAGGATGTATCTGCAGCTGTTGCAGGCGCGATCCGCAGTGGTTACCGTATGTTCGACTGTGCCGCATGCTACGGAAACGAGCATGAGATCGGCCAGGTATTTAAGGATGCGTTCGACGAAGGCGTTGTAGAGCGTAAGGATCTCTTCATCATGACAAAAGTATGGAACGACATGCACAGAAGAGTAGAGGAAGCCTGTGACAAGAGCATCAAAGACCTTCAGTGTGACTATGTGGATATGTATTATATCCACTGGCCATTCCCGAACTATCATGCACCGGGATGTGATGTAGATTCCAGAAATCCGGATTCCAAGCCGTTCAGTGTTGAGGAGTTCATGGATACATACCGTCAGTGCGAGGCTCTGGTAGAAAAAGGAAAGATCCGTTACATCGGTATTTCCAACATGACCATTCCGAAACTTGAGGCAGTTCTTCCACTTATGAAGATCAAACCTGCAACCTGCGAGCTTGAGCTTCATGTATGCTTCCAGCAGCAGGAGCTTTATGATTACCTGGTAGCACATAACATCCAGCCGGTAGGTTACATGCCGATCGGTTCCCCACGCAGACCTGAGAGAGATATCTGCCCGGAGGATGTTGCAGATCTGGAAGTACCGGAAATGCAGGCAATCGCAAAAGCACATGGTGTTCACCCGGCTCTGATTGCTCTGAAATGGGCACATCAGAGAGGCGAGATCTCCATTCCGTTCTCTGTCCACAACTATGCAAGCAACCTGAAATGTGTCACAGAGGATCCCCTTACCGAGGAGGAAATGGCAACCATCGCAACTCTGGAAAAAGGCAACCGTCTTGTAAAAGGACAGGTATTCCTGTGGCATGGTGCCAAGGACTGGCATGACCTCTGGGATGAGGATGGCGTTATCGTAAAATAATAAAAGTACTGCAGTAAGATCCCGTGTCCCATATGTCGGATGCGGGATTTTTTTGTATTTAATTTGGACTAAGAAACTCCGTTGTAAATTTTAACCAAACATGTTACCATATAGAAAGAATTAACAGTTATTGTTCACAGAAAGAACAGTAATCTTTACCAATGAAAATGACAGAAACGGGGGGAGGATCTGTCAGGGGGATGTGCAATAAAAACAACAGAAACTGATCAGAGGGGGACGACAGAAATTATGTATCGTATTTTACTGGTAGATGATGAGATACTTGTTCGAGATGCGATCCGGGAGAATATTGACTGGAAAGCAATGGACTGTGAACTGGTAGGAGACTGTGATAACGGGAAGGCTGCAGCGGAATTTGTGCAGACACATCCGGTGGATATCGTGCTTACGGATATCCTTATGCCATACATGGATGGTATGGAACTGAGCCGTTTTCTCCATGATAATTATCCGGACATCGTGATCGTGATCTTTAGCGGGTTCGGAGAATTCGAGTATGCCAAGAAGGCGATCCAGTATGGTGTCAGTGAATATATGCTGAAGCCGGTGACAGCCATGGAACTTAGAAATGTTATCGGAAAAATGAAGGAGAAGGTGGACCAGCAAAGAAAAGAAAAAGAGAAGCTGGAACGTCTGACACAAACTTCCGAGAATTATCAGAAAAACGCTATTGTGATCCGTTCCAGAGCGCTGCAGGGCTTTGTGGATAATATCAAGACACGGCAGGAAAGTCTGGAAGAGCTTGCAGCACTGGGAATCAATCTTGAGGCAGCATGCTATCGTGTGGCTGTTTTTGATCTGGATCTGTATTCGGACGGCAGTCTGCTTACTGCGGAGAAACGCCAGGAGAGTGCACTGATGTCCTTTGTTCTTTTTAATATCAGTGATGAGATCATCAGCAAAGAAAAAGCAGGAGTGGCATATCAGGCCGGAAATAACAAGGTCGGTGCTCTTTTCATGGGAAACCGTACCAGAGAGTTCGAGCAGAAGATCATGGAGATCTGCAGGACGATCCAGGATAAGCTGAAGGAACTGATGTCGCTGGATGTTTCTATCGGTGTGGGAAGCTGGGCCAGGACCCAGCAGGAGCTTCGGTTATCTCATGAGCTTGCGGAGAAAGCGATCGAATACCGTTATCTTCTTGGTGGAAACCTTCTTATCAGTATGGAGGAACGGCCGGAGGAGAACCGTCTTTCCATCAAAAATCTTGTGGAGAAGCTGGTAGCTGCTCTGAAAGCGGGTAAAAAGGAAAACGCAGAGCATATTCTGGAACAGATTTCTTCTGAGATCAAGGAAGCGCGGGTGGATAAGAGCCGTGCCTGCGTGTATCTTCAGCAGATCATCCGTGCAGCAGATGAAACCTGTGAGGATATGGTTCCGGACAGCAGGCTTTTTTCCAAAAGAGATGCACTTTTGCAGCAGGTTACGGAGCAGAATTCTTTTGACAGTGCCTTTGCGCTGGTCAGAGATCATGTGGAAGAAATTTTCCAGACACTTTCCGATGCCAACAGTTCCAGCGGACAGCGACAGGCAAGGCTCGCCCTGGACTATATTCAGAAGAATTATATGGATCCGGATTTGAGTCTGAACAGCATCTGTTCCTATCTGAATATCAGTACCAGTTATTTCAGCACAATTTTTAAAGACCTTACAGGAGAAACATTCACAGAAGTTCTGATACGTACCCGAATGGAGAAAGCGAAGGAGCTTCTGGAAAATACAACCATGAAGAATTATGAAATTGCCGAAAAAGTCGGATTTGCAGACCCCCATTATTTTGGTATCTCCTTCAAAAAAATGACCGGCTGCACACCGACAGAATATGCAAGGGAGAAACGTAAATGAGAGATATCCGGTTTGCGGCAAAGATCATAGGAAAATTCAAAAGTATCCAGAGCGCGATCTTTGCGGTGGTGACGGTGCTGCTTTTAAGTGCGGTGCTGGTTATAACCGGTGTTTCTATGAGATATACCCGCAATTCTATTTTTGAAAATTCCTCTGTCTACACCCAGAATATCGTGCAGCAGATGAATCAGAATATAGATTCTTATATTGACTACATGGAAAATATTGCTTATATGATCTCCAGCAACGAGGATGTGCAGCAATATCTTTTCGGCGAAAATGTGGACGATGGCACAAGAGAACGTCTGATCAACCAGTTCAAGACAATTCTGGACGGGCGAAGTGATATCCGAAATCTGGGAATCATTGGAATTAATGGGCGGAAACTGATCAACGACGGCAAGCAGTCTGTGAATCCGGATCTGAAACTTTCCACCCAGGAGTGGTACCTGGATGCTTTGCAGAAGCCGGAAGGTCCGCTTCTTACATCTTCCCATGTACAGCATATCATCAGCGGAGAACGCCCGTGGGTAATTACTTTAAGCAGGGGCATCCGCAATTTTTCCAACAGCGGTGAAAAAGAAGGAGTCTTTTTTATTGACCTGAATTACAGTGCCATCAGTGAACTCTGTGATCAGAATACGATTGGGAAAAAGGGATATGCATTTATTCTGGATGAAAGCGGAAATATTGTATATCATCCGCAACAGCAACAGCTTTACAATGAATTGCAGACTGAGAATATCGACCTGATCGTGGAATCAAAAGAAGATACGGTGCGTACCGGAAAGGGAAACAGAGGAAAGCTGTATTCCATTTCCAGATCTAATAAAACCGGATGGACCGTTGTGGGCTGTATGAGCGTCAGCGAGCTTCTGCGAAAAAGTAATCAGGCGCAGAGTATTTATGTACTTATATCTGCACTTCTGATGATCGTGGCGCTGCTTTTTTCAAGATTTCTGGCAAAGAGTCTTACCTATCCCCTTCAGCGTCTCAGGGATTCCATGTCCAGGGTTCAGGAGGGGCATTTTGACGGAGCAGATGTGGAGATCGATTCGGAGAATGAGATCGGAAGCTTGACGAAGTCTTTTAATGTGATGACACATCGGATACAGGATCTGATGGAGCAGAATGTGAAGGAACAGGAAGCAAAGAGAAAAAGTGAGCTGAAGGCTCTTCAGTCTCAGATCAATCCGCATTTTCTCTACAATACCCTGGATTCGATCATCTGGATGGCAGAAGGCAGAAAGTACGAGGAGGTTGTTCTGATGACAGCATCCCTGGCACGTCTTCTTAGGCAGAGTATCAGTAATGAGGATGAAGTGGTTCCTCTCGCAAGGGAAGTAGAGTATGCCAAGGGTTATCTTACGATCCAGAAGATGCGTTACAAGGACAAGCTGGAATTCGAGATCGACGTAGAACCTTCTATATTAAATATCCCGCTGATCAAGCTGGTTCTCCAGCCAATTATTGAAAATGCCATCTATCATGGCCTGAAATATAAAGAGAGCAAGGGGCTTTTGCAGGTGAAAGGCTTTATGAAGGACGGAAATGCAGTCCTTCAGGTGATCGACAATGGTGTAGGTATGGATGAGGAAACACTGGAACATATTTATGATAAGCATAAGGTGAATTATCATTCCAATGGCGTTGGTGTTTATAATGTACAGAAACGTCTGCAGCTTTATTATGGAGAAAGCTACGGAATCACCTATGAAAGTGAAAAAGGTGTAGGAACAACTGCCACGATCACCATTCCGGGAATACAGGAGGAATCAATATGAAAAAACACAGAAAGCTCCTGACCTTTGGAGTGGTCATCTGCCTTGTGGCAGGACTTGTAGCCGGAATATTCTATTATAAACAGGCAGAAGAAGAAAGAAGATTATCGCTGATCTATATTCCAAAGGTTGTGGATGGTACCAACGATTTCTGGACTTCCCTGATCCAGGGAGCGGAGATGGCTGCAAAGGAATATAATGCGGATATCCGTGTATGGGCACCTGAGGAAGAGAATGATGTGGATGGGCAGAACAAGCTGATCGAAAGGGCAACAGAAGAAAAACCGGACGCGATCCTGATCTCGCCGTCCAGCTTCACTGAATCCGACCAGCTTTTGAAGAAGGCAAAGGAACAGGGAATACATATCGCATTTATTGATTCTTACACACAGGAAGAGGTCCAGGATCTTACCGTTGCGACCGATAATCTGGAAGCGGGACAGATCCTTGGCAGGTTTGCAAAGGATCTTGTGGGAACGGATGATCAGATTGCGATCGTTTCACATGTAAAGGGTGTATCTACAGCAGTTGAAAGAGAAAAAGGTTTCCGGACAGGACTTGGCAGTCTGAAGGATAATATCGTAGATGTGGTATACTGTGATTCTCGGTATGACAAGTCCTATGAGCTTACAAAAGAGCTGATGAAAAAATATCCGGATCTCAAGATGATCGCGGGAATGAATGAATATTCCTCTGTAGGTGCTGCAAGAGCAGTAAAGGCAGCAAAAGCAGAGAATCGGATCAGGGTGGTGGGAGTAGACAGCTCACAGGAGGCCGTCCAGCTGATGGAACACGGAATCTTCCAGGGAATCGTTGTACAGAAGGCATTTAAAATGGGGTATGTGGGTGTTCGGGAAACTGTTAAGATGCTACGTGGAGAAGACTATAAGAAGAATATTAATTCCGGGTGCCAGCTTGTGACTCCTGACAATATGTATACCAGTGAGATCGAAAAACTGCTTTTTCCGTTTAATACGTTAAAAACATATGGTGATCTTACACCGTAAATAGTCATAAATGCACAAAGAAAAAGGTTAAATATTTACCGTACAGTAAATATTTAACCTTTTTTTGCAAGATATTCTATTACAATTATTGACTTTTAACGGTATTATAATAACCAAGAAAACACAAGATACGTGCAAAACGTGAGGAGGGTAAAAATTGGAAAACTTAAAACAAAATCCAATCGTTAAGAAGCTCGGATTGAACAGAATACTGCTTGTCTGTGTTCTGATTCTTATGTTCCTGGTTTTTAAAGTAGTTCTTGGAAACAAGTTTCCGGCTGTTGATAGTATCAGATCTACTTTGAACTATGTGTACTTCCTGGGCTTTTTGTCACTTGGCGTTACATTCGTAATCGCTACAGGAGGAATCGATTTCTCCATCGGACCTGTAATGTTCTGCTGTGCACTGGTATCCGGTTACTGCATGACATCTTACAAGGTTCCATGTGCAGTTGCCATGATCCTTTGCATTCTGATCGGTCTCTGCTTTGGTATTTTCAATGGCTGGATGGTTTCTTACATGTCAGTGCCACCATTCATTATTTCCATGGCATCCATGAACATTGCAAAAGGTATTGCTTCTGTATTCACAAAAACACAGTCCGTAAGCTGGCCGGCAGCCAGTGAGGCAAACGGCTGGTTCCGTAATATCGTTTCCGTAAATGGCTTCCCTGTAGGAATTGTTATTTTCCTGGTAATGGCAGTTATCTGCGGTATCGTTCTTTACAACACAAAACCAGGACGTTACATCCTCTGCCTTGGATCTAACAAAGAGGCTGTCCGTCTTTCCGGTGTCAACACAAAGAAATGGGAAATGCTTGCTTATATGATCTGCGGATTCCTGGTAGGTATTGCAGCACTCTTCTTTGTAGCTACATACACAACTGTTCAGCCAGGTTATGGCGATCAGTACAACAATGAGGCTATTGCAGGCTGCGTTATGGGTGGTACATCCATGGTTGGTGGACTTGCTTCCATCGGCGGTACTGTAATCGGCGTATTTATCATCTCTCTTCTTCAGCAGGGCATTATGGCATTTGGCCTTGGTAAAGGACAGCAGATGATCATCACAGGTATCATCGTTATCGTTGCAGTTTATATCGACGTTTCTGCAAGACGCAGAAAGAACTGATCTTAGAGGGAGGATGCGACAATGGGTGAAGTTATTTTAACTATGAAGGACATTGATAAGTCCTTTCCTGGAGTTCATGCTCTGGATCACGTTAATTTCGAAGTAAAACGCGGCGAAGTACATGCACTTATGGGAGAAAATGGTGCCGGTAAATCAACACTGATGAAGGTTCTTACCGGTATTTATCAGAAGGATTCAGGTTCCATCGTTTACAAAGGACAGGAAACAGAATTCCACAATACACGTGAGGCACAGGATGCCGGCGTTGTAATCGTACATCAGGAGCTGAACATGGTAGGTGATCTTACTGTTGCTCAGAACATCTTCATCGGACGTGAGCCGAAGAAGGGTTTCCGCATTGATGACAAAAAGATGATCGAGGATTCCAAAAAGCTTTTTCAGGATCTGAACATTGAGATCAATCCGAAAGAAAAGATGAAAAACCTGACAGTCGGAAAACAGCAGATGTGTGAGATCGCAAAAGCAATTTCCCATAAAGCTGAGGTTATCATTTTTGATGAGCCTTCCGCAGCACTGACAGAGAAAGAGATCGCGGACCTGTTCGAGATCATCCGTGACCTTCGTAAGAAGAATCTTGGTATCGTATATATCTCTCACCGTATGGATGAGATCAAGACCATCACAGACCGTGTAACCGTTATGCGAGATGGTGGATATGTAGGAACTCTGATCACAAAAGACAGTACAAAAGAAGATATCATCAACATGATGGTTGGTCGTGTTATTTATGAAGATCCGAAACAGCAGAGTGCAGTTCCGGCAGATGCACCGGTAGTTCTTAAGGTTGAACATCTGAACGCAGGAAAGATGGTTCAAGATGTAAGCTTTGAACTGAAGAAAGGTGAGATCCTTGGTTTCTCAGGACTAATGGGGGCAGGACGTACCGAGACAGCCAGAGCACTGTTCGGAGCAGACCCGAAACAGAGTGGTAAGATCTCTGTTATGGGTAAAGATGGACAGCTTCACGAAGTTACCATCAACAGCCCGCAGGATGCTGTTAAATACGGTATCGGTTATCTGTCAGAGGACAGAAGAAGATACGGCTGTGTTGTACAGAAATCTGTAACAGAGAATACAACACTGGCAACAATGGAAGAGTTTACCAATGGTATTTTTATCAACAAGGCAAAAGAGAAACAGGTTGCAGAGAAATATGTAAATGAGCTTGCAACAAAGACACCGACCACCGATCAGCTGGTAGTAAACCTTTCCGGTGGTAACCAGCAGAAGGTTGTTATTGCTAAATGGCTGACACGAGACAGCGATATCCTTATTTTCGATGAGCCGACAAGAGGTATCGATGTTGGTGCCAAGAACGAAATCTACAAATTAATGAACAGACTGGCAGCAGAAGGCAAATCCATTATCATGATTTCTTCTGAGATGACGGAAGTTCTCCGAATGAGTGACCGTATCATCATCATGTGTGAGGGTAAAGTTACCGGATGTATTGATATCTCCGAGGCAACCCAGGAAAACATCATGGACAAGGCCACACGGAATATCAATTAAGGAGGAAAGTCATGACTAAGAAGAAAAAAAGTATTTTAAGTGATCAGAGATTTATTGTTTTGCTCGTTATCATTGTCCTGTGTGCAATATTCTCAGGCTTGAGTAAAGAATTCAGACAGTACACCACGATCCTGAGTATGCTGGATTTCTCATATTACGATCTTCTTATGGCGATCGGAGTTACATTCCCGCTTATCACTGGTGGTGTTGACCTGTCAATCGGAACTGGTATGGTAGCATACGCACTGATCGGCGGAACACTGATCAGAAACAACAATTGCCCGGTAGCTCTGGCAATGCTGATCTGTATTGTTCTTGGTATCGCAGTCGGTGCACTGAACGGTGTACTGATCGGTGTTATGAACCTGCCGCCATTTTTGGCAACACTTTGTACCTGTATGATTACCCGTGGTGCCGGATCTCTCTGCAGTGCGACACCTTGGCCGGGACTTACACAGCCGGGCGGATGGTTCCATACCATCTTCAAGGTAACAGTTGGTACAGGAAGAAGCGCTTCCCGTTATCCACTTGGTTTCCTCTGGATGATCATCCTGGTACTGGTTATGGAGTACATCCTGAACCACACAAAATTCGGTCGTTATACAATTGCAATCGGTTCCAACAAAGAGGCAGCAGCCCTTTCCGGAATCAATACAAAGTTCTATCACGTAATGGTATACGTTGTCTGCGGTCTGTTTACAGGTCTTGCGGCAATCGCATACGCAGCAGTAACACCTACTGTACAGCCTGGTACTGGTGCCGGACTTGAGATGGATGCTATCGGTGGTGTATTCGTTGGTGGTGTAGCAGCTACCGGTGGATATGGTTCCGTAATCGGTACATTCGTTGGTATCTTCGTCATCATGCTTCTGAAAACAGGTCTTCCATACATCGGCCTGCAGGCAAACTGGCAGCAGATCATCACAGGTATCGTTCTGATCGTAGCCGTTCTGATCGATATCCTGAAAGAGAAAAAAGCAGCACACTAATATTAAGAAGTGTGGTACAATAAGCAAGGATACTGTTCACAGAGAAATGTGAACAGTATCCGATAATCAAAGATGTGAAACGCCAAGGGGTAGCAATGGCGTATGAACATAAAAAAACTATATAATATATTTTAAGGAGGAAATATTATATGAAAGCAAAAAAGGTTATGGCATTAATGCTCTGTGCAGCAATGGTAACAAGCATGAGCGCAACAGCAGCTTTTGCAGCTGAGGAGAAAGAAGATGCAGCAACAGAGGAATCCGCAGATTCCACAGCAGCTGAGGATCCTACCGCACAGTTCGACGGACTGAAAGCAAACGAAGCTTATGAGTTCCCGATGATGGTTAAATCTTTCCAGTCCACATACTGGGATGCAGCTCAGGAAGGTATGAAAAAAGCATCTGAGGAGCTGGGCGTTACTTATAAACCACAGGGACCGAACAGTGAGTCCGATATCGCTGACCAGGTTAACATGATCAACACAGCTATCGCTTCCAATCCTGTTGGATTAGGACTTGCAGCTTGTGATACATCTTCTGTTACAGATGCACTTAAGACATGTGCAGAAAAAGGAATCCCGGTTGTAACATTCGATACAGGTATCGCTGATGCTCCGGAAGGATCTGTAGTATGCGAGGTTTGTACAGACAACGCACAGGCTGGTGCAGTAGCAGCTGAGAATATGTACAACTCCATTAAAGACGTTGTTAAAGATGCTGACGGACAGGTTATCATCGGTGAGGTTAACCAGGATGCAACAGCTCAGAACATTCAGCAGCGTGGTACTGGATTCATCAACAAGATGATCGAGCTTCTTCAGGCTGATGGCAAGACTGTAGCAGTAAGCGGTAACGAGTTCTATGTTAACGCAGCAGAGGGTGCTGATGCTGATGCTAAAGACGCAGACGTTGTTATCCAGGTAGCTGTTCCGGCACAGACAACTGTAGAGCTTTGCTCCACAGAGGCTCAGGCAATCCTTTCCCAGGAGAACTGTATCGCAGTATTCGGTTCTAACCAGGTTTCCGCAGAGGGTGTTCTTGCAGCAAATGCTAACCTCAACGTTCTTGGTTCTGACCCGGCAAACGGTGATGTAGTTGGTGTTGGTTTCGATGCTGGTTCTATCATCAAAGCAGCTGTTAAAGATGGCACATTCATCGGTGCTGTTACACAGTCTCCTCTTATGATGGGATACTATGCAATCTACGCTCTGACAGCAGCAGCAAACGGCCAGGAGCTTCAGGATGTTCCTACAGACGGTTACTGGTATGATGCAACAAATATGGAAGACGAGGATATTGCTCCTAACCTTTATGACTAATCATATAATCGATCAGATCGTGAAGTTGTAATGAACGCGGATTGCGTTCACGAACGTAAAAATAAGAGATCCGCTGGCTGATTCAGTCAGCGGATTTTTTAAACAAATAATGCAGTAGTTCATAAATAATCGCTGTATTATTTGCAAATAAAGACACTTTTTTTGACAAAAGAGGTTCTTATCACCGGAAGGATCCTGATGTATGATAAATACAACATCAGATATGAAAGTGATCAGAAGCTTACATATTGAGGAGGATTTAAAAATGGCAACATATTATTTAGCAGTAGATATCGGAGCATCCAGCGGACGTCACATTCTGGGACATATGGAAAACGGAAAAATGATCCTGGAAGAAATCTATCGTTTTGAGAACGGCATGGTTAAGAAAGACGGAGAGCTCTGCTGGGAGTTTGACCGCCTTTTCAACGAGATCGTAAACGGTCTTAAGAAATGTAAAGAGATCGGCAAGATCCCGGTAAGCATGGGTGTTGATACCTGGGGTGTTGACTTTGTGCTTCTTGACAAGAACGACAAGGTTCTTGGCAATACAGTAGGCTACCGTGATCATCGTACAGAGGGAATGGACGAGGAAGTTTACAAGACAATTTCCCTGAAAGATCTGTATGCAAGAACCGGTATCCAGAAAGCAATCTTCAACACTGTATATCAGCTGATGGCAGTTAAGAAGAAACATCCGGAGTATCTGGAGCAAGCGGAGACACTTCTTCATGTACCGGATTACTTCCATTTCCTTCTTACAGGAGAGAAGACCTGCGAATATACAGAGGCAACAACAGGACAGCTTGTCTGCCCGACAACCAAGGACTGGGATTATGAGCTGATCGATATGCTGGGATATCCGAAAAAGATCTTCCAGAAGCTGATCATGCCTGGTACAAGCATCGGACATTTAACAGACGCAGTAAAAGAAGCAGTTGGCTTTGATCTTGAGGTTGTAGCACCGGCTACCCACGATACAGGATCTGCAGTACTTGCTGTTCCTGCAAATGACGACGATTTCATTTACATCAGCTCCGGAACATGGTCTCTGATGGGAATCGAGAGAAAAGAGGCAGACTGCTCAGAGAAGAGCTGTGAGATGAACTTCACAAACGAGGGTGGATACGCAGGACGTTTCCGTTACCTGAAGAACATCATGGGTCTCTGGATGATCCAGTCTGTACGTCATGAATTTGATGACGCATACAGCTTTGCTCAGATCTGTGAGATGGCTGAGGAAGCAAAAGATTTCCCGTCAAGAGTAGATGCAAACGATGAGTGCTTCCTTTCTCCTGAGAATATGACAAAAGAGGTTCAGGACTACTGCCGCAGAACAGGACAGAAGGTTCCGGAAACTCTTGGTGAGATCGCAACCGTTATCTACACAAGCCTTGCAGAGTGCTATGCAAAGATAGCCAAAGAGCTTGAGGAGATGACAGGAAGAACCTACAGCCGTATCCATATCGTAGGCGGTGGTTCCAATGCAGGATACTTAAATGAGCTGACTGCAAAAGCTACAAAGAAAGAAATCCATGCAGGCCCTGGTGAGGCTACTGCAATCGGTAATATCACAGCACAGATGCTGAAGGCCGAGGAGTTTAAAACGATCGAGGAGGCTCGTACAACCATCCATGAGTCCTTCGGTATCAAAGTATACAAAGCATAAATAAAAATAATTGGAGGTTTTATTATGTTAGTTAACACAAAGGCAAAAGTTGGTGTATTTTCAATTGCTTTAGGCGCATATCTTCCGCAGTTCCCGTCACTGGTGCCGGAATTTGAGGCACAGTACGACGCATTCAAGAAAACAATCCCGGATACAGTAGAGATCGTTGACGGCGGAATGGTGACAACAAAAGAGCAGGCAATGGTGGCAGGAGATAAGTTCCGTGCAGCAGATGTTGACCTTGTATTTCTTCAGATGCTGACATACGCAACATCCTACAACATGCTTCCGGCGATCCGTGATCTGGATGTTCCGGTTGTTCTTGTAAACGTTCAGAAGATCAAAGCGCTGGATTATGAGCACACTGACATTGCCTCCTGGCTGGGTGAAGGCTATGCATGCGGTGCTGTAGGCGAGGCAGTAGCTGACCTTGAGAGAGCCGGCAAGAGACATGCCGTTATCACAGGTGTTGTAGAAGGCGGAGATCCTGCAGTTCAGGCTGAGATCGAAGACTGGTGCAAAGCTGCTCAGGTAAGAAGAAGATTCCGTGAGACTAACATTGCTCAGATCGGAAGACCATATCCAGGTATGATGGATCTTTACATTGATGAGACAAACCTCTATAACAGAATGTTCCTCTACACCAAACAGTTTGACTGGGAGAAAATGTGGGCAATCGCTGACGATATCACAGACGAGGAAGCAATCCGTGCAAAAGCACAGGATATCCTTGATACCTTTGAGATCGAGGGCGGCGGCACAATCGAAAAAGTATGGGATATGGCAAAATACGTAGTTGCTTTCGAGGAGTGGGTAAAAGACGAGCATCTTGGAATGATCGCTTCCCATTACGATGGATTTGCACAGGGTAAAGCTGGTGTCCTTGACAGTATGCTGATCCCGGCATTCTCCATGCTGATCAAACAGGGTACTGCATGCGCTGTAGAGGGTGACATGAAAGTTGCCATGGCAATGAGTATCTTAAAGACAATTTCCGGTACAGGCCAGCTTTCTGAGATGTACTCCATCGATTTCAACGATGACATCTGCATCATTGGACATTCCGGAAGTGGAGATGCTGACATCTCCGACAAGAAACCAACCATGAAAATCGTGCCGGTATTCCACGGCAAAACAGGCGGCGGATACCTGACACAGTTTTATCCATACACAGGCCCTGTAACCTACCTTGCGATCACTCAGGATAAAGACGGAAACTTCAAGTTCGTTGTAGCTGAGGGTGTAAACGAGGAAGGACCGATCCTTTCCTTCGGTGATACAAACATGAGAACACGTTTCACATGTGGCGCAAGAGAATTTGTAAATCGCTGGAGCGAGGCTGGCCCGACACATCACATGGCAGCTGCTACAGGAAGACACATCGACACAATCCTGAAAGTTGCAAAAATCTTCAACGTACCGGTAGATATCGTAACAAGATAATTATCAGTACCATAAAAAACGATAAATTCTTTCTTATAACCAACCTAAAACATATTCAAAAAAAGGAGACTGCAAATGCGGTCTCCTTTCCTTTTTTGATGGAAAATTTCTTATTTCTTATGCATCATTTTATGCTCTTTTGTAAGTTCGTCATGGAGCTGAATGGAAGACCAGTGCTGGGTCACAGGGGTGAGCATGGCTTTTAACGAAACCGAAGGAATCGCTTCTTCCCGGAAAAAAGCCAGGAACGCATCCATCTGCTCACTGGAAAAATTGTTCAGCACCATCATCTCATCACTGAAATTTTTGCCCAGATTAAACTGTGTGGAGGGCTGAAATCCCGGAAGTTCAAAGAGATAACCCAGAGGATGCAGAAACTCCGGTGGGGTGACGATCCGCACGTTTACTTTCTGACGGTTCAGATAGCGGCGGATGATCCGGAGACGGTCCGGATCATTGAAATTATATAGAAGTACTGTTGGTTGTGTATTCATAAGTAGGATACCTCCTGTAAATTACTCTTCTCTGTGTGCTGGAAAACGGATCTCCACTTCTGTCCCTTCGCCGGGATTGCTGGAATAGATAAGCCCATAATCCTTTCCATAAAGAATCTGAAGTCGCCGGTGTGTGTTGTAAACGGCAATGTTGGTGCCGCCGGACTGGCTGTTTCCCTTTCCGGAGAGAATTGTTGAAAGGATTTCCGGGGGAATTCCCACGCCGTCATCGGAAATCAGAAGAACGATGTCTTCGTTTTCCATCCATCCGGTAATGACAATGGTTCCGGATTTTGATTCTTTTTCCAGAATTCCGTGAAGAATGGAATTCTCCACAACCGGCTGAAGAGTCAGCTTCGGGATCTGGTATTCAGACAATTCATCCGGAATATCCGTGATCAGTTCAATACTGTCATGGTAACGCATATTCTGGAGCTGTACATAGATTGTCACATGTTCCAGCTCTCTGGCAATTGTGGAAATTCCTTTTTTGCGGCTGAGCGTCAGTTTATAAAAACGGGAAAGACTCTGTACTGCATGGCTGATTTCTTCTGTCTGTCCCTGCAGCGCCATCCAGTTGATCATGTCCATGGTGTTATAGAGAAAATGTGGATTGATCTGCGCCTGAAGGGAATTAAACTCCGCAATTCGGAGATCTTCTGCAGCTTTTGCCTGCTTTTCCATCAGTTCGTACATTTTTCTGGTCATATAGTTGTAGGTGTCAATCAGATCACCGATCTCATCATGTGCCTGTGGACTTTCCATGGGAGTTGGCGGTCCATGGCGGACAGTCTGCATCTGCCGGATTACCGAAGAGAGTCTTCCGGTAATGGAATGAGCCAGTACATTGGCAAAAATAAGGGCCAGAACAAGAAAACCGGCATAAAGCAACGCAATCTGAAGCATCAGATGATTGCTTTCGTGGATCAGTGGCGGAGCAGGAAGGATCGTAACCATAAACCAGTCCGTGTTGGAAATGCTGTAAAAACCGGCATAAACTTTTGTGTCCAGAATGTTCCGTTCAATGAAGTTGTTGGATGACATGAAGGACTCTTTGATAGTGTCGTAATCCAGCCGGTAAATTCCGGATAAGGACTGATCCGAGGTTGCAACAATGGCATCACGTTCGTTTACAATATAGGAGACACTTCCTTCCAGAGAAAGATTGTCGGAAAGAATGGAATTCAGTTTGCTGTCGGAAAAATATACTGCCAGATAAGCTTTATAGGCATTGGAATGATAATAAAGACTTAAAGGACAGATATACGCCATATCTCCGTAATTCTTTTTTTCCTGGGAACCAAGGTAAAAAGAAGGACAGAACATTTCCTGGTTTTCCCGGTTACCCTGAAAGATTCCGTACCAGTAAGTTCCTTTGGCCTGGCTGATAGGAGCCAGAATATTTTCTGTATTTGGATCATCATCCAGTGTTTCCAGTTCTTCCGGAAAATCCACGTAGATCCGTACATCCGTCACAATCGAATCGGTAGTGAGACGGCGGATGGCATTTTTGAAATCAATGGCATGGTTGGAAGAAGCCAGTTCTTTGGCGGAATCACTGACCGGCATATAAAACAGTTCCTGAAAAAAGGTCTGCCCTGTAATATTCCGGGTAGTAGCGAGGATCGTATCCATGGTTCGTTCGATCAGTGGCGCTGTTTTTGCGGAAGCATCCTGCTCCTGGCGAATGGTGTTGGACACCACCATGTTATAAAGCTTTCCATAAAAAAGAAATACAGTGAGAAAAGCAGGAAGTACCACGATGCTGATCAGCGCAATGGTAAATTTTGTCTGAAGTCTTAAGTTCAGATAGCCGTTTTTGAAGCGGCGCCAGAGGGCCCTCATGACATTTTCTCCCGGTATTCCGATGGGGAAAAGCCGGAGTATTTTTTGAAACTTTTTCCAAAATAATTTCCGTCCGTATATCCTACTTTGGAAGAAATCTCAGAAATCTTGTATCTGGGATCGGAAAGCAGCTGCTTGGCTTTTTCCATCCGGTATTCCGTCAGATACTGATTGAGAGTCTGTCCGGTCTCACTTTTGAAAAAGGTGCACACATAAGAAGCAGAAAGATACACATGGCTGCTGATATCTTTTACGGAAAGGGTATCATTCATGTAGTTCCGGCTGATGTAATCTTTGATCATAAAGATTGTGGAATTTTCCGGCTGGGAATTCTTTGCGTCTTCAAAATACTGTGCGGTTTTTTCTTTCAGAGATTCGTGGAGTTCTTCATAAGTAAAAGCATTGTCCAGAGTATCTACGATGAGATCCTGTTTTTCGTGGAAACCGGATTCCACCTGATTCTTTTTGCGAGCGGCGGAAAGTATGCTGAACAGCTGGTAATAAAGATCACGGATCTGGTTGGGCATAAAAGTAAGGTTTCCATTATAGTAGCCAAAAAGTTCTTCAAGAAACTGTCCGCAAGGTTCTTCCTCACCGGAGAGAAGATATTTGGAAAAAGTGCTTTCCGGGGATTGCAGAGTACCTGGAAGGGGCGGTTTGGGAGGCTGCTGATTTACGATATCTTCTGTGAGAAAGGTTTCTGCCGGAAAGAAAAAACAGTTCTGCAGAAGAATGACAGCAGAGGCATAGGACTGGTAAACTTTGGAAATATCGGTTACTGTGTTTCCGGCTGCAATCATATGTTTTCCGCAGGTACTGTACTGCCTGGAAATATAGCTTCCCACAGCGGAAAGTGTAGTTGGCGAAATCGGATTACTTCCATATATATGGTATACCAGATACTGTACCCGTTTTTCTGCAAATAGGCATTTCAGATGGTAATGTGCCAGGAAACGGGCAATCTCACGGTGGATATCTTCCAGAACCGCACTGGAAGATTCGGCGGTATTATTCAGTTTTACGATTATGGAGGTAAAATTTATTCCCGAATCCAGAAGTTCAGGATTTCCAAGCTCCAGGCACAGATCCACAATTTCCTGATTCGAGGAAGTGGAAGGAACGGTAAGCTTCAGTGCCAGCCTGGTAGAAGTTTCAAGGGAATGAAGGGCTTCGCCGCGGTGAGAGCGGAGTTTCTGTTTATAAAGGGACTGTGCCTCCAGGATCGCTTCCCGTATTTCCTCAGGATTTAAAGGTTTTTCAATGTAATTGACTGCTTTTAGTTTGATGGCGGCTTTTAGATATTCTTTATCTGAGTAACCGCTCATGAAGATAGGAATGCAGTCTGGCAGAATCTTCTCCAGACGTTCCAGCATGGCGATACCTGTCATCCGCGGCATCCGCACATCGCAGAGAATGATCTCAGGCTTATGCAGCCTGGCCATTTCCAGTCCGTTCATTCCATCGTCTGCCTGAAGGATTTCTGTGATCCCCAGACTCTCCCAGTCAATGGATGAGACAAGCCCGGTACGTGTAAGTTCCTCGTCATCAACGATCAGTAATTTCATATAGGATTCTCCAATCGGCAAAAATACTAGTATGTTGTTACAAGCGTTCCTATTATAGCATAAAATACACAGAAATACGAGCAGGCCGGATTTTATTATGGGTAATATTTTACAGGGAAAAGGAGAATATTTTACCCTTATCCAAAAATATTCCCATTATCAGCAAGGGAACCGGATGATAGAATATAACCAGATCAAAGGAAAGGGAGGAGAAAGAGCCGTGTCAGAATATGTTCTTGAATTAAAAGGTATTACGAAGATATTCCCCGGTGTCAAAGCTCTGAATAATGTACAGTTCCAGCTCAAACCTGGCGAAGTTCATGCGCTGATGGGTGAGAACGGTGCTGGTAAATCTACGTTTATCAAGGTTATTACCGGAGTACATAAAGCAGAAGAAGGTGAGATGTTCTTAAACGGACAGAAGGTTGACTTCAAAGGTCCGAAGGATGCCCAGGAAGCAGGTATCGCAGCCGTATATCAGCATCCGACATCATATCCGCACCTTACAGTTGCAGAAAATATTTTTATGGGTCATGAGATCATCAAACATCATATGATCCAGTGGAAAGAAATGAATCAGGAGGCGAACAAATACCTCAAAGAGCTGGATGCAGATTTCGATGCAACCGCTGAGATGGGTACCCTTTCTGTTGCACAGCAGCAGATGGTAGAGATTGCCAAGGCACTTTCCACAAATGCGAAGATCATCATTCTGGATGAGCCAACAGCAGCACTTACCAGAAACGAGTCCGAGAAGCTTTACACACTGGTTGACAAGCTGAAAGCAAATGGAGTTTCCATTATCTTTATTTCTCACCGTTTCGAAGATATGTACCGTCTGGCTTCCAGAGTTACCGTATTCCGTGATTCCCAGTACATTGGAACTTATGATGTAGACGGAATCACAAACGCAGATCTGATCAAAGCTATGGTAGGCCGTGAGATCAATGATCTGTTCCCGAAACCGGAAGTTGAGCTGGGAGATGAGATGCTCCGCATCGAACATTTTTCCAGAACAGGATTTTTCAAGGATGTTTCCTTTAATGTACGTGCAGGCGAGATCGTAGGTCTTACCGGTCTGGTTGGTGCAGGACGTACAGAGGTTGTGGAAGCTGTCTGCGGAATCACCCGTCCGGATGAAGGAAAAGTTTTCCTTGAGGGAAAAGAAGTTTACATCAAGACTCCTTCCGAGGCAATGGAAAAAGGTGTCATCCTTCTTCCTGAGGACAGACAGAAGGAAGGTCTGATTATGAGCTGGGGACTTGGAAGAAACGTAACACTTCCGATCATCAGCAAATATGCAAAATCCGGATTCAACGATGAGAAGGCAGAAAGAGAACTTTCCAAGAAACTTCTTGAGGAAGTTGATACCAAGGCGGTTGATATCTTCCAGCCGGCAAGCTCTCTGTCCGGTGGTAACCAGCAGAAAGTTGTAGTTGCCAAGGCACTTGCTCAGGAAATGAAAGTTGTTATCATGGATGAGCCGACCAAGGGTGTTGATGTTGGTGCAAAAGCTGAGATCTATGCGATCATGGGAGATCTTGCTAAAAAAGGATATGCGATCATCCTGATCTCTTCCGAGATGCCGGAGATCCTGGGTATGGCGGACCGTATCGTAGTTATGTGTAACGGCCGCAAGACTGGTGAACTGAGCAGAGATGAGGCAACACAGGAAGGAATCCTTGAGCTGTCCATGGAAAAGAGCACTGGAAAGGGGACTAAATAATGGAAAAGAAATCTGTCATCAAGAAGATTACAGGCTCCCGAGAGGCTCTGCTGGCAATTATCGTAATCGTGCTGTTTGCAGTTGTCACAGCGATCAGCCCGTCATTCCTTACGCCGAAGTCACTCATGGAGATGCTGAAAAATAATGCAGTAACAATGGTAATGTCACTTGGTATGTTATGTGTCATGCTGGTAGGCGGAATCGATATTTCCATCATGTCAACTCTGGCACTTTCCGGTATGTCCATCGGTATGCTCCTGAAATACGGACATATCACAAGTACATTACTTGCTTTCATCATTGCAATGGCAATCGGTATTGCCTGCGGACTTGTTGTAGGTCTTGTAATTTCAAGAGCAAACGTTCCGCCGATCATTGCAACCATGGGCTTTATGTACATCTACAGAGCAATGGGTTATCTTGTTTCTCACGGTGGTGAGTGGGCAAGTGCCGCAGCTCTTGGTGAGTTTAAGAATTTTGCAACAACCAATTTCCTTGGAATCAACAAGGTTATCTGGGTAATCATCATCTGTTATGTGGTATTCTTCTTCTTTATGAAATGGACAAGAACAGGACGAAGAATCTACGCAGTAGGAAGTAATGCAAGTGCAGCACAGGTTTCCGGTATCAATGCAAAGAATATCAACCTTCTTGTATATGTGATCATGGGATTCCTCGCAGGTCTTGGCGGAGCACTTCAGGTATCTGTTTATGCTTCTGCAATGCCGGATATGCAGTACGGCGGTGAGATGGATGTCATCGCAGCCTGCGTTATCGGTGGTGTAAGCATGAGCGGCGGACGTGGAACTGTAGTTGGTGCATTCCTTGGTTCCATCATCCTTGCAACCATCGCAAAAGCTCTTCCACTTGTAGGTATCAGTTCCCTGTGGCAGAACATGATCAAGGGTGTCATTATCCTGGTAGTAGTTGTGATCAATGTTGTCCTGCAGAGAATCGCAGACAAAAACGCATTAAAGGGAAGGGAGATGTAAATCATGGCTGGAAAATCTGGAAGAAGTATTAACAATGTGCCGGAAAATCCGATGAAACACATCATATTCAGTTGGGAAGGCATCCTGGTCATTCTCTTTATCCTGGTAAATATTTTCTGTGCATCATTTTCTGAATTTTATAACTTGAAGAGTGTTCTTCGTCAGATGCCGGTTTACCTTGCAGAGGTATTCATGATGTTCCCGATGGCGTACATCCTGGTATTAGGCGAGATTGATATTTCCGTTGGTGCGATCGTGTGTCTCTCCGCAACATTAAGCTGTATGGTCTGTAACACAAACGCTCCATTCATTGTAGTCGTACTTACAGCACTGGTTGTTGGTGCCCTCTGCGGTGCGGTTAACGGATTCATCCTTACCCGTTTCAAAGAGCTTCCTCCAATGATCGTAACACTGGCAACACAGATTATCTTCCGTGGTATTGCAGAGGTAACACTTGGTTCCGGCGGAAGTATTGCAGTTACAAATACAGATGGTTTCCGTGCCATCGGTGGAAAAGTCGGACAGGTTCCGTACATTCTTTTCCTGGTGCTGATCCTTGGTGTTCTCTTTGCAATCTTCCTTGGAAAGAGCACATTCGGACGTCGTACCTACGCAATCGGAACAAACCGTGTGGCAGCTTATTATGCAGGAGTTCATGTAGAGAAGATTCGTTTCATTATCTACACAGTTATGGGACTCATGTCTGGACTTTGTGCACTGTTCTTGGTATCATCTTCTTATGGTGCCAACACAACAACCGGTAACGGATTCGAGATGGATGCCATCGCAATGGCAGTATTCGGAGGCATCTCCTCCACAGGTGGTAAAGGTAACCTGGCCGGCGGTATCATTTCCGCATTCATCATCGTATGCTTACGAGTTGGTCTTGGACAGAAGAACGTAAACGCACAGGTAATCCTTCTTATCATCGGTGTACTTCTGGTAGCAGCAGTTGCTCTTCCAAACATCATCGGTGATGTAAAAAAAGCAGTAGCAATGAAGAAAAACTAAATATCACTTTTTGAACGCAGGTCGCGAAACGACTGCGTTCATGAGCAAGTAGCGAAGCGGATTGCGAATATCCGCTTTACACCCCATATGATTGTTAGCTGTTTCCATCGGTGTAGCGGAGGCAGCAGCATATAAAAAAATTATATTCTTATAGGGAGGAACAAAAATGAAAAAAAAGGTAATTAGCGCAATCCTTTGTGGAGCAATGGTTCTTGGTACAGTTTGCCCGGTTCTCGCAGCAGATGACAAATCCGAAGATACTAAGACAGAAGCAGCTGGAAATTCCGCAGAAGGCAAAAAGATCGCTCTGGTTGGTAAAGCAGCCGGCAACGCATTCTTCGAGATCGCAGCAGATGCTTTCAAATCAACAGTAGAGGCTGAGGGTGGCACAGTAGAGACTGTTTATCCTGAGACAGCAACTGCTGATGCACAGATTAAGGTTCTTGACAACCTGATTTCTCAGGACTTCGATGCAATCTGTATCTCCGCGAACGATGTTAACGCTCTTCAGGCTAAACTTGAGGAAGCTATGGATGCAGGAATCAAAGTATCTTCCTTCGACTCCGCACCGAACAAAGACAGCCGTGAGATTTTTGTAAACCAGGCTGGTACAAAAGAAGTTGCTCAGGCACTTATGGATGCAGTTCTTGATATTTCCGGTGGTGAGGGACAGTTCGCTATCCTTTCCGCTACATCTCAGTCCGCTAACCAGAATGCATGGATCGACGCAATGAAGACCATCATGGAAGGCGACGACAAATATAGCAAACTTGAGCTGGTAGACGTTGTATACGGCGATGATGAGCCACAGAAATCTACAGACCAGACAGCAGCTCTTCTTCAGAACTACAAAGATCTGAAAGTTATCTGTGCACCGACAACTGTTGGTATCGCAGCAGCTGCTAAATACCTTCAGGATAACGGATCTGAGTGCAAACTGACAGGTCTTGGACTTCCGTCTGAGATGCAGGAGTACACAGGTGATGATGCAGATCATTCCTGCCCATACTTCTATCTGTGGGATATGCAGGGCCTTGGAAAACTCAGCGCTTACACAACAATCGCTCTGATCAACGGTGACATCACAGGTGCTAAAGATGACAAGTTCACAGCTGGCGACCTTGGTGACTACACAATCACAGACGCTGATGACGGCGGTACAGAAGTTGTACTTGGCGCACCTCTGAAATTCGATACAAGCAACATCGAAGAGATGGCTAAACTGTACTAATCAGAAATCTGATTAACGGATTGACATTTTTATATGATAAAGTCCTTTTAAAAAGAGGTTGCTGTACTGTTCTGACGGTATGGCAGCCTCTTTTACTGATACTTGTCAGAGGAATCCAAAGGTGACAGAAAAAGAGACAGGAATAGCAGAAAAGACCTGCTTCAGATGGGTTACAGATAAAATTGGTTATGGTAAAATATAACAGAATATACAATACGGAGGAGATTTGCCATGAAACAGTCAGATTCATGCAAAATCTATAATAAACTCTGTAATAACAGCCGCAGTGATAACAGATTTCTGACCGGGGCTGTTTTTGTATTATCCAAAAGTATTGAACTTAAGAAGGAGATGAAAAAATGAATTGTGAAAAAGCACCTACAGGAAAACCAAGCGAAGATCGTCGTTGGATGCAGTATTATCCGGAAATGATGCTCAAAATGATTCAGAAACCAGAGTGTACCTTATGGGAATACCTGGAACAGCATTGTCCTGGACCAGATGTGGTGGCAATCCATTATTATGGAGAAGATATCACCTGGAAAACTGTTTTCGAGGAATCCGAAAAATGTGCGAGATCATTGAGGGCGATGGGATTTGGCGAGGGAGATCAGATTCCTGTATTTTTCAGATTGGTTCCAAACTTTGTATTCCTTTTACTGGCAGCAGAAAAAATCGGTGCTTCTCTGTTATGCAGAGATAACACACTTCTGGAAAACGTTGAGGCAGTCAGCAAAGCCGATGCAAAAGCAATTTTTGCACACGATTTCCTTGCACCGAAGGAACTGAGAACTTATTGTGAGGGAGCAGGCGTAAAGAAAGTAATTCTTCTGAATCCGATGTACTATGGAGATGAGAGTACACTTCCGGATTACATAAAAGAATCTCTGGATGAGAATTATCCGCGGGTAACGGCATCCGGAGAGAATACCATGACCTGGGATGAATTCCTCTCCATCGGTAATTATTACGTAGGAAAAGTAGAAGCGGAAAAAGATCTCAACAGACCGCTGTTCCGTGCTTACACAAGTGGTTCCACAGGCCCATCCAAACAGGTTATTCACTGTGCGAATAGTATGCTCGGTACTGTATGCCAGATGAATTTCTATGGTGGATCCGATGATGTCCGTCCAACCTGGATGGTAACCTGTCTGCCACCTGCACTGGTAGCCGTTGTTGTTTCCATGGTACTGCTTCCATTATCCTCAAATAAACTTCTGATTATGGATCCGTTTGTTGATCCGGAGGATGTAGACCTCGAGATGATGCGTTACAAACCAAACGGCTGGCCGATGATTCCGATGTTTATTGAAGCGGTTATGCGTAATGGCCGTGTTCCGGAGGATTACGACATGTCCCATCTTCTGGCAGCAGGAGCCGGATGTGAGGCAGTAAACAACAACCAGCTTGACCGTGTACAGGAATTTCTTCATAAACATAACTGTAATGTACGTTTTACAGTAGGATACGGAAGCAGCGAAGGTGGTTCCAACCTGACCTTCCAGATGGCTCCGAAATCTGTTCATAACGGAAATGTGGGAATCCCGATGCCGCTGAACGACATGGGCGTTTTCAAACCTGGAACACAGTAAGAACTTGGATATAACGAGATGGGCGAGATCTGTACTGTAGGTCCTGGAAATATGCTTGGTTATGACAGAAGAAGTGCCACAGCAAAAACACTCCAGAGACATGCGGACGGCAAGATCTGGCTTCATACCGGAGATATTGGTTATGTAGATGAGGATGGCGTTTTCTACGTACTGAACCGTGGTGCCGCATTCCGTTACGGTGGTGGTGAGCTTGCAGTACTTCCTATGGAGAACCGCCTTGCAGATGCCAAGATCAAAGGAATTAAAGATGAATTTTTCGTACTGATCGAGGATGAAGATCATGACGGATACTTTGTTCCATACCTCTATGTTGTTCTGGAGGACGGATACAAAGTTGATGATATCATTAAAGACGTACAGTCTTGTCTGGAACCATACATGTTTCCAGTTGAAATACTGGCAATTGATGAGAGACCTTTCTTCCACTTTAAGACAAACCGTATTGAGTTGTCCAAAGAGCTGAAGAAAAAGAATCACGATTGCTGAAAACCTGGTACTGTAAAAACAGTAAAAACCAGATGAAGCTGTAAAACAAAAAAAAGAAAGAAGGAGAGAAAAATGAGTACAAAATTACACTCAGGTCTGAAGCGCACCCTTGCATGGTTATTGACAGCTGCAATGCTTGCACAGGGATGCTTCGTTGTATCTGCGGATGATTTTTCAAGCGAGCCGGTGGCAGCGCAGGAAACTCAGGCAGATACACAGTCTGATGCGGAAGCAGTTGATTTTGACACAGATGCTGTTGAAACAACAGAATCATCAGACGATGTTACGTCAGAGGAAGATGAAATTGCTGCCCCGGACGTAGAGCAGGATGCTGATGTGGAAGATATTTCACAGGAGGCAGACAGCGAGGAGTTAACAGCTCCGGAGACCACAGATGACAATGCGGCAGCAGAGCAGAACGCATTTGATGACGGCAGCGCAGTTGCAGCATTTTCTGATGGTACAGAGACTACAGAAGATGAGACAGATGATTTAAAAGTTGACAATGGTTATGTTGATATTGCAGGAGGACAGCAGTACAGCTACTCACGTCTGTATGATAAAGATAGATATGTTAGGTATGCAATAGGAACATATCCGGCAAATGGAAGCAGTTTGACTCTTAGCGTTGGTGACAAAAGAGGAATGATGTATCATGCTTTGTATACTTCTACATCTTCCAAATATACAGACTATAAAAAAGCTAGCTGGTCAAAAGTTCGTGGCAATCATAGCAGTTCGATTTATAGTGTTGAATGGTCCAGTGATAATGAAAATATTGCAAAGGTTGTTTCTAATTCCGATTATGGTCCGTATACTACAGGTATGTGGGTTCAGGGTGTCAGTGAAGGTACAACCACGATCAGATCTACATTTATACCAGGTACATCCTATAAAGATAAAGTCAAAACAGTGACAAACACTTTTACTGTTACTGTTACAAAAGCAGCAGATCCGGTAAATATTGGAGATACTTCCAAAATTAAACTGACAGGAACAGCAACAACTCCTTATCTGACAACAAAAAAAACATCTACAGATGTAGCAAGCTTATGGGGAAGAACACCAGAGATTAACTATAAAGCTTCAGGAGATGGTCTTGAAAACTGCGATGCAAGTTGGAGAGTTTGGTCAGAGACTGGTATAATCGAACACCTGTTTTGTATCAACTTTGGAGAAATGGTTGGATTAACACCTCAAAAATCAGATAATACCACCTATACTCCATCCCCGTCTGACAGTATGTCGGATAAATTTTTACGCCCAGTAAATTCACCGGCAGATGGCATTTACCTTCGAGGTGACTTAGGTGGATATTGTTCCATGGTAGATGGTAATGTCGTATTCGACAAAGTTTCTCCAAGAGAGTCTATCTATGTGTATGCTTTTGGTGTAAAAGATGGAAAGAAAATCGAAGTTAGGGATATTAAGTGGGAATCCAGTGATCCATCTGTTGTAAGAGTTTATGATATCAGATCTGCGGTTCAGATTCAGCTGAGAAGTGATAAGGTTGGTGGTGCTGTGATCACAGGTACCTATCAGCCGACAGATGCTGAGGGAAATCCAGATGGTGATCCACTGACGATGAGTTTCCGCGTTTTTGTTAAAGGTTTCTATATTACTGAGCCAGCAGGAAGCGATGGTTCGACCAAAACTATTGAGTTATCTCTGGATGATGAGGATAAAAACAAGACAAAAGCGATTGCTTACAAAATGATCGATGGTAGCGGTGAAACCGGTGAGGCTGCAACTGCTGAGGGAATTACCTGGAGTATTGACAAGCCAACCGTTGCAACTGTTGACTCCGATGGTAATGTAACAGCAAAATCTGCTGGTGAAGCTACCGTAACAGGAACCTGTGCAAGCCCAAGCACAACAGATACGGTTAAGATCATTGTAAAAGGATCAGGAAGCCTTGCTTTTGATGCTACAGAGTACAACATCAAAAAAGCAGGAACTGCTACGATCAAGGCAACTGCAACTTCAAACAATTCTACTGTAAAAAATCCTGAAATCACATGGACAAGTGATGATGAGAAAATTGCGACTGTAGACGGTGGTAAGATTACAGGTGTCAGCGAAGGCACAACAACAGTAAGAGCATCCTGGACAGCTGACAATGGCAAAACTTATACTCAGAGTGCAAAAGTAAATGTTGTATACGATGGTCTGTATTTATCTGACAGACAGAATGAAGTAACTCTGGCACAGGGAAGTACACAGGAAATCGTATGGCAGCTCCTGAATATGGGCGAATATTCTAAGGGATCCACCGGAGAGGGATATAATGAGTCTTCAGATGTAACCTGGAAGTCAGCTGACGAAGCTGTTGCAACAGTAGATTCTGTTGGTGTTATCACTGCGAAGGATCTTCCAGAAGGTCAGACAACAGCGAGCACAACTGTTACAGTAAGCTACAACGGAACAAAAGTAAAAGATATTAAAGTAAATGTAACCGAAAACCAGAAAGTTGTTGTAAAAGGTGAAGCTGTAGAAATTACCGGAACTAAGGGTGAAACCAAAACCAACAATGCCGGTGAAGATATTACAGATACCTGGAAGATCGGTTATTTTGAAAACGGTCATGGAAGTCTGAATGCCCAGTTTTATGGTAACGGTATTTATAATATTGATATTGTAAAGCAGGCAGGAGAAAAAGTAAGCGTTACAGGAAAGACTCCATACAGTGGATATATTTATTTGAGCCATAAATATTATGTACCGATGGAAACTGGACAGCTTTATGGTGTATGGCAGAGTATCGCCATTAAGGTTAATGGTGAAGCAGGACTGTATCTGAACAAAAACTCCTTATCTATGAAGATGGGAGAATCCGGTACAGCAACAATCCTGGGTACCTTTATTAAGGAAGATGGAACAGAACTGGAACGAAAGTTCTGGGCAGATAAGAGTAATCCGAAGCTTTCAAAACTTGAGATGGTTGAAGGCGATACAAATATCGTTACAGCAAAAGCAGATCCGGAAGATGGAAGAATGCTGCATCTTACAGCTGTTTCTCCTGGAAAGACTACGATCACAATCAAATGTTATCCGTTTGATCCTACAGCTACCTGTGAGGTAGAAGTAACATCTGACGCAAGACTGGTTCTTACTCCGGCAGATAAATTGAGAGTAGTACAGGGTGATACACAGACAATTGAGGCAAAAGCATGGGACGGTTCCGCATATGTGGAAAATCCTGAAATTACATGGCAGAGCTACAATACAAAGATCGCAACTGTAGACGACAAAGGTGGAGTTACAGGTGTTAAAAAAGGATCTGTTGGTGTAGCTGCAACATGGAATGGCATTACATCTGACCCGGTACAGGTTACTGTAGTTCCAAGTAGAACACTCAATGTAACAACTACATGGGATGACGATAACAACCGTGATGGTAAACGTCCGGAAAAAACAACACTTCAGCTGACAACAACAGACGGTGAGAATGTTGGGGATCCGGTAGAACTCAACGCAGATAACGAGTGGAAATATACATGGAAGAATCTTGCATCTGAGGATGAAGACGGACAGCATATCTCCTATCTGGTAACTGCAGTTGAAGATGACACACTGACAGCAAACAACTATACAGCCGAAGTAACAAGAAGCTCCTCTGATGATGAATTTGTTGTTACTTACAAACACGAAATCGAAAAAACAGGCATCACCGCAAACGTGACATGGGATGATGCAGACAACCAGGATGGAATCCGTCCGAAGGAAGTAACCTTACAGCTCAAAGCTGACGGCGAAGCAGTTGGAGATGCCATCACTGTAAAAGCAGACAGCAATGGTAACTGGACAAAGACCTGGTCAGACCTTCCGGTAAATAAAGAAGGTGCAGTTGGTCAGGCAATCGTGTACACTGTAGAAGAATCCGGACTTCCGGACGGATATGCATCTGCAGTAGCAACTGATGAAGAAACAGGAGCTATCACAGTTAAGAACTCCCACACACCGGCAGTAAAAGACCTCACAGTATCTGCGAAATGGGATGACGCGGACAACCAGGATGGTGTTCGTCCGGCATCTGTTGACGCAGTTCTTTACGTAGGTGACACAGCAACAGACAAGACAGTAACTCTTACAGCAGAAGAGAACTGGACAGCAACCATCAAAGACATGCCTGTATACGCAGCAGGTAAAGTCGGCGAGGCAGTGAACTATTCTCTGAAAGCTGCAAAAGAAGTAGAAGATTATACAAGCGCAACAGACGGACTTACTCTTACATTTACCCATAAGGCAGCCGTTACAGCAGTAACCGCAACCATCACATGGGATGATGCAGAGAACCAGGATGGAATCCGTCCGGATTCTGTAACACTTCAGCTGAAAGCAGACGGTGAGTCAGTTGGATCCAGAATCACAGTTGATGGAACAAACGACAAGTGGACCAAGACATGGGATAACCTTCCGGTTAACAAAGCTGGTAAGAAGGTTACTTACACAGTAGAGCAGACCGGTCTTCGTTCTGAGTACACTCAGGCAACAGCCGGAGACGCAGCAACAGGCTTCACAATCACAAACAGCTACACACCAAAGGGTGTTGATATCGCTGTATCTGCAAACTGGGATGACCAGGACAACCAGGATGGAATCCGTCCGGAGGCTGTAGAGGCTGAACTTTATGCAGACAACGTATCTACAAACAAAAAGGTACGCCTTACCGCAGATACTGACTGGAAGGCAACCTTTGAGAAACTTGCAGTAAACAAAAACGGTAAACCAATCAACTATACACTTCAGGCAACCAAAGTTGAAGGATATGATCTGACAACAGAGGGAAGCGGAGCAGACGGCCTTGTTCTGAAATATACACACAAGGTAAAAGCAGTCGATGTAACAGCAACTGTAAAATGGGCAGATGGTGAGAACCAGGATGGAATCCGTCCGAATACTGTAAACTTACAGCTGAAAGCAGATGGCGAGAACGTTGGTGATGCAATTGTTGTCAATGCAAACAGCAATTGGACCAAGACATGGAGCGGACTTGCAGAGTATAAAGCTGGTAAGAAAGTTACTTATACCGTTGAGGCAACTGGAATCAGATCCGAGTATAAAGTAGAGATTACCGGAGATGCAGCAACCGGATTTACAGTTACAGCAACACACGTACCTGCAAAAGCAGAAGTAAAAGCATCTGTTGTATGGGATGATGCAGACAACCAGGATGGAATCCGTCCGGAGGCTGTAGAGGCAGAGATCTATGCAGGAGATGTATCCAACAGCAAGAAAGTAAGACTTACCGCAGAGAACAACTGGACAGCTTCCTTCGGTGAAATGGAACTGAAGAAAGACGGCCAGGAAATCAAGTACACTCTGGTAGGAACAAAAGCAGATGGATATACTTACACATGCACCGGAAGCGGAGCAGCAGGACTTGTCCTGACATACACTCACAAACCGGAAGTAGTAAGCGTTTCCGTAAACACAACATGGAATGACAAGAACAACCAGGATGGTCAGAGACCAGGATCTTACAGCGTTCAGCTGAAAGCTGATGGTGAGGCAACCGGCGATGTGATCACTCTGAACAGCAGCAACAGTTTTGCAAAAGTATGGAAGGATCTTCCGAAATACAAAGCAGGCAAAGTTGGCGAAGCAGTTAAATATGAGGTCGCTGTATCCGGACTTCCAGAGAACTATGAAACAAGAACAGAAGCAGACGGCAACACATTTAACGTAATCAACACTTACATCCCGGAGACAGTACAGATCCCGGTAAGTGTAAAATGGGATGATGCAAACAACCAGGATGGCAAACGTCTTGATTCTGTAGAAGCAGAGCTTTATGCAGACGGACAGGCAACAGGAAACAAAGTAACCTTAGATGAGAAGAACAGCTGGAAAGCTTCCTTCGCAAAGGTTGATGTCAAGAAAGACGGAAAGAGAATCAACTATACCGTTAAGACAACCGAAAACAAAGATTACACCATTACAACAACAGGCAATGTCCTGGATGACAATGGAGTTGTAGTTACTTACAAACATGTACCGGAGACAGTAAATGTATCCATCAAGAGTGCATGGAATGACGCAAACAACCAGGATGGAATCCGTCCGGCAACCATCAGCGTACAGCTTATGAAAGATGACAAAGAAGAGGGAGATAACATCAACCTGAAGATCGCATCTTCCAAGACATGGAGCAATCTTCCGAAGTACGCAAATGGAAAAGAAATCAAATATGCGGTTGCAATTTCCGATGTATCCGGTTATACTAAGAAAGTGACTGGAAGCGTTGCAGACGGCTATGTTGCAGCATTTACACACAGTGTTTACAAGACATCTGTAGTCGTACAGAACACATGGAGTGACCTGGACAATGCCCTTCTCACCCGTCCTTCCAGCTTAACCGTTCAGATCTATGCAAATGGTAAAGCAACCAGCAAGAAAGTAGTACTGAACAGTGCAAACAAGTGGAAAGCAACTGTATCAGGACTTAACAAGAATTCAGCAGGTAAGAAGATTGCCTACTCTGCAAAACTCGTTAAGACACCGACTGGTTACAAGGTAACAATTGGCAGCATCAGTTCCAAGGGCACAATTGCCATCAAGAATACATACACCAAGTTTACCAAGAAACTTACAGTTAAGATTTCCCCGACTAAAGTTACCTACAACGGAAAGACACGGAAACCTGCTGTGAAGTCTGTATACTATGGAAAGACTAAACTCAGCTCCAGCTACTATACAGTAAGCTTCAAGAACAACAAGAATCCGGGAATCGGTTCCGTAATTGTAAAAGGTAAAGGCAAATATGCTAAATATGCAGGTTCTGCAACATTCAGCATTCTGCCAAAAGCTCCGACAGGTTTAACTGCCAAGAGTACAGCCAAGAAACAGGCTACAGTAACTTGGAAGGGAAGCACAGGAGCAACAGGATATCAGATTATGATCAGTCAGAAGAGTGATTTCAGAAAAGGTACAACAAGAACCTTCACAATTAGAGATTCTAAGAGAAGAAGCGGTGTACCGAAACCGATGACCAGTGGAAGGACTTATTATATCCGTATCCGCAGTTACAAAACGACATCCAATGGTAAGACAGTATATTCCGCATGGAGTAAGAGCACAAAAACAAAAATTAAATAAGTAATTATTTATTTGGCGGATGGAGCGCAAGCGCCATCCGCTAAAGCAAGGAGAGGAGGAGCAATGTTTAAGAAATGGGCTGGCTGGAAGAAAGTTGCTGCCTGCCTGATGGGCGCTGCACTGCTTATGCAGGGCGGAAGCGTTGCCATGGGTGCGACAGAAACAGCTAAATATTCTTCCACAAAAGCAGAAAAGAGCAGTGTAAAGAAAGCCGCTGCGAAAGATGAAAAAGAAGATTCAACAGATGGGGAAGATTCTGCAGAGGATGAGGATTCCACAGAGGATACAGATTCCGCAGATACAGAAGATTCTGCAGACGCAGAAGATTCCACAGAGGATACAGATTCCGCAGATGCAGAAGATTCTACAGAGGATACAGATTCCACAGATGCAGAGGATTCTACAGAGGATGAAGATTCCACAGATGCAGAGGACTCTGCTGAGGATGAAGATTCCACAGATGAGGATCAGAAAGCAGACAGAGTAGAGGACAATGATGCAGATGCACAGGATGCATAAGGTAAAGAAGCAGATCCGCAGTCTTTAGGTTTAAGCACAACTGGAAGTGTAGATCATATCGATATCGGAGCACTTACAGCTGCAACACTGAAAGTTGGTGATAAGACTATCACACAGCCGGTAATCCTGACATTTGAGGATATTGCCAATGCATCCATTTCCGGAGATGCAGGTTTCTCAGCAGACCAGTCTTCCCTCAGTGGAAGTGTTGGTGTCAGCGGAATGGCACAGATCCGTGTTCCTGGAAATTATCCGGTTGGAACGAAGGAAGCACCAGCTGTTTATAGTGTAAGTGTAACTAAGGATGTTACATTTGTTGACCCGGATACGGGCGCAACTTATGTAAGAACTATTACATTCTCTACATCCTTTACATACTGGGATTGGACAAATGACTGTCCGAACCTTGGATTCAGAGTTAACTGGGCAGCAGGATATGTAATTCCTTGCTCAGGTATGGATATTGTACTGGGATGTGGGTATGATGAGATTCCGGCTCCGGAGCCAAGTGTGAGCCCAGAGCCAAGCGTAAGTCCTGAGCCAAGTGTGAGTCCAGATCCAAGCGTAAGCCCAGACCCGAGTGTAAGTCCGGATCCAAGCGTAAGCCCAGACCCAAGTGTGAGCCCGGATCCAAGCGTAAGCCCAGACCCGAGTGTAAGCCCGGATCCAAGCGTAAGCCCAGACCCGAGTGTAAGCCCGGATCCAAGCGTAAGCCCAGACCCGAGTGTAAGCCCGGATCCAAGCGTAAGCCCAGACCCGAGTGTAAGCCCGGATCCAAGCGTAAGCCCAGACCCGAGTGTAAGCCCGGATCCAAGCGTAAGCCCAGACCCAAGTGTGAGCCCGGATCCAAGTGTAAGCCCAGACCCGAGTGTGAGCCCGGATCCAAGTGTAAGCCCAGACCCGAGTGTGAGCCCGGATCCAAGCGTAAGCCCAGACCCGAGTGTGAGCCCGGATCCAAGTGTAAGCCCGGACCCGAGTGTAAGCCCAGACCCAAGTGTAAGCCCGGACCCGAGTGTAAGTCCGGACCCATCTGTAGAGCCGACAGACACACCAGAGCCAACAGATACACCGGTACCAATGAACCCAACAGGAACAGCAACACCAACTCCAACAGGAACAGCAACACCGGTACCTGGAACAACCAATAACGGATCCAATGGCGGTAATGGAACTACCACAAATGGAACAACAACTAACGGAACAACTACAAACACAACTTCCAATAACACAACATCCACATCTTCTTCCGATGAGGTAAAAACTGCAGATAATTCTCATATCGCACGTTATGGAATTCTGGTTGTATTTGCACTGTTAGATGCAGTAATGGCATTCTTTGCACTGCGTTTAAGACGTCGTGACGACTGATTTACAGGCAGAAGCATATAAGAACTGAATTTACAGACAGGAGATTGCATTTTGTGATCTCCTGTTTTGCTATAGAGAAAAGCAGCGATGGAGGTGCGTTATGCAGCAGGCATTACTGGATCAGCTGAGAAAAATAACCGAAGAAGAGCGAAAAATCCTGGATGGGGAAGCGGAGGTAGATAAAGATCTCTATACATCCGGAAGAGATTTTACCGTAGACAGTGGAAAGATGCTGAAAGAAGGCAGACTGATTGCGGTGCGTACCCATACTCGTTTTGTGCATTTCCCGGCGCACAGGCATAATTTTGTGGAAGTGCTGTATGTGTGCGAGGGATCGCTGACCAATATCATCGATGGAAAAAAAGTTGTGGTGAATAAAGGGGAGCTGCTTTTTCTCAACCAGTTTACGAAACATGAGATCCTGAAAGCGGGACAGAATGATATTGCCATCAATTTTATGGTGTTGCCGGAGTTTTTTGATGTGGCCTATTCCATGACAGGGAATGACAACATGCTGGCAGATTTTCTGGTGAATGTATTGCGCCAGGATGAAGAGCGGGGTGAATATCTCCACTTTAAGGTCGCGGAAGTCATGCAGATCCAGAACCTTCTGGAAAATATCATCTATTCTCTTGTAAATGGCGAAGAAAACCGGGAACGGATCAACCAGACCACCATGGGCCTGATCTTTATGTATCTGGTGGAATCCGTACAGTATGTGGAGATGCGCCTTCCCAATCAGTACGAAAATATGATCTCCATGACAACACTGGACTATATTGAGCAGAAGTACCGGACAGCTACCCTTACGGAGCTGTGCACCAGGCTTCATCTGCCTATGCATGTGCTCAGCAAGATGATCAAAAAGACCACAGGATTTAATTTCAAGGAACTTCTTCAGAGAAAACGCCTGAATAAGGCAGTAGAGCTGATGTGTGAGACGGACCTTCCCATCAGTGATATTATTGCAGCTGTAGGGTATGAGAATAACAGTTATTTTCACAGAGTGTTTAAAGAACATTATCATATGACACCGCGGGCGTTCCGGGTAAAGAACAGTGAAAAAGAGCAGGTAAGATTATAATCTTACCTGCTTTAACTTTAGATATCATGGAACCGTCCGATTTTATCTTTGATTCGCTGCATTTCATTATCCATATCAATGACAGCGCGGGCACAGTTCAGAAGCTCGCTGCTGACTTCCTCGTAACCATCCATTTCTTCAATATCCTGTTTATATCGGAGCTGATGTTCCAGTGTAGCCCAGAAATCCATTCCATTGGTACGGATCTGGATCTCCGCGCGCATGGGCGTTTTTCCCTTGGAGAAGAACACCGGGATTTCCACGATCATGTGATAGCTGCGGTAACCGTTTGGCTTGGGATTTTTGATATAGTCTTTTACCTGAATGACGGTGATGTCATCCTGCTTGGCGATAAGGTCTGCAATGGTGTAGATATCATCAATAAAAGCACAGACAACACGGATACCGGCTACGTCATTGAGCTGGTTCTGGATATTTTCGGCAGTGAAGTCATAGCCCAGTTTTTTTAATTTCTTGTAGATGCTTTCCGGTTTTTTGATTCTGGTCTTGATAAAGGAAATCGGGTTACGTTTATATTCTACGGAAAACTCATCATTGAGAACTTCCAGTTTGGTACGTACCTCACGGACAGTACAGCGGTACATCATCATCAGATCATTGAATCTTGCAGAATTTTTGATAAAAACCTGTGGATCTGGGGTATCCAGCCAGGTGTTTGTATTTTTTTCAGCCATGGTATTTTTCTGGTAAAACTCCCTTCTTAGGTAGGTTTTGTGATAATCACACTATCACAATTATAGAATAAAATGACATTTTTTTCAACTTTTGTATTGACATATTAAAAATCCTGTGCTATTTTATATAAAAAATTTAATCGAGTAAACCACTAAACCGTTGAAGCGGAGATAAAGGTACTCATGCGCGCACAGAGAGTCCGGGAGGGTGAGAGCCGGGCCGAGAAGCAGTTTACCAAATGGACCGCAGAGGGCACAGGGAAAGGTGTTATGGATACCGAGTATTCTGTGACGTGAAGGCATACGTCAGTTGCCGGGAATATGTAGGTATTCCGCTAAGTGCACGGATCGAACCGTGAATCAGGGTGGCACCGCGGGTGATTTGGAATTTGACGCTCGTCCCTGGCAGAACCAGATTCTGCCGGAGACGGGCGTTTTTTGAATTCCAATTTTTTCAAAACTGGAATGCATGAACAAGTAGTGAATGTGGATCGCGAATTTTCCGTATCGTACCGTTCCAACGTCTCCGGCACAGGAATGAAAAAAACTCAGGAGGGCCTGTATATGTATCCAACATTAGAAAAACTCAAAAGTATCGCACAGTCAGGCGAATACCGGCGCATCCCCGTATGCCACGAGCTGTATTCCGACCGCTACACACCTGTAGAAGTCATGAGAACCTTACGCACAGCCAGCAGACACTGTTATCTTCTGGAAAGTGCAAGCCAGACAGAAGTATGGGGACGCTATTCCTTCCTGGGATATGAGCCATCTATGGAAATCACCTGTACAGACGGAAATCTTCAGATCCGAAAGATCCACGAGGACGGAACCGAAGAAAAAACTGTACAGCAGGTAAAGCATCCTGGAGATGCCATCCGCCAGATCCTGAAAGAATACAAAAGTCCGGTGCTGGAAAATATGCCTACATTCACCGGTGGTCTGGTAGGATATTTTTCCTACGATTACATCAAGTACAGCGAGCCGAAGCTGAAACTTACCGATGAGACTGTACAGGATTTCAGGGATATGGACCTGATGCTTTTTGACCAGGTAATCGCTTTTGATCATTACAGACAGAAGGTACTTCTGATCACCGGTGTGATGACGGATGACCTGGAAAATTCCTACCGGAAAGCCGAAGAGAAGTTAAAAGAGATGGCAGATCTGATCCGAAACGGAAAACAGGATGAGTTTCCGTCCCTGAAACTTAAATCTTCCATTGAGCCACAGTTCCCAAAAGAAAAATACTGTGAGATGGTAGAAACCGCAAGACATTACATCCGTGAGGGAGATATCTTCCAGGTAGTCCTTTCCAACCCGATGCGGGCAAAAGCTGAAGGAAGCCTGTTTGATACTTACCGCGTTCTCCGGGCTACCAATCCTTCTCCGTATATGTTTTATTTTTCCAGCGATGATATTGAGATCGCAGGAGCATCCCCGGAAACACTGGCCAAGCTTACCGGAACGGAATTAAGCACCTTCCCGTTAGCAGGAACCAGACCAAGGGGCAAGACAAAAGAAGAAGACCAGGCACTGGAAAAAGGCCTTCTCTCCGATGAAAAAGAACGTGCCGAGCACAACATGCTTGTGGATCTTGGAAGAAATGATATCGGAAAGATCAGCAAGATCGGAACCGTAAACGTAGAAAAATATATGTGCATCGAGCGTTTTTCCCATGTTATGCATATCGGTTCCACAGTTACCGGACAGATCCGGGATGACAAAGATGCGGTGGATGCAGTAGATGCCATCCTTCCGGCAGGAACCCTTTCCGGAGCACCGAAGTTCCGTGCCTGCCAGATCATCCAGGAACTGGAACAGAGCAAACGAGGTATTTACGGCGGCGCCATCGGATATCTGGATTTCGCCGGAAACCTGGACACCTGCATTGCCATCCGCCTGGTTTATAAAAAGAACGGCGAGATCTGCATCCGGTCCGGAGCCGGAATCGTGGCAGAAAGTGTTCCGGAAAACGAATTCCAGGAATGCTGCAACAAGGCAAGAGCCGTTGTACAGGCAATCGAAACTGCACAGGAGGGACTGGAATGATAGTACTGATCGATAATTATGATAGCTTTTCCTATAATGTTTACCAGCTGATCGGTTCTGTGGAACCGGATATCAAGGTCGTAAGAAATGATGAAGTGACCATCGAAGAGCTGGAGGCCATGAAGCCGGAAGCCCTGATCCTTTCCCCGGGCCCGGGACGTCCGGAAGATGCAGGGATCTGCATTGAATCCATAAAATATTTCAAAGACAAACTGCCGATCCTGGGCATCTGCCTTGGACATCAGTCCATCTGTGAAGCATTTGGAGGAACCGTCTCCTATGCAAAAGAGTTGATGCACGGCAAGCAGAAGGAAATCCATAAAGTTGGTGAGAGTCAGATGTTTGAGGGCCTGCCGGAAACTTTCCTGGCAGCAAGATATCACTCACTGGCAGCAATCCGGGATACATTACCGGAAGAACTGGTTGTCACCGCAGAGTCTGAGGACGGCGAGGTGATGGCACTGGAACATAAAAAATATCCGATTTTCGGATTACAGTTTCATCCGGAATCGGTTATGACACCAGATGGAAAAACGATGATCGAGAATTTTATAAAAGTTGTCAGAGAGAAATAAGGAGGAAACCACAATGATCAAAGAAGCAATCATTAAACTTTCAAAAAAACAGGACCTTACATATGATGAAGCAGAAGCTGTAATGAATGAGATCATGGACGGAGCGGCAACACCGGTACAGATGGCATCCTACCTTACCGCACTTTCCATGAAAGGCGAAACCATTGATGAGATCACAGCATCCGCAGCAGGTATGCGTGCACACTGCATCAAACTTCTCCACGACATGGATGTTCTGGAAATCGTGGGAACCGGCGGTGACGGAGCAAACTCCTTCAATATTTCCACAACTTCTTCCCTTGTGATCGCGGCAGGCGGCGTTCCGGTTGCAAAACACGGAAACCGTGCAGCATCCTCCAAGAGCGGAGCCGCAGATGTTCTGGAAGCCCTTGGCGTAAAGATCACCATCCTACCGGAAAAAAGCGCTGAGATCCTGAAAAAGATCAACATCTGTTTCCTGTTCGCACAGAATTATCACATTGCAATGAAATATGTGGCACCGATCCGAAAAGAGCTGGGAATCCGTACAGTATTCAATATCCTTGGACCATTAAGCAACCCGGCAGGCGCAAACATGGAGCTGATGGGAGTCTTCGATCAGTCTCTGGTAGAGCCGCTGGCGCAGGTTATGATGAAACTTGGTGTGAACCGTGGAATGGTTGTTTTTGGACAGGACAGTCTGGATGAGATTTCCATGAGTGCACCGACTTCCGTATGCGAGATCAAAGACGGATGGTTCCAGTCCTACGAGATCACACCGGAGCAGTTCGGTTACACACGCTGCAGCAAAGAGGAACTTGCAGGTGGCACACCGGAAGAAAACGCAGAGATTACAAAAGCCATTGTAAACGGAACCGAAAAAGGACCGAAGCGTCAGGCTGTATGCATGAACGCAGGTGCCGCACTTTATATTGCAGGAAAAGCAGAGAGCCTGGAAGCCGGCGTGAAGATGGCAGAAAATCTGATTGATAGCGGAGCTGCAGCAGCCAAACTTCGGGAATTTGTGGAGGAGACAAACAAAGAATGAGTGAAAAAAACATTCTGGAAGAAATCGCAGAAAAAACAAGAGAACGTATCCAGAAGGAAAAACTTCAGCTTCCTCTGGAACAGCTAAAAACTCTGGCAGAAAAAGCACCGCAGCAGCCCTCTTTTCTGGAAGCTCTGAAAAAACCGGGCATGTCCTACATCTGCGAAGTAAAAAAAGCTTCCCCTTCCAAGGGACTGATCGCAGCAGATTTTCCATATCTGGAAATTGCGAAAGAATACGAGGCAGCAGGCGCATCCGCAATCTCCTGTCTTACAGAACCTTTTTATTTCATGGGAAGGGATACTTATCTTCGTGAGATCACGGAAATGGTGGATATCCCGGTTCTCCGGAAAGACTTTACGGTGGATAAGTATATGATCTATCAGGCAAAAGCATTCGGCGCATCGGCAGTGCTTCTGATCTGTGCCATCTTGGATGATCAGGAACTCCGGGAATACCGGGAGCTGGCAGAAGAGCTGGGAATGGATGCACTGGTGGAAGCTCACGACGAGGAAGAAGTGGCAAGGGCACTGAAAGCAGGAGCAAAGATCGTCGGTGTAAATAACCGGGATCTGAAAACCTTTAAAGTTGATATGAATAACAGCATCCGTCTTCGAAACCTGGCACCGGACAATGTGGTATTTGTTTCGGAAAGTGGAATCAAAAACGCCGGAGACATCGCTATTCTGGAAAGAAACCGGGTAGGCGCGGTCCTGATCGGCGAGACACTGATGCGAAGCCTGGATAAAAAAGCAGCGCTGGAAGAGTTAAATGGTGGAGTACTGAGATGAAAGAAGCATTGAAGAAAAGAACCAGGATCAAGATCTGCGGCTTGACCCGCCCGGAAGATATCCAGGCAGTTAACGAAGCGAAACCGGACTTTGCAGGATTCATTGTAGAATTCCCGAAAAGCCGGAGAAACGTCACAGTAGATCAGCTGCGGCAGCTCAGAGAAAAACTGGATGAAAGCATTTTGCCGGTAGGCGTATTCGTCAATGCACCGGTGGAGCTTCCCGCACAGCTTTTAAATGAAGGAACCATTGCCCTGGCACAGCTTCACGGACAGGAAGACGAGGCGTATATCAGACAGCTTAAGACTATGACGGACCAGCTTCTGATAAAAGCTTTTTCCATAAAAACAGAAGAAGATGTAAAGAGTGCGATCCGTTCGGAAGCAGATTACATTCTTCTGGATCAGGGATCCGGGGGCACCGGAGAGACCTTTGACTGGAATCTGGTACCGGCTATAAAGCGTCCCTGGTTTCTGGCCGGAGGCCTGGGATGTGACAATCTGGAAACAGCCATAAAAATGCTGCATCCCTGGGCAGCAGACTTAAGCAGCAGTGTAGAAACCGACGGTCACAAAGACCCGGATAAAATAGCAAAAGCGGTACAGACCGTGAGGAACATAAAGGAGGATTTTTAACATGTCAAAAGGAAGATTCGGCATCCATGGCGGACAGTACATCCCGGAAACACTGATGAACGCCGTTCTGGAGCTTGAGGAAGCATACAATCATTACAAAAACGACCCGGAATTCAACCGCGAGCTCACAGAGCTTCTCAATGAATACGCAGGAAGACCTTCCCGTCTTTACTATGCGGCACACATGACCGAAGATCTGGGCGGAGCCAAAATCTATTTGAAACGTGAGGATCTGAACCACACAGGTGCACACAAGATCAACAACGTATTAGGTCAGGTGCTTCTGGCAAAAAAAATGGGCAAGACCCGTGTCATTGCAGAGACCGGCGCAGGTCAGCATGGCGTGGCAACTGCAACCGCAGCAGCACTGATGGGCATGGAGTGTGAGGTTTTCATGGGAAAAGAGGATACAGAGCGCCAGGCACTGAATGTATACAAAATGCGTCTTCTCGGTGCAAAAGTCCATGCAGTTACAAGCGGAACTGCAACTTTAAAAGACGCCGTTTCCGAGACCATGCGTGAGTGGACAAACCGTATTGCAGATACCCACTATGTACTGGGATCTGTTATGGGACCACACCCGTTCCCAACTATCGTCCGTGATTTTCAGGCAGTCATTTCCAAGGAGATCAAAGAGCAGATGCTGGAAAAAGAAGGCAGGCTTCCGGATGTTGTTCTGGCCTGTGTAGGCGGCGGCTCCAATGCCATCGGAACTTTTTATAATTTTATTGAGGACAAAGATGTCCGGCTTATCGGCTGCGAGGCAGCAGGCCGCGGTGTGAATACCGCAGAGACAGCAGCAACCATCGCAACCGGCCGTCTTGGAATTTTCCATGGCATGAAATCCTATTTCTGCCAGGATGAATACGGACAGATCGCACCGGTATACTCCATCTCCGCAGGTCTGGATTACCCGGGGGTAGGACCGGAGCATGCACACCTTTACGATATCGGAAGAGCGGAATATGTGCCGGTAACTGACGACGAGGCAGTAGACGCATTTGAGTATCTTTCCAGAACAGAAGGAATTATTCCTGCAATTGAAAGTGCCCATGCAGTAGCTTACGCAAAAAAGATCGCACCAACACTTGGAAAAGACAAGATCATGGTAGTTACCATTTCAGGACGTGGAGATAAAGACTGTGCGGCAATCGCCCGCTACAGAGGGGAGGATATTCATGAGTAGAATCACAGAAGCATTTGCAAACGGAAAGGCATTTATTCCTTTTTTAACCTGCGGAGATCCGTCACTGGAGATTACCGAGCAGCTGGTATATGCAATGGAAGAAGCAGGCGCAGACCTGATCGAACTTGGAATTCCGTTCTCAGACCCTACCGCAGAGGGACCGGTGATCCAGGAGGCAAATGTCCGGGCACTGTCCGGAGGCGTTACCACAGATAAAATTTTTGCAATGGTAGAAAAAATACGTAAAAAAACAACAATTCCAATGGTATTTATGACCTATGCCAACGTAGTATTTTCCTACGGAACTGAGCGCTTTATCAAAAAAGCAGCAGAAGTTGGAATGGACGGACTGATTCTTCCGGACGTTCCCTTCGAGGAAAAAGAAGAGTTCGACGTTGTCTGCAAACAGTACGGCCTGGATCTGATTTCCCTGATTGCACCGACTTCCCATGAGCGGATCGCCATGATCGCAAAAGAGGCAGAAGGGTTTGTATACTGCGTATCATCCATGGGTGTTACCGGAATGCGTACCAACATCACAACGGATATCGGAGCCATGGTAAAACTGGTAAAATCCCAGAAAGATATTCCATGTGCGGTAGGATTCGGAATTTCTACCCCGGAGCAGGCAAAAAAAATGGCCGATCAGTCTGACGGAGCCATTGTTGGTTCGGCCATAGTAAAACTCTGCGGAACATACGGCAAAGATTGTGTGCCGAAGGTAAAGGCGTATGTGAAAGAGATGAAGGATGCATTAAGATAAGTTATCTGTTACGGACACATATATAGTTGAAGAAAAAATCTGTTTTACTGAGAGATCATGTAGAACAGATTTTTTTGTATTCAGGATTGTAGAGGAAAATTATAAGATATCTTGCTGAGTGCACAAAGAATCTTGTGAATATTTGACAATGATGGTATAATTTGCACAAGACATATCTGAAAAAAGGAGGATTTTGCGAATGAAGAAGAAAAGATTAAAACAGTTTGCTTCTGTAGTGCTGACACTTACGCTTGCTGTTCAGCCTGTTATTGCCGGCGCGCAGGAGCTGGATGTTCCGGCAGAAAATTTCGACAGTGCGGAAGTTTTTGCAGATGCGAAAGAGGAAGAAACAGAACCGGCTGCTACAGAAACGGAAAACGACAGCGAAGAGGAAAATCTGGAAATTGTGGGAGAACAGCCAGATCTGGAAAATCCGGAGAGTGAAGTGGAAGAGATAGACATTACCGATGATTTTTCAGATTCGGAAACGGATGAGATGCAGCTGGAATCTTCACAGCAGATTGAACTGGAAGAGCCGGAATTTACAACGGATGCGGCAGGAACCAGTATATCCGGGAATAACACGACAGCAGATACAGCATCGGTTATCAGTGTGAATGCAACCTATACAGATTATATAAAAAGTTATGATGATGTTAGCTGGTATAAATTCCGGATATCGAATCCAGGATATATTTCATTTAAATTTACCCATGATTATGTGGATTCCTCAGGAAATTACTGGGAGGCATATCTTTATGACATGGATAAATCCTGTTTAAACAGTTATGATTACCGTGGCACAGAGACATCGGTCACAGGAGGAAACATCGGCGTTCCGGCAGGTACTTATTATATAAAAGTAAAAAAAGGCGGAAGTGGATATAAAGACGTTAATTATAACATAAAAGTAAATTATACTTCATCCAGTATCTGGGAAAAAGAGTTCAACGATACCTATTCTTCACCAAATGTTATGACTCTGGATACCAATAAAACATATTACGGAAGCATAATGAAATATTCGGATGTAGACTGGTATAAATTTAAAATATCAAGTCCGGGATATATTTCACTGAAATTTGGCCATGATTATGTGGAAGAATCGGGAAATTACTGGGAAGCATACTTGTATAACCCGGAAATGAACTGTCTGAATTACTATTATTATCAGGGAAATAACACTTCAGCTACCGGGGAAAATATTGGTGTTCCGGCAGGTACTTATTATATAAAAGTGCAAAAAGGTGGAAGTGGGTATAAAGAAGTAAACTATAATGTAAAAATAAACTATACTGCATCAAGTGTCTGGGAAAAAGAGTTTAATGATGACTACAATTCCGCAAATACAATCAGTATCAATAAAACATATTATGGAAGCATAATGAAATACTCGGATGTGGACTGGTATAAATTTAAAGTATCAAAAATAGATTCTGTTTCATTAAAATTTACTCATAAATATATGGAATCAAATGGATACTACTGGTGTGTCGATCTGTACAATTCAAGTTTTTCGAAGCTGAAGACTTATGATTTGAGAGGAACTGATTCCTCGAAAACCATGCCAAAGATCCGTCTTTCAGCAGGAACCTATTATCTGAAGGTAGCGAAAGACGGAAGTGGCTATTCTAGTGTAGATTACACAATTAAAATAAATCCGTCTCATACGCATGCTTATAAAAATGTTATTACAAAAGCAACTCCGAAAGCCAACGGAAAGATCGTAAAGACTTGTTCCTGCGGCGCCACTAACGGAACGACAGTTCTTTATGCGGCGAACAAAATTTCACTGTCTCCGTCAAGTTGTACATACAATGGAAAAGTGCGAAAACCATCTGTAGTTGTAAAGGGAAGCAATGGTGCGGCAATCAATTCCTCTTATTACACGGTAAGTTACCCATCCGGCAGAAAAAATGTCGGAAGTTATGGGATAAAAGTAACTTTTAAAGGCAGCTACTATCAGGGATCTGTTACCAAGCAGTTTGTAATTAAACCGGCTGCAACATCCATTGCAGCAATTGCATCTGTATCAAAAGGATTTCGGGTAAGATGGAAAGAACAGTCTGTACAAACAACAGGATATCAGATTCAGTATTCAAGAAATTCCAATTTTTCCAATGGAACAACTGTATCTGTCAAAAATAACAAGAAGACAGTAGAAACTTGTAAGCGGCTGACTGGCAGCAAAAAGTATTACGTCCGGGTCAGAACATATAAGGAACTTAATGGAAAAACATACTATTCTGCATGGTCTGCGGCTAAGACTGTTACGACTAAGAAGTAGAAGGGAATATTATTTATAAATAAAAAGAATGCTGTTCTGTCATCAAATGAATGAAATGATGTAACGGCATTCTTTTTGATTTCTCATATATTATTTTGCCTCCAGTTGCCGGATCATACGGTCAATGATCGCAACAGCCTCATCCGGCGTGTAATAGACATCCGAATCCATGTCTGTCAGGAAATCCTGAAAAATCTGAAGGATAAAAGGTTCTGTAATGGCAAAGCACATATGCTCACCTGCATTTGTCTGATAGGTAAGAGAACACGTATTTCCACAAAGAGCCATTCGAAGATTTTCAGAAAGATGATTCAAAGGTTTTTTCAGGATCCGATAAGTACCATTCTGACAACACTGAGTTATTTCATGAAGGATACGGATACGTTGTTTCACAGTCAGAGGATGGTAAAACGTGGATGGGATTTCTTCGAATAATCCATCCTGCAGAAAGCGTGTCATACCATATTCTGTAAAGTATATGATAAATTTTTCATCTTTGATCCGTTGCATATTATCGATAAATAAAGTATCCGCCATAGAGATAACAGCATCTGCTCCGGGAATATTGTAATTAAAAATCTCTTCCAGCAGATCTCTTCGCAGAAATGGTAAAATACATGCTTCAGGTTGAATGAAAATTGATACATCGGCAGAAGCCCTTGTGTTTGCAACAAACTGGAAAAGGGACGGAAGATCATCTGCAACGATGGGAAAGGTCTGGAATACAGGCTGGCAGAGATCCTGATGGGAGCGGAAAAGATTCCACAATGCCTGTAAAATTTCCGAATCCTGATATAAAATTCCCATCTGATAATCGGAAGAACATGTAATGGCATATTCCGAAGTCAGAATCATATAAGGCAGTGCAGAGAGATTTTTAAAATGCGAAATCTCGTTTGTATAAAAGCAATGGATACGGTAATCCAGTTTGTTCATATAGATAGGAAAAAGATTTCTTAAATAATAAAGCTCATAAAGTTCATGGGCTTCTGTAAATTGTGCCGTACGGTTCAGACTGAAAATATGATCGATTTGCAGGGTGCCGGCAGGTTGAATGGTAGATAATAAATGGAGCAAGAAAGGATAGTCGGGCTGCAGAAAAAGAGAAATCCGGCCGTCCTTTTTTGATGCTTCGGAAAGTAAGATACGGCGAACAGAAGAATCCACTGCCTGCCTGGAATTCAGCAGAAGACAGTTTGGGGTGGTTGAAGGAGTTCCTGACATATTTTCCTGGAGAGGAGCACTATATGAAGCCGGAGTGGATTTATTGGGAAAATCGGATAAAAAACGTTCCATACTCTTTCGGATATAATAAGTATTTTCACCCATGCGTGCCATTTTCCAGGCTTCCTTAAATTTATATGTCTCAGGAGGGGTAAGCTGTATAAAACGGGCAATCTGCTCTACCAGCTCCATGGACATTGGTTCACGTTTTCCGTTAATGAATTTATAAACGGTAGAACGTTCCAGATTGCAGTAATGAGCAAGAGACATGACTTTAATATTTTTCTCATGGATATAATATTTAAATAAATCAGAAAATATAGACATATGTAAAAACCATTTCGTAGATACTGTAGATATTTAGAGTATAACATACATGTGGAAACAAAATTAGTCTATTTTTTTGAAAAATCATCAAAATCAGACAGAAAAACTGTCCACAAACTGCGCCCCATGTTGTGATTATCATAAAAGCTTCTTAAAATTGTATAAAGAAAGAGGAAATTTTTTGAAAAAATAAAAAAGACATTAAAGAAACAGGATGGAAGGAAAATGGAAATTTTTAAGAGCACTTTTTTATGCATCAGGAAGTAATATGCCGAAAGGAATTGATAAGCATTCTGTGCCAATGATTGGAATGACATGGTTTCTGGTGGCGTTATTTATCTGTCAGATTTGCTATTTATGCGTGAAGAAAGTATCTGAGGAATATAATATTTCAATGTGGATATTGGTAATTGCGCTGGCAATTCTGGCTGCACAGCTGAAAGAAAAGGTATGGCTTCCATTTGGAATTCAGACAGGCATGTATGGAATGCTTTTTTACCATATCGGATACATAATGAAAAAGAAACAGATATTTGAAAAGAATATAAAAGAAATATCTCCGGAAAGCATCATACTGGGGCTGTTCGTATGGGGAATATGTGCGAAGTGGGGCGGTGTTGCAATGCATAAAGCTGCTTATACCGGAGTTATTTCTGTGGCAGGCCCGGTATGCGGAACTTATTTTGTAGCAAAGTTTTCTCAGTTTATTAATGAAAAAAATAAAACAGCCAGTAAGTTTCTTTCCTGGTGTGGAAAGTTTTCATTATATATTTATGCGATGCATGCATTGGATCGTATAGTGCTTCCAACAATGAAAAACTTTGTTTCAGGCGTATTTACATGTCCATCAAAAAAAGCGGCACTGTTGCTTTGTACAGTCCGTGTTACGGTGGTACTTGTCAGTGCGATAGTTTTTGTAACCATAAAAACGGCATTCAATCGTAAAAAAAAGTAAAACCCGGCTGGTTCCTCTCATCTGGTAACCTATAGTCACTTCAAAAAATACCAACAGGTGGGAGGAAAAAAATATGAAGAAAACACAGATTTTTGCAGGGATTTTATGTTTGGGTATTACAGCGACACTGATGACAGGATGTGGAAAAAGCGAGACTGTTGTTTCGGATAAGGAAGATGACTGCATAGTTGTTGAACTTCCAGATGATTATGGAGTCAGAGATATTTTTAACATCGTATCCAGTACGGAGATTTCTGTGAGTGCGATCAGTGATCCGACGGTGGCACAGTTTTATATGATCGGAAAACTGGAAGATGGGGGTAGTGTAGTATGGAGGTCTAAGGAAGAACAGACTTTCGTGTACACGGAAAAAGAAGTGAAAGGTGTGGAAGTCAGCCATTATGGAAATGAGCTGAGAGATAAAACTCCGATATCTCTTGAGGAATTTGATGAGATATGTGAGAGTAAAGAAGGATGAAAAACCGTAATTATTTCGCTTAAAAAACAGAGGTGTTTTACAACAGTAACTTTTATGAAGCTGATTACAATGATATACTTTGTATAAGATACAGTTGAAAAACTGAGAAGACAAGGAGAGTGTGGATATGAGAAGAAAAAATGCTTTTTTAAGTTGCTGTCTAACATTATGTCTGGCTGTTGGAATGACTGTTTCGGTTCCTGTTTCAGCAGCTGCGAAGACATCAACTGAAACACAGAAGAGTTATCCGAAGTATGAGACATATTATGTAATGAATTGTAAAGAGAGCATTACATTACGCACTCAGCCGGATGTATCATCGGGTGAGCTTTGTCAGATTCCTTATGGTTCAGCAGTAAGTTATATTGAATCAGCTCAGAATGGCTTTTATAAAATTGTTTACAATGGAGCAACAGGATATGGACTTGCAGCATATTTATCAACAGATAAACCGGCAGATTCTTATTACAGCTCTTCATCACAGCCTTCTACGATCATGTATCCGACATACTATGTTGTAAATTGTAAGCAGAGCATTACATTACGGACAAGTCCAAGTACTTCTGCCAGTGAAATCTGCCAGATTCCACTGGGCTCAGCAGTAAGTTATATCGAGACAGCTCAGAATGGTTTTTATAAAATTATTTATAATGGAAGTACAGGATATGGACTGGCGTCTTATTTATCTATATATAAATCATCTGGTAATGTGACTTCCAGTTATTCATCAGCTTATCCGACATATTATGTTGTAAACTGCAAGCAGAGCATTACGCTGAGAACAAATCCAAGTACTTCTGCCAGTGAAATCTGTCAGATTCCACTGGGATCGGCAGTGTCTTATATCAGTACAGCTTCCAATGGATTTTATTATATTTCATATAATGGAAATAATGGATACGCATTGGCAAATTATCTGTCATCTGCGGGAAACAGTTCAGCTTATGATACCTGTCGTGTAGTAAACTGTAAAGAAAGTATTACACTTCGTCCGGCTCCGGATGTAGATTCAGGCGAAATCTGCCAGATTCCACTTGGTTCGACAGTCAGCTTTGTAGCAAGTGCCGGAAATGGTTTTTATGAAATTTATTATATGGGAAATCATGGATATGCGCTTGCGGATTATTTGGATTTTCAGTAAGAAGATAGTTCGATGATATGTAAGAATATAATAAATATGTTCGGGAAGGAATATTCACCGGGGAGTATAGTGAGGGAGGGATAATAATGAAAAAGAAATTTAAATATTTTTTAGCGATAATGTTATCAGTGATTATGTTGTTTTCATTTCCACTTTCTGCTTCAGCATTTGCCAGGAAGGATGTTACGAAAGCATATCAAAAATCAGTTGCAAAAATGATGCGAAATTTTGATTATTATATGGGCTTGGGATGCCTTAGGAATTATCAGTTTAAATTTGATGATTATGCCAAAACAACAATGGTAGCTATCCCTGACTACAAATTAAACGGTCAAAGTTTCTCTTATGTTAAGAAAAAAATACAGCCTCAAATGAAGCTGTATTTTAACACGACAAAAGTAACATTTAAAAAGATGAATACATATCGTTATTCCAAAAATCCAGCTTATCTGATCTACAATAAAAACAATAAGATCATCTATAAAATGGGAGATTGGGGAGAAGCGAGACCTAAAGGATCTGTCCGTAAAATAGTAAAAACAGGTTTGCAGACATATGAAGTTACATACAATGTGTATCTTTATAATTCCTGGGATAAAGTAAATTATGGATTGATGGGAACATATAAAATAAATCTCAAAAAATCAAATAATAAGAATGGATTTATTATTACAAATATGAAACAGACTGTAAACAAAAAACTGTAAACCTCAATAGTATCTGTGAGAATTATTTTCATAGAAAAGAGATCAAAAGTATGAAATAAAAGCATGAAAATAAAAGCATATATATTGGCTTTAAGCGCTATGGCTTTGGTATCAGAAATTTCGCTGAAACCATGTATGGCAGAAGATGAAATGCAAGGGGATTTTTACGCAGATCAGTATCTCGAGCAATATACTTATGAAAATATGCAAGATGATATTGAAAAGCTCCAGGAAAAATACGGGGCATATATTCAGATCAGTTCTCTTGGACAGAGTGCAGATGGCCGGGAATTATATGATCTGGTTATAGGAGATACAAATGCGGAAAAGAAGATTTTTATTAATGCCGGTATTCACGCAAGAGAATATATAACATGTCAGCTTGTAATGAAACAGGCAGAAGCTTTCCTGGAGCATATTGCAAATAACGATGATTATGAACAATTATCTGACTTACAAAATGTAGATGAGAAATCCTGTAATGAAGTTCCATACAAAGAAATGTGGGAAAACTGCCAGATCCATGTTATGCCTATGGTAAATCCGGATGGTGTTGCTATAAGTCAGAAGGGACTTTCAGGACTTCAGACAGAAGAGATGAGAACAAAAGTGACGGGTATTGCAGCACTTGATGGACAGGAAGCGCAGGGAGATTATCTGATAAACTGGAAATCAAATGGATGCGGAATTGATCTTAACCGTAATTTTGATGCACTGTGGGATTCTTATGCAGATCCTGTCGGACATCCCTCTTCGTCACATTATAAGGGACCATATCCTGGAAGTGAGAAAGAGACAGATGCAATGATCACACTTACTGAAGAACAGAATTTTGCCAGAACAGTAAGTTATCATGCACAGGGAAATGTAATTTACTGGTATTTCGGACAGGAAGGACAGCTTTATGAAGATACGAAGGCATTCGGAGAGCGGATTTCAGCATTAACCGGATATGTCATGGATGCAGATTATCAGTCTCTTGACCCTGCCGGTTATAAAGACTGGGCAATCAGCCAGAAAGGAATTCCCAGTCTTACTATAGAGGTAGGTAGAGATACAGTTCCGGTTCCGGAAGAACAATTTGATGAGATCTGGAATGCAAATAAAAATGTGTGGGAAGAATGTGTTTGTGCTGACTGATAAATAAAGGGAGAATGACTTCAGCAGGTATTCTCCCTTTTGCTATATGTTATATAAATTCCTGCTGTATAATTCAGATTGCAGCTCCAAAAGTTCTCAAAATTTATAAAAAAAAGTAAAACCCGACTATGACTATCCATCTGCTAATCTATAGACATATCAAAAAACACTAACGTGATTAGGAAAGGGAGGAAACACAAATGTTTATTATAGTGGATTTGGGAGCACTTATAATATTTCTGGCAATATTGGGAATTGGATTGGGGTATACGATCATCAGTAATATAGGACCTATATTATTTATGATTACGGCCATAATCGCATTTTTTGGTGGAGGCTACATATTTTTTTCCGGATTTACGAAGAAAACAATATCACACAAAATAGCAACCTGTGTAAAAGGTTTAATGATCATGACCATTTTTATGTATGTATTACTTATGATTGATTCTGCGGCCTGGGGAGATAATCTCTCAAAAGGAAGTTATATAGTAATAGGACATTTTGATTTTCTGATGAAAAATATATTTTTTACATCATTAATTGTTGGTCTTGTTTTGATTGAGGTTGCGTTAATACCTGGACAGATAAAAGTACTAGCAGATATTACAAGCAAAAAGGGAGAAGCAATTTTGAATATCATTTCAATTTTTCTGGTAATTGCAATCTATGTTGCTACATTTCAGATTACCGTAAAAGACAATTTTAATAACAACATGGGATTTTTTGCGGAGTTAAATAATCCAAAATACGAAGTAATGCAGAATGTTGATATAAGAAATGATGATCTTCTCTTTGTAAAAACAGGAAGTTTTAAAGCCGGCACAAAATTATATAGTTATGGTAGCAGCATGGAGTACAAAGATACTGAATATGTAGAAGTTACAGATGGAAAACAATTGGGTTATGTACGGGCCGAGGCTTTGAAAACGTTATATTAAAAAAGTAAAAGCCGGTTCATTTCTCTCAGCGGGTAATCTGTAGTTACTTCAGAAAATGCTAAAAGGCGGGAGAAAAAAAGAGGACGATGCAGCTATCATCGTCCTCTGTCTGTATCTATCGCATAAACACCCGCACCATCTTCTCATAAACCTTCCGATACTTCTGGTACCGCATAGGAAGATCAATCCAGGTTTTTTTATCTACAATACTCTTATAATGCGAAAATGTCCGGAAGCCGTCGATGCCGTGGTAGGAGCCCATGCCGCTTTCGCCGAAGCCGCCGAAGCCCATATTGCTGGTGGCCAGATGGATGAGGACATCGTTGATGCAGCCTCCGCCGAAACCGCACCGGGAAGTTACTTCCCGGGCGGTTTTTTCGTCGCTGGTGAAGAGGTAGAGGGCCAGTGGATGAGCCATGGAGTTGATCTTTGCTACGGCACTTCCGAGAGAGTCGTAGGTGAGGATCGGAAGTACCGGGCCGAAGATCTCCTGCTGCATAACCGGATCGTCGAAGGTTACGTTATCAAGAACCGTGGGTTCGATCTGAAGTGTTTCACGGCTGGAACCGCCGCCACAGACGGTTTTGGCAGGATCGATCAGGCTGTTGATACGGTCGAAATGTTTTTCGTTGATGATTTTTCCGTAATCCCGGTTTTTCAGAGGTTCTTTGCCATACTGGCGGCTGATCTGGCGGCGGAGTTCTGCTACCAGGGCGTCTTTGATCTCAGGGTCGCAGTAAATATAGTCCGGAGCCACGCAGGTCTGTCCGCAGTTTAAGAATTTACCGAATACGATACGTTTGGCTGCAAGACGGAGATTGGCGGTTTTATCCACGATGCAGGGGCTTTTTCCTCCAAGCTCCAGTGTGACCGGGGTGAGGTATTCCGATGCTTTCCGCATGACTTCCTTTCCTACAGCCTGGCTTCCGGTGAAAAAGATGTAATCGAAGTGCAGACTGAGAAGATGGGTATTTTCCGCGCGGCCGCCGGTAACAACCGATACATATTTAGGGTCAAAACACTCATGGATCAGAAGGCGGATCACTTCGCTGGTTGCCGGAGAGTAAGCGCTTGGTTTCATGATGGCTGTGTTTCCGGCAGCAATGGCATCTACAAGTGGTTCGATGGTGAGAAGGAACGGATAGTTCCATGGACTCATGATGAGAACCACTCCGTATGGAGATGGCTTGCGGAAACTGCGGGAATGGAACTGTGCCAGCGGAGTGGGAACAGTTTCTTCTTTTGTGTAGGAGCGGATATGTTTCAGCATATGTGTGATCTCGGAGAGCACCAGTCCAGTCTCGCACATATAGCTCTCGAAATTGCTTTTTCCCAGGTCTTTTCGGAGAGCCGCATGGATTTGTGCTTCGTGTTTCTGGATGGAGGCATGGAGGCGTTTCAGGGCGCTGATACGAAAATCGAGATTTAAAGTTGCACCGGAATAGAAGTACTGGCGCTGTTTTTCCAGAAGCTGGGTGATCTGTTCTTTTTCCATGGAATGATAGTCCTTTCTTATAAAATAGGATGCATGATCAGCGGTTACCAGCCGGCGGCATCAGTCTGTAATACAAGGTTTCCAGTTCGCTGGCATCCATCAGGACAGGAACCGGGTACAGAGGATTGGCCTCTTTGTCTGCGTAATGGGAAAGCTCCGGGATATCAGTTTCCTGGATTTCTGGAATATAATCTCCGATGCCGAAACGCTTTTTCATGTCTTTTACCGCGTCAATGAACATCCGGGCAGCAGTTTTATCATCCTCCTGTTTATCGCAGAGCCCTGCGGCCAGAGAAAGGTTACGGAGTTTATGGGTGATGCTGTCACCGTAGGTTTCCAGAACCATAGGCAGGATCACGGCATTGGCAAGTCCGTGAGGAACGTTATATTTTCCACCGAGGGAATGAGCAACTGCGTGAACATATCCCACATAGGATTTTGTGAAAGCGCAGCCTGCAAAATAGGAAGCGCGGAGCATATTTCGTCTTGCCTCAATATTATTGCCGTCTGTATAGGCGGTATCCAGATTTTCAAAGATCAGCTGGACTGCATCCAGGGCGTTTTTCCGTGTGCCTGGTGTGGTGGAATTTCCAATGTAGGCTTCCACTGCATGGGTTAAGGCGTCCATTCCGGTAGTAGCGGTGATAAACGGCGGAAGGCTTAAGGTAACCTTCGGATCAAGAACTGCATACCGTGGGATCAGTGGAAAATCGTTGATGGCGTATTTATGGCGGGTTTTTGCATCGGTGATCACGGCTGCAAGTGTGGTTTCACTTCCGGTTCCGGCAGTTGTGGGGATGGCGATGAGAAGAGGCAGTTTTTTGTGGACTTTCAGGATTCCTTTCATCTGTGCCAGAGACTGGTGCGGTTTGGCAATGCGGGCTGCGGTAGCTTTTGCACAGTCCATACTGGAACCGCCGCCGAAACCGATAATTGCCTGGCAGTCATTGTCCAGATACATATGAAGGGCTTCGTCTACATTGACGGTTGTGGGATTGGCTACGGTTTTGTCGTAGATCTGGTAGGAAATGCAGTTTCGTCTCAGAGTCTGCTCCAGGCGTTCGGTAAGGCCAAGACTTCGGATGCCTGCGTCTGTGATAATAAGCACGTTGTTATAACCTCTTTTTTCCAGAACTTCCGGTATACCTTTGACGCTTCCGATGATCTTTGGATTGCGGTAAGGCAGCAGAGGAAGGGCGAATTTAAAGACATTCTGGAAAATACGGCAGTAAGCTTTTTTTAATGGATTCATGGTGGTTATCGTTCCTTTTATAATCAAATTATTTTATTCTAAATATTATATATAGCAGTTGGGAGGGGAAAAGTCAAGATTGAGGTTGATAGCTGCCGTTTTTGTCAGTCATAAAAAGGAAAAGGAGAAAATATAATATTGTCATGGCTGGAAATATCCGTTAGACTAAGAGCAGTCGAACAAAACTTGACTCACGGAGGAAACCATGCCAGGAACAGATATATCCGAAAAAAATCCTCTTCACGTATCCGAAGTGGATGATAATTTAAAAGAATTAAGCCCCCACGGCTCCTTTGAGCTGCCGGTGGAGACGTACACGGGGGACTGTGAGATCTTCCATGCGCTGTATGACCACTGGCACAGTGAGATGGAGATCATGTATATTGAGAAAGGCAGCGGTTTTGCCAGACTGAACCGGGAGAGTATCCGGTTGAAAAAGGGAGATATCCTGATCGTAAACTGCGGGGTTCTTCACAGTATGCGGACAGATTTAAACAATCCTCTCTATTATAAAAGTGTGGTGTTTGGCCTGGGATTTTTGGCCGGGCAGCCGGGAGATATCTGCCAGGAATGTGTGGTCTCCCCTCTGATGGAAAACAGGGCAGAATTCTGTCATCATATAGAAGAAGGCGATTCCGGGTATGAGAAGCTTAAAGAGATTTTTATGGAGATCCATACCTGCCATACAAAGAAGAAACCGTACTTTTATGTGAAGCTGAAAATGCTGTTCTTTGATTTCTTTTACGAGATGCTGACGAAACATTATATCATTCCGGTAAGCACAGAGCAGAATAAAAGCCTTGCGGCAGTGAAGGAGGTTCTGGATCATATCAGTCTTCATTATCAAGAAAACCTTACGGTTTCGGAACTTTCCGGGCTGTCCAATTACAGCGAGTATTATTTTATGAAGCTTTTCCGCCAGTATACGGGAAAAACCCTGGTGGAATATATCAATGATTTCCGTATGGAGAAGGCGAAATATCTTCTTACCCATTCGGACGCACCGGTGACGGAGATTGCCATGAACGTGGGATTTAACAGTACAAGCTATTTTATCAAGAAATTTCAGCAGGCCAATGAGGTTTCTCCACATAGGTACAGAAAGAGCATGCGGCAGTCAGTCTGACAAATATTTTGTATATCATGACAGGATTGTTATATTTTTGCATTGCATCACATGATATCCTAATATCATCAAAAACAAAGCAAACAACCTTGTAAAAACACATTTCATCCCATAAAGATCCATGAAAGGAGATCAAAAATGGAAACATTAAGCAAAGTATTCGAAGACAAATATAACAAAAATGTAAAAGACTGTACAAACGAGGAAATCTATCACGGACTTCTCTCCTGGACAAAGGAGCAGCTGAAAGGCCGCGGATATCAGGAAGGAAAAAAGAAGATTTATTATATTTCCGCAGAGTTCCTTATTGGTAAACTTCTCTCCAACAACCTGATCAATCTCGGTGTTTATGACGAAGTTTCCAAATATCTCAAAGAAAACGGAAAAGAGCTTTCCATGATCGAGGAGATCGAGCCGGAGCCATCTCTTGGAAACGGCGGCCTTGGCCGTCTGGCAGCCTGCTTCCTGGATTCCATCGCAACTCTGGGACTTCCGGGAGAAGGAATCGGACTTAATTATCACCTTGGACTTTTCAAACAGGAGTTCAAAGATCATCTTCAGTTTGAGACACCGAACCCTTGGATCGAGCCGGAGAGCTGGCTTACAGATGCAGGCGTTTCCTATTACGTGCCGTTTAAGGGCTTTATGCTGAAATCCACACTGTATGATATTGATGTTGCAGGCTATGAGAACAAAGCGATCAAGCTTCGCCTTTTTGATATTGATATTGCAGATGAGAGCATTGTAGGCGAGGGAATCTCTTTTAATAAGAAGGATCTGCTCCACAACCTGACACTGTTCCTTTATCCGGATGACAGCGATGATGCAGGAAGAAAGCTTCGTATCTATCAGCAGTACTTCATGGTAAGCAATGCGGCACAGCTGATCCTGGATGAGGCAACAGCAAAAGGCTGCAATCTTCATGACCTTGCCGATTACGCAGTGATCCAGATCAACGATACACATCCGAGTATGGTAATTCCGGAGCTTATCCGTCTCCTCACAGAGCGTGGAATCGAGTTCGAGGAGGCATGCGAGATCGTATCTCATGTATGCGCTTATACCAACCATACCATTCTTGCAGAGGCACTTGAGAAATGGCCAATCTCCTATCTTGAGGAGGTTGTTCCGCATCTGATGCCGATCATCCGCAAGCTGGACGAGCGTATCAAAGCAAAATATCCGCAGGAAAATCTTGCCATCATCGACAAGAACGACCTGGTCCACATGGCACATATGGACATCCACTACGGATTTTCCATCAACGGTGTTGCATCCCTTCATACCGATATCCTGAAGGAGACAGAGCTTCATCAGTTCTATGAGATATATCCGGAGAAATTCAATAACAAGACAAACGGAATCACCTTCCGCAGATGGCTCCTTCACTGCAACCATCCGCTGACAGAGTACATCACCTCCATGATCGGTGACGGCTTCCGCAAGGATTCCTTTGAGCTTGACAAGATGCTTGGCTTCAAGGGAAATCAGGACGTTCTTGCAAATATCCTTAAGATCAAGCAGGATGCAAAGAAGAGATGTGCGGAGTTTATCAAAGCTAATACAGGTGAGGAGATCAACACACACAGTGTTTATGATATCCAGATCAAACGTCTTCATGAGTACAAACGTCAGCAGCTGAACGCACTTTATATCATCGACCGTTACCTGAAGATCAAGGCAGGTGAGAAGCCGCAGCGCCCGGTAACCTTTATCTTTGGTGCAAAGGCAGCTCCTGCATACGTTATCGCAAAGGATATTATCCACCTGCTCCTCTGCTTACAGGAGCTTATCAACAATGATCCGGAGGTTTCCCCGTACATGAAGGTTGTTATGGTGGAAAACTACAACGTAAGTGCAGCAGAGAAGCTGATCCCTGCCTGCGATATCTCCGAGCAGATATCTCTTGCTTCCAAAGAGGCCAGCGGAACAGGAAATATGAAGTTCATGCTCAATGGTGCTGTAACACTGGGAACCATGGATGGTGCAAATGTGGAGATCAGCCAGCTGGTAGGTAAGGATAACATCTATATCTTTGGTGAGTCCAGTGAGCAGGTTATCGAACACTATGAAAAGGCTGACTACTGCTCCAGAGATTTCTATGAGAAAGACGAGCGCATTCGTCGTGCAGTAGACTTTATCGTAGGAAACGAGCTTCTTTCCATTGGAAGTGAGGAGCATTTAAGAAGACTGCATCATGAGATCGTAAGCAAAGACTGGTTCATGACTCTTCTTGACTTCGAGGATTATGCGAAGGTGAAAGATCAGGCATTGTCCGATTATGAGGACAGAACCGCATGGGCAGAAAAAATGCTTGTAAACATCGGAAAAGCAGGATACTTCTCTTCAGACAGAACGATTGAGGAGTACAACAGAGATATCTGGCATCTGACAGCTGAGAAATAAAACGGTCTCAGCCAGGGTGTTCCGGCGTGTATGTGAAATAGAAAAATAGAGAAACACCGGCATTCAGCGTAAGTTGCTGAATGACCGGTGTTTCTCTATGAAATTAGATAAGTGGATGCTTCAGGCTTTTCCATGCTTAAACGCCATCATCATTTCCTTGGTAAGGCTGATATTGTCGCCCTCATCAGGAATATCTTCCCGGTTAAACCAGGAGGCCATGGAAAGTTCGTTGTGGTCTACAGTGAGAGTATCGTCACCGTCCAGATCGCAGTAGAAGCCGAACAGAAGAGTTCCGGAGAAGGACCATGGCTGGCTCTTGTAGTAGCGGAGATTTTTGACTTTTACGCCGATTTCTTCCATAACTTCACGGTGAACGGTCTCCTCGATGGTCTCACCAATCTCTGCAAAGCCTGCGATCATGGCGTAGCGGGTGTGGTTGCGGCCTTCATATTTGGAAAGGATTAGCTTGTCACCATTGGTAACACCCACGATTACAGCCGGGGAAAGTACCGGATATTCTCCGTTTCCGCAGGCTGGGCAGATCATCTTACGCTCTGCCTTATCATGTACCATCGGTTTGCCGCAACAGCCGCAGAAACGGCGTTTGCTGTACCACTGGAAAAGCTGGTATCCGGTGATTCCCGCAAATGCCAGATACTGTGGTTCAGCTGTACGGAGTACGCGGGTGATCTCAAACTGATAATCCGGCAGAAGACTGGTATCCAGATCCGGGATCAGGTAAAAATGTTCCTCGTCAACAGAGAAGAGATAGATATAATTTTCATACAGATTCCCGACTTTTCCCTCCAGCTCACCAAAGCTTGGAAGAGTCATGGTCTCGCCGTCTTTTTTCATAAGGATCTTACCCTCTTCATAGGCGAGGATGTGGCTTGATTTATCCGGAGCCACAGGTTTGTATTCGTTGTGATAGGTATGCGGTGCGATATCCTGGATCATGATCGATAATTCCTTTCCGAAGTTATTGTTTTTCAGTGTTTTCTGATAAGTTTTGCCGTATAAAATACAGCACGCTTTCTACAGTATAAGCTTACCGATGAAAAAAGGCAACCTTCCTTTTCTTAAGAGAAAAATCTGATAAAGTTTATGAAAATTGTGTAAATCCCATTGCCTGAGATCAAGAGAGAAGTGTAAGATAAGAGTATTACATAACGCACAGAAGGAGAACCTAACATTATGCCAACAACAGAAAAGCCGGGCCTGACCCGGGATGCCATTAAGTATCTGGCGATTTTTACCATGCTTTTGAACCATATTGCCAATGTACTTCTGCCGGAAAACACAATTCTCTGGGAAGTACTGGTGGATATTGGTTATTTTACAGCCATCACCATGTGTTATTTCCTTGTGGAAGGTTTCTATTATACCCATTCCAGAAGAAAATATGGCGAAAGACTTCTGATCTTTGCCGGAATCTCTCAGGTTCCCTATATGATGGCTTTCGGATTTTCCCAGCTGAATATGATTTTTACATTGTTTATCTGTTTTATGATCCTGGTGATTCAGGAAAAAATGATGGCAAGTCCATGGAGAGTTCCGCTATTGATCCTGCTTCTTTTACTGTCCGTTTTTTCGGACTGGGCGATTCTGGCGCCGGTTTTTACCATCTGGTTTTACGCAGGCTGGGGGAACCGGAAAAAGATGATAACCGCTTATGGAGTCGGTGCGATTCTTTTTGTGCTGTTTAATTACGGCTCCTATGCAGAAAAAATGGCGTCTGGCCCGGCGATGGTCCATGCATTGCTGTCTGCAGTTGGAATTGTAGTGTCGGGAATTATTATCCTGAACTTCTATAATGGAAAAAAATCCGAGAAAGCACCGAAGTTTTCCAAGTGGTTTTTCTATATTTTTTATCCGGCCCATCTGCTGATCTTAAGTATAGTCCGGATTATGGTACAGTAAGAAATAAGATAAAATTTTCTCAACATTTATAACCGGATAGATTGCCGAAAATAAACTCCATATCCACATAAAACATAGTAATTCTGTAAGAAAACAGAAAAATAACGGAAAAACTCTTGAAAACCGAAAAATTATCTGCTATGCTAACTGACATGACAAAGGCGTCTGGAAATTAAGTTTCCAGGCGCTTTTTGCGTTGCAGAAATAAGTGAGGGAATCGAGGAGGAAAGGATTATGAATGCAGGAGATACTGGCTTTATGCTGATCTGTACAGCCTTTGTGTTCTTTATGACACCTGGGCTTGCGTTTTTCTACGGAGGACTGGTCCGCAGAAAAAATGTGGTAAATACCATGATGGCCTGTGGGGCGATCATGGGACTGTCTGTTGTTATGTGGACATTGTTTGGATATTCGCTGGCATTTGGTGGAAACCATGGCGGGATCATCGGAGATCTGAGATGGTTTGCGCTGAACGGTGTAGGCTGGGAGCCGGGACCTTATGCGGATACGATCCCACATCTGGTATTTGTGGCGTTCCAGATGATGTTTGCCATGATCACACCGGCGCTGATCACCGGTGCCGTAGTTGGAAGAATGCGTTTTAAGGCACTGTTTTTCTTTGTTGCGATCTGGTCTTTGATTGTGTATTATCCGATGGCACATATGGTCTGGGGAGACGGCGGATTTTTGGCAGCCATCGGTTCTGTGGATTTTGCAGGTGGAAACGTGGTACATATCAGTTCTGGTGTCAGTGCGCTGGTTCTTGCCATTTATCTGGGACAGAGACGTGGCTATGCAAAAGCAACCTATCGTACACACAACATTCCATTTGTATTTCTCGGAGCAGCCATGTTGTGGTTTGGCTGGTTTGGATTTAATGCAGGAAGTGCCCTGAAAGCAGACGGTCTTGCAGCGCATGCTTTTATGACCAGCAGTATTTCTTCTGCCTGTGCACTTCTGACCTGGATGCTGATCGAGGTGATCCGTGAGGGAAAACCGACGCTGGTGGGTGCCTCCACAGGTCTTGTAATTGGTCTGGTAGCGATCACACCGGGGGCTGGTTTTGTACCGGTGTGGGCATCCTTTATCATTGGAATCCTGGTAAGCCCGATCTGTTACTTTACGGTGATCCTTCTGAAACAGAAACTGAAGATTGACGATGCGCTGGATGCTTTTGGCTGCCATGGTATCGGTGGTATCTGGGGCGGAATCGCCACAGGACTTTTCGGAAAATCTTCTGTTAATTCCGTTGCAAAATGGGATGGCCTGGTGTTTGGCGATTACCGGCTGTTTCTGGCACAGGTCTTAAGTATTGTGATTACCATTGCGGTTGCTATTGTGGGAACTCTGATCTGTATCGGAATCGTGCGGATCTTTACACCCCTTCGTGTAGATCCGAAGGAAGAACTGGTTGGTCTGGATGCAACCCAGCATGGCGAGAATGCATATCCGTCATTCAATGGATTTGACTGATCATAAGAAAAGAATTTTTTATGGCAATGATCGTGCGAAAATGGAGGAAATCGTATGCTTATAAAAATAGAAGCAATTGTAAGAGAAGAAAAAATGGAAGATGTCAAAGCCGCATTAAATGAGATCCAGGTAAACGGTTTTACCGTGACCCAGATCATGGGATGTGGAACCCAGCGTGGTTACACAGAATATGTCCGTGGTTCCAAGATCGATGTATTTCTGAAACCGAAGATCAAATTTGAGATCGTGGTATCTTCAGAGGACTGGGAGATCAAAGTCATTGATGCCGTGCAGAAAGCCGCCTTTACCGGCGATCCCGGCGATGGAAAGATATTCAGCTATGAGATCCGAAACGCCGTCCGCATCCGTACCGGCGAGACCGGATACGATGCGCTGCAGTCGGAATTCCTGTAAATTGTTTCATTAATATGTAAATGATGTGTGAAAGAGTCCTTCGGGAAGTCACAGGGATATCAGGAGATATGACCTTGAGACTTTTCGGAGGACTTTTTTACCACAGATTTAACAATAGCCTTACGCTGATTTGATGAAAAATATCATGTGGCCGGTATAATATATAAGATGTACACGAAAACTGAAAATAACAGATAAGGCAAAAATGACAAAAAAGAAATCAAAGAAAAAAATAAGTAAAAAACAGAAATCCATGAAAGAAGGATTCACACAGGCCAAAGAGGCGCAGAAGAAGGAAAATCCCAAAAAGGATGATCCGGCTCAGAAATCAGAGCAGAGCAAAGTTATGGATTCAACGGAACTGGAAAATCAGAAGCTGGCAGCAGAAAAAACAGCAGCTATCGCAAGCTACATCAAAGATCCGGACTACCGTCTCCGCTGCAAGGCAGCTATTGATATCCTTATGGCAAAACTGAAGATGATCAATGCGGAACTTTCCGGGCAGAAAAAACGTACCGTGATCAGTCAGATTACCAGTCGGATCAAAAGCGCGGAGAGCATTTACGCAAAACTTCTGAAAAAAGGACTGGAACCGGATTTCGAGACAGCCAGGAAAAATCTGAAAGATCTCATCGGCATCCGCGTGGTCTGTCCTTTTGAGGATGAACTTTACCAGGTGGCAGAATTCTTGGAAATGCAGAAAGATATCGAGATTGTCCGGATCAAGGATTATATCAGAAATCCAAAGAAAAACGGCTACAAAAGTCTGCATCTCATCATAAAAGTTCCCATCTATTCTGCAGAAGGCGAGCAGAAAGAACTGGTGGAAATACAGCTTCGGACCATTGCAATGGATTACTGGTCTGTGTTAGAATATGAATTGTATTATAAAAAAAGAGACAATGCGGAAATTGAAGCAGAATTAAAAAAATATGCAGAAGAAATTGCAAATCTGGATTACAGAATGCTGAAATTACGAAATAAGATCGAGAAGATCGTATACAAAGAAACGAATTAATCAGCGGATTCAGATTGCGAATATCCGCATCAGACAGGGAGGAATTTATGGAAACATTAAGATCCAAAAAAGGATTTATCTGCGATATGGATGGTGTGATCTACCACGGAAACAAACTTCTTGACGGAGTAAAGGAATTTGTGGAATGGCTTCAGAGAGAAGAGAAGAGCTTTCTGTTCCTTACCAACGCAAGCAGCCGTTCCCCGAGAGAACTTCATGAGAAGCTTCTCCGTATGGGACTGGATGTTGGAGAAGAACATTTTTATACCAGTGCACTTGCAACTGCCAAGTTCCTGCAGAGCCAGGCTCCGGGATGCAGCGCTTATGTAATCGGAGATCATGGCCTTTACAATGCTCTGTATGATGCAGGGATCACCATCGATGATGTTTCCCCGGACTATGTAGTTGTAGGTGAGACGACCACATACGGATATGAGCATATCTTACGTGCCATGAACCTGGTAAACAAAGGTGCCAAGCTCATTGCAACCAACACAGACATTACAGGTCCTATCGAAGGCGGAATCGCACCGGCCTGCCGTGCATTTGTGGCACCTATCGAGGCAACCACAGGCAAACAGGCATACTATGTCGGCAAGCCAAACCCTCTGATGATGCGTACCGGACTTCGTATTTTGGGCGTACATTCCAATGAAGCCGTAATGATCGGTGACCGTATGGATACCGATGTGATTGCCGGTATTGAGACAGGCCTTGACACAGTTCTTGTACTTTCCGGTGTATCCACAAGAGAAACCGTAGACAAATTCCCGTACAGACCGCGCCTGATCCTCAACGGGGTAGGAGACATCCCGACGCTGGAGAAATAAAAGATGTTTACGCATGAGATTATAAGCTAAACTTTATAAGAATAGAAAACGGAGAATTCCCGAAAGAAAAGTTCAGGAATTCTCCGTTTTTATTCATAGTTATAATGACGAACAGCTTATGAAAAACAGCATCAGCTGCAAAGATGACATCTCTCACATGCAGACGGTGTGGCCGCGCAGCCGCCAAGAGCAGTCTCACGAAGCTCGGCAGGAAGCTTTTTGCCCACGGTATACATGGTATCGATCATCTCATCCAGCGGGATAAACTGAGTGATACCTGCCAGAGACATTTCCGCCGCGATAAGGGCATTGGAAACACCGGCTGCGTTACGGTTCTGACACGGATATTCCACCAGGCCGCCGACCGGATCACATACCAGGCCCAGCATATTCATGAGAACCGTGGAAGCAGCATACGTACACTGCAACGGCGTACCGCCAAGAAGTTCCACAGCAGCAGAAGCAGCCATTGCGGAAGCGATTCCAACCTCAGCCTGGCATCCGCCTACGGCACCGGCGACAGTTGCGTTACGCATGGCAAGATAGCCGATGGCACCTGCATTAAAAAGTGCCTGGCGGATCGTTTCATCAGAAAATTCGTAAACTTCCTGAAGGGCAAGCATCAGTCCGGGAACGATCCCCGCACTGCCGGCAGTAGGAGAAGCAACGATAAGGCCCATGGAAGCGTTGGTTTCCAGAGTAGCCATAGCGTAGGTAATACTTCTTGAGAGGACATTGCCGCAGAGACTTTTTCCCTGGAACTGAAATTCGTAGAGCTTCCGGGATTCACCGCCGATAAGGCCGCCCATAGACTTTACCGGATTTTTGATCGGGGAAAAAGCAGCGTCCTTCATGATCTCCAGAACCTTGTCCATGCGCTGATCCACGATTTTGGCAGAGGTCTCGCCGAGGAGGATCTCACGCTGACGCATGACCTCGGAAATTGGAAGATTTTTTTCCTGGCAGAGAGCAAGGAGTTCTTTTGCATTTTTAAAATCCATGAAATGTTTCCTCCTTTTCCCTACATCTGGACAACCATGACGTCATGGATGTTGGTGTTCTGGTGAATGCTTTCTACGATATCTTCCGGAAGATGGCCGTCGGATTCCACAATGGTGTAGGCGGTGGTTCCCTTGGATTCACGGAAAAGACGCATGAAAGCAATGTTAATGTTACGTTCACTTAAGCATCTGGTGATGTAAGCCACAACACCAGGGGTATCCTGATGGATCACGATGATGGCGCTGTATTCGCCGGTGAAATCCACTTTTACGTGGTTGATCTCCACAATGCGGACTTTGCCTCCGCCAAGAGATTCGCCCCGGACCGTCATTTCCTGGCCCTGGTCATTGACCATATGGATATCTACTGTGTTGGGATGCACATCCGTTTCCACTTCATTGGGGGTAAAGGAAAAGTCAATTCCATTATCCGTGGCAATGTCAAAAGAATTCCGGATACGCATATCATCGGTGGAAAAGCCCATGATCCCGCCGAGGAGGGCACGGTCTGTACCGTGGCCTTTATATGTTCTGGCGAAGGATCCGTAAAGGGTGAACTCCACTTTTTTCAGGGGCGGCGTGATCATCTTCTGGGCAAGAAAAGCGATCCGCGCCGCACCTGCGGTATGAGAACTGGAAGGACCGATCATATTCGGGCCCATAACGTCAAATACGCTGATAAAAGACATTTTTCTTAATTCTCCTGTGGTGTTTTTACAATAAATTTCTTATAAATGGTATCAACGATTACGCCGATGGCATTGTCGCCGGATACGTTACAGGCAGTTCCGAAGGAATCCTGTGTAATGTAAAGGGCAACCATAATAGCGCAGATAGCGCCGTCCGGATCACCGGCTTCGGCTCCGAATACCATGTAAAGAAACGGAAGGGCAGTCATGATGGAACCACCTGGAGCACCCGGGGATGCGACCATGGCAACACCAAGAGTCATGATAAACGGAACAACAGTTCCGAGGCTGATAGGCAGCTGGTTCATAAGACAGACTGCTGTTGCACAGGCTGTGATGGTGATCATGGAACCGGCCATGTGGATGTTTGCACAGAGCGGAACTACGAAGTTACGGATCTGCTCGCATACACCGTCATTTTTTGCACATTCCAGGTTGACCGGAATGGTAGCTGCGGAAGACTGGGTTCCAAGAGCTGTGGTATATCCCGGGATCTGGTTTTTGATCAGGGTAAAAGGATTCTTCTTGCTTACAGTACCTGCGATCAAGAACTGGATCGTAATGCAGATCAGATGCATGATGATTACAACAAGGAACACTTTCCAGAGGATGCTTAAGATAGCAAATGTTTTTCCGGAAATAGTCATATCTGTGAAAGTTCCGCAGATGTAAAGCGGAAGCAGCGGGATGATAATGGTATGAAGGACTTTGTCAATGATCTTGGAAAAGTCGCTCATTCCATTATAAAGGCTGTTTCCCATCTCTTTTCCACGCATGGAAGAGAGACAGAGGCCCATCACAAAGGCAAGGGCAACTGCGGAAAGGGTATCCATGACAGGGCTCAGGGTAATACTGAAATACGGTGTCAGGGATGCATCAGCAGTAGCCGCGATCTGGTCCAGTGCACCTTCACTCATAAAGTGAGGGAACAGGTTGGATGACACCAGATAGGATGCGGAACCTGCGATCAGAGTGGAGCCATATGCCAGAGCCACTGTGATCAGAAGAAGCTTGCCTGCACCCTGTGAAAGATCTGCAATACCCATGGTCACATAGGCAAGGATCATCAGCGGGATGACAAATTTTAAAAAGGTACTGAAAAATCCGGAAAGGGTTACAACAAAGCGACAGAAGCCTTCCGGAAGGAACTGGCCGAACAGGATACCTACGATGATGGCAATGATCAGCTTCGGAACCAGTCCGATCTTGATTTTTTTCTTTTCCATTTGGATTCTTTCCTCCTAAGTATGAAAATATGTGGTTGCCTGGCAAATTCCAAAAGTTTTGGTGAATTTGCACAAAAATACGATTGACGTCTTCGTGATTGTATTGTAACATTGATATAATAATAAGGCAAATTCACAGATTTCATCATCACGATGAAAAATTTTCATAGAAAAAGGGAGAAAAATCATGGAAATCCGTCAGTTGGAGACGTTTGTACATGTGGCACAACTTCAGAGCTTTTCAAGGGCAGCAGAAGTTCTGGGATACTCCCAGTCAGCCATCACAGTCCAGATCCGTCTCCTGGAAAATGAACTGGAAACCCGGCTTTTTGACAGAACTGGAAAGCGCGTGCTGCTTACTCCGTCCGGAAAAGAATTTCTGGAACATGCAAGCCGGATCTTATATGATGTAAATAAAGCAAAAAAATCAATGAATGATGATGCGGAACTGAAAAATCCACTGCATATCGGAACGATAGAATCCCTCTGTACAGCCAAGCTTCCTTCAGTCTTAGGTAAGTTCCGCGAGTTTCACCCAAAAGTCAGTCTGCAGGTGACCATCGACACACCGGAGCAGCTGATCCGGATGATGGAGCATAACGGTCTGGACTTAATCTACATACTGGATACCCCGAGGTGGGATCAGAACTGGGTGAAAGTTATGGAGAAGGCGGAGCCGGTAGTGTTTGTGGCATCCGCGGATTCAGAGTTTGCGGGAAAGACGTTAAAGATGGAAGATATCCTAGAAGAGCCTTTTTTCCTTACAGAAAAGAACGCCAATTATCGCCAGGCCCTGGATCAGCAGCTGGCTCTTAAGAAGCAGGCGCTGTCCCCGGTGCTGGAGATCAGTGACACCGCTTTTATCATCCGCATGCTGGAAAAAAATCACGGACTTTCTTTCTTGCCATACCTGGCTGTGGAGCGGGATATCCGGAAAGGACGGATCGCCCTTTTACATGTGGAAGACGTGGAGATATCCATGTACCGGCAGATCTTTTACCATAAGAATAAATTTAAGACAAGAGAGATGGAAGAATTTATCCGTCTGGCGGCAGAGTGATCTGCCGCTTTTTTCTCTTGCGGGCGGAAGCAGTAAACTGGCAGCAGGAACAAAACAGCTGAAATCCGGAAGCAGCACACTGGTAAGCGGAATGGAAAATCTGAAATCCGGAAGTGCCGCACTGTCAGAGGAAACCGGCAGTCTGAAGTCAGGAGCTGCACAGCTGGAAAGCGGAGCGGGCTGTCTGCTCTTGTAATCCGTTTCAAAATGTGGCACTATAAAAGAAAAACACAGGAGAGAGAAAAATGGACTTTATTGAAGAAGCAAAAAAACTGGGATTTTCCGATGCTGCAGTGATGGACACGGATAAACTGGTATTTGTGCCGGAATACCGTGTTTTCTGTGAGGAGAATGCCTGCGGCAATTATGACAAAAATCCTGCCTGTCCACCGGAAAGCGGAACTGTGGAAGAAATGAAAGAGCGTGCCCTGAATTACGAAAAAACCCTGGTGCTTCAGACAACCCAGGACAGTCTTATGGACTACAAAAAGGCAAAACTCGCTCATAACAGACTGACCGAACAGCTGGCGGAGAAGATGAAAGAGTCCGGAAAAACAGATCTTCTGATTATGAGCGCCGGACCATACAAGCATAATTCCTGTATGTCTGCCTATTGTGTGGATGCGCAGAAGATGGCAGATGCTGTGGGAATGCAGTGCTGGACCAATGATGGAAAGTTCCGGTATTTTTCGCAGATTCTTTTTCGAGAGTAGAGTAGCGCATTTTTATACATTTTTGTATAAAAACTGGACATATTGTCAGGAAAAGGGTAAATTTATTTTGAAATGATCAAACAGGAGGAAAACCAGAATGGAGAAATCAACAGTTTATTTCACTGATTTTCGTTGTCCGGTAGGAACCAGCCAGCTGGACAAACTGAAAAAACTCTGTGTTGCCGCAGGAATCAAAGATATCGATATGGATGGAAAATTCGTAGCCATCAAGATGCATTTCGGAGAGCTTGGAAATATGGCATTCCTTCGTCCGAACTATGCAAAGGTAGTCGCAGATCTTTGTAAGGAGCAGGGCGGAATGCCGTTCCTGACAGATTGTAATACTCTTTATCCGGGAAGCAGAAAGAATGCACTGGAGCATCTGGACTGTGCAAATCTTAACGGATTTAACACGATCACAACCGGATGCCAGATCATCATCGGTGACGGAGTTCGAGGAACCGATGAAGTAGAAGTTCCGGTAGTAAACGGAGAATACTGCAAAACTGCCCTGATCGGACATGCTATCATGGACGCAGATATTTTTATCAGTCTCAGCCATTTCAAGGGACATGAGACAACCGGCTTTGGCGGTGCTCTGAAGAATATCGGTATGGGATGCGGAAGCCGTGCCGGAAAAATGCAGCAGCATGCCAGCGGAAAGCCGGCCATCCATGAAGATGTCTGTCGTGGCTGCCGCCGTTGTGCGAAAGAGTGCGGAAGTGATGCGATTACATATATAAACAAGAAAGCAGTTATCGATTACGATAAATGCAAAGGCTGTGGCCGCTGTATCGGGGCCTGCAGCTATGATGCCGTATACAATCCGAATAGCAGTGCAAACGAGCTTCTTGACCGCAAGATGGCAGAGTATGCACAGGCTGTCTGTCACGGACGTCCCCATTTCCATATTGCACTGGTACAGGATATCAGCCCTAACTGTGACTGCCATGGTGAAAATGATGCGCCGATCCTTCCGGATATCGGAATGTTCGCAAGCTTTGACCCGGTTGCACTGGATCAGGCCTGTGCAGATGCCTGCCTGAAGGCAACACCGATCGCCAACAGCCAGCTTGGAGAGCATCTGGCAGAGCCGGGATGGCACTGCCATCATGACCACTTTAAGGATTCCAATCCGAATATTGAGTGGAAGGCAACTCTGGATCAGGCAGAAAAGATTGGCCTTGGAACCAGAGAGTATGAGCTGAAGACAATTAAATAAGTGGGAAAATAAATCTCAGAAAATATCAGAAGATCCGGGAACACAGAGTAGTATGGACTGTGTTCCCGGATTTTCAGTTACAGGAATTCCGGACGATCTCCAGAAATTTTTTATGGATCCGGGTGTCTTCATCCAGTTCCGGATGAAAGGCAAAAGCCAGCTGATTTTTGTACTGTACGCCAACGATCCGGTCTTCGACAGATGCCAGTATCTTTGTATCCTCATAAACGTCAGATACATAAGGCGCACGGATAAAAGTCATGGGGACTTTGCCCACAGATTCAACCGTTTCTTCTGTATGGAAGCTTCCCAGCTGTCGTCCATAGGCATTTCTGCGGACGCACATGGGAATGGTGCCGAAATGACAGCTGTCCTGTCCTTCGATTTCCGACGCCAGAAGGATCAGTCCGGCGCAGGTAGCCAGGACGGGCATTCCGTTTTCTATTCTTTTTTTCAGGGGTTCAAACATCTCAAGTTCTTTTAAAAGTTTACTCTGAACGGTGCTTTCTCCGCCCGGGAGGATCAGTGCATCAAAAGGCTGGTCAAGATCGCTGGCCTGGCGAAGCTCGATATGAGAAACGCCAAGGCGGTCAAGAACCTTTTCATGTTCTGCAAAAGCACCTTGTAAAGCCAGTACCGCAATTGTCATTATTTGCCTCTTTCTGCCATCAGTAAGGCGATTTCCTGTTCATTGATTCCCACCATGGCCTCGCCGAGATCTCTGGAAAGTTCTGCGATCAGCTTTGCATCGGTGTAGTTGGTAACTGCTTTTACAATGGAAGCGGCTCTTTTGGCCGGATTTCCGGATTTGAAGATACCGGAACCAACGAATACACCTTCCGCGCCAAGCTGCATCATAAGAGCGGCATCTGCAGGAGTGGCAACACCGCCGGCCGCGAAGTTTACAACCGGAAGTCTGCCGTTGTCATGAACATAGGATACCAGCTCATAAGGAACCTGGAGTGTTTTTGCGGCTTCGAAGAGTTCGTCCTCACGCATGCTGGTAAGTTTTGCGATCTCGCTGTTCATTTTTCGCATATGGCGGACTGCCTGAACGATATCACCGGTTCCTGGTTCACCTTTTGTACGGATCATGGAAGCACCTTCATTGATACGGCGGAGTGCTTCGCCAAGATCTTTGGCACCGCATACAAAAGGAACCTTAAAGTCTCTTTTGTTGATATGATAGATATCATCCGCAGGAGAAAGCACTTCACTTTCATCAATATAGTCGATCTCAATGGCTTCCAGCACCTGGGCCTCCACAAAATGTCCGATCCTGCATTTGGCCATAACAGGAATGGAAACCGCATTCTGGATTCCCTCAATCATCTTTGGGTCACTCATTCGGGAAACACCACCTGCCGCACGGATGTCTGCAGGGATACGCTCCAGCGCCATAACCGCACAGGCACCGGCAGCCTCTGCGATCTTAGCCTGCTCCGGGGTGGTGACATCCATGATCACACCGCCCTTTAACATCTGTGCCAGTTCTTTGTTCAGTTTATATCTTTCGTTTGTTGTAGACATGATCTTTATCCTCCCTGATCTTTGGTTTCGTGTTTGATTTCTGATGGTTACAGATTATAAACCGGGATTGTGCATTTAAAAATATCCAAAAATAATAATTTTTAAAGGGACAGTTTTGAAGCTGTGAACAGATAAAGCGGAAAAGAAATAAGAAGAACGGAAAAGCACGCCTGTTTGAAATGCGTGCTTTTTTGTACCCAAAAAGAAACATAACGTGTACAGTTTAGAAAAAATAAGGATTACAGAGAAAAATAATTGCGTGCACATGCGTGCTAAAAGTGGTGCCATTGTGAATAATATACAAAGAAATAAAGGGATGATTTAGACAAAAATGAGAAAAACAGAAAAGATATAAATTTATATTGCATAATCAAATAGCGTGTGATAACATACATACAACAAAATAAACACGCATTTAGCACGCAAAATAAAAAAACGGCACGCAAACAGGCCGGAAAGTTTTTCAGGGGAGGAAATTATGACAGGAGCATTGCAGCTGAATTTAACAGGAACACAGAAAAAACAGCGTCTGCTGACTATGATATTCGGAGCTTTCGCGATCTTTTTTACCGGATATCCGCATGTATGGTCCATTTACCAGCCTTATGTGATGGAGCAGGCAGGGTGGAGTCAGGGACAGGCATCCATGTGCTTTTACCTGGCACTGAGCACCTTTGTATTTGGAAACATCGTAGGCGGAAGGATGCAGAACCACTTTAAGGAAAAAACGATCGTATGGATCGGCGGAGGAATCTTTGCGGCAGGAATTCTGGCATCTGCTTTCCTGATCGTGCCCACACCGGTTCCTATGTATCTTACCTATGGCGTGATGCAGGGATTTGGTCAGGGAATGATCTATACGGTGATCCTGGCAACAGTACAGAGATGGTTTCCGGACCGCACCGGATTTGCTTCCGGTGTTGTGGTAACTGCCAACGGACTTTGCGGATTTTTCCTGGCGCCGCTGAGCCGAAAACTGCTGGAAGCGGAAGGCGTGCAGAAAACCCTTCTGATCGTTGGCGTGGCCATCACGGTTTCCTGGATCCTGTGCGGCATCTTTTTTCAGGCACCGGAAAAGAGCCTGATAAACGCAGGCGGCTCTGGGGTAAAGGCAGGGACACCGGAGGTGAAACAATACACATCCGGAGAGATGATGCGTACAAAGAATTTTTATCTTCTCCTTGCGACCATGTTCTTTGGACTGACCTCTTATTTTATGGTTTCACCAGTATCCCAGACCTATCAGATTGATCTCGGGATTCCGTCCGCAGTGGCAGTCAGCGCCGTTATGCTGGGTTCCATTGTCAATGCAGGAGCAAGACTGGTACTTCCCACACTGGCAGATAAAGTGGGAAGGATCGTCTGCATCAAAGGAGTACTGATTGTGGCAGTGATCGCTATGGGAGGTCTTTTTTCATCCAGATCTCTGGCAGTAACCGTTGCCGTTGTTCTGATGTACGGCTGCTACGGCGGTATCATGGGAAGTTTCCCGTCTCTGACAAGTTCCATTTTCGGAATGAAGCACACAGGGGAAAATTATGGATTTGTCATGTTTGGTATCGTATTCGCAACCTTTGGCGCACCGGCAATTTCCGGCCTGGTAAGAGGCAATGGTTATGGAATGAACGTGGTATTTGGAATCGGAGCTGTTTTTGCGGTGATCGCATTTGTATGCCTGACTTTGCTTGGACGAAACCTTGTAAAAGAGCGTGCTGAAAAATCTGTCAGCACAAAGATTGGTACAGCGTTATAAGTTGCCGGAATCTGATATTTCTGCTAGGATAATTGTCAGGATGAGAAAATTGGAACGGATAGATCACGATGTGACTGCGTTCATGAGCATATAGAAGCGGGGAATAAGGTTTACTTTCCGGTATTTATGAAGGAGAGCGTGTGAAATATTGCAAAGATAAAGGAGAATGCATATGATCACCTGTCAGGATATACTGGAACTGCAGCTGGACGGAGTGGAACTGATCGCCGGGGAAAAGGGTCTTACAAGACCTGTCACATGGACCTATATGGTGCAGACCCGGCCGTTTGCGGAGCATATGAACCAGGGAAATTTTGCCCTGTGCGTGGTAGATTATGTCCGGTTTGATCTTGCGGAAGCGCAGAAAGCCATGGAAGAACTGTATGGACTTGGAATTTCCGGATTTGGGATTTCCATCACCGATGACCGGGAACCTGTTCCAAAAGAAATGATCGACAAAGCCAATGAGCTGAAACTTCCGCTGTTTTACATCCGGTGGGAAGGGGCCTCATTTGTGGATATTGCCCAGAGTGTGGGAAAGATCATTCTGGAATATGAAATGCAGAATAAGCGGATGGGAGATTATCTGTATAATCTTCTGTTTGGCTATGATATCAATGACCGTTATATCGAGAAGATCTCCCAGCAGTTCGGGATCAATTTCACCACACCCTGCAGAGTTGGGATTATTGTGGCTGACCGGAAGTATGGCATCAATCTGGAACAGGATGAACATATCTATGAATATTATGCCAATTATCTGAACCAGGAAGTTATGGAAATGGAAGGAAAGCCCATGTTCCTCAGGTTTCTTAACAAGTTTGTTCTTCTTTTTGAGGCAAAAAAGGACAAAAGTATCGAGCATGAGCTGGAGAAAGTCCTGCAGAAGATCGATGCCAGCCCCCAGTTTCACGGAACCATCCGGAGCACCTGTATCCTGGGCGGGATCTACACCAATCCGGCAGATTTCGGTACCAGCTATCAGGAGGCAAAACGGCTGATCCCCAAAAAAGACATGCTTCCAAATCCCAAACACAAGAAAGTTTTAAGTGCCACAGCCATGGGGATTTACCAGTATCTGTTCAATAACGATAACCATGATGAGATCCTGAATTACTGTAATGAAAGGCTTGGAAAACTGGAAGAATACGACCACGCCAACGGAACGTTTCTCCTGGATACCCTGCTTGCCTATTATATGAACGGATTCAGCGTGGGAAAAACAGCCCAGGAACTTTTTATCCACAGAAATTCCCTGCAGTACCGGCTGAACAAGATCCAGGAACTGGTGGATTTTGAGCTGGATGACTACATGGAATATCTGGATGTGGTGAACTGCATCCTGATCAAACGGCTGATGTTTTCCTGATGGTCAGGTTCATGCGAATACAGTATCAGGCATCTGCACTATGCAAAATGAACAGTTAATTTGTGCAAAATGAAAGTTGACGAAAAAATTCTCCTGAGTATAATGGAGTTCATCAAAACAACAAAGGCGTTGAAGGAAATGAAAAAATTCTTTCAGCGCCCTTTTTGTTTTCAGGCGAAAACGTTCAGGTCGACCAGGTAAATATGTTTTGTGCCAGCTATGTAGAAGAGGAGGAAACGAATATGAAAAAAAATCTTTTAGGCAAAATGATGATCACAGGTATTATTTCCGTAGCAATGTTAGCATCTACAGCGGCTTCCACATGGGCAGCAGATAAATCTGATGAGGATGTGTTACGAGTAGGTATGGAATGTGCATATGCACCGTTTAACTGGACCCAGGATACCGACACAACCCCGGACGGAAGCAAGGCAGAACCTATTTACGGCAGTGATTATTACGCATATGGCTACGATGTGGCAGTAGCCCAGAAGCTTGCAGATCAGCTTGGAATGAAGCTGGAGATCCACAAGGTGGAGTGGTCTTCCATCGGAATCTCCATGGATGCCGGCGATTATGACTGTATTATCGCAGGTATGGGAAAAACGGCAGAAAGAGAAAAATCATATGCATTTACAGAACCATATTATTACAGAGATAACTGTATCGTGGTAAAGGCAGGCGGCAAATATGATGATGTCAAAGGCCTTTCCGATCTTGCAGGAACAGGCTGCAAGGTTACCACACAGCTTGGAACCGGATGGGTACCGCTTCTGGATCAGATCGACGGTGCAGAGCAGTCCGGAAACTATGAGACAACATCCGAGTGCTTTATGGCAATCTCCAACGGAGTTGCAGATGTCTGCGTTGTAGATGTTCCTACAGCAGAATCAGCAGCATTGACAAACAAGGATCTGAAGATCATCAACCTGGATGAGAAGGATACCTTTAAAGATGATGATGAAATGGTCAATGTCTGCATTGCAACAAGAAAAGATGACACAGAGCTGAGAGATAAGCTGCAGGGTGCTATGGATGACATCGGCTGGAACGATAAAGAGAAAATGGATGAGCTGATGGATACTGTTCTGACACAGCAGCCGGCAGCGAACTAGTCCAAGTGAGGTGGAGATATGTTAGGCTTTTCAATTACAGATCCTTCCAATTCCCTGGAATGGATGATCTTTCTGGCAAAAAAATATTCCGGTATGTTTCTGGAAGGGACCTGGCTGACTCTCTATATAGCTGTAGCAGGAACCATTCTTGGTTTCCTGCTTGGCTATATCATCGGTATCATCCAGGATATCCGTATCAATGAAGGCGACAGCATTCTGAAAAAAGGAATTTTTAAAATCTTAAAGGCAATCTGCAGGATCTATGTGGAGGTTTTCCGAGATACGCCAATGATCGTTCAGGCAATGGTCCTGTATTATGGTATCCGTCAGGCAAATGTGAATATTACACCATTGTTTGCAGGTGTTATGGTAACGGTACTGAACACCGGAGCTTATATGGCAGAAACTGTCAGAGCCGGCATCGGTTCCATTGATATGGGACAGAGGGAAGGCGCCTGGGCCATGGGAATGTCACCTATGAAGACCATGATCTATGTAGTACTTCCGCAGGCCTTCAAAAATATCATCCCTGAGATGGCAAATACATTTCTTACAAATCTGAAAATGACTTCCGTTCTGAATGTTATCGCAGTTCAGGAGCTGTTTATGGCAGCGAAAACTGTAGGCGGAAATTATTATAAATATTTTGAATCCTATCTTGTGATCGCAGTGATCTATTTTGTACTCTGTTTTGTATTCAACCGTCTGTTTACTTTCCTTGAGAAGAAAATGAAAAAAACAGAGAACTATGCACTTGCAGTGGAATATATGGACAATCCGTAAGGAGGGAGAAATTATGGGTGATGCAATCATATCCGTTGAAGAATTAAGTAAATCTTTTGGACAGCATGAGGTACTGCGAAAAATTGATTTCAACGTGGAGCCAGGAGAGATCATCTGTATCGTAGGTTCTTCCGGTTCCGGAAAATCCACGCTGCTCCGCTGCATCAACAAACTGGAAACACAGACCAGCGGAAAGATCCGATACCACGGAAAAGAGATCGGGGCAGTACAGAAGGAGATCAATGATTACCGGTCAAAGGTGGGCATGGTTTTTCAGTCTTTTAATCTTTTTAACAACATGACGGTTCTTCAGAACTGTATGCTCTGTACAAGAAAAGTACTCCATCTGTCAAAAGAGGAAGCTTTTGACCGGGCGATCACACATCTCAAACAGGTGGGAATGGCACCGTTTATCAATGCGAACCCCACACAACTTTCCGGTGGACAGAAGCAGAGGGTTGCCATTGCAAGATCTCTCTGCATGAACCCGGAGGTCCTGCTTTTTGACGAACCGACCTCAGCCCTTGATCCGGAGATGGTAGGAGAAGTCTTAAATGTTATGAAAGAACTGGCAACCACAGGACTTACCATGATCATTGTAACCCATGAGATGGCGTTTGCCAGAGATGTTTCTACCAGAACGATTTTTATGGATCAGGGTTACATTGTGGAAGACGCACCTCCGGCAGAGCTGTTTAAAAATCCGAAAAACGCCCGTACCAGAGAGTTTTTAAGCAGGTATCTGGCAGGATAGGAGGCAGGAAAATGGAAAATTTTATTGTAACTTTTGCAAGAGGTTTCGGAACAGGCGGAAAAGAGATCGCTTCCATGCTGGCAAAAGATCTTGGGATCCACTGTTATGAAAACCGTATCCTGACACTGGCAAGCCAGATGAGCGGACTGGATGAAAAGCTCTTCCTGGATATCAATGAGCGTATCCGGAATAACGGAGGCTTTACAGGATTCCTTAAAGGGCTGCCCAGATCCAGACAGTACATTGCAAGAAATGAAAAATTTGTTTCCGACGACCGGTTGTTTGAGTATCAGTCACAGATTATCCGGAACCTGGCAGATCAGGAATCCTGTGTGATCGTTGGAAAATGTGCGGACTATGTTCTGAAGGGCAGAAAAAATGTGGTCAGCATCTATATCGAAGCTCCACGTGCCTTCTGTCTGGCCCGTACCATGCAGCGGATGAAAGTATCTGCGGATGTGGCAGCAGCCACCATCGAGAATACAGATAAGTACAGAGCGGACTATTATAAATATTATACAAAAGGAAATTACTGGACCAATCCCGTCAATTACGATATGACGCTGAACAGCGAAAAAGTCGGAATTGCAGGATGCGTAAAGATGATCGAAGAATATCTGGTAATGAAAGACCTGATCACACGGGATCAGATCTTATCAGAAAAAATGGTAAAAGGGGAGGAAACGAAATGAAGCTGGAAGAAACAGGACTGACATTTGAGGATATCAAGGAAAAAGTAAACAAATACATGATCGAGACTTATGAGAGAATGGATTTTCTGGCAGAAAGTGCAAAAGATCAGTATATCTACAATGAAAAAGGAGAAAAATATCTGGATTTTTATGCAGGTATCGCAGTAAACTCCGCAGGAAGCTGCAATGAAAAAGTTGTAAAAGCAGTTGTAGATCAGGCACAGACACTGATGCATACCTTCAACTATCCCTATACCATTCCACAGGCCCTTCTTGCGGAAAAAGTCTGCACAACCATCGGAATGGACAAGATCTTTTTCCAGAACTCCGGTACAGAGGCAAATGAAGCTATGATCAAGATGGCCAGAAAATATGGAATCGAAAAGTACGGTCCAAACCGTTATCATATCGTAACTGCAAAAATGGGATTCCATGGAAGAACTTTTGGTGCCATGTCAGCCACAGGCCAGCCGGGAAACGGATGCCAGGTTGGATTTGGTCCCATGACTTACGGATTTTCCTACGCACCGTACAATGATCTCAAAGCTTTCAAAGATGCCTGCACAGAAAATACCATTGCCATCATGGTAGAACCCGTACAGGGCGAGGGCGGTGTCCATCCGGCTACAATGGAATTTATGAAAGGCCTCCGGGAATTCTGTGATGAGAACGATATGCTTCTTCTGATTGATGAAGTTCAGACAGGCTGGTGCAGAACCGGTAAAGTGATGAGCTATATGCATTACGGGATCAAACCGGATATCGTGTCCATGGCCAAAGCCCTCGGTGGTGGCATGCCGATCGGTGCGATCTGTGCCACAGAGGAAGTGGCAAAAGCGTTCACGCCTGGTTCTCATGGAACAACTTTTGGCGGGCATCCGGTTTCCTGTGCTGCAGCTCTTGCAGAGGTTGGAGAACTTCTTGACAGAGATCTGGCCGGCAATGCGGCAAAAATGGGCGCCTATTTTATGGAAAAACTTGCAAAGATCCCTCATGTAAAGGAAATTCGTGGACAGGGACTTCTGGTAGGTGTGGAATTTGATGATACCATTTCCGGTGTGGATGTAAAACACGGATGCCTGGACAGACACCTTCTGATCACAGCAATTGGGGCACACACCATCCGTATGGTACCGCCGCTTATCATTACGGAGGAAGACTGCGATCAGGCGGCAGCGATCATCGAAGAAACGGTAAAAGCACTTTCGAAATAAGCGGAGGAGACAGCATGAAAAGATTTACATTTTCCGTACCGCAGAATATTCTTTTTGGTGAAGGTGTATTAAAAGAGCTTCCCGGGGCAGCCGGGAAGCTTGGAGGAAAACATGGTTTTATCATTTCCGGTCCCACACTGAACAGACTTGGTGTAGTCGGGCAGTGTGAGGAAATCCTGACACAGGCAGGCATCGCAGTCAGTACTTTCTGCGACACGGAAGGAAATCCATCTGTAGAGACTGTGGAACGGGCAGCGGAAGCATTTAAGGTAAGCGGGGCAGATTTTATTGTTGCACTTGGAGGCGGTTCTCCCATGGACGTGGCAAAAGCCGTAGGTGTTGTGGCAAAATATGGCGGAAGTATCACAGAATATGAAGGTGCGGACAAAGTTCCGGGCGAGATCATCCCACTGATCGCAATTCCCACAACTGCAGGAACCGGTTCAGAAGTTACGGCTTTTTCTGTGATCACGGATCATAAGAGAAATTATAAGCTTACAGTATTTTCCTATAAACTGATTCCGGCTTATGCACTTCTGGATCCGCTGCTTCTTACATCCGCACCGGCTTCGGTAGCAGCTGCCTGTGGGATCGATGCACTGATCCATGCGGAAGAATCTTACGTTTCTCTGGATGCATCCCCGTTTTCCGAGGCCATGAGTGAAAAAGCGATGGAATTGATCGGCAGGAGTATCCGTGCTTATGTGGCAGAGCGCAGCAACCTGGAGGCAGCTTCTGATATGCTAGCAGGTTCCCTGTTTGCGGGAATCGCTTTTTCCTGGGCAAGGCTTGGAAATATCCATGCAATGAGCCATCCGGTCAGCGCTTTTTACAATGTGCCCCATGGGGTTGCAAATGGAATCCTTTTTCCATATATCGTGAAATATAACGAAGAGGCAGCATTTCAAAAATATCAAAAGATCTATCATTACATTTCCCCGGAAAAGAAAAATGCATCTGAGTTTTCGAAGGGAATGCTGGAGCAGGCAGTACGTGAGCTGAACACACAGGTTGGGATTCCGGCAAAATTATCTGACGCAGGGGTTACGGATGAGCATTTTTCCCAGATGACAGACGATGCCATGAAAAGCGGAAACATTGCGGTGAATCCGTGGAAAACCGGGTGGGAGGATATTCTGGCGCTGTATAAAGAGGCGTTGTAAGTGTAAATATTTGAGGTGTCTAAGTATCTGACCTGTCACATGGCAGATACTCAGAAAATCTGTACCGAAATCTTGGTAAGATATTCCTCCGAGGAATCAGCGGCCAGCTCATCGATGATCGCTTCTTTATAGGAATACTGCCCGGTACGAAAGCCATTTTCATCGATCCACTGAAACAGCTTCCTGTAAGTTTCCTCCGAATCATAGTAATCCCCCTTCAGATAAGCCACCGCATAAGTGCCGGCAGGCTTGATATGGAAGGGGAAATCTTCCGGGCGGTCAATGACTTTGGTGAAAAAATATGCATAGGTATCCAGATGCCCCTGGCGCAGTTCCGAGACATCCAGCATGGCGCCATAAGGATGGCCGGCATTCAGGTTGTTTTTGTTGCAGTAGCCGATGTGGCTGCAGAGGGTGTGGATGATGGCCTCGTGGTCATTGGTGTTTAATGGATCACTTAGGATCATATATTCTTCCGGTGTATATTCCTGGAAAATATGTTCCGTGCTGCTCCCGGCCTGGTTGCTTTCCAGCTTTTCCTGGAGAGAAACAAGAGCAAGCTTCGTTTCGATAACCTGACGTGTTTTTCGGATTCGTTCTTCTTCTTTTAAAACTTCTTCCCGTTGTTCGAGAAGGAGTTTTTTTAATGCCTGGGGATTGCGGTGGTTTAAGAATGCACCGATCTCTTTCAGAGGCATGCCAAGCTTACTCAGACAGTTGATGGTAAAAAATACATCAAACTGGCTTTCGCTGTAATAACGGTAGCCACGGTCATCGGTATAGGCAGGTTTAAACAGCCCGATCTCATCGTAATGGATCAGTGTGCGCTTGTTTGTGCCGCAGAGACGTGCAAAATCTCCGGTTTTTATGCATGGATCATTGAATTTTTGCATAAATATACAATTCCTCCTTGACTATAACGTAACGGTATACTTTATTATATAGCTGTTTTGAGAGGAACGCAACGGACAGAGTGGACGGACTTAAATGGAACCAGTCTGTCCTGAAAAATAAGAGATACCTGCACAAGAATAAAAAGGAGAGAAAACCATGCCCAAATTAAGTGACCGCGTTAATACATTTACAGATTCCGTGATCCGCCGTATGACCAGGATCAGCGATGAGTACGGAGCTATCAATCTGTCTCAGGGATTCCCGGATTTTGATCCGCCGAAAGCAATCCTGGATGCACTTGCAAAAACAGCCTACGAGGGACCGCACCAGTACTCCATAACCTTCGGAGCAGAAAACTTCCGTGAAGCCCTTGCCAGAAAGCAGGGAAAAGCCATCGGAAGAGAGATCAATCCGGAGACTGAGATCGTAGTAACCTGCGGCGGAACCGAGGCTATGATGAGTGCCATGATGACCATCTGCAATCCAGGAGATAAAGTTATGGTATTTTCCCCGTTCTATGAGAACTACGGAGCTGATGCCATCCTTTCCGGAGCAGAGCCTATCTACATTCCGCTGGTACCGCCGACTTATGAATTTGATATCAATCTGGTGGAGGAAGGATTCAAAGCCGGAGCAAAAGCCATCATCGTCTGCAATCCGTCTAACCCATGCGGAAAAGTTTTCACAAGAGAAGAGCTGACAGCCATCGGTGAGCTTGCTGTGAAATACGACGGCTTTGTTGTGACAGATGAGGTATATGAGCATATGGTCTATGCTCCAAATGAACATGTATGCATGGCATCCCTTCCGGGAATGTACGAGCACACCATCACCTGTAACTCCCTCTCCAAAACCTACTCCATCACCGGCTGGCGTCTTGGATATCTTATCGGACCGGAGGAAGTGATCGAGGGAGCAAAAAAAGTTCATGATTTCCTGACCGTAGGAGCAGCAGCACCACTTCAGGAGGCAGCAGTTGTGGGACTGAATTTCCCGGAATCCTACTATGAAGACCTTCTTGCTTTATATACAAAGAAAAGAGAACATTTCCTTAATGGCCTGGATGAGATCGGCCTGAAGCACAATGTTCCACAGGGAACTTATTTCGTCATGATCGACATTCAGGAATTCCTGGATCTTCCTCAGTTTGCCGGTTATACAGACCTAGAATTCTGCGAGTGGATGATCAAAAACATCGGGGTTGCGGCAGTGCCGGGATCAAGCTTTTTCCGTGAGGATGTCAACAATCTGATCCGTCTCCATTTTGCACGTGAGGAGAAAACCATCGACGAGGCACTTTCCCGCCTGAAGAAAATGAAGGAGCTGTTAAAATGACATACTCAGTGAATTTCGCAAATTATACCATCGGTGAGGATGCGTATCAGAATGTCAGAGAAGTGTGCCGCCATTATGGGAAAAAAGCTCTGCTGATCGGTGGAGAAATGGCGTTGAAAGCAGGAAAAGAGAAGCTTATTCAGGCGCTGGCCTCTGAGATCCAGATCGTAGACACGGTTCTTTTCGGCACAGACTGCACGTACGCAAGAATGGAAGAGCTGGCAGAGCACGCAAAAAAATGTGGTGCAGACATGATCTTCGGCATGGGCGGCGGAAAAGCTCTGGATACAGCCAAGGGAACTGCTGAGAAAGCCGGTCTTCCGGTATTTACCTTCCCGACTATCGCGGCCACCTGCGCGGCAACTACCGCGCTTTCCGTTGTGTATAAAGAAGACGGAAACTTTGACAGCTTTTACTTCTACGACAAATTGGTTCCGCATTCGGTATTCTGATGTTTCTGGTGCCAATCCCTCAGGGAGAATCCTTTACTACATTGTTGAATTTCCTGAAAAGCTGGATCAAAGGTCTGTTCGGAGGAAGCTTAAGCTACATTATCGTAGTTATCCTGATCGTATCTGCAATCATGAGTACCTATGATTACTTTGCAAAACCGGAGTGGATCCGTAAGAATCATTATCTGACACGAGCGTTTACCACCACACCGCTGTATCTGGTATCCAAGATCATCGGAGCTGTTTTTGCAGTGATGGTTGTATTTAATATCGGACCGGAAGTGATCATTTCCGCTGATACCGGAGCAACCATCGTAGATCTCTGTGGTACACTGTTCTGTATCGTAGTTGCATTCAGTTTTATCCTCTTCTAGCAAGAAGACTCCAACCTCTAAGGTGGGAGATGAATTGCGTCTGTTACCTACTTGATAGAGTATCCTAATCATAGTATAGTATATTTAGTCGAATAATAAAAATAAAAATTAAAATACAATAAATTTAGATAATAACGCACATTTAGCATTCTTACTATACTATCATCTTGTGATTGTGGTCGAGTATCGTAGATGATTTTTCTAGGAAAAGGAAGTGGCATGGTGGCAAACAGAGCATATAAATTCAGAATATATCCCAATGATGAGCAGAAGATTTTGTTTGCTAAGACTTTTGGATGTGTGAGAATGGTATATAATCATTGGCTTGATAGAAAAATCAGGCAGTATGAGGAGAACAAGACCAATGTAACATATACTATTTGTGCAAAAGAAATGGCTGCAATGAAGAAAACGGAAGAATACGGATTTTTAAAGGAAGTAGATAGTATCGCATTACAACAATCGCTCAGGCACCTTGATATGGCATTTCAGAACTTTTTCAAACAGCTGAAAACAGGTTTTCCAAGGTTCAAATCAAAAAAGCGGAATAAAAA